>NZ_CP123228.1:1813146-2417528 GCF_029855045.1 Piscinibacter sp. XHJ-5
CGAGATCTCGAAGAGCTGACGATGGATCTGCCCCGCAAGCTCGGCGCCGAGGCGCTCGGCACGATGCTGCTGCTGACCACCGTGATCGGCTCGGGGATCATGGCCCAGCGCTTGGCCGGCGGAAACGTCGCGATCGCGCTGCTCGCCAACACATTGGCGACCGTCGGCGGCCTGTACATCCTGATCGAGGTGTTCGGGCCGATCAGCGGCGCGCACTTCAATCCGGCGGTGAGTGCCGTGATGGCGTATCGCGGGGAACTGCAGAAGTCCTCGCTCGTGCCGTACATCGCCGCCCAACTGGTCGGCGCGATGCTCGGCGCCTGGCTCGCGCATGCGATGTTCGACCTGTCGATCCTGCAGTTCTCGACGAAGGTGCGTGCCGGGATGGGCCAATGGATCGCCGAAGCGGTGGCGACGGCCGGCCTGCTTCTCGTGATCCTGCGCGCGCCGGCTGGTCGGGCCGCTGCGATGGTCGCCGCGTACATCGGGGCCGCGTACTGGTTCACCGCCTCGACTTCGTTCGCGAACCCGGCGGCGGTGTTCGGCCGGCTGTTCAGCGACAGCTTCGCCGGCATTGCGCCGGGAAGCGCACCCGGCTTCGTCGTGGCTCAGTTCGTCGGCGCGGCGATCGGCACGGTCATCCACCAGGCCCTCGAGCCGCGCCTGCACCCGGCCGGACATCCCAACATGATCGAAGCCTCCGGAGAGGAGCAAGCGCTCGGGGGCGCGTCCCGGCAGCAGTGATGAGCCGCATCAAGCGTGATGCGTTGACGTTATGGTTCGCGCGCTCCCATCCGCCGTGATCCGGGCCCGCATCGACGGATGCGTGATCCAGGTGTCCATCTAGGCCGGGGAGACGGCGGTCCCCAGTCGAAGCCCCGATGGCCCGCTTCGCGGGTCAGCCCCCTGAGCAGCACCCAGGTGGTCATCGAGGGCCGCTGATCAAGTCCGCGCCGCCAGTGTCGTGCTCCACAGCGAGCCGCCGATGATGTCGCGCAGGTGCACGGTCATCGCGTGCGTCTTCGCATCGATTTGCACGTCGCCGAAGAATTGCATGCCGGCCGTCGGCGGCAGATTGACCTGGCCATTCGCGGGCGCCTTGGCGTACTTGACCTCGATGCCGAAGGTGTTGTCCAGGTCGTTCGGGCCGAACGTGCCGGCGTGCAGCGGACCGGAGACGAATTCCCAGAACGGCTCGAAATCCTGGAACTGCGCCTTGTGCGGATCGTAGTAGTGCGCGGCGGTGTAGTGCACGTCGGCGGTGAGCCACACGGTGTTGCGCACCCGCTGGCGCTTGATGAACGACAGCAGCTGCGCAATCTCCAGCTCGCGGCCGATCGCGGGGCCGTCGCCGTTGGCCACCGCCTCGAACTTCGCGCGGCCTTGCGCATCCTTGCCGTCGGCGACCTGCAGGCCGATCGGCATGTCGGAGGCGATCACCTTCCACACCGCCTTCGAGGCCTTGAGCTCGCGCTTGAGCCATTCGAGCTGCGCGGCGCCGAGGTACTGCGATTCGTCGTTGATCGCTTCCTGGCGGTTGTGGGTGTTCGGTCCGCGATAGCTGCGCATGTCGATGACGAACACGTCGAGCAACGGACCGTACGCAATCTTGCGGTAGACGCGCTCCTCTTCTTCCTGCGCGTGCCAACGCATGGGCGCGTTCTCGAGGAAGGCGCGTGCGCCGCGGGCGACCAGCAGGGGCACGTTCTTGTCGCTGTAGCGCGGGTCGCCGCTCAGGTCCTTGCTCGTCGACCAGTTGTTCGTCACCTCGTGATCGTCCCACTGCCACACCTGCATCACCTCGGCGTTGAAGCGGCGCACGTTCGCATCGAGCATGTTGTAGCGGTAGGCGCCGCGGAATTCCTTCAGCGTCTCGGCGACCTTGCTCTTCTCCTCGGTGCACACGTTGTGCCACACGCTGCCGTCGGCGAGCTTCACCTCGGGCAGGATGGGGCCGTCGGCATAGATGTTGTCGCCGCAGTGGATGAAGAAGTCAGGGTTCAGCTTGCGCATCGCCTCGTAGATCTTCATGCCGCCGAAGCTCTCGTTGATGCCCCAGCCCTGGCCGGCCGTGTCGCCGGACCACAGGAAGCGCACGTTGCGCGCCTCGCGCGGCGCGGTGCGGAAATGGCCCGCCATCGGCTCGCTCGCGCCGCCGCCGGCGAGGTCTTCCCACGTCACACGGTAGAAGACGTCCTGACCGGCGGGCAGGCCGGCGAGGTCGATCCTCGCGGTGAAGTCGGTGGACTCCTGCGCATACGGGCCGCGCAGCCTGCGCGGGTTCGTGAAGGCGGCGGTCGTGGACCATTCCACCCACATGCGTGCGGCGCGGTCGCTGCGGGCCCAGACCACGCCGCGGTCGGCCAGCACATCGCCGCTTTGCACGCCCGAGGGGAACTGCGGGCGTGCGCGGTCCGACGTGACCGCGGCCGGCGCCTGCGCGTGCGAAAGGATGCCGGTGAGGCCGGAGGCGGCGCCCGCGGCGGACGCGATCAGCAGACGGCGGCGGGGGAGGGAAAGCTTGCTCATGGAATCCTTGCAGTAGAGGTCAGTGGTCTTCGTCGTTGTCCGGCGGCACGGCCCGGCTGTCGTCGAGATCGACGAAGCGCGTGCGCTGCGCCGCCACCACGACACGTGCGAGGAAGGCGCGCCCATCGGCCAGCTGCACGTCGATCACGTAGGCACCCGGCACGACATCGGCCTTGGCATCGACTGCATCGACCACGCGGCCCACCGCGGCAAGGCGAAAGCGAGGGCGGTGCGACGCATGGTGCGGACTGCAGTCAAAACCGCGGATGGTGCGTGGCGCCCATGACGGGTCCATGACGCGCGCGCACCGCGGCGCGCGTTGCGCACTGGATGTGGATGCTGGCCACCGCCTACGAGCCTAGAACCTGCAGTGTCACGCGAAGGGCTTGCTCGTAGAGTTCGTCCAGCGGCATGCGGGGCGCGATGGTCGCCGGCTCCACGAAGAACTGGCGCAGCAGCGATGCCGGCAGCAGCCAATCGCGGCCATCGTCGCCGCGCACGGACAGGCCGATCACGCGGCCCTGTGCATCGAAGACCGGGCCGCCGCGGGATGCGCCGGGCATCTCGATGCCGAGCTGTGCCATGCCGAGGAAGCCGCCGTGCAGCGTGGGCCATGAAGGCGCGGCATCTCCCGCGTAGGCGAGCGCATGCGCGGGCGAGCCGGGAAAGGCGTCGCGCGGCGCCAGCGTGGGCGACGCGTCGCCGAGCCGCTGCTGCAGATGCAGCAGCGCGATCGGGCCGGCGCGGCGCTCGCGATCGGCGCGCGCGCTGTGCCCAAGACCGTCGCGCAGCCATACCGTCTCTCTGTCGCCGAGCGCTGCAGAGGGGACCAGCGCGCGGCGGGCGTCGAGCAGCAGGCCGCTCGCGAGCAAGCGGGTGCCGGCCGGCGGGACGTCGCCGCTGGCTGCAGGGGCGAAGCGTTCGATGCCCGCATCCTCCGGCAGCGCTGCCTCCCGGAGCACGCGCCGGGCCTGCTCCGGCTGGCCGCCCACGCGCAGCAGCGCGGCATAGAACGCCGCGCCTTCGGGTTCGTCGGCGTGCCCGCCGGCGGCGTGCGCCGCGAATGCCAGCGCGCGCCGGTACTCGCCCTGCTGCATGCGGCTGCGGACGATGCCGAGCTCGATGTCGAGGGCGTGCTCCTGATTGGCTGCACGCTCGAAGTCGCTCAGCGCGGCGTCCGCATCGGCGCGCGAGAGCGCAGCCTCGGCGCGTTGCACCAGCGCCTTGCGCTCGGGCGGCCGCGTTGCGTGCTCGTCGGCGGCTGCACCGAGCGATGCGGCCGCCAGCACCGCCGTCAGCAGGACCCTCATGGCAGGCGCGTGATGCGCGGCTTCTGCAGCTGCGCCGCCGCCGGGTCGTAGGGTGCGTGATCCGGCAGTTTGAAGCCGGCGAGGTAGGCGGTGAGCGCGTCGATGTCCTGCGCGCCGCCGAGCCGGTTGCTGCCGTTGTTGAAGCTGGTGAAGCCGTCGCCGCCGGTGGACAGGAAGTTGTTCACCGTCACGCGATAGGTCCGGGCCGGCGACACCACCGCGCCCACGCCGTCGACGATCTGCTCCACCACGGCGCCGTTGGCATTGACCAGGCGCACGTCGCTGATGCGCGCGTCGCAGCCCTTGGTCGAGTCCCAGGTGTACTTCAAGCCCGCCGCGGGAATCAGCATGCGCGTTTGCGTCTGCCCGCGGCAGCCGGCGAATTGCTGCTCGAGCACGTTCTTCACATCTTGCGCACCGAGCGTCAGCGTGACGAGGCTGTTGCCGAAGGGCTGCACCGTGAAGGCCTCGCCGTAGGTCACGTTGCCATCGCCTTCACCGGCTGCGCTGCTCGCGAAGGTGAAGCTCGCACGCACGCCGCCCGGGTTCATGAACGCGATCTGCGCGGTGCCGAAATTCGCCGGCGCGGTGGAGGCGAGTTGCGAATCGGCGATCAGCTCGGCGGCGGGCATGTTGCCGGAGGCATCGGCACTGTTGGCCAGCGTCGCCGTGATGGAGCCGATCACGCGGTTGGCGATCGGCGACACCAGGCCGTTGTAGGCGGTGACGATGTTCTTGATCGTCGGGTTCGCGGCGATGGTCTGGTCGATCTCCGGATCGGTGCGGTCGACCAGCCGGTTGGTCGCATGCACGGCCGTCATGCGGCGCGTGAGCGGATCGAGCGTCACGTCGATGTCGGTGAGCACGCGGCCGAAGGCGCTCGCGCTGGTCACCGGTACCAGGCGGCCTGCTGCATTGGGCAGGCCGGTGGGGCGCGGCGTCTGCGTGACGATGCCATTGACGCTCTTCGCGTCCACCGTGCCGGCCGAGCAGTTGTAGGCCGCGTGCGTGTGGCCGCTGATCACCAGGTCCACCGCGTTGTCCAGGCGCGAGACGATCTTCGCGATGTCGGAGGTGGCGAGATCGCCATCGCAGCCGTTGATGTCCGACAGTCCCGCCGACTGGAAACCGCCCTGGTGCACCAGCACAACGATGGCCTCGATGCCCTGCTGCCTGAGTTTCGGGATCAGCGCGTTCACCGTGTCGGCCTCATCGAGGAAGCCAAGACCGGCCACGCCGATGGGGGTGACGATTTGCGGCGTGCCCTTCAGCGTCATGCCGATGAACGCGATTCGCACGCCCTTGAAGGCCTTCACGCCATACGCAGGCAGCAGCGGCTTGCCCGAGGCCGTGGAGACCACATTGGCCGACAGCCACTTGAAGCGCGCCCCCTCGAACGGCACCGGCGTGCCCACCAGCGCACCCTGGCAGCTGTTGGGATCCTGCACGCCGTTGGTGATCTTGCAGCCGCCGTTCTGCAGCCGCAGCAGCTCGGCCGCGCCATGGTCGAACTCATGGTTGCCGACGGACGTGAATTCCACGCCGATGCGGTTGAGCGTCTCCACCGCCGGCTCGTCGAAGAAGAGCGCCGAGATCAGCGGAGAAGCGCTGACGAAGTCGCCCGCGCCGACGACGACGTTGAGCGGGTTCGCCGCCTTCATGCGTGCGATGTACGCGCCCAGGTATTCCGCGCCGCCCACCGCGGGGCGCTGTGCGAAGGGAACTGCGGTGTTCTGGCCGAAAGTGCCGGGAGTCTGCAGGTTCCCGTGGTAGTCGTTGAAGCCGATGATCTTCACGGTGAAGGGCCGGCGCGCGGCGGCGGAATTGCCCCGGGCATCGTCGGCCAGCGCGGGCAGCGCAAGGGTGGCGGCGAGCGCGCAGGCGAGCAAAGCGCGTGGCTTCGGCATGGTCGTCCTCTTGAGTGGTGTCGTTCGAGCGGCCCGCACAATTGCATTGGCACAAGACAGCCGTGTGACCGCAGGCTTGAGTACATTCCGGGCGCATGAACTGGATGCGCTGAAGCTGCGGGCAGCGACACTCGCGCGTCCGGCCAGGAAGAGCGAGATCCTGCGCGCTGGTGTCAGCGCCCTCAGCCCATGGCGGACAAGGCTTTCCTCGCGGCCCTGGCTGCCGTGCCCAACCTGAAGACGGGCCGCCCGAAGAAGGTGAAGGAGACGGCCCGGAAGGTGGCGGCGAGGAAGCCGTAGTTCCGAGCGGTGCTGCTGTCGCCGAGCGCGAACCTCACGCTCGGCGGGAGCGCTGTCACGCTTGGGTCATGCGCCTTTGCGACGATGCGGCGCCATCACCGACCCTGCACAGCACCATGCGACTGAACAAGACCGTCCTGGCCGCCTTCGTTTCTTTCGGCCTCACGTTCACCCTCCAGGCGCGCGCCGTCGAGCTCATCGCCATCGGCAAGCTGGCGGGCACGCTGCGCGACTTCTCGGGCCAGAGCGCGCTGCTCGAGAACGGCGTGCCGGGCGACCAGCTCGGCGGCCTCGGATCGGGCCTCGCATGGGCCGGCGGCAATGTGTTCCTGGCGCTGCCGGACCGCGGCCCCAACGCGGTATCGTGGAACGCGGGCGTGGACCACACGACGAGCTACGTGCCGCGCTTCCACACGCTGCAGCTCGATCTGCGGCCCGCGCCGGATGCATCCACCGGCCTGCCGTACACGCTGGTGCCGACGCTGCTGAACAGCACGCTGCTGTATAGCCACGTGCCGCTGAACTACGGTGCGGCGTTGGCTGGCCATGCGGCTGTGCCGGCACTGAACACTGCATCGCGCCACTACTTTTCGGGGCGCTCCGACAACTTCGATGCGGCGACCGGCAGCGGTGACACGCGCGACGCACGGCTGGACCCCGAGGGCATCCGCGTCTCGCGCAACGGCCGCGCGGTGTACATCACCGACGAATATGGCCCCTACCTGTACGAGTTCGATGTCGCGAGCGGCGCGCGCCTGCGCGCGATCCCGCTGCCGGCCAATCTCGCCATCGCGCACAAGTCGGCGGTGAGCGCCGAAGAGATCGCCGGCAACGCGCGCGGCCGCGTGGCCAACAAGGGCATGGAGGGTCTCGCGATCTCGCCGGACGGCAAGAAGCTGTTCGGCTTCGTGCAAAGCCCGCTGATCGAGGACGGCGGCGATGGCGGCCGCGCCAACCGCATCGTCGCGGTGGACCTGGAGACCGGGCACATCACGCAGTACGCCTACGACAACTATCTCGCCGACAAGGCCAAGGCCTTCAACAGCAGCGAGCTGCTCGCGCTCAACGATCACGAGCTGCTGGTGCTGGAGCGCGACGGCAAGGGCCTCGGCGACGACAGCAAGGCGGCTGTCAAGCGCATCTACAAGATCGACCTCACCGGCGCGCAGGACGTGTCCGCCCTGAGCGGCGAGGCCTCTTTGCTGGCCAAGGCGGTGAGCAAGACGCTGTTCCTCGACATCGTGGTCAAGCTGCAGGCGGCGGGCATCGCGGCCGAACAGATTCCCGCCAAGCTCGAGGGCATGGCCTTCGGCGAGGACATCGTCGTCGACGGCGTCGTCAAGCACACGCTGTACGTGGCCAACGACAACGACTTCCTGCCGACCACGCCCGGCGGCAAGGCGAATCCGAACCAGTGGTTCGTCTTCAGTTTCGGCGATGAAGACCTCGGCGGCTCGCTGTTCGTGAACCAGCGCTGGACCCGCCGGCCCTGATCGGATCGTACGCTTGCCCATGACCGTGGCCCGGCGGTCGCTGTCGTGGGCCGGCTATGCACCGTGCGGGTGGACACGCCCGAGGAAGTCGCGCACCAGCGCCACCACATCGTCGAGATGGGTCTCCAGCAACCAATGGCCGCCGTCGAGCAGGTGCAACTCGGCGTCGGGCAGGTCACGCAGGTATGCGCGGGCCGACTTCTCCGGCATGTAGTGGTCATGTGGTCCCCAGACGATCAGCGAAGGCGGGCGGTGCTCACGAAGGTACTCGCGATGCTGGGGGAACCAGGCGCGGTTTTCCTTCAGACCCGCGATCAGCTTGATCGCGATGTCCTGCCGCTGGGGCGTCATCAGCGACCAGTGCAGTTTCCAGAGGTCGGGAGGAATGCGATCTGAAAGGTCCGGCCCGACCGCGTTCAGGAACTCCTCCTTGAACGTCTCTTCACGAATCGATTCAGCCAGCGTCGAATGCATCTCGGCGGCCGGGAGCATCCAGGTCTTCTCGATCTCCGCATACTTCGGCCCCAGCGCGTCCTCGTAGGGAATGTCGCCGTTCTGGATGATCAGCGCCACGATGCGCTCGGGCGCCCGGATGGCCAGTCGGGCACCGATGGGAGATCCGAAATCGTGCAGATAGAGGACGAAGCGATCGAGGCCGAGCTTGCGCACGAAGTTGTCCAGGAACTCGGCGTACCCGTCGAAGCTGTACTCGAAGGGCTCGGGCGTTCCGCTGTATCCGGCGCCCGGATAGTCCGGTGCGATCAGCCGCCAGCGGTCGGCCAGGCGCGGCATGAAGTTGCGGAACTCATAGGACGAACACGGATACCCGTGCGGAAGCAACACGACCGGCGCGCCTTGCGGCCCTGCTTCGCGATAGAACGTATCCACGTTGCCGACGGTGATGCGACGATGTCGCACGCGCGTATCCATGGGCCATCTCCTGCTTCACTGGTAAAGCCGAGACCGTAACCCGGAACGAAAACTCATGCGGAGGATGGTGGCGCTCGTTGCCCTGTTCGCGTTGCTCCTTCCCGCGCGCATCCTCGGCTACCGTGGCAAGCATGTCCAGGCTCGTGCCTCGGCGGCGGGCCATCCTCCATCGAGCGGACATCCTCCAGCCTCAAGCCGCGGTGGGATTTGACATCGCCACGTGCGCTCCCGATCATCGGCCGACCACCGTCGCACCGGCGCGCTGGGCGCACCATGGAACGAGTGGCCTTTGCAGGCTTGCAAGCATCGAGTGACCATGGCCCTGAGCGAGGCAGATCTCCGGCAGTTGGCGCGGCTGATCGACGACGCCATGGCCCTCCCGGTGGCGCAACGTGAGGCCTGGATGGCTGCCTTGCCGCCTGCTGACCAGCCGCTCGTGGCGCGCCTGCGCCTGGCGCTGTCCCAGGATGAGGGCACCAGCACGGCCCCCAACCTCAACCTTCCCACACTGGGTCCGCTGGATCGCGATGCGAGCAAGGGAGATTTCCTGGGTCCCTACCGGTTGATCGAGGAGATCGGGCGTGGCGGCATGGGCTGCGTATGGCGCGCCGAGCGTGCCGATGGCATCTTCAAGCGCGAGGTGGCGGTCAAGCTGCCCCGGCTCTCCCGTGGCGACAGCCTGGTGCAGCGGATGGTGAGCGAGCGGGAGATCGGCGCCCGGCTGGAGCACCCGCACATCGCCAGGCTGTACGACGCCGGCGTGGCTCAGAACGGGCGACCCTACCTGGTGATGGAATGGGTCCACGGCATGCACCTGGACGCCTACGCGGACCGCTTGCGCTTGACCATCCCGCAGCGGATGGAACTCATGCTGCAGGTGTGCGCGGCGGTTGCCCATGCACATCGCCATCTCGTGGTCCACCGGGATCTGAAGCCCAGCAACATCCTGGTGGACGAAAGCGGCCAGGTGAAGCTGCTGGACTTCGGTGTCGCCAGGCTGTTGCAGGACGAGGGCGGCTCGCCGTCGGCCGTGCTGGGCGGCGCACAACTTACCCGCACGCCGCAATACGCCGCGCCCGAGCAGTTCTTCGGTGGCCCGATCAGCACGCTCACCGATGTGTATTCCCTCGGTGTCGTGCTGTACGAGCTGCTCACCGGTGTGCTGCCGGCCGCTCGACGCGAAGCCGCGGTCGGCGCGTCGGCGCTCGTCTATTCCGACTTCGCGCCCACGCCTGCGAGCCGTGCCCGGTTCACGCGCGACAACGCCCTTGCGCGTGGCAAGCGTGACATCGCCGCGCTGCGACGCGCCTTGACGCCCGAAGTCGACGCGGTGGTGCTGCGCGCGTTGCAGCCGGACCCGCAGGCGCGCCATGCGAGCGTCGACAAGCTGGCCGACGATTTGCAGGCGATCCTGGACGCGCGCCTGCCGAGCTCGGCGCCGAAGTCCGCGTGGCGACGGATGCGCCTGTTCGTTGCGCGACACCAGTGGGCGGTGGCGGCTGTCACGGTCGGCATCGCGGCTCTCGGCGTGACCGGCACCTTGGCATGGATGGAGAGAAGCAACGCACTGGCGCAGGAGAGCAGGCTTTCGCAGGTCCGACTCTTCATGCTCACGACGTTCACCGACGCGGAGCCGCCCACGGGCCATGTGGCCGATAGCCTCACGGGCATCCAGATGATCGAATCGGCGCTTCAGCGCGCACGCAGCAGCTTCGCGGACGAGCCGTCCTTGCGAGCCGAGGTCTTCAGCGAGATCGCCATCATGCTGCGACGCTTCGCGCGTTCACGTGAGGCCTTGGCGTTGTTGCGGGAAGCCCATGCCTTGATGCAGGTCCATGCGCCGCCTCGCGATCCGGGGCGACACATCGTCGCCGCGCAACTGGCGACGGATGAACTCAACGACTTTCTTCGATCCGGGAACCCGACAAGTCTTGCCGCCGTGCGGCCCCTGGCAAGCCAGGCGCTCGCCGCATGCTCTGCCGACACCAGGCGCTGCGCCAAGGCGCGTGCCGCTGCGAACATCGCGCTGCGCAATCTCGCCTCGTACGAAGGCGATATGGAGAGCGCGATCGCGTCCGGACGCGCCGCGGTGAGAGAGTCCGACCTGGGCTTCGGTCATCCGCATTCGGAAGGCACGATGGCCCGGGTGCACCTCGCGATCGTGCTGCGCAATGCAGATCGACTGCAGGAGGCCGATGCCTTGCTGTCCGAGGCGGTGGCCGCCGCGCGCACCGCGCTGCTGCGTCGTGGCGATGCCGTGGAATTGCGCACCAGCCAAGCCGTGATCCAGGGCGACCTGGGCCAGCATGCGGAGGCCCTGCGCACGCTGCAGGGACTGCTCGGCGAACTCAAACCGGATGCGCCGGCCGCGGCCCTGCTGCATCGCCTGCGGGCGCAGTCCCAATTGGCGCTGGGCCTGTTGCCGGACGCCCTGCGTTCGACCGAGCAGGCGCTCGAGGTGGCGACGCAGCGCCAGGACACATGGGAGGCTGTCAACGCCCATGGTGTGCGGACCCGCGCCCTGGCGGCCATGGGACTGCAGGAACTGTCGCAGGCCGAATGGCTGTCCTGGCGCGCAGCGGTGGACAAGCTGGGCGGGCCGATCACCGCGCTGCAGCCGGCGCGACTGCGTCGCGCCGAGGCCGAACTCGCGTTGCGCGCCGGGCTCGTCGAGCAGGCGCGCACCTTGCTCATTCCGTTGACCAAGGCAGACCCGCGCACGGAGCGAGCATCGCCCGTGGAGATCGCCCTTCACTGGGAGCTGCGTGCGGCCATCGAGCGACGCGATCACCTTCTCGATGCGGCCATTGCCGCACACGAACGCGCCGCCGAACTGCTCGCCCGCACGCTGCCGGCGTCCCATCCCTTGCGCCTTCGCAACGCGCTGGAACAAGCACTCGCCAACACGCTGCGCCATGGCGCCGCAGGAGCCGAGCCGTTGCGGCAGGCGGCGCAACGTTACCTGGAGGGGCTGCCCGCCGAATCGGCGTGGCGGCCTTTGGTGCAACGCCTGCTGACCGAACCGGAAGCAGGCATCTCGATGGTCCTTTGACCACAGGAGCCAGCATGGAACTCACGATTTGCCGAGTTTCCGTCCATCGCCCGCGGCGCCACTCGATCGTGGCGCGGGCCGCTGGAGTTTCCCTCTCGATGCTGAGCCTCGTCGCCGCAGCACAGTCGCCGCCCAGCGACCTGCTGAACTCGGCGCTTCGCGACGGCCGGGCCTCGTGCATCGGCGATGAGGGAAAGTTCGGTCTGTGCGGCTCGGGGCCGGGCGTCAAGTGGGACCTCGGCAAGGTGACCGCGCCCAATCTGCAGAAGATGCAGACGATGCCGGAGAAGGAGCGTCCGCCGGCAACGATATGCCGTATCCGGTGGAGCGAGAACCCGGCGTACATGGAATGTGCGCCGCTGTACTTCCGAGCCCCGAAGTGACCGGCTCGTCTACGGCATCATGGCGGCAAGCATCATCCGCGCCCGGCGCCAGTCGCGGCGCACGGTGCGCTCGGTCACGTCGAGCGCCTCGGCGATATCGGCTTCGCTGCTGTCCATGAAATAGCGCATCTCGACCACCCGGGCCAGCCGCGGCTCCACCGTCGCGAGTTGTTCCAGCGCCTCGTGAAGCTTGATGACGTCGTCCTCGCCGGACGGCATCTCGTCCGCCACGGAGGTGTCGAGCGTGCAGCGCTGGAGGTCACCGCCCCGGCGCAATGCCTGGCGCTCACGGACGGTGTCCACGATGACGGAGCGCATCACCCGCGCCGCGTACGCAAAGAAGGCACGCCGGTCATCGACGCGGAGCTCGCTGGTGCGAATGAAGCGCAAATAACTCTCGTGCACCAGCGCAGTCGTGTCCAGGAACGTGTTGCGGCCGCCATCGCGAAGGCGTGAGCGCGCCAGCTGCCGCAGTTCGCCATAGGCGCCAGCGAACAGCGCGTCCCGCGCACCCTCTTCACCGGCCTTGACGCGGCGCAACAGCTCCATCAGGTCCTGGTCGGAAATGTCGGCATTTGGCATGGTGATCTACCGGGGTTGCGAACGGTCTGATGACGACGCAAGAGCGCTCTCGTGCTCGTCCACGACGAGAGCAAGTGGAGATTCGACCCCGTGCGTGCCGTGGGCCGAACCGAGTGTGATCATGTCCTGGACCGGTTGGGAATAGAGGGTCGACAGTTCATCGTTTCCACCGGTCACGAACAAGGACTGGAGCGTCGAAAGCGCCGACATCCCTTCCGCCGCACGTTCGGCGTTGATGGTGGGCAGTTCGGTCGTCATGCGAGCGTGCTGGATCACGAGCTCTTCGTCGAGTCGGCCAAGAGAGTCCGTGGCCAGCGAATCGCGAACCCGATCGTTCTGCGGACGATCGGGTTCGGCGGGCGCAGCAGCCGAGGTGACGATGCCAGCCGCCATGCCGGAGGGTGGGTGCGCGATGGCGAACGGCGCGGGCGTGGGAGACGGTGCCGACACACTGCCCGCGTGGCGTGTCGTGTTCGCGTCGGGAGCCTCGTGCGGTGCGCTGAGCCCGGCATCCGGCGCATGCTGCGCGAGGGGGGCAGGGATCAGCCGGTAGCCTGCTGTCGATGCCACGCAAGCGAGCAGGAGCCACAGGACGGTGGAGATTCTCATGGTCTTGCCGAGTCCAGGCCGGGCTCGTCCGACGCCGATGGTGCCGTCGAGCCCAGCCTCGGTGGGTGATGCGATGGGCTACGGACGCAGGGCCAGCTCGACGGCCGAGCCGACAGCAGTCCCCGGGCACGTCCCGGTGCCCCCGCCGGCCGCGGTCAGCAGCACGCGCTGGGCTCCCGTCACCGCGGCGGTTGCACCCGACACGAGCGCCGGATTCTTCGACGTGGCGGCGCTGACCGGCCCCGTCGAAGTCGGGTGGCGTACGTAGATGGTCGCCGCCGCGGTGGGGAAGGCTTCCGGGACGATGACCGTGATGACATAGCCGGTGGCCGTGCAAGCCTGGCTGGCGAGAGGGGCTGCGAGGGCGGCAACCGCCGCGCCGAAGGCAAGGAGTGAGCGGATCATTTGATTCTCCGATGGGCAAGAAGATGGATGGCGATGCGAGAGGAGTGACCTGGCTATCTCATGGGGTGCCTCCTTGGTTGGAATTTCACGTTGGGGCGCCGACCGAGCCTGCAGAACGCTCAGTCCGCGTGGTACGCGTTCGCGATCCCGCTGCCGTCGAGCGTGAGCGTCAGCAGGCGGCCACGGCCGCGATCGGAATCTGCCCCGACGGTCCAGGTGTAGGTTCGGGCGGGACCGCCCATGCTGGTCGCGCCGTTGTAGACCATCTCCAGGGGTTGGACGGTCAGCTTGGTCGCGTCGACGCTGTACCGCCCGGTCTCGACGATGTCGATGGTCGAGACGCCGTAGAACCTGGAGTAGAAGCCGAACGTCCCATCCGGATGGAACTCGTAGGCGGAGTACTCGTAGGCGTTGTTGCCGACGTAGCTCCACGTCCCCGACAGTGCGGTCTGCCAGGAGGCACCGGGAGCGGAAGCGGCAGCTCCGGGCGCGGACGGCGTCTCGGGAGTGGACGGTGTTGGCGGTGGCGATGCCGGAGGCGACTCGGGGACGGGGCTGATGGACGGCGCTTGTCCGGCATCTGCCGCGGCGTGCTCGCTGCCCCCACCGCCGCATCCTGCCGTCATCAAGGTCGCCGCCAGCGCCGCGATGCCCAGACTGGGGACGCATCGAAGGGGCATCCTCGTGGACGTGGCCGGGTCGGTGGCGTTGCGGTGGGTGGCGTTCTGGCCAAAGTCGAATGTCATGTGCGTTGCTCCGAAACGATCCGAGTCAGGCCGACGTCGGGCCCGGCCTGGGTGCCCTGTTGCCACTCTTCGTGGCGAAATTGCGCTTGTCTTGCTCATATCCACCCAGACGCGAATTTCGGAAGAACAGGACATGCGGCTCCAGGACGTCACGCTCATCAATCGATTGGGGGTCATTGCGGGTCTCCGGGGTTGCCCCGTGTGAGATCGCGCCATGGCGGACGTCCCACGCCTTCCCAGACGGGTACGCCGGCAGCAGTCGGACCGGCCGAGCATCAGCGGCCTCACGACCGCCGCGTCCATCCGACGGGCTGCGGATCAGCTTGCCGACAGTCGGCGAGCGGGCGCGCGATGGCGCCCGATTCCGCTCTTGGAGCCGGTGCCGACCGCGACCTTGCGTTGAATCAGGACTTGCTTCGGTAGATCAAAGGGGACGGGCGGGCATCACCGTGCCGCGGCATTCGCCGAAGCCGATGCGGCGGTAGCCATCGCGTTCGCAGAAGCCGCGCAGGATCACCGTGTCGCCGTCTTCAAGAAATGCCCGCGTCTCCGCGTTCGACAAACGCAGCGGCTGGCGGCCGCCTTGCGTCAGCTCCAGCAGCGAGCCGGCTTGCTCGGGCCGCGGCCCCGACAGTGTTCCGGATCCGAAGAGATCGCCGTCGCGCAGGTTGCAGCCGTTGATCGTGTGATGGGCAACGAGCTGGTCGACGGTCCAGTAGGCGTCGCGGTAGTTGGAGCGAGCGATGCAGTCGCCGGCATGGCCGGCTGCGCGCATGTTCGCGGTCTGCAGCCAGACCTCGAGTTCGATGGCGATGGCGCCACGCTCGCGGTTGTCCGCCGAGTCGAGGTAGGGCAGGGGAGCGGGGTCGCCCCGCGGCCGCGTGCACGGCTCGCGAAACGGCGCCAGCGCATCCATGGTGACGATCCATGGCGACACGGTGCTCGCGAAGTTCTTCGACAGAAAAGGCCCCAGCGGCTGGTACTCCCACGACTGGATGTCGCGCGCCGTCCAGTCGTTGAACAGCGCCAGGCCGAAGACGTGCTCCTCGGCGTCGGCCATCCGTACCGGCTCGCCGATGGGATTCGGCCGGCCGATGAAGATGCCCAGCTCCAGCTCGTAGTCCAGGCGCCGGCTGGGGCCGACGCTCGGTGCATCGGCATCCGGCGCCTTGGTCTGTCCGTGGGGTCGCTGGAAGCTGTGGCCGAGCGCGGGTGCGCTGACGCCGATCGACGAAGCGCGCCCGTGGTAGCCGATGGGCACCCACTTGTAGTTGGGCAGCAGGGGGTTGTCCGGGCGGAACTGCTTGCCGACCGTCGTGGCGTGGTGGATGCTCGTGTAGAAGTCGGTGTAATCGCCGATCACGCACGGCAATCCCAGCTCGACTCTCGACATCGGTGTCAATGCCTCCCGAAAGCGCGCCTCGTGCGGGCTGCCGTGGCGCAGCCCTTCGGACACCGCCTGGCGCAAGGCCTGGCGCGGTTCCTTCGACAGGCGCATCAGCCGGTTCATGTCGTAGCTCTGGATGATGCCGGCGCGGCGCAGGTCGAGCACCTGGTCACCGATTGCGACGCCGATGCGCCAGTCCATGTCCTCGGCCCGCCGGAAGCGCCCGAACGGGAGGTTCTGGATCGGGAAGTCGATGGACGGATCGTTGGCCGACTCCAGCCAGCTTTTCAGTGCCGGGTCATGCGTGGCGTCGATGCTGGTGTTCATGATGCGCCGAGCTCCTTGGCATGCAGGAAGGCAGCGTGCTTGGGCGCGCGCCGGGTGCGCGACCACTCGTCGAGCATGTCCCACTTCACGGCATCGAGCTTGCGGATCATGGCTTCCTCTTCAGGATCCGGACAGGCGAGCTCGACCCGATGTCCGTTGGGATCGAAGAAGTAGATCGAATGGAAGGCGCCGTGGTCGGTCACGCCGAGCACGTCGACGCCGTTGGCCTCCAGGTGCGCCTTGAAGGCGAGCAGCTCCGCGCGGTCCTTGACCCTGAACGCGATGTGCTGCACCCACGCCGGCGTGTTCGGATCGCGGCCCATCTCCGGCTGCGTCGGCAACTCGAAGAAGGCGAGCACGTTGCCGGCGCCGGCGTCCAGGAACACGTGCATGTAAGGGTCCGGCGCCTTGGTGGACGGCACATGGTCCTCCGCGATGGCGAGGACGAAGTCCATCTTCAGCATCTTGCCGTACCACAGCACGGTTTCCTTCGCGTCCTTGCAGCGGTACGCGACGTGGTGGATGCGATCGATCTTCATGATGCGTTCCTCCGGCTCAGGCCGTGCCCAGCACGCCGCGGCGAATCTGGTCGCGCTCGATGGACTGGAAGAGCGCCTTGAAATTGCCTTCGCCGAATCCGTCGTCGCCCTTGCGCTGGATGAACTCGAAGAAGACCGGGCCCAGCAGCGTGTCCGAGAAGATCTGCAGCAGCAGGCGCGGCTTGCCACCCGACGTCGTGCCGTCGAGCAGGATGCCGCGCGTCTGCAACTCGGGGATCGGCTGGCCGTGGCCGGGCAGGCGCTCCTCGAGCATCTCGTAGTACACGTCGTTGGGCGCGGTCATCAGCGGCACGCCCGCCATCGTCAGGCTGTCGATGGTGGCAAGGATGTCGTCGGTCAGCAGCGCGATGTGCTGGATGCCCTCGCCGTTGAACTTCATCAGGAACTCCTCGATCTGGCCCGAGCCCTTCGACGACTCCTCGTTCAGCGGAATGCGGATCCTGCCATCGGGCGCGGTGAGCGCCTTGGAGGTGAGCCCGGTGTACTCGCCCTGGATGTCGAAGTAGCGGATCTCGCGGAAGTTGAACAGCTTCTCGTAGAAGGCGGCCCAGAATGCCATTCGTCCGCGGTACACGTTGTGCGTGAGGTGGTCGACCAGCTTGAGTCCGTGCCCGACCGGGTGGCGGTCCACCCCCTCGATGAACTCGAAGTCGATGTCGTAGATGGACTTGCCATCCTCGAATCGGTCGATGAGGTACAGCGGCGCGCCGCCGATGCCCTTGATGGCCGGCAGCCGCAGCTCCATCGGCCCGGTGGGCATGTCGAGTGGCTGCGCTCCCAGCTCGAGCGCGCGGTCGTAGGCCTTGTGCGCATCCTTCACGCGGAAGGCGAGGCCACAGGCCGACGGGCCATGCTCGGCCGCGAAATACGCGGCGGCGCTCCTGGGCTCGCGGTTGACGATGAAGTTGATATCGCCCTGCCGGTACAGCACCACGTCCTTGGAACGGTGCTTCGCCACACGCGAGAAGCCGAGCTTCTCGAAGACGGGCTCCAGCGTGTTCGGGGTGGGCGAGGCGAATTCGACGAACTCGAATCCCATCAGTCCCATCGGGTTGTCGAAGAGGTCTGCCATGTCGTTGTCCTCGATGTCGTGCGAGCGCCGGCTCATTCCAGCGTGATGTTGGCCTTCTTCGCGAGGCGGGCGTAACGCTCCTGCTCGGTCTTGAAGAACTGTGCCGACGCTTCGGGCGTCATGGGGTTGATGACATTCTCCTGCTTGGCCATCGCTTCCTTCGCCTCCGGCAGGGCGAACGCGTTCACCACCGCGGTGTGCAGTCGCTTGACCTCTGCGGGCGGCATCCTGGCCGGCCCGATCACCGCGAACCAGCCGGCGATGTCGACGTCGGGAAACCCTTGCTCCGCGACCGTCGGAAGGTCGGGCAGCGCCGCGACGCGTTGCTTGCCCATGATGCCGATGGCGCGCAGCGCGCCGCTCTTCAGATGACCCACGACGGCGGGCAGCGCCACGACCCCGAGCTGCACCTGGCCGCCGATCAGGTCGGCCACCATCGGGCCCACGCCCTTGTACGGAATGTGGCGCACGTCCACCCCGGCGGCATCGACGAACATCTCGCCGGCGAGGTGAATGATCGTCCCGTTGCCCGAGGAACCGTAGTTGTAGGTGCCCGGCTTGGCCTTGAGGAACGCCTGCAGCTCCTTGGCGTTCTTTGCCGGCACCTGGCCCGGGTTGACCACCAGCACGAACGGCGTGGCGCCCACCACGGAGATGGGCGTGATGTCATTGAGCGCGTCGAACGGCATCTTCTTGAACACGCTGGGGTTGACGACGTGGTTGTTCGACACGACACCGATGGTCTGGCCGTCCGGCGCAGCCCTGACCACCTGCACGGTGCCCGTGGTGCCGCCGGCGCCGGGCAGGTTCTCGATGATGATGGGCTGCCCGCCGAGGGCCTTGGTCAGCGACGGACCCGCGGCGCGGATGATCGTGTCGACTCCGGAGCCGGCGCCCACCGGAAGAATCACGCGCAGCGGCTTGTCGGTGGCATGTGCGGTGGCCGCGACGGCCCAGAGGGTCAGCGTGGCGGCCATCAGGGCGGTCAGCCCGCGGCGTTGGATCGAGAGTTTCACTTTTGTCTCCTGTTCGGAAATGGAAGATCGATGCCGCATCAGGCGGCACGTCCGGCCGCGAGTCGGGCCAGGATTTCGTCCGTGTGCTCGCCGACCCGGGGCAGGGGCTGGCGCACGCCGGGGCGGCGTCCGCCGAGGGTCAGCGGCAGCAGCACCACGTCGGTCGTGCCGCCGTCGTCGGTCTGCATGGGCACGAGACCGCCACTCGCCTTCAGGTGCGGGTCATCGACCAGCTGTTCGGGACGCATGATCGGCGCATACGGGATGCCGGCGGCCTCGAGCTTCGGCGACAACTCGTCGATGCGGTGGTGGCGCAGCACCTCGCCCAGACGCTCGAGCAACTCGGGACGCACGGCCACGCGCTTGGCGTTGTCCGAGAGGGCCGGGTCGTTCGCCAGCTCCGGCGCCTCGATCACGCGGCACAGGGTCAGGAACTGCTTGTCGCTCACCGCGCCGATGAACAACTGCTGGTCGTCGGCCAGCGTGAACACGTCGTACACGCTCCACGCCGACACGCGCGAGGGCATCGGCGGCGGCGGCTCGCCGGTCATGGAGAACTGCTGCATGTGCTGCGACGACAGGAAGACGCAGTTCTCGAACAGCGCGCTCTGGATCTCCTGGCCGCGGCCGGTCGTTTCGCGCTCGCGCAGTGCCGCCAGCACGCCGATGGCGCCGAACATGCCGCCCATGATGTCGTTCACGCTGGTGCCGGCCCGCAGGGGCCGTCCCTTCGGGCCGGTCATGTACGACAGCCCGCCCATCATCTGCACGACCTCGTCGAGCGCGAGGCGCTTCTCGTACGGTCCGGGCAGGAAGCCCTTGTGCGAGACGTAGATGAGCCGCGGGAACTGCCTGGACAGCGTGTCGTAGTCGAGCCCCAGCGAGCTCATCAGGCCCGGGCGGAAGTTCTCGAGCACGACATCGGACTGGCCGACCAGATCGATCGCGGTCGCACGGCCCTCGGGCGTGTTGATGTCGAGGACGACGCTCTTCTTGTTGCGGTTGAACGAACGGAAGAAACCGATGCCGAGTCCCGGCAGCTTGCGCGTCTTGTCGCCCCCCGGAGGCTCGACCTTGATCACCTCGGCGCCGAGGTCGGCCAGGATCATTCCGCAGGTGGGGCCCATGACCATGTGGGTGAATTCGACGACACGCAGGCCGGCCAAGGGCAGGGCTGCTTCATGGCGGTCGCCGTCGAGGGACGAGAGGCCGGTGGAAGGGGTGTTGCTCATGATGGGGTGCTCAGGCCGCGGCGGCGGTGGACGAAGAGGGGTGGAAGGTCTTGGGCAGTCCCGACAGCCACAGCGAGCCGTGCAGCGTCTCATCGGGCAGCCAGGCGGCGACCTTGGCCCGCAAGGCGAGCAACCTGTCGATGTCGATGCCGGTCTCGACGCCCATGGTGGACAGCATGAAGGCCAGGTCCTCGCTCGATGCGTTGCCGCTCGCGCCCGGCGCGTGCGGGCAGCCGCCGATGCCGGCCAGCGTGGCATCGAAGCGGTCGACGCCGGTCTCGAGCGCCGCATAGACGTTGGCCAGCGCGAGGCCGCGGGTGTCGTGGAAATGGCCGCAGAAGAAGCGGTCGCCGGCGATGGCGCGGGCCTTCTCGAACAGCTCGCGCACGGCGGCGGGACCTGCGTAGCCGACGGTGTCGGCGATGCTCACGCGGTCGGCGCCGGCATCCAGCAGGGCCTGCATGCAGCGCAGCACCTCGCTTTGCGCCACGTCGCCCTGGATCGTGCAGCCGAAGGCGGTGCCGATGCCACCCTCGATCAGCGTCTTCGATGCGGCCGCATCGCGCGCCGCCCGGATGCGCGCCACTTCGGCGACCACCTCGTCCGGCGTCTTGCGCAGGTTGGCCAGGCTGTGGGCATGGCTGGCCGACAGCGGTACCAGCAGCAGGTCGGCTTTCGACTCGATCGCGCGCTCGGCACCCTTGAGGTTGGGCACCAGCACCGACACGACGAGGCCGGGCAGGGTCTTGGCGAAGGACACCAGCTCGCCGGTGTCGGCCAGCTGCGGCAGCAGCTTCGCGGGCACGAAGGAGCCGACCTCGATTTCGCGCTGGCCCGCGTCGTAGGCGTCGCGGATCCACTCGCGCTTGCGTTCGGTGGACAGGATCGTGCGAATGCTCTGCAGGCCGTCGCGCAGGCCGACCTCGCGAATGACGACGTGGGAAGGGAAAGCGGGCATGCCTTTGTCTCCGGGTTGCCAGTCTGTAGCGCTGACGATGCATTGACTTTAGGCTTTCCATTCGAACTATCCAGAGGTATTTCGGAAGGTCCAGGTTTCCTGTTCGGAAACGCAAAATTGCGCCATCATCCGGCCATGCGCGACATCGACCTGAAGACCTTGCGCCTCCTCGTCGCGGTGTGCGACCACCAGAACATGGCGCGTGCCGCCGAGCAGGAGCACATCGAGCCGTCGGCGATCAGCAAGCGGATCGCCCAGCTGGAGAACGACCTCGGAACACCGCTCCTGCTGCGCGCCCGGCGCGGCGTGCATCCCACGCCGGCCGGTCTCGCGCTGCTGGAACACGCGCGCAACGTGCTGTTCACGATGGAGCGCATGGCCAACGATGTCGCGGCGTTCGGCAGCGGCATCAAGGGCCATGTCCGATTGGTGGCGACGGCCTCGGCGATCGCGGAGTCGCTGCTGGACGACATCGCCTCGTTCATGCGCGAGGCGGCCAACCGCAACATCAAGGTCGACATCGAGGAGCGTCTCTCGCGCGACCTGGTCCGCCAGATCCGCGACGGCTCGGCGTCGGTCGGGGTGTGCTGGGACAGCGTCGACTTCGAAGGCTTGCAGCACCGCCCCTACCGCCGCGATCGACTGGCGCTGGCGGTCCATCCGGACCATCCGCTCGCCGGCCGGAAGTCGCTGCGCTTCGAGCAGACGCTGGATCACGACCACGTGGGCCTGCCGCCGACGGCCGCGGTGAACGCCATGCTGCAGCGAGCCGCGGCGCGCGCAGGTCGAACGGTCTCGTACCGCGTCATCGTGTCGAACTTCGATGCGGCGTTCCGCGTCGTCGCAGCCAACCTCGCCATCAGTGTGGTTCCGGTCGAGGTCGGCGCCACTTTCGCCGGGATGCTGGGCATCAAGATCATTCCTCTGTCCGATGCATGGACGGAGCGAAGCTTCGCGGTCTGCTTCCAGAAGTTCGAGGCGCTTCAGCCCGCATCGCAACGCATGGTCGACCACCTCGTCCAGCGCGCAGCGCAAGTGGCCAAGGCATGACGGCGCTTCGCGGCCTGGCGCTGTTGCTGCTGTTGCAGGCGGCCGGCGAGGCGTTGGCGCATTCGCTCGCGCTGGCGGTTCCGGGCCCGGTGATCGGCCTGATGCTGTTGCTGCCCGCACTGCAGCTGTCATGGATTCGTACGCCGGTGGCCGCCGCGGCGGAGCTCTTGCTGGCGCACCTGTCGCTGCTGTTCGTGCCCGTCGGTGTGGGCGTCATCACGCACCTCGGCCTGGTGTCCCAGTACGGCATTCAGCTGCTCGTCGTGATCGTGCTCTCCACATGGATCGGCATGGCCGTGACGGCCATCGTGTTGCGAGCGCTGATGCGCGAGGAATCGGCGAAGGAGAAGCCCGGTGACTGACTTCGTCCAGCTGTGGGTCTACCTGTCGTCGACACCGCTGTTCGGGCTGACGGCGACCCTGGTCACTTATGTCGCGGCCCAGGCGCTCTACGACCGGATGGGCCGCGCCCCGTGGGCGAATCCGGTCCTGTGGTCGGTGGCGTCGATCGGCCTCGTCCTGCTCGCGACCGGCACCGCGTACCCGACCTATTTCGCCGGCGCCCAGTTCGTACATGTCCTGCTCGGTCCGGCCGTCGTCGCCCTCGGTTGGCCGCTGTGGGTGCGCCGCGCGGAGGTCCGCCGGCGCGGGGTGGCACTGACCTTGGCGGCGGTGGCCGGCGGCGTGTGCGCCGCGGGAAGCGCCGTGGGTCTCGCGTGGTTGTTCGGCATGCCGGTGGATGTGCTGCTCTCGCTCGCGCCGAAGTCGGTGACGGCGCCGGTGGCGATGGGCATTGCAGAACGCCTGGGCGGTGTTCCTGCGCTCGCAGCCGTGTTCGCCGTCCTGACCGGCATGGTGGGTGCCTTGTCGGCCAAGGTCCTTTTCGGCTTGCTGCGGATCGATTCGTGGGCCGTGCGCGGGTTTGCGCTGGGGACGGCGTCACACGGCATCGGCGCCGCGAGAGCGCTGCAGGTTCATCCCGACGCCGGTGCCTATGCCGGCATCGCGCTCGGTCTGCAGGTGCTGCTGGCGTCCCTGTTGATGCCCTTCGTCGTTCGCTGGATGCCTTGACCGTCAGGTCGGCCACGACGCTGTGTGCGTGCCCGGGTCGATGGCGATCATGTCGGCGGGCTCACCACTCGGCGACGCTGCCGTCGGCATGTCGCCACACCGGGTTGTGCCAATCGGGCGCGTTGCGGCTCGCATGGACGACACGCTCTTCATCCACTTCGACGCCGAGGCCGGGCCTGGGCAGGGCATGGATGTAGCCGCCGTCGATGCGGAAGTCGTCCTTGTTGATGACGTAGTCGAGCAGCTCCGCATCGCGGTTGTAGTGGATGCCCATGCTCTGCTCCTGCAGCACGGCGTTGTAGGCGACGAAGTCGACCTGCAGGCAGGCGGCCAGCGCGACCGGGCCCAGCGGGCAATGCGGCGCGATCGCGACGTCGTAGGCCTCGGCCATCGCGGCGATCTTGTGGCACTCGGTGATGCCGCCCGCGTGCGAGAGGTCGGGCTGCAGGATCGCGATGCCGCCGTCGTGCAGCACGCGCTTGATCTCGAAGCGCGAGTACATGCGCTCGCCGGCGGCCAGCGGGATGGAGGTGCTCGCCGCGAGACGCGGATAGTGCTCGGCCTGCTCGGCGAGCACCGGCTCCTCGACGAACAGCGGGCGGAAAGGCTCCAGCGCCTTCAGCAGCGGCTTGGCCATCGGCGCGGCGGCGCGGCCGTGGAAGTCGAGCCCGAAGCTGACCCGCGAGCCGAGCGCGTCGTGCACGCCGGCGATCTTGGACACGGCCGCGTCGATCGCCCTCGGCGTGTCGAGCATGGCCATCTCCTCGCTGCCGTTCAGCTTGAAGGTGTCGAAGCCGCCTTCCATCAGGCGCTGCATGTGCTCGACGATGTCGCCCGGCCGGTCGCCGCCGACCCAGCTGTAGACCTTCATCTTGTCGCGCACCTTGCCGCCGAGCAGCTCGTACACCGGCACGCCGAGCGCCTTGCCCTTGATGTCCCACAGCGCCTGGTCGATGCCGGCGATGGCGCTCATCAGGATCGCCCCGCCGCGATAGAAGTGGCCGCGGTACATCGTCTGCCAGAGGTCGTTGATGCGCGTCGGGTCCTGGCCGATCAGCGTCTCGCCGAACTCCTGCACCGCCGTCTCCACGGTGCGGGCACGGCCCTCGAGGACGGGCTCGCCCCAGCCGCTGATGCCTTCGTCGGTCTCGATCTTGAGGAACATCCAGCGCGGTGCGACGCGGTAGGTGGCGAAGCGGGTGATCTTCATGGGGTGGTCGCGTCGCGGTACGCGGCGACGAAGTTGCGGGCTCGCGCCGCGGTGCGCGCGACGTCCTGGCCGGGTTGGTAGAGGTCGCCGCCGAGCCCCGCGCCGATGCAGCCGGCGCGCAGGTATTCGGCGAGGTTGTCGGGCGTGATGCCGCCGACCGCGAAGATGGGCACCGCCGGCAGGACGGCACGCAAGGCCTTCACGTGGCCGGGGCCGTAGGTGGTGGCGGGAAAGACTTTCAAGGCTTGCGCGCCGGCGTCGAGCGCATCGAAGGCCTCGCTCGCGGTGGCGAATCCGGCAGCCACCCACAACCCTTGCTGAACCGCGTGCCGGATCAGCGACGGGCGGGTGTTCGGGGTGACCACGAGGCGGCCGCCGGCAGCGGCCAGCGTGTCGACATCGGCATCGCGCAGCACGGTGCCGCCGCCGACCAGGGCGGAGGCGCCGCACGCCTGCGCGACGCGGTTCACGCTGGTGCGCCAGTCGGGCGAGTTGAGCGGGATCTCGATCGCGTCGAAGCCGGCATCGACCAGCGCGCTCGCGTGCGCGACCGCTTCGTCCGGAAGGATGCCGCGCAGGATGGCGATCAGCGGCAGTCGGGTCGGCCAGGTCATGTCGACGCTTCCTTTCGAAGCCATGCGCAAACGTCGCGGCGAAGATCTTCGAGCGGAGCCCGCGCGTCGACGCGCAGGACACCCGGCTCGCCGAGCGGCGGCTCGAGCGTGGCGAACTGGCTGTCCACCAGGTCGGCGGAGAAGAAGTGGGCGGCGCCGCGGCCCGCGACGCGCCGCAGCGCTTCGTCGCGCGGGATGTCGAGAAAGACGAAGCGCAGGCCCGGCGAAGCGGCGCGCAGCCTGTCGCGATAGGCGCGCTTGAGCGCCGAGCAGGTGAGCACCACGCCGTCGGGATAGGCGCGCAGCTGCTCGCCGAGCGTGGTAAGCCACTCGACGCGATCGGCGTCGGTCAGCGGCACGCCGACGGTCATCTTCTGGCGGTTGCCGGGCGGATGGAAGTCGTCGCCCTCGACCAGCGGCAGGCCGGCGTCGGCAGCGACGGCCGCGGCCACGCTCGACTTGCCGCAGCCGGCCACTCCCATGAAGACGACGGATGCCGCCATGGCGCACCGATCAGCGGCGGCCCGCGCGGAACTTCTGCAGCTCGCCGTAGACCGACTGCACGAACTCCTTGCCGATGGTCTCGGAGTTCTTGTCGATCACGGGCTGCACGGCGCTGCGGATCTTCTCGAGCTCCGACGCCGGCATCTCGGTCACGCTCATGCCCTTGTCCTTCAGCTGCGAAACGACGTCGGCGGCCTGCCGCACCTCCTCGCTGCGCTCGAATGTGCGGGTTTCTTCGGCCACCTTCTGCACCGCAGCTTGCTGCTCGGGCGTGAGGCTGCCCCACCACTTCCTGGACGCCACGAGCGCTACCGGCGTGTAGACGTGATTGGTGATCGTCAGGTATTTCTGCACCTCGAACATCTTGTTGGCGTACATGTCGACCACTGGATGCTCGTAGCCGTCAAGGGCCTTGATCTCCAATGCGGGGTAGACCTCCGTGAACGCCATGGGCACCGCGTTCATGCCCATCGCGTTGAAGCTCGCCAGCGCCATCGGGCTCTGCATCACACGCACCTTCAGGCCCTTCATGTCGGCCATGGTGTTGAGCGGGCGCTTGCTGTTCGACATGTTCCGGAACGCGCCGCCGGCCCAGACCAGCCCGTGCATGTTCATGTCGCCCAAGCCGTCGAGCAGCTTGCGGCCGATGGGGCCGTCGAGCACGTAGGCCGCCTCGGCGTCGGTGCCGAACAGGAATGGGAAGTCGAAGATCTGCAGCTCCTTCTTGCGCGCTGCGATGGGCGATACCGCGCCGAGGTAAAGGTCCTGCACGCCGCTCTGCACCGCGATCAGCATCTTGTCCTCGGAGCCGAGCGTCGCGCTGCCGTAGACGTCGATCGCCACCTTGCCGTTGGTCGCCTTGGCCACGCCGGCGGCGAACTGCTTCATCGCGACGGCGCGCGGGTGGGAGTCGGCGAACGAATGGCCGAGCTTCGCCTTCTTGACATCCTGGGCCGCTGCGATCGATGTGCAGGCGAGCAGGAAGGTGGCGGCCAGCGCCTTGCCGATGACGCGGCGGGTGGGTGACTTCATGGCGGTTGTCTCGCGGTTGAGAAGAAGATTCATGCGTTAACAGGCCCCAGCTGCTCTCGGGTCGGCAGCCCGTCGCAGTCGCCGGGAAACTGCACGACGCGCGCGCCGATGGCGTTGCCGCGTGCCGCCGCGGCGGACAGGGGCTCGCCTTCCAGCAGCGCGGACACGACGCCGACGGCGAAGCCATCGCCGGCGCCGACGGTGTCGACGACGCGCTCGACCGCGATGCCGGGCGCGTGGCCTTGTTCGCTGCGGGTGGCGAAGTAAGCGCCGGCGGGTCCGAGCTTGACGACGACGCCGCGGGCGCCTCGCTCGAGATAGAAGCTGGCGATGTCCGGGGGGCTGTCGCGTCCGGTCAGCAGCCGTCCCTCGTCCAGGCCCGGGAGGATCCAGTCGCTGTGCGAGGCGAGCCGGTTCAGGCATTCGACCATCTCGGCCTGCGACCGCCACAGGCTCGGCCGCAGGTTGGGGTCGAAGGACACCGTGCGGCCCTGCGTGCGCGCGTCGGCGGCCATCTCGAACACCAGCTCGCGCGTCGTCGGCGATACCGCCACGAAGATGCCCGTCAGGTGCAGGTGGCGCGACGCGGCGCAGTAGGCCTTGGGGTTGTCGGCCGGGCCGAGGCGGCTGGCCGCGGACCCGCGGCGGAAGTACTCGATCTTCGGATCGCTGCCGTCATCGCTGCGCGACTTGAGCATGAAGGCCGTCGGGTTCTCGGGGTCGAGGGACACGTGCGTCCGGTCCACGCCCTCGCGGTCCAGCGTGGCGCAGAGATGCCGGCCGAACGAGTCGTCGCCCAGGCGGCTGACGTAGCCGACCTTCAGCCCGAGGCGGGCCAGGCCGATCGCGACGTTGAGGTCCGCGCCCGCGGTCGTGCGCGCGAACCCTTCGACCTCGTGCAGCGGTCCGGTCTGCTGCGCCGCGAAGAGGATCATCGCTTCGCCGACGGTGACGACATCGAGCTGCATCGCGGAAGTCACTCGAAGTTCAGCAGCACCTTCATCGATTGCGACCGGTCGGCCGCGAGCGCGAAGGCGCGACCGGCGTCGCGGTAGGGAAGGGTGGCCGAGATCAGCGGCTTCAGGTCGACGAGCCGCTGGTTGATCAGGCTCACCGCCGTGCCGAACTCCTCGTGGAAGCGGAATGCGCCGCGCAGGTCGAACTCCTTGGCCACCACCATGTTGAGCGGCAGCGTCATCTCGCCGCCCGACAGGCCGAGCTGGACGATCACGCCGCGCGGGCGAACGACCTCGAAGGCCGAGCGCAGCGCGCGTTCGTTGCCGCTGGCCTCGAACAGCACGTCGAACTGCCCCTTGTCGGCGGCATGGCGGGCCAGTGCCTCGGGCTGCTGCGCGACGTTGATCGTCTCGTCGGCGCCGACGAGGGCGACCTTGCGCAGCGGCTGGTCGACCACGTCGGTGGCGACGATGTGGGTGGCGCCCGCGCGGCGCGCGGCGACGACCGCCATCGCGCCGATCGGGCCGCAGCCGGTGACCAGCACCGAGCGGCCGAGCAGCGGGCCCGCGCGGTTGACGGCGTGCAGGGCCACCGCCAGCGGCTCGGCCATCGCGCCCTCGGCGTCGCTGACGCCGTCGGCCAGCGCGAAGGCCTGCGGTGCGCCGATCACGATCTGCTGGCGGAAGGCGCCTTGCACGTGCGGCATGCGCATCGCGCTGCCGTAGTAGCGCATGTCGAGGCAGTGGTTGTGCAGGCCGAGCTGGCAGAAGCGGCACGCGCCGCAGGGCTGGCTCGGATTGACCGCGACGCGATCGCCCACGGAGAGGCCGCTGACGCCCGACGCGACCGCGTCGATGACGCCGGCGATCTCGTGGCCCAGCACCATCGGCTGCTGGATGCGGATCGTGCCGAAGCCGCCGTGCTGGTAATAGTGCAGGTCCGAGCCGCAGATGCCGCCGGTGCGCACGCGCACGCGGACCTGGCCGGCTTCGACCGGTGGCGTGGGGAAGTCCTCGACCCGCAGGTCGCCGGGAGCGTGAATGACGAGAGCGTCCATGATGTGCAGAGGTTGGTGGGTGGGGTCAGCGCGTCATCATCTGCAGCGGCCACATGACGATCTGCGGGAAGACCACGAGCAGCAGCATGACGATGGTCTGCGCGACCATGAAGGGAACGACCCCCTTGATCGCGCCGCTCATCGGGATCTTGGCCACGCCGCACACCACGTTGAGCACCGTGCCCACAGGTGGCGTGACCAGCCCGATCGCATTGTTCATGATGAACAGCACGCCGAAGTACACGGGATCGATTCCCGCCTGCTTGAGCACCGGCATCAGCACCGGCGTCATGATGAGCACGGTGGGCGTGAAGTCGAGCGCCGATCCGATCAGCAGCACCAGGATCATCAGCGCGAAGGTCAGCAGCATCTTGTTGTCCATGAGCGGCTGGACCAGGTCGGCGAGCTGCTGCGGGATGTTGGCGGTGGTGATGAGCCACGCCGACACGCCTGCCGCGGACACCAGGAACATGATGACTGCAGTGGTCTCGGCCGCGCGATAGAACAGGTGGAAGAGCTGCTTCGGCTTGATCTCGCGGTACACCAGCACGCCGATGAGCAGCGAATACACCGCCGCGATGACGGCGGCCTCGGTCGGCGTGAACACGCCGAACTTGAGGCCGCCGACGATCACGATCGGCAGCACCAGCGCCCACAGCGCCTCGCGCGTGGCCGTCAGGCGCTCGGCCGTGGTGCGCTTCGCCTCCACCTTGGGCTTGTCCCGGCCGATCGACCAGCGCCACGCGATCATGATCGACAGGCCCATCAGCACGCCGGGGACGATGCCGGCGATGAACAGCTTGGTGATCGACACCCCGCCGGTCACGCCGTACAGGATCATGCCGATCGACGGCGGGATCACCGGCGCGATGATGCCGCCGCAGGCGATGAGTCCGCATGAGCGGTTGACGTTGTAGCCGGCGTTGCGCATGAGCGGCACGAGCACGGCGGCGAGCGCGGCGGTGTCGGCCACCGCCGATCCCGACAGCGAGGCCATGATGACCGCCGCCACCACCGCGACGTAACCCAGGCCGCCGCGGATGTGGCCCACCCAGGCCATGGCCATCATGATGATGCGGCGCGTCATGCCGCCCGCGTTCATGAACTCGCCGGCCAGCATGAAGAACGGCACCGCGAGCAGCGGGAAGCTGTTGGCGCCGTCCCACATGTTCTGGATCACGATCTGCGGATCCGTGACGCCCATGAAGAACATCATGGCGAGTCCGCAGGCGATGAGCGCGAACGCCACCGGCATGCCCAGCGCCATGAAGCCGAGCAGGGACGAGATGAAGACGGCGATCGTCATGGCTTGGCGCTCCCGGTGATCGGATGCTGGGCGGTCTGCTCCTCGATCTCGTGCTCCGCCTCCAGCGCTTCGCTCATGCCCTCTTCGTGCACGTCGATCAGCTCTTCCTCCGTCACCTGGCCCGTGAACAGGCGCACCAGGTTGGAGATGCAGATGATCGCGATCGCGGTGCCGGTGAGGTAGCTCACGCCGAACACCCACAGCATGCTGACCTGTGCGACCGGCGAGGCGTTGCCCTTGATGATGTCGTGCTGCAGCCAGGTGCCGTAGACGATGTAGAGGCAGCAGATCAGCATGACGGCCTGGCTGATGCCCCAGCAGACCTTGCGTCCCAGCACCGGCAGCGCCTGCACCAGGATGTCGACGCCGAGGTGGGCGCGGCGGCGCATGCCGACGATCGCGCCGAGGAAGGTCATCCACACGAAGGCGAAGCGCGGCATCTCCTCGGACAGGTCGATGCCGGTGTTGAAGAACAGCCGCAGCATCACGTTGCCGAACACCATGACCAGCATGACCACCATGCAGATCACCATCACCACTTCGAGCGCGCGGGTCAGCGCATCGGCGAGGGCCGTCAATGTCTTGCCCATGGGAGTTCCGTGTTGTTCGTCGATGGGGCACCGGGCGGCCGAAGGCCACCGGGCGCTGCTGTCACGCTACTTGGCGGCGCGAGCCTTCTCGATCTCGGCGTAGAAGCCCTTGACGAAGTCCTCGCCGATGATCGGCGAGAACTTGGCGACCGTCGGCTTGACCTTTTCCTGGATGCGCGCCAGCTCGGCCGGGCTCACGGTGTTGATCGTCACGCCGGCGGCCTTGAACTTGGCGATGACGTCGGCGTCGCCTTCGTCGAGCAGCTTGCGTTGCAGCAGGCCGGCCTCGACAGCGGCTTTCTGCACACCCGCCTTGTCGTCGGGCGACAGCGTGTCCCAGAACTTCTTCGACGCCACCAGTGCTACCGGCGTGTAGACGTGGTTGGTGACGGAGATGAACTTCTGCACTTCCTGCATCTTGTTGGCGTACATGTGCAGCAGCGGATTCTCCTGGCCGTCCAGCGCCTTGATCTCGAGCGCCGGGAAGACCTCGGCAAAGGCCATCGGCACGGCGTTGGCGCCGATGGTCTTCCACGTGTCGAGCGCCACCGGATTGGCCATCACCCGGATCTTCAGGCCGTTGACATCCTCGAGCTTGGTGACGCTGCGCTTGCTGTTGGACAGGTTGCGAAAGCCCATGCCGGTCCATGTGAGCCCCACGAGGCCGGCCGGCTCGATCTTCTCGAAGATCTTCTTCGACGACGCGCCGTCCAGGACCGCGTAGACCTCGCGGGTGTTCTGGAACATGAACGGCAGGTCCCAGACCTGCACTTCCTTGACGCGGGTGGACAGCGGCGCCAGCGTGCCGATGTAGAGCTCCTGCGTGCCGGCCTGCACCGCCTGCAGCTGCTTCTCGTCGCTGCCGAGAACGGCGCTGTGGTACGCCTGGATCTTGACGTTGCCCTTGGTGTAGGTGGATGCCAGCTCGGCGAACTTGTTCATCGCCGCGGCCTGCGGATGCGTCTCGGGCATGGCGTGGCCGATCTTGGCCTTGACCTCGGCCAGCGCCGCGGTGGAGGTCAGCGCGAGCGCCGCCATGGCGGCCATGGCCAGCCGGCGCGTTGCCGGGAAGGAAGAGGGGTTGGACTTCATGGTTGTCTCCGTCTGGTGTGTGAAGGGATTCGCGTTCTCTGCGGAATGCGAGCTAGGGTGTCTGCAGCGTGCCGTCCGGCAGGCGCGTCTGCGTCCAGGTCGTCACGCTGCTGTCGCAGGGGTACTTGGCTGCCTCGGCCTCGTTCAGGTCGACGCCGAGGCCGGGCTTGTCGTTGGCGTACACGAACCCGTTGCGGAACTCGGGCAGGCCCGGAAAGACGTCGAGCAGCGCGGCGCGCGGGCCTTTGAGCTCCTGGATCACGAAGTTCGGCGGCTCGGTGCCGGACCATTCCTGCACGCCGAAGTTGCGCGCGGCCAGGTCGATGTGGATGTTGGCCGCGTGCGCCAGCGGCGACATGTCGCCGGGGCCGTGCCACGCCGTGCGCACGCCGAACTGCTCGGCGAAGATCTGCAGCTTGCGCCCGGGCGTGATGCCGCCGACCTGGCTGAGGTGCACGCGGATGAAGTCGATCAGGCGTTCCGTGATGAGCGTGCGCCACTCCAAGGGATGGTTGAACAGCTCGCCTTGCGCGAGCGGGGTGTTGGTCTTCGCGCGCAGCTGGCGGATCCATTCGCCTTCCTCGAGCGCGATCGCGTCCTCGAGGAAGAAGAGGTCGAAGCGCTCCAGCTCGCAGGCGAAGCGGATCGCGTCGATCGGCTTCAGGCGCTCGTGCACGTCGTGGCACAGCGCGACGTCGTTGCCGACGCGGCCGCGGATCTCGTCGAACATCTTCACCGTCTCGCGCATGTACTTGCGGGAGTCGAGGTACACGCCCTTCGGTGCGCCCTCCGGCGCGCCGGCCGGGGCCGCGCCGAATGCACCCCCGCCGTAGCCGCCGCTCTGGCAGCGGATGTGCGTGATGCCTTGCTCTCGGTACTTCTGGATGTTGTCGCAGAGCTCGGCGATGTCGCGGCCGTCTGCATGCCGGTAGATGGGAACGCCCTCGCGGCACTTGCCGCCGAACAGCTGGTACAGCGGCATGCCGGCGAGCTTGCCCTTGATGTCCCACAGCGCCATGTCGACACCGGAGATCGCGTTGTTCTCGATCGGTCCGTTGCGCCAGTAGGCGTTCTGGTGCATGAGCTGCCACAGGTCCTCGATCGCGTGCGCATCGCGGCCCACCAGCAGCGGGCGCAGGTACTCCTCGATGAGGCACTTCACCGCCAGGTGGCGGTAGGCGAAGGTGGCGCAGCCCAGGCCCACCAGGCCCGGCTGGTCGGTCTCGACCTTGACCACCACGAGGTTGATGCCCTCGGGAGCTGTCAGGACGACCTTGACGTCGGTGATCAGCGTGGTGCCCATGTCACCGCTCCGGCACGCCGACGGCGTGACGCGACGCATCAAGCGGCCGCCGCGGATCCGGCTTTGCCGGTCCGCCGGCGGCGCCCCCTCGAGGGGGAGCGCCGAAGGCGCTTCGGGGGTGTTTCATAACACCGACAGCCAGCCGCCGTCGACGTAGATGATCTGGCCGTTGACGTAGTTGGAGGCGGCCGAGGCGAGGAAGATGGCAGCGCCCACCAGCTCCTCGGGCTTGCCCCAGCGCTGCGACGGATTGCTGCTCTTGACCCAGGCGTCGAACTGCGGGTTGTCGACCAGCGCCTGGTTCATGTCGGTGAGGATGTAGCCCGGGCCAATGGAGTTGGCCTGGATGTCGTGCCGGGCCCACTCGGCGGCCATGGCGCGCGACAGCAGCTTGATGCCGGCCTTGGCCACGGTGTAGGGCGCCACGGTGGCGCGCGCGGCCTCGCTGGTGAGCGAGCCGATGTTGATGATCTTGCCGCCGCGGCCGCGCGCCACCATCCGCCTGGCCGTTTCCTTGCCGACGAGGAAGGCCGCGGTGAGATTGGTGTCGATCACGCGCTGCCAGTCCTTCAGCTCCAGTTCGAGCATGGGGGCGCGATGCTGGATGCCGGCGTTGTTGACGAGGATGTCGATCTCCAGGCCCTGCTGGTCGAACGCGTCGAATGCGGCGGATACGGAGTCTTGGTCGGCCACGTCGAAGGCGGCGCCGCGCACGTCGAACCCCTGTTCCTTCAGCTTGGCCACGGCCTGGTCGACGGCGGCCTGCTGGCGGCTGTTCACGATGACCCTGGCGCCGGCGGCCGACAGGCCCTGGGCGAGGGCGAAGCCGATGCCTCGCGTCGAGCCGGTGATCAGCGCCGTGCGGCCCGAGAGGTCGAAGAGAGCGGTGCTCATCGAAGGGGTCTCCTGTTGTCGCCAACTTTGTATCACGTATGATGTTTGTCGGACAAGGAGTTCTCCGATACTCACGAGTGGACAATTCTGTAGTCTCGCAGCTGCAGCCGGTCCGCACTTTTGGACATTCGTCATACGTGCTATAAGAGCTGCATGACCGCACGATCCTCGGCCCCGAGGGCCACGTTTCAGGAGCAGGTCCTGCACCAGCTCGGCAAGGACATCTGCGCGGGTCGGTATCGGCCGGGACAAGTCCTTCCTTCGGAGCCGGAGCTGTGCGAGCGCTTCGGCTACAGCCGCATCGTCATCCGCGAGGCGATCAAGTCGCTGGTGGCCAAGGGGATGCTGGAAGTGAGCCGGCGCGTGGGCACGTTGGTGCTCGAGCTCTCGCGCTGGAACCTCTTCGATACCGACATCATCGCGTGGCGTGCCGAATCGAGGCAGCCCGATCCCACGATGGCGCGCGACCTCGCCGAGTTGCGGCGCGTGGTGGAGCCCGCGGCCGTGCGCCTGGCGGCCGTCCGGGCCAGCGACAGCGATCGCAAGGCGCTGCGCGCGGCTTACATGGCCATGGAGCGCGCCGTTGCAGGCAAGGGTGACTACGTCGAGGCGGACCTCGCCTTTCACGCCACCATCCTGTCGGCCTGCGGCAATCAGTTTCTGCGGCAGATGCAGGAGGCGATGTCCGCCATGCTGCAGGCCAGCTTCAAGGTCATCTCCGAGAAGCCGGGCGGGCCGGCGTTCTCGCTGCCGATGCACGAAGCGATCTGCGTGGCCATCGAAAGGGGCGATGCCGAGGCGGCCGAGCGCGCCGCGCTGGTTCTCATCGAACAGGCGGAGTCGGACCTTCAGGATCGTCTGCGCTTGCGAAAGGCCGACCCTCGCTCGTCCGCAAGAAGTGCGGCCCATCGGACGCGCGAGCGCACGGCACGAAGCGCGTGAGCGGCATGGTCATCCGCCGTTGTCCCCCGATCAGGCCCGCGCGTTCCTCTTGATGCCGAAGCGGTCTCGATAGGCCTGCGGCCCGATGCCGGTGAAGCGCTTGAACAGGCTACGGAAGTAGGCGGCATCCTCGTACCCGACAGCGACGCTCACCTCCTGCACGGTCCTGCGCTCCGCTTCGAGCAGGTGCTTTGCTTGCCAGGTGCGTGGTGTCTCGACGAGCAGCGATTTCGATGTCTGAACCGCCACCTCGTGACCGAAATACTTTTCCACCAGGTAGATCCGACAAGCGAAGCCGTCTAGTGGTCACAGCGTTGTCCGCCTGCCGGGAGGCAGGCGGCGGGCGCGCAGCTCAGTGCGTTTCTGAGAAGTTTCGGCTGTTGAAGATGCGGCCGGCCATGCGAGCGAGCATGCTGGACTCGGCGCGCGCCGGCATCGGCGCAGGGTCGATGAACACGCTGGCGTTGCCGAGCTGGACGACCGTCAAGGGAGTTCCGATCTGGGCGCGCACTTCGGCGCGCGTCAGGGTGCTCGGCGGATCGACGAACTGCGTCGCCTCGCTGGCGAATGTTGCGGTCGTGGCAGCGGCAAGGAAAAGGGTCGCGAAGACGGTCTTCATGGAGGGCTCCTTAAGGGCAGCGGGTCCAGCAACGCAACTCGCGGCTGGTGCTGCTCCGTCGTGCGGCAAGAGCAAACCTGACGCAGGATGGCTCGTGAAACCCAAACGACATCAGAACGTGATCGTCGCGTGACGAACCTGGGCCCGAACGGTGGGCACGACCCGCGGCACGGTAAACCTGATGCTCGAAGCACTGGCTCGAGCTCCGACTCGGGCAGACGTGGCGTGAGGCATTGGGTGTCCGGCGAGGCGTCCTCAAGCTGAAGCCGTGACGCCGGGCCAGATGGCGCCTCCTCCATGGCAGCCCGGCCTGCTGACAAGCCATGGTTCGCTTCTTGCAATCTGCACGCGGGTCGCCCAGCGTCCGACGACCCACTGCCGCGGTGGCCCCTGGCCTGCGCGGCACTTCGCTCCATCGTCAGCAACCCCGGAACCCCACAGTGTCTCGACATCCCGTCATCCGCTTCACATGGTGCCTCGTCGGCGCCGCCGCCGGAATCACGTTCGCCTTGTGGCTCGTGGCGCCGCCGATCTCGCCTTTTCTGCTTGCGTCGCTTGGTGGCTCCGCGGTCTTCCTCTTCGGCCTGACACGCGCTCCTGCAGCGCAACCGCGTGCGCTTTTCGGTGGTCACCTCGGTGGCGCCTTGATCGGCATCGTCTGCTACCAGAGTTTCGGCGAGGCCCCGTGGGTCTATGCGTTGGCGCAGGTCCTCACGCTCGGATTCATGCTGCTCACGAAGACTGTTCATCCCCCGGCCGGTGCGAACCCTCTCATCATGGTTGCCGGACACGCGGGGTTTCATGCCCTGTGGAACGTTGTTCTTGTGGGCGTGCTCGCCCTGGCGGCGATGGCATTTGTCTGGAGCCGCATGTTGCCCGGACTCGCCCGCTATCCGCTTGCCTGGCTCGAGCGATCGCCGCCGTCCATTCTTTGGGGCGGTTGGAGCGACTAGTTGTGGCCTGTAACGGCCGATTCGGAAGTGCCTGCCGCGCAGGCGACGCGCATGGCGGCGTTGCAAATGCTCGCGATGCCTACGGGCATCGCTGCGCTTTGCGCCTTGCCCTGCGCGCCGCCTGCGCGGTCTTCACTCCCGAATCGACCGTTACAGGCCACTAGTAGCAGAGAGCAGGCAGACGCGAGGGTTTACAGAAATGTGACTTTCGAGCCGCGTCAGAGGACGAAAGACCGGACGACCAAGCATCGGCGCTCGAATTGCCGAGCTGCCCCGGTCCTTCACCTTCAACGAGGAGTCTCGAATGAACGTTCACCGTCGACGCTTTGCCGTCCACGCTTCAGCTCTCGCGCTGGCCGCTGCCGTTGCCGCGCCGGCATCGGCTCACGATGGGGGCCATGGCTTTCACGCACGGAAGGTCTTCACCAGCACGAACTCGCCCGGCAACAACGAGCTTCTGGTCTTTGCCCAAGGCAGGAGCGGCGAACTGGTGCTGACGGCACGTGTGGCCACGCAGGGCCAGGGCACGGGCGCGGGCCTCGGCTCCCAGGGCGCCGTCACGCTCAGCACGGATGGACGGCATGTGTTCGTGGTCAATGCTCGCAGCAACACGGTGTCGACGTTCGTCGTCCGCGATGACGGCGTCGCACTCGCATCGGTGGTCGACTCGGGCGGCTTCCTGCCGATCAGCGTGACCGAAGACGACGGCATCGTCTACGTGCTCAATGCCGGCGGCGCCGGAAACGTGGCGGGGTTTCGCAACCACCATGGCGAGCTGAGGCCGCTGACCGACGGGACGCGCCCGTTGTCGGCGTCGGGCGGCACGAACCCGGCCCAGGTCGGCTTCGGCGCCGATGGCGAGATTCTCGTCGTCACGGAAAAGGCGACCAACCGCATCACGAGCTATCCGGTGCATCGCAACGGGGTGCTGGGCAAGGCGGTCGTGACGGCGTCGTCCGGCGCGACGCCGTTCGGATTCGCGTTCGACCGGCGCGACCACCTGATCGTGTCCGAGGCAACCGCCAGCGCAGCGTCTTCGTACTGCTTCGACGAGCGGTCCGCGACACCGACGCTGGTGAGCGCTTCCGTGCCGAACACGCAGGCTGCCGCGTGCTGGGTGGTGGTGACGCCCCACGGCAAGCACGCCTACACGGCCAATGCGGGCACCAGCACGCTCAGCAGCTACCGCATCGCGCGTTCGGGGCGGCTCGAGCTCGCGAACGCGGTGGCGGCGAGCACAGGCGCCAACGCAGGAGCGACGGACATGGCGGTCTCGTCGGATGGGCGCTGGCTGTTTGCACTTGCGCCGCGCAGCCTGCAGATCGTTGCCTTCGAGCTCGCGCATGACGGCAGCTTGCTGCCGGCCGGCGCCGCTGGCGGGTTGCCGGCGGGAAGTGTGGGGCTGGCCGCCAACTGACGCGCGGACGCGCCGAACCGTGACAACGCCTCACCCGGGGCGTTCGATCCAATCAGGACCTTCGGCCGCGGACCAGCCCCACGCTGCCGTGCTGCGGCATCACCGCGATCGCCATGCGCACCAGGTGCGACAGCGAGGTCGCGCCCATCTTCTCGATGATGTGGGCGCGATGCGTCTCCACCGTGCGAGTGGACAGTCCCAGCTCGTCGGCGATGAGCTTGTTCTGCCGGCCTTCGATCACCTGCGCCATCACCTGCTTCTCGCGCTCGGTGAGGCTCGCATACCGCCGTTGCAGCTCGCCGCGCTCGCCCGCCACGTCCTGCAGGTGCAGCGAGCGCTCGATGCCTTCGTGCACGCGGTCGAGCAGCGCCTGGTCGTGGAACGGCTTCTCCACGAAGTCCAGCGCACCGGCGCGCATTGCCCGCACGGCCATCTGGATGTCTCCATGGCCGGTCATGACGATGACCGGCAGCGCGATGCCGGCTTGCGTCAGCCGCTCCTGCAGCTCGAGGCCGCTCATGCCGGGCAGTCGCACATCGACGACAAGACAACCGGGCGAGCCGCTCTCGTAGTCGGCGAGGAACTCCTGCGCCGACGCGTAGGTCCGCGACTTCAGGTTCACCGAGCGCATCAGAAGCGCGAGTGCCTGCCGCACATCGGCTTCGTCGTCGATCACGTGGACGATCGGCTCGGGCGCACTCATGCGCTGTCTCCTGCGTCATCGGCGACCGCCGGCAGGGCGAGGTGGAACAACGCGCCGCCGCCAGTCTCGTCGAGCCACAAGCGTCCGCCGTGCGCTTCGGCGATCGAGCGGCTGAGCGCCAGGCCTACGCCCATTCCCCCCGGCTTGGTGGTGAAGAACGCGTCGAAGATGCGGGCCGCCGCGTCGGGCGAGACACCGGGTCCGCTGTCTTGCACGGACACCCACGCTTCGCGCCCTCGGCGCTGCGTCGATACCGTCAGCACGCGCTCCATGCTCTCGGCCTGCTGGATCGCCTCGATGCCGTTGCGCACGAGGTTCAGCACGATCTGCTCGACCTGGATCGGGTCGACATGAACCAGCGGCATCGCGTGGGTCGCCAGATCGAGGCGCAGCTGCACCCCGCACTGGCTCGCGTCGGCGCGACACAAGTCGATCACCTCCCGCACGAGGAAATTCGGGTCGACCGGCATGGCTTGCACTTCCTGCTGGGCAAGGAAGCCGCGCAGGCGCTGGATGATCTCGGCCGCGCGCTCGGCCTGGTTGGCAACACGCTCCAGCGTGTCGCCGAGCTCGTTCGGCCCCACGCCTGCGGCGAGCAGGCGACGGCACGCCTGGGCATAGGTGCGAACGGCAGTGAGCGGCTGGTTGATCTCGTGGGCGATCGCCGATCCCATCTCGCCCATCGCGCTGATGCGCCCCACGTGCGCGAGTTGCTGCAGATGCTGGCGTGCCTGCTCCTCGGCACGCAGGCGATCGGTGACGTCGCGGCCCGCGGCGATCACGGCGGTGATGCGGTTCTCATCGTCCACCATCGCCTTTTGCGACCAGGCGATGCAGCGCCAACCTTGGGTGGTCGCCAGCCGCTCCTCGAAGTGCGCCTCATGCGGCGGCATCTCCAGCGACTGCCATGCCGCTTCGAACCGCCCACGATCTTCCTGGGCCACGGCGGGCCTGAGGCGCGAACCCAGCAAGGCTTGCTCTTCCGCGCCGAAGAGACGGCAGAACGACGGGCTGACGAAGAGCAGCCGCTGCTGCCCGTCGAGCTTCACGACCACGTCGGTCTGGTGCTCCACCAGCAGCCGGTAGTGCTCCTCGCTTGCACGAAGCACGTCCTCTGCGCGCTTGCGACGCAGCTCGGCCGACGCGCGCGAAACGAAGATCTGGAACAGCGGACTCGCGAGGATGGCGACGTCCAGCGGTCCCTCGGTCTCGAAGGCGACGTGACCGATGAGGAGGCGCCCGCTGGTGTCGAAGATGGGCGCGCCAAGGTAGCCGTCGAGGCGCAGGCGGCGGGCCCTGGGGTACAGCTCGCCGAGGCCGTCGCTGACGCAATAGACCCGGCCGTCGCGGATCGTGCGTTCGCATGGCGTGCCAGCGATCTCGAACTCGAAGTTCGGCCGCATTTCGGCGTCGTACCAATACGCCAGCGTGCGCACGCGCGTGATCGGCTGGTCCACGCATTCGGCGATGAAGGCGCGACGCAGGCCGAAGGCGGCCGCGAAGTGGCGGGTCAGCGTGTGGAAGAAGTCGTCTCCGGTCAGCGGCGCGGTGGCGCGAGCGATCCAGCGCAGCATCTCCTCGTTGCCTTGCCGGCGCGTCGGATCGCAGGCAATCAATGCGATCGCCTCGACACGATCGTCCGCATCGCGCAGCGGACGCAGGGAGATCTCCACGGGGACCGCATGGCCGTCGGGGCGACACAGCAGTGTGGCGCACGAGGCCCGCTCGCCCCGGCAGGCGGCCTCGAAGGCGGCGTCCCAGGCTGTGTGTTCGCCGTCGGCGATGCGCATGCGCCACGGATCGCCGGCGAACTCGGCCGCGTCGCGGCCCAGCAGCGCGGCGAGCGCGGGATTGGCCAGGCGCAGCATCCCCTGCGCATCGAGCAGGCCCACGCCATCGTCGACGGCGTCGAGGAGCATCCCCTGCAGGTCCCGCGTGTGCGGTTCGGGCGGCATCTCGGCGACGGCTTCGAGTGGCATTCGGCGCTCCCCCAGACGACCCATTCTGACGCGGCCCTCGCCGCAAGGGAATCCGTAGTGGCCGAAGTGCAATGTCGGCAGTCACGGATGGCGGGGAAAGGGTGCGGCTTCTACAGTTTGCCAATGGCGCCGACCCGAACCCGCCCCGCCTCCACAAGCCTCCTGACTCCCGGCGCAGGCATAGGCCTGCGCTCGCCCCACTACGGCAGCTTCCTGGAAACGCGCCCGGTGCTGCCGCTGGTGGAAGTGCACAGCGAGAATTTCTTCGGCGGCGGCCGGCATCTCGACGTGCTCATGCAAGTGCGTCGCGACACGCCGGTGAGTCTGCATGGCATCGGGCTGTCGATCGGCTCCGCCGACCCTTTGAGCGATCGTCACCTCGCGGCATTGCGATCGCTGGTCGATCGCGTCGAGCCGGCGCTCGTCTCCGACCATCTGTGCTGGGGCTCGGTGGGTGGCGTCCACGTCAACGACCTGCTGCCGTTGCCGTACACGCGAGAGGCGCTGGCGCATGTCGCCGCGCGCATCGAACAGGTGCAGGACACGCTCGGCAGGCGCTTGCTCATCGAGAACGTGTCCAGCTACCTGGAGTTCCGCGGCGCCGACATGCCGGAGTGGGCGTTCCTTGCCGAGCTCGTGGGGCGCACGGGTTGTGCGCTGCTGCTGGACGTCAACAACATCCACGTCAGTGCATCCAATCACGGCTTCGATGCGCTGGCCTACCTGGACGCGATCCCGCCCGACGCGGTGATGGAGATGCATCTGGCCGGCTACAGCGTGAACCGCGTGCCCCTCGAGGACGGCGGCGAGATGGAGATCCTCATCGACACCCACAGCCGAGCGGTTGCCGAGCCCGTGTGGTCGCTGTACGAGGAAACACTGCGCCGCATCGGGCCCCGCACCACCATCGTCGAGTGGGACGCCGACCTGCCGCCGTTGCCCGTGCTGCTCGACGAAGCGGCGCATGCCGACAGGCGACTGCATGCCCATGGCCACGCTGCGTGAGCTGCAAGCGGAGATGCTGGAGGCGCTTTTCGAGCGCTCGGACCGGGCCGCCCGCCATGTGGTGCCACGCGGCCTGGCGCCGCAGCGCCGGCTCGACATTTACCGCCACAACCTCTTCGGCAGCCTCACCGATGCGCTGGCGGCTGTGTACCCCACCATCGCGGCGCTGGTCGGAGACGGATTCTTCCGCTTCGCCGCGCATGAGTTCATCGTCGCGCATCCGCCCCGGTCTGGAAACCTGCATGAGTTCGGCGGCGAGTTGCCGGCCTTCATCGAGCGGTTCGAGCCCGCGCGCGAACTGTCGTACCTCGCCGACAGTGCCCGGCTCGACTGGGCGTGGCACGCCGTCTTCCATACCGAGAGCGCACGCGGTGCGGACGCGGCCGCCGTGCTGGCGCAGATCGCCGCGATGCCGGATGACGCACGCCCGGCGTTGCGCCTTCGATGGCAACCGGCGGCGCGGCTCGTGGCGTCGCCTTACCCGATCGTGCGCATCTGGCAGGCACATCAGTCGCCGATGTCGGATGACGACGGACCGCTGGTCGACCTGGACGCCGGTGGCGAATCCGTTCTGGTGGTTCAGCGCGCCGGCGAGGTCGAGCTGGAACTGCTGACGCCTGCCGAGTTTGCGCTGCTCGACGGGCTGTCGCGCGGCGCGCCGTTGGGCAACGCCGTGTCGGCGGCGCTGGCCATCGATGCGGGGTTCGATGTCGCGGGAGCGATCGCCCACCACCTGGCGGTGGGGACGCTGGTTTGCCTGGAAATGCCAGCCGCATGAGTGCCCAGACCACCGACGTGGCTTCGCCGCTTGTCGCTGGCGAGCGTGCGCTGCGCGCCGCCGCGCTGTTCGCCGAAGCGGCGATGCGCACGCTGGCCACGCGCCCTTGCTTTCACGCCGCGTTGTGCGGCGGCGCCGTACTCGGCGCGATGCTGTCAGCGCTTGCTCGGCTGCCGGCCTTCCGGCGACTTGACTGGCGCCATGTGCATCTGTTCGCGGTGGACGACTCGTGGGACGAGACGTCAATCCATGAACTCGCCGCCTGCCCCGTGCCGCGCGATCATGTGCAGCGTCCTCGCAGCGCCGACATTGCTCGCGCCGATGCTGCGCGTCGCTACGAGCAGGCGATCGCGGCGCAGTTCGGCCTGCGCGCAGGCGAGTTGCCGGTCTTCGACTTCGTCCTGCTGGAAGTGGGCGCCGATGGGCGCGTCGCCGGTTTCGTGCAGGAGGAGACCGCCGCGGCCAACGTGACGCGCCTCGTGGTGACCCACCCCCGCGGCGAGCCGCGCGTCGCATTGGCGCTGCCGGTGATCAACGCAGCGCGGACGATGGCGCTCGTGTGCGACCGGCCATGCCCCGCGCTGCTCAATCCGCAAGGTGAGCTTCACCTCCTGTCGCCGAGCACCGCCAGGTCCAGGGGCGCAGCCACTCCGTTCACCGGCCGCGCCTCGCGAAGTTCCTTGCCGCCGACGTAACCCTGCGACAACGCCAGCTCGTAGGCGATTCGCGTGGTGATGGCACGCGTCTTCTCGGCCTTGTTGTGCTTCTCCAGCTTGGCCGCCAGGTTCACGGCGTCGCCGATCACGGTGTATTCGAGGCGCGTGTCGTCACCGATGATGCCGAAGACAACTGGGCCCGTGGCGAGGCCGCCGCCGACATCCGGCGCGACCTGGCCAGCCTGCAAGCGCGCGGCGCGCCATTGATCGACCGCGACGAGGATGGCATCGACGGCACGCAGGGCCCGCGCCGCGTACTGCGGGTCAGGCGCCACGGCGCCGAAGCTCGCGAGGATCCCGTCGCCCATGAACTTGTCGATGCTTCCGCCGTGCCGCTTGATGAGGGGGACGGTGAGCCGCTGGTATTCACCGAGGAGTGCGATCAGCTCGGTGGGTGTGAGCCGCATCGCGGCGTCGGTGAAGCCACGCATGTCGAGGAACAGGATCGCGGCGTCGCGCTGCTCGCCTTGTCCCGCCGTCACGTCGGCCTCGGACCCCGTGATGCGGCGCGCCACCGAGTCGTCGAAGAAGAGCGACAGGTCGGCCACCGCGCGCTGCTGCGCCACGGCGCGTTCGAGCAGGTGTCGGGCGCGCCCGATGGCGAGCGCCAGAATGCCGGTGACCACGACGACGGCCAGGATCTTGTCGAACTCGCCGCCCAGGTGGATCTGGATCGATCTCAGCGAGGTCACGTAGTCCCAGGTGATCGGGTTGTCGGGAGCATGTTGCACGGCGAAAGCGACGAGCAGGGACCAGCCGATGGCCGCGGTCAGGCCCGAGACCACCACCCACGCCGGCTCGAAGCGCAGCGACCGCAAGCCGATCAGGATGAAGACATAGACGAACTGCGTGCTCTTCAGCGAGAACTGCGGTGGCTGTTCGTATTGCAGGTGGGTGGCCCAGATGACGAACAGCAGCACGACCATCTCGGCGATGACGCCAACCGCCAGCACCGGCCGACTGAGCTGCCCGGTCCAGGCGGTGTAAAGCCGCACGAGCGCGAGCAGCGCGAAGAACACCAGGCCGAGCGGGACCGCCTCGATCGGTGCGTCGGGCGAGAAGCCGGCCGGTGTCGAGGCGTACAGCGTCGCCAGCAGCACGACCAGCAGCAATTGCACGGCAGTCACCAGCAGCTCGGCGCGGAACTGCTCGCGTTCGAGCTCGCGCTGCACACGCAGCGGCAGGGGAGGACCGGCCGACGCGGGCGCGCCGGTGAACAGCCACGAGCGCAGCCGCATCAGCATGGGTTCACGCGCCGGAGCTCTTCACACGGCCGCCTGCAATGCGCGCGCACGTGCCCGCCGGGAGGCTGATCCACTCGTCGCCCGCGTTGTCGCGCGTGGCGCGGCCGGCGCAGGCGTGCTGGGCCGTGCCGCAATCGTTCTGGCCGGCGCGTGCGACGCCGTAGCAACGCTCGCGCGGGAGATGGAACGTGCTGTCGCTGCCGGGCAGCGCGTGGGTGTAGCGCTGGATCGCAGCGAGCGCGACGAGCACTGCCCCGCCGAGGACGACGGCGTTGGCCACGCGATGCGACCTGGGCGGCGCGTCCTCGGTCATTGCGATGCCTCTCCAGCGCGGTGAACGCCGACCACGTGCTGCGATGCCCACATCGCCGCCGCGATCGACAGGCACATCGTCGCGAACGCCAGCCACGCATAGGGGCGCAACAGCGGCATGCCGATCAGGATCAAGCCGTCGTTGCTGCCCGGAATCAGGAGGCTGCCCCAGGCCATCATCGCGCCGCCCAAGAGACAGCGCATCACGCTGAGCGCGGACACCGGTGTGCTGCGCCAGCGGCCTGCCGTCCACCCGCCCAGCACGGCGCCGACGTAGAGCGCCACCAGGCAGAGCACGCCCAACGCCAGCCGCATCGTCGCGCCGGAAGCCAGCTGCGCCAGCACGTCGGTGTAGGCCCATGCGCCCACCAGCAGAAGAATGATGACGAAGGTGACACCGATCACCGCGGTCGCCGCATGCGGTGACCAGATGCGGGCCGCGAGCCGACGCGCCCGCGCTTGTCCCCGTTCGCTGCAGCCGCCGGGATCAGCCCACACGGTCCACAGGGGCGGCCCGATTCTCCACGCCGCAAAGCCGGTGAACAGGAGCGCCACCCAGCCGGCCGCCTCCAGCACGGGCGAGCCTTCGGCCAGTTGCTGCGTCGCCGGCGTCCTGAAGAACACGCCGAGCGTCAGGCAGCCGACATAGAAGCCGACCGGCGTGGCGGCATAGTTCCATTCGCCCGAGCCGAATCGCGCGATCGCGCCGAACACGCAGGCCTTGTTGACCCAGGCGCCGAGCCCGAGCAGCGCGCCGCCGATGAAGGTCCACGCGCTCACTGCATAGGCCGACGGCGTGGCGGGAAGCGCACCGATCACGCTCGACAGCGCCAACCCTCCGGCCACCCACAGCGAGGCCTCGCCCATGGCAAGGAGGCGGTTCGCCCTGCGCTTGGCCAGCATTTCGTCGACGGCAGCGACGGTGCAGGTGGCACCCCGCTGGATGGCGAAGCCCATGACGCCGGCGCACAGCACCGAGACGAGCACTGCCGCGCTGATCAGCATGAGGTCCTGCATGGCCTGGACCTCATGCCGCCGCGCGGATCGCCGGCTGTCCGACGATGCCGTTGTGGAACTTGCAGACCTCCAGGATCGCGTCGTTGTTGTTGATCATCGACGTCTGCGGCCTGATGTAGCCGCTCGCGATGTCGAAAACCCAGCCGTGGATGAACGGATGGCCGCCGCGCGCCCAGGCGTCCTGGATGATGTTGGTCTTGCCGAGGTTGTAGACCTGCTCGACGACGTTGAGCTCCACCAGTCGGTCGAAGCGTGCGTGCTCATCCAGGGTCGCGAGCTGCGGCCAGAAGTAGTCCTGCGTGTCTTTCAGCGTGCGCAGCCAGTTGTCGATGAGACCGTGGTGTGCGTGCCCCATGGCCGCCTTCACGCCGCCGCAGCCATAGTGCCCGCAGACGATGACGTGCTTCACCTGGAGCACGTCCACCGCGTACTGCAGCACCGACAGCAGGTTCATGTCGGTCTGCACGACGAGGTTGGCGATGTTGCGATGGACGAACATGTCGCCCTCGCGCGTGCCGGTGATGCGATCGGGCGGCACGCGAGAGTCCGAGCAGCCGATCCACAGGAACTCCGGATGCTGGCCTTGCGCCAGCTTGTCGAAGTACGCCGGGTCGAGTCGCAGCTGCTCGGCGACGAAGGCCTTGTTGTTGGCCAGCAGCTCTTCGATGCGCGCGATCATGATGTTTTCAGAGGAACTCGCCCCGGATGTCGACGCTGGAGCGCTGACCGATGTCGCCGAAATGGCTCGCCAGCCAGCGATCGGCATGCGCCCGGCCCTTGTCGCGCAGGTGGGTGAGGAAGGTCCAGTCCGAGTTCAGCTTGCTCGACACGCCGTGGTGCACCATCTCCTCGTCCGCGCGGATCGAATGAATGAGCATCTGCTTCGCCTCGTCCTGCGACAGCTTGCCGCGCTCGATCAGCGAGGTGACGAAGGCGATGGCCCGCATCTCGCGCATCAGCGATGAATTGAAGCTCACCTCGTTGAGCCGGTTCAGGATCTCGGCCGCCGTGCGCGGACATCCGCGGCGCACGATGGGGTTGAGGTGCACGATCACGACGTCGCGCGAATCGCAGTGGTAGATGAGCGGGTAGATCGCCGGGTTGCCGACGTAGCCACCGTCCCAGTAGAACTCGCCGTCGATCTCGACCGCCTGGAACATGAACGGCAGGCACGCCGAGGCGAGAACCGCGTCGGCGGTGATGTCGCTGCATTGAAAGATGCGGACCTTGCAGGTTTCCACGTTGGTCGCCGCCAGGAAGAGCTTGATCGCCGAATGCTCGCGCATCGCCGCGAAGTCGACGTGGCGTTCCAGCACGTCGCGCAACGGGTTGAAGTTCCACGGGTTGAGCTGGTACGGCGAGAACAGCCGCGTGGCCATGTCCATCAGGAAGTAGCCGGGCGAATGGTCGAGCGAGAAGTCGCCCAGGTGCGCTGCCCACGGCATCGCCCTGTACGGGCTGTATCGCGACCCGGCCTCGGAAACCGCCCGCCAGAAGTTGGCGAGCGACTCGCGCGCGCCGTCGCGGCCGCCCTGCGTCCAACCGTACGCGAGCACCGCCGCATTCATCGCGCCGGCGCTGGTGGCGCTGATGCCCTCGAAGGCAATGCGGCCATCCTCGATGAGCCGATCCAGCACACCCCACGCGAACGCGCCGTGCGCGCCGCCGCCTTGCAGGGCGAGGTTGATCGTCTTGATCTTGCTGTCGGCAGTGCCGGCGCGCGGCTTGCGCGTCTTGACGGACATGTCCATGGGGTTGTCTCGTGTGTGGTGTGTGGCTTCGTCGCAGGCGCTGCGAGGGCATTACAACGATCAGTGCTGTGTCCAGCCGCCGTCCATCGTGATGGCGGCGGCCGTCATGGAGGCCCCTGCGTCGGACGCCAGGAACACCGCCAGCGCGGCCAGCTCCTCGACCTTGACGAACTCCTTGCGCGCCTGGTGCACGAGCATCACGTCGCGCACCACGTCTTCCGGCTTGATGCCATGCGCCTTCGCCTGGTCGGCGATCTGCTTCTCGACCAAAGGGGTTTTCACATAACCCGGGCAGATCGTGTTGCAGGTGATGCCGAACTCCGCCAGCTCGATGCCGACCGTCTTGCCCAGGCCGACCATGCCGTGCTTGGCCGCGACGTACGCCGACTTGAACGGCGATGCAGTGAGGCCGTGCGCGGAGGCCACGTTGACGATGCGGCCCCATCGCCGCTGCTTCATCCCGGGCACGACGGCCTTGATCAGGTGGAATGCCGACGACAGGTTGATCGCCAGCACCGAGTCCCATTTCTCGTCGGGAAACTGCTCGACGGGCGCCACATGCTGGATGCCGGCGTTGTTGACGACGATGTCCACCTTGCCGAAGCGCGCCGTCGCCAGCTCGGCCATGGCGCGGATCTGATCGGGCCGGCCCATGTCGGCGCCGGAGTACAGCACCTGCACGCCGAACTCGCGCTGCAGCTCGCTGCGGGTGGATTCGATCTCGTCGAGGTTGCCGAACCCGTTGAGCAGCACGTCGGCCCCTTGCTCGGCGAAGGCGCGTGCGATGCCGAGGCCGATGCCGCTGGTCGAGCCGGTGACGATGGCGGATTTCTGCTTGAGTTGCATGACGATGTCCTTCAAGGGGTGGGGCGGGCCGCGGAGAACGGAGTGGATCGCTGCGGCGCGTCGGCCTCGTCGGTACGGGTGAAGCGCAGGTGCGTGATGTCGGCAGGGAAGAACATGCTCCAGGTCCACTCGACGAAGATGCGGACCTTGCGGCCGAGCGTGGGCATCTGCAGCAGGTAGTGGGCGCGCCACAGCATCCACGCCGGCAGGCCGGTGAGCCGAAGCCCGAACACCTGCGCCACGCCCTTGAGGTGGCCGGTGGTCGCCATCATTCCCCTGGACACATGGCGGAAAGGCTCGGTGGGCCGGCGCTCGATGGCCGCGACGATGTTGCGCGCCAGCGCACGCGCCTGCGCCACCGCGAACTGCGCGGTCGGCGGGGCGAACTGCCCGGTCGCGGCGTTGCGCACCCATGCACAGTCGCCGACGGCCCAGACGTTCGTGACGCCGCTCACCGACATGTCAGGTCTCGTCTCGATGCGGCCGCGCCGGGTCGGCAACGCGAGCCCTTCGGCGAGGGGATTCGGCCGGGTGCCAATGGTGCAGATCACGGTCGATCCGGGAATGAATTCGCCACTGGAGAGCGTCACGCCGTCGGGGTCCACGCGCGCGGCGCGCGCCTTCAGCCGCACCGCGATGCGGCGCGATTGCAGCGAGCGCGCCGCGGCCAGGCCGAGCGACTCCGGCAGCTCGAGCAGCAGGCGGTCGGCGTCCTGCAGCACCGTCACCTTGAGCTCGTGCGGCTGCACCCGCGGGTAGTAGCGGATGGCGCTGCGGAGGAAGTCGCCGATGCCGCCCGCGACCTCGACACCCGAGAAGCCGCCGCCGATGACGATGAAGTGACCCAGGCGCTGCCGTTCGACGGGATCGCGCTCCAGCTCGATGCGCGCCACCCGCTGCAGCACGCGGTTGCGGATGTGCATCGCATCGCCCACCAGCTTCAGCGGCATCGCGTTGTGCGCGAGGCCCGGCACGAGGTCGACGTTGGCGCGTGTGCCGAAGGCGAACACCAGGTGCTCGTAGTCGATCGCGTGCACACCGGCCAGCGTGCGCGCCTCCAGACGCCGGCGCTCGAAGTCGACGCGCAGCACGCGGCCCATGATGAACTGGCTGCCGGCCTCTGCGGCGGTGTCCAGCATCTGGCGGATCGGAGCGACGACGTGCTCGGGGAACACCGCCGCGCCGACGACCTCCGCCAGCATCGGGTTGAATGTCGTGTAGCTCTCCTCGCTCACGAGCACGACACGATGGCCGTCGGGCAGCCGGCGCTGCAGCGACCTGGCGAGCGTCGTGCCGGCGAAGCCGCCGCCGACGATGACGATGTTCTTGGTCCGGACGGAGATGGTCATCTCAGTTCCCCATGGTGGGCGACACGCCCCTCTGCGCATGAAACAAGCGCATCCAGCGGCTGCCGCGGATCCGGCTTTGCCGGGCCGTTGGCGGCGCCCCTGGAAGGGGAGCGCCGAAGGCGCTTCGGGGGTGGTCTTTCACTTCAGTGGCGGCCGAGAAAGCGGCGACCGATCAGGTGGTCCAGCGACAGCGCGCCGGGACCGTGCAGCAGCGTGACCAGCAGGAGAAGGCCCCACATCTGGTGATCGCGCAGACCCACCTCGCCGATCTCCGGATAGGAGATCACGGCGACGATGTTCAAGACGAATAGCGCCAGGGCCGACAGGCGAGTGCCCAGGCCCAGTACCAGCAGGACGGGGAAGACCAGTTCGACGGTCGTTGCAAGCAGCGCCGCGATCTCGGGAGACAGCAGCGGCACGGCGTACTCGTTCTCGAACAGCGCCAACGTGCCGGACCAGCTCGCGATCTTGGTGAGGCCGGCCTTGAAGAACACCATCGCGACGAAGACGCGGATGACGAGATCGACCAGCGGCGAGAGCTGGTCGAGCCTGTGCACCACGCTCTGCGCGAGTGCGAGGCCGCGCTGGCGCAAGCCACGACGCGGGGCGGACGAGAACGGGGAGTGGCTTGCGACCTGCACGGCGATGCTCCTGGCGTGAGGGATCAGCTGGTCTTCTTCACCGCAGCGGCGCCGCCGTGCTGGTTTTCGGGCTTGTCGGTCACCTTGCCGCCGGCGATCTTGGCGCAGGTGCCCTTGGGCACCGTGATCCAGGCCTCGGCGTCGCGGTCGGTCTTGATCGTGCCGGCACAGGCTCCCTTGCTCGTGCCGCAGTCGTTCTGCCCGGCCTTCACGATGCCGGCGCACTTCTCGGTGTCGCCCTTGGCGGCCAGCGCGCTGGCGGCAGCGGAGGACAGGCCCAGCGCGACGAGGCCGGCCAGGGCGTTGTGGATCATGGTCTTGGTGGGTTGCATGTCGGTGCTCCTTGAGGAGGGTTGAGGGAATCGGTACTTGGACTTTGGCTGGGCGGCGTCACGTGACGCTTACCGAAGATTCACGTTTCGGTCACATCGGCGGCTCAGAACGAGCGCTCGAACAGGTACACCGTGAAGCGCGAGGCGTCATCCATCCACAACGCCAGCGGTGTCCAGCCGGCGCGCTTGGCGAGCGCCTGGAACTTGATGGGACCGAATTTGTACGAGCTCTCGGTGTGGATCGATTCGCCGCGTGCAAAGCGGAATTCGTGACCCAGCACCTGCACGCGCTGCGCATGGCGGCTCACCAGGTGCATCTCCACCCGCTGCCGCACGGCGTCGTAGCGCGCCTCGTGGCGAAACCCCACGTCGTCGAAGGTCCCGGCGAGTTCGCGGTTGATGCGCCACAGCAGGTTGTGGTTGAAGGCGGCCGTCACGCCGCGGCTGTCGTCATAGGCGGGCAGCAGCAGCCTGGGGTCCTGCGTCGCGTCGGCGCCGACCGCGAGCAGGGCGTCCGGACCGAGCATGCGCGCAAACTTTCCGAGCAGGTCCACGGCTTCCTCCGGCCCGCAGTTGCCGACCGTCGATCCGGGAAAGAAGCCCAGGCGACGCCCGGCCGACTTCATGCCCGGCAGCCTCTTCAGCTTGTGGAAGTCGGCCACGAGCGGATTCATCCTGATGTGCGGAAACCGGCCTTGCAGCCCCACCACCGACTCCAGCAGAACCTGAGCCGAGATGTCGATGGGCACATATGCCGCCGGTGACTCCAGTGCCGACAGCAGCAGCGGCGTCTTGCGGCTCGAGCCGCTGCCGAACTCGACCAGCGTCGCCTGCGGCCCGGCGAAGTGAGCCATCAGCGACGCCGAGCGTTCGAGGATCCGAACTTCGGCGCGCGTCGGGTAGTACTCGGGCAGCAGGGTGATGTCCTCGAACAGCTCCGCGCCGCGATGGTCGTAGAGCCAGGTGCACGGCACCTGCTTCTGCGGCTGGCTGAGGCCGAACAGCACGTCGCGGCCAAACGCGGTGTCCGCGGTGTCGAGGAGGGCATGGGTGGATTGCAACGAGATCATGGTCAGTCCTTCGCAGGCTCTGGATCGGGCGGCACGAGGCGCCGGCTCAGTGAGGCGCGCGGATGGTCGACGTGATGGCGTCGACGACGTGCGACGCCATGCGGGACTGATCACATCTCGTGCTCGTCCATCTGCATCTGGTTCGGGAACAGGTCGACCGAGATCAGCACGGCTGTCGTGCTGCCGGTGTTCTTCCACCAGTGCGAGGTGCCGTTCTTCTCGGGCGCGACATCGCCCGCCCGGTGCACGATCGGCACGGCGCAGCTGCTGGCGTACTCGACCACTTCTCCGGAGACGATGTAGATCATTGCGGGCCGCTCGTTGTGGCTGTGCCAGGGAACGATTCCGCCCGGCTTCATCTGCAGCTCGCGCAGGCGGAACGTGCGGCCCTTCAGCGCGAGCGGCTCCTTCGACAGGTCGGTCATCGCACGCACGACATCGGTCACGTCCTTCGGTGCGGTCGGGCCCGGCATCTGGCCCTGGCCGTCGGCGACGCGCTTGTCGGCGGGGCATTCGCCCGCGACTGCCACCGTCGCGACGAACGAGAGCGCGCCGATCGCGGCGATGGCGGTGGTGAGCGCGACACGGCGCAGCGCATGACGGGCGGCGATGGGGTGTTGACGCGAAGCTTGCATGGGAATCTCCAGAAAGGTTGGTCCGAGGTGGAAGGCAACCCGGGTGCTTCTCGGGCTGCCTTGCAAGCAACTTTGGACGCCGCGGTTCACGGCCACGTGGAGCGAGGTTCACGTTTCCATCACGACCTGGTGCGGCTTCTCCGTAGTAGCCGCAAGTGGCTGCGCAACGGCACGCATTGGAGCGGCGCGGGTCGCTGCCTATGCTTGGGACCAAGCCGGAGGAGCACGATGAACCGACGCATCCTGGTGATCGAAGACAACGCCGACATCGGCCGCCTGCTCGAGCTGCATCTGGCGGCCATCCACTGCGATGTGCGCTGGGTGGCCGACGGCATCGCGGGGCTCGAGGAGGCGCAGCGTTCGCACCACGACCTCGTGGTACTCGACCTGATGCTTCCGGGTCTCGACGGCCTCGAGATTTGCCGGCGACTGCGCGGCCGCGAGCCGCACGTGCCGATCCTCATGCTCACCGCCAAGTCTTCGGAGCTCGATCGCGTGCTCGGCCTGGAGCTGGGGGCCGACGACTATCTCACCAAGCCGTTCTCGGTCGCCGAGTTCGTGGCGCGCGTGAAGGCATTGCTGCGCCGCATGGCCAGCCTGAAGGCCAGGCCGCAGGAGCAGAACGAGCCGATTCGAATCGGCGACCTGACGATCGATGTCGACCGTCGGGAGGTGCGTGCCGGCGACGTGCCGGTCGAGCTCACGGCCAAGGAGTTCGACCTGCTGGCGCATTTCGCGCGCAGCCCGGGGCGGGTGCTGTCGCGCGCCCAGCTGCTCGAGCACGTCTGGGGCTACAGCCACAGCGGCTACGAGCACACCGTCAACACGCACATCAACCGTCTGCGCGCCAAGATCGAGCGCGACCCGAACCAGCCGCAGTACATCCAGACCGTGTGGGGCGTGGGTTATCGCTGCCGCGACTTTCGCGACGCGCCCGCGCAGCGCGCATGATGCTCGGCACGTTGTCGGGCCGGCTGGCCCTGATGATGGCGGCGATGTTCCTCGTCATCGGTGGGCTGGTCGCGGGCATCTCCCAACGCATGCCCGAGCTGCGCCAGCTCGTGGAACTGGGCGCCGAGCTGGTGGTGGCGGCGATTGCCTTCGCGCTGGGGGCCGCGTTGCTGGTGTTCAACCTGCTGACCCGCAGGCTGCATCTGCTTGTCGAGGAGATCGAAGCCTTCCGCGCCAGCCGTTTCACCCGGCCGCGCCACCTCGACTGGTCGTGCGTCGACGGCGACGAGATCGACCGGCTGGCATTCGCGTTCGGAGAGCTGTCGAACCACATCGCGCGGCAGATCGCGGAGCTGGAGCGCCTCGACAGCCAGCGGCGCGAGCTGCTCGCGAACGTGTCGCATGACCTGCGGACGCCGCTCACGCTGATGCAGGGCTATCTCGAAACGATGCTGCTGCGGCGCGGCGAGCTGTCGCCGGCCGAGGAGCGCAGCTGTCTCGAGGTGGCGGCGCGCCATGCCGAGCGGCTGGGGCGGCTCGTGGCGGACCTGTTCGAGCTGACCAAGCTCGACGGGCAGACCGGTCGCATCCAGGCCGAACCCTTCTCGCTCACCGAGCTGGCGCAGGACATCGCACAGAAGTTCGCCTTGCACGCGAATGCGCAGCGGATACGCGTGGACCTCGACCTGGATGCGCACACGCCGCCGGTGGTGGGAGACATCGGAATGATCGAGCGGGCACTGGAGAACCTGGTCGAGAACGCTCTGCGCCACACCCCGGGCGGCGGCCACGTGACGATCGAGGTGGAGCCGGGCTCCACGCGGGCACAGGTGCGCGTTCGGGACACCGGGTGCGGCATCTCGCGCGAGAACCTGCCCCATGTGTTCGACCGCTACTTCCAGGCGCCGCGGGTGGAGCTGATGGCGTGCGGCGAGTCGGCCGGCGACGCCATGGTCGCCGCGACGGCACGACACCATGCGGGCCTGGGATTGGCCATCACGCGCCGGATCGTGGAGTTGCATGGCGGTGAGATCGACGTCCGCAGCACGCTTGGGGTCGGCACCGCTTTCGGCTTCGACCTTCCGCTGGCAACAACGAGGGAGTCGCCGTGAATATCCGTTGGAAGCTCATCCTGCCGGCTGTCCTGACGCTGCTCGGCGCCGTCGCGCTGGCCTTGTGGCCCACGACGCCGCATGCCGGCCTGACGGCAGGGCTTGCGCTCGCTGCCGCAATCGCCTTGGGAGGGCAATGGGTTGCCAACGAGCGCTGGGTGCTCGGCGCGCTGCGGGCCATCCGCGCGACGCTGGCCGGCCAGCCGCCGCCGCGGGTGCATGCGGCGGAGTGGCGCGAGGTCGTTGCCGGAATCGCCGGCCTGCAGGCCGCGGCACGGCAGGAGCAGAGCGCGCTCGACCAGGCGATCACCCAGTCGCGGCGTGCGCAAGAGGCGCTGCAGGCCAGCGAGGAACGTTATGGGCTTGCCGTCCGCGGCGCGCTCGACGGCCTATGGGAATGGGACCTGGGGGCTAAGCGCCTGCTGCTGTCACCGCGCTGGCGACACATGCTCGGGCTGGGTGACACCAGCGACTCCATGAGCCTGGACGAATGGCGCGAACGCCTTCATCCGCAGGAATGTGGCGATGCGATCGCAGCGCTCGAGTCGCACATCGCGGGACACACCGAGCGCTTCGAGCATGAGCATCGGGTGATGCATGCCGACGGGCGCTACCGCTGGGTGCTGTCGCGCGGCACCGTCCTGAGGCGTGCCAGCGGTGTTCCGTACCGCGTGGTCGGCCTGGACACCGACATCACCAAGCTGAAGCGGGTCGAGGGCATCATCGAGGCCATCGCCGACGGCACGGCGGGCCATTGCGGCGAACCGTTCTTCCACGCCCTCGTCCAGCACTTCGCGCGCGCCCTGCACCTCGAGTGCGCATTCATCACCGAGTGCGTCAATCGGCCACCCACCCGCGCTCGCACCTTGGCCTTCTGGCGCGGTGGCAACTTCGACGCGAACTTCGAGTACGACCTGGAGGGCACGCCCTGCGAGCGGGTGATGCGCGAGGGCCGGACGATCTTCCATCCGAGCGGGCTCGGCGACATGTTCCCGTGTGAAGTCGGCCAGGAGAGCTACCTGGGGTTGCCCATCTTCGCGCGGGACGGCATGGTCATCGGCCATCTCGCCTTCGTCGATCGCGAGCCGATGCCGTCGGACATCGTCATCGAATCGGTCTACCGCATCTTCACGGCCCGCGCCGCCGCCGAGATCGAGCTCTCGCGGGCGCTGCAGCGGCTGAGGTCCGTCAGCGCACCGGCCTTGGCTGTCGCGTGAGGCTGCCGCACCATGCCAGCAGCGGAGCAAGTCGACCGGCCTGCGCCGGCGGTCCGGGCGGAGCGCGGCAGCGCCGCCCTGGGCCATCGGCAGCGTCTGCCGCATGTCCGAGGAGACAAGCCATGACAGCTTTCAACATCGTTCGCTTCCGCGTCAAGCCAGGCCGTGAGGATGCCTTCGTCGAGGCGCACCGTCGGGCCGACATCACGTTCAAGGGCTTTCGCCGTGGTGCGCTCGTCAAGACCGGCGAGCGCACCTACTGCATGGTCGGCGAATGGGACTCGTTCGACAGTCTCGCTGCGGCGCGGCCCCAGATGATTGCCGTGCTCGACACCGTCCGCGACGACCTGGAGGACCTTGGCGGTGGCTTGGGGGTGACGGATCCGGTGTCCGGCGAGACCGTGGTCGAACTGAAGCAGTGAGACCGAGACGTCCGATGACACGTTGACGAAAACGTGATCTCGCTGCGATGGCGGCGGGAGCTGTGCCAGCCAGACTTCATCGGTCCGTGCCTGGTATGGCGCCCCGGCGGGTGGCGGACGCAGATGAATTCGGGGTCCATTCATCGATGGAGAAACGACATGTGGATGAAGACTGTTGCAACGTCGCTGGTTCTTGGCGCGGCGCTGGCGGGCGCGCAAGCTCCGGCTCGCGCTGTCGAGGCGATGCAGGACGACTGGGCCTTCATGATGAGCACCAAGGGCATGGACAAGAACCATGACGGCATGGTGTCGAAGAAGGAGTTCCTCGACATGATGGCCAAGGCCTACGACATGAAGGCCCGACAGATGAAGGCCGACAAGATGGGAATGACGGACGCCGCGTTCAAGGAATTCCTGAAGTCGCTGTACACCGGCGGCTGACACTTCGCGGGGCCGGCGGCCCCATGAGGTGCCAATCCTTCTCTTCGAGGAGTCGCACGGATGAGGAAGCTGGTCCTTGTCGCCTCGCATGTCGTGGTTGCCGCACTCGGGTTCGCCCTCGGCGTGTACATGCTTCCTCTCCTGATCGCGCCGCCTGCGCCTTCGCGCGCCGAGGTTGCCAGGCAGGCGGCCTCGGCCTCCTACACCGGAACGTTTCGCCGCGGCCTCAGGGACAGTGACGCGCTGCACTGGGGCGAAGGAACCGTCTCCATCGGCGCCAAGAGCATCACGCTCGATGGTGAGCTTGCACCCGGGCCGGACTACAAGCTCTATCTCTCGCCGGAGTTCGTCGAAACGGAGGCCGACTTCAACCGCCTGAAGCCCAGCATGGCGCGCGTGGGCGACATCAAGACGTTCAGGAACTTCGTCGTCTCCGTTCCGGAGTCGGTCGATCCGGCACGCTACAACTCGGTCGTCGTGTGGTGCGAGACCTTCGGCCAGTTCATCACGGCGGCCAGGTACAAGTAGGTTCCATCGGCCGGGGCCGCACGCCGCCGCCCCGTCTTGACCACAAGCGCAGCGATCCTTGACTGGGCCTGTCTTCGCCTCCCATCCGGCTTGACCGCCGCGGCGTCGTCCGACGCTAATGCGAGGAGGGGCAAACGCCCCGCATGTCAGCAACATCCGGCCAGGAGCCGAAGGTCCATGAAACACGCACTCTCTCGCCGCGACGTCGTCGCCGGCCTCGTCGGCTGCGCCGCATCCGCGGCATCGCCGTCACTGCGCGCACAGCCGGCAGGCGTCGCACGCATCGTCATCGGGTCCGGTCCCGGTTCGGCGATCGACACGCTGGCCCGCCGCGTGGCCGAGAAGCTGCAGCCGGCCTATGCCGCGACGGTCATCGTCGAGAACAAGACCGGTGCCAGCGGGCAGCTCGCCGTGGGCGCGGTGAAGACCGCGCCGCCAGACGGACTGACGCTGCTGCTGGTGCCGACGCCGTACATGGCCATCTATCCGCACACGTATCGCAGCCTTCCGTACAAGCCGGAAAGCGACTTCATCGCGGTGTCGCTGGCCGCGACGCTGAATCTCGGCTTCGCGGTGGGGCCGCTCGTGCCCGAACGCGTGAAGAGCCTGCGCGACTTTGCCGCGTGGTGTCGCGAGAACCCGTCGAAAGCCCACTTCGGTTCGCCCGCCGCGGGCTCGACGCCTCATTTCACCGGGGTGATGCTGGCCCGCGCCGGCAACTTCTCGCTCGAGCATGTGGCTTACCGGGGTCCCACACCGGCCGTGCTCGACCTTGTGGGCGGGCAGATCGCGGCGGCTTGCGTACCCGTGGGTGATCTCACGTCTTTCGCGGCGTCCGGCAAGTGCCGCCTGCTGGGCACGAGCGGCGCGACACGCAACCGGTTCGCACCCGACGTGGCCACCTTCGTCGAACAGGGGTTCAAGGACCTGATCGTCGAGGACTGGTTCGGCTTCTTCCTGCCGGCCCGCACGCCGGCCGCTCACGTGGCGAAGGCGTCGGCCGCCATCCGGGCGGCCCTGGCGTTCGCGGAGCTTCAGCAGGCGATGGAGCAGAGTGGCGTGCAGGTGCAGGGGTCCACGCCCGAGGCCTTCGCCAGGCAGGTCGCGACCGACACCCTGCGCTGGGGTCCTGTGGTCAAGGCCATCGGATTCACCGCCGAGAGTTGAGGCGATTGCCGCCATCGCAGCGAAATGCGATGGCAGTCAATTCCGGCGGCTCATCCAGCACAGCGCCGCGACCGCACGCTCCCTAGCATCCATCTCGCACTCGTCGCAGTGCCGTCGGGCCGAGTCCGGCTCGACGACGAAACCGAATGGAGACGGATTTGCTGCGTACCCCTCTTGTTGTCGCGCTTCTCGGCGTCGGCGCGGCCGCCCAGGCCCAGAACGTGACCCTCTACGGCATCATGGACGTCGGGGTCGAGCACCTCACCCACGTCAACGCGCAGGGCGACTCGTTGACGCGCATGCCGAACCTGACGGGCACCGTTCCATCACGCATCGGCGTGCGCGGCACCGAGGATCTCGGCGGCGGCTGGCAGGCGCTGTTCAACCTCGAGAGCGGCATCGCGCTCAAGTCGGGCGGCCTGAACAACGGCGGCCGCATGTGGGGGCGTGCGGCCTACGTCGGCGCCGCGGGACCGTTCGGCCGCCTCACGCTCGGCAGGCAGGTCAACATGACGGTCCTCGCCGTGTCGTCCCATGTGATGGGACCGGCGCTGTATTCGTTCGCCTCGCACGACCCGTACATCCCCAACGCGATCAGCGACAACGCCCTCGGCTATCTGGGTACCTTCAGCGGCGTGACGGTGGGCGCGACCTACAGCCTCGGGCGCGACACGGCATCGATCGGCGGACCGGCGGCGACGAGCTGCCCCGGCGAAGCAGCGGACAGCCGCCAATGCCGGCAGTGGACCGCGCTGCTGAAGTACGACGCGCCGTCATTCGGCGTGGCCGCGAGCCATGACGTGATGCACGGCGGGCCGGGTGCCGCGTTCGGCATGACGAGCAGCGATCACACCGACGAGCGCACGGTGGTCAGCGCCTGGCGCCGTGTCGGCGGCGTCAAGGTCAGCGGCGGGGTGCTCCATCGCAAGCGCGACAACGTCGCGCGGTTGGTGTCGAACCTCGTCTATGCGGGCGCGAGCGTTCCGGTCACCGCGGCGTTGACCGCCGACATGGAGCTGTCGAAGCTGGACGTGAGATCGAGCCCGAACGACAGCACGATGGTGGTGCTGCGTGGCGTGTATGCGCTGTCCAAGCGCACCGCGATCTATGCGATGGCGGGGCACCTGCGCAACGAGGAAGGTGCGGCGGTGTCCCTGAGTGCGGGCGGCACGGTGGGCGTCGGCATGAGCCAGTCCGGCGTGATGGCCGGAATCCGGCACACGTTCTGAGGCAACGATCGCTCTCCCGCTGGCGCGAGCGGGAGAGGGTGGGGGCCGGCGTCGCGCTCACTGCCGTGCTTCATCACGCCGGGCCTGGTGACCCGGCCCCTGAACTCAGATCGGTTGAGCGAGCACGCGCAGCGACTCCTCCACGAGCTGCGTCTGCTCCTCGATCGGTGCGCGGCGCTGCTCGCGCCGCCCGATCTCCAGCGAGTTCTCGACCACCAGGCGGCATCGCTCGTAGCGCCGCGCCATGAAGCCGGCGAAAGCCTGCTCGACAGTGGCCGCCTTCTGAAGCGCTTCGCCGAGGACCAGCGCGTCCTCGACCGCCATGCCGGCGCCGGAGGCCAGCTGCGGCGTGGTCGGGTGCGCGGCATCGCCGATCAGCAGCGTGCGGCCCAGGTGCCAGGGCGGGGGCAACAGGAAGCCCTCCAACGGCCGCAGCACGATGCCCGTGCCGGGCACCTTGCGGTGCAGGATGCCGTCGAGGACCCCGCCGTACCCTTCGAGCAGCCGGCCCAGCTCGCTCGACAGCGCGTCGTCGCTCAGGACGGGCCGCCGCGGCGTGGTCTCGAGCAGGAACATGTACATCTGGTCCGCCGACACCGGCGTCAGGCCGACCTTGACAGGTCCGCCCAGGAAGAAGTGCCGGCGGTCGATGTCGGGCGGCCGGTGCGCGACGATGCGCCACACGCACTGGCCGGTGTACTGCGGCTGGGGCGCCGTGGGGAAGAGCAGGCGCCGCACGCGCGAGAACACGCCGTCGGCGCCGATCACGACGTCGTAGCGCGCTTCGGTGCCGTCCGAGAAGGCCGCTGCGACGCCGTCAGCGTCGGATGCCAGGCGGTCGACGGTGAGCCCCAGGCGCACATCGACCTGCGCCTCCAGCGTGCGGCGTGACAGGATGCCGTGCAGCAGCGGCCGCATGATGCCGCCGCAGCCCGGCACGCCGCCATCGGCAACGGGCGTGGGAACGGTGCCCAGCCGGCGCCCGCTGCGGTCGCACACCTGGATGCCGTCGCCCGTGTACGCCTGAGCGGCCACCTCCTCGAGGATGCCGAGGGCCTTGAAGGCCCGCAGCGTCGCGCCGGTGATCGTGATGCCGGCGCCGTAGACGCGCCAGTGCGGGTCGAGATCGATGAGGTCCACGCGCGCGCCGAGGCGTCGCAAGGTGATCGCGGCGGACATCCCGCCGATGCCGCCGCCGACGACGAGCGCCTTCTGAATCGTTGCCATGAATGGGTTCGCAGTGAATTGAAGGGCCCTAGCCGCGCGAGTCGCCGTAGATCTGGCGCGCCACCGCCGCGCTCGCCGTCCCGCGTCCGCTGCGCCGGGCGATGTCGGCCACGTTGGCCACCAGATCGGCGTTGCGGGCGGCCAGGGTGCCGTCGGGGAGATGCAGGTTGTTTTCGAAGCCGACGCGTGCATGGCCGCCCAGTCCGATCGCGGCGGCCATGCACAGCGCCTCGGATGGACCGAATGCACACAGGCTCCAGGGCCACTCGGGCGGCCACTCCTGCAAGAACGGCAGGAGCTGCGACGGCGCCGACTGCTGGCCCGCCGTGTAGCGACCCAGCACGAACAGGGCGTTGGGCGCGGCATGCGGCACGATGCCCGCGCGGACCCACGAGACCAGCCGGCGCGCTTCGTCGGCGTCGTACACGATGTACTGCAGCGCGACGCCCTCGCGCTGCGCCCATTCGAAGAACCATGCCGCCTTCGACACCGCGGACTCGTGGGGCACGAGCTCACGCAGCGCGACCGATGCGGCCTCGGGACGCAGCTCATGCAGGAGCGCTATCTGCTGTTGCGGTGAATAGCGCCCCACCGACTCGGTCGTCACCTGGATCAGCAGGCGGTCTGCGACCGCGCTGCGGATCTCCGCCATCGCGTCGCGGTATCGCCGGGCATCGAGCGAATGGCCGCCGTCGGCATCGCGCACATGGAGATGGATGACGCTGGCACCGGCGTCGGCGCAGGCGGCCGCTTCGACCGCGATCTCGTGGGGCCGCATCGGCAATGCAGGATGGTCGCCGTGTGTGCGGCGCGCGCCGTTGGGCGCGACGCACACGACGACCGGGCCGCCGCCCCGATTCGAAGTGTTTGGAGAACTCATGCGAAGCAAGCCTGCGTGACGCGCCGCCGGTCGTCAACGGCGCAGCGCGACGAGCGCGTGCAGGTCCAACAGATGCAGCAGGCTCGATCAACGCGGTGTCGCGTGCCGCGAGGGTGGGCCATGCCGTTGCCGAGGACCGCACGCGCAGTCAAGAGCAGATGCACGCACGGTCCATCGCGCTGCGACAGGCCTGCCTACGATCGACGCACATCGACACGGCATGCCCTCCATGAACCCCGACACCCTCGTCAGCGGACGACCCAAGACACTGGCCGAAGCCAAGGCCTGGATGCGCCAGCGGCTTGCCGCGCGCATCCATCCCATGAACGCACTGCCGCTCGATGAAGGCCCGGCGTGGATCGACGGCGTCCCGGGTCTCGACGGGGAGTCGTGGGGAGGCTACTGGGGCGCACTCGGCGACATCGCGGCGGCGCAGGCAAGCGCCGCCGAGCGCGCCGGCGATGCTGCGCGCGCCTCGGGCCTGTACCAGAAGGCGAGCGGACTCTATTTCATGGGGCGCTTTCCGTGTCCGAATCAACCGGCCAAGCAGCGATGCGCCCAGGCCGAGCGCGAGACCTACCTCGCGGCCAGCCGCCATTGGGCGCAGGCCATCCATCGGCAGGCCGTTCCGTTCGCGGGGCGCGAAGGCGAGGGCGGCGAGGTGGTGCTGCTGGTCAGGCGCCCGCCGATCCCGGCGAAGCCGCCGGTCGTGCTGATGTGGGGCGGCGTCGATGCCTGCAAGGAGCAGATGACCGCCGCGAGCGACGCGCTGCTAAAGCTCGGCATCGCCACGGTGGCGATGGACAACGCGGGCACGGGCGAGTCGCCCGTGCGCGGCGTCCCGGATGCCGAACGGCAGTTCATTGCGGCGATGGACTGGATCGCCGCACAGGCAGACTTCGACGGCGCGCGCATCGGCCTGCTCGGCCGCTCGTTCGGCGGCTACTGGGCGACCAAGCTGGCGCATCTGGTGCCGCAGCGCATCGCAGGGGCCGTGAACTGGGGCGGCGGCGCGCACCACATGTTCCAGCCGGAATGGGTCGAGGCCTCGCGCCATCCGGACAGCTACCTGATGGACCTGGTGGAGACGCGCAGCCGTATGCTGGGTGCACGCGACGACGCGGAGTATGTCGAGTTCTTCACGCGCCTGTCGCTGCTCGACCAGGGGCTGCTCGATCGCTCGTGCGCGCCGCTGCTGCTCGTCAACGGCAAGGAGGACAAGCAGTGCCCGGTGGCCGACATTCACCTGCTCATCGAGCGCGGGTCGCCGAAGACGGTGCGCTTGTTCCCGGGCGGGCACATGGGACTCACGCCGCAGACGCTGCCGACGATCGTCCAGTGGCTCGCCCGCCAGGTGCAGGGGGAGGGCGTGAGGTGACGCAGAAGAACTGGCGCCAGGACATGCCGACCCCGGACGCCTACTGGATGAACAAGGTGCTGTACGAAATGCACCATCTGGCAAGCCACCTCGAGCGCTACCGCGCGGATCCGGACAAGTACATGAAGGACATCCCGCTGCCGGCGCCCCTCAAGGTTGCCATCCGCGACAACGACATCGGTGCGATGTACCTGGCGGGCGTGAACCCGTACCTGCTGCGCGCCCACTGCCTGGGCCTGCACATTGCGGAGACGGAGTTCCTTCGTTCGCTTCGGGCCGCGGGGGAGGCGGGCCATGGCTGAACTCGTGGGGGTGTTCGCGGCGAGCCACACGCCGGTGATGCTGAACTTCCCCGACGCGATTCCCGATGCGGATCGCGCCGCCATTTTCGGCGCCTTCAGGGACCTGGGCGACGAGTTGCGGCGGGCGGAGCCGCAAAGCGTGATCGTGGTGTCGGACGATCACCTGCACAACTTCTTCCTCGACAACTTCCCGGCCTTCTGCATCGGGGCGGCCGCCGACTATGCAACGCCGGTCGAGCACTGGCTGAAGGCCGAGAAGCAGACCCTGCGGGGCGACGGCGATCTCGGGGCGCACCTGCTGGGCGAGGCATTGCGCAATGGCTTCGATCCGTCGTTCTCGATGGAGCTGACGCTGGACCATGGCGTGCTCACGCCGCTGCATCTGGCCGGGATCGCCGGCGCCGTTCGCGTGGTTCCGCTGCTCGTCAACTGCGTGCAGCCGCCGCTGCCCACGATGGAGCGTTCGCTGCGGTGGGGGCAGTTCCTGCGGCGGGCGATTGCGTCCTTCGGCGGCTGTGAACGGGTCGCGATCCTCGCCACCGGCGGCATCAGCCATGACATCGCCACGCCGCGCATGGGCGCGGTCAACGAGACCTTCGACCGCGAGTTCATGCGTCTGCTGGCCGCGGGCGACGACGCCCAGCTCGTGCGCTACGCCAGCGATCACGTCGACGAGGCGGGCAACGGCGCGGAGGAGATCCGCACCTGGCTGGTCGCGCACGGCGCTGCGGCCGGCGCTGCCTTCGAGCCGATCTACTACAAGGCAGTGTCCAACTGGTACACGGGCATCGGGCTCGGTCGGTGGCGCCCGAGGCCCGGCGCATGAACGACAAGGGCCTGGCGTTTCACGTCGAGGGTCCGGCGGATGCGCCGCCCCTCGTGCTGCTGCACCCCATCGCCACGCACAGCGAGATCTGGCGGCCGCAGACGGCGGCGTGGTCCACCGCGTTCAGGCTGGTGCGCATCGATCTGCCGGGCCATGGCGCGAGCGCCGTGCCGGACAAGCCGCTGACCCTGGCCGACTACGCCGACCAGGTGTGCGAGGTGCTCGACGAGCTGAGGCTCGAGCGCGCGGCCGTCGTCGGGCTCTCGCTGGGCGGAATGGTCGCGCAGGCGATGGCGCTGTCGCACGCGCGACGGGTCCGGGCCTTGGTCCTTGCGCATACCTCGGACAAGACGGAGCCCGCCGTTCACGAGATCTGGGAGCGACGCTTCGAGCAGTTCGAGCGATGCGGGATCGAAGCGCAGGTGGAACCCACGCTGGAGCGCTGGTTCACGCGGGCGTTCGTGCGCGCGTGTCCGATGGCCGTGAATTGGGTGGCGGGCCAGATCCGCGCCACCTCGGCCGCGGGGTACGCGACCGCGATCCGCGCCATCCAGCGACTGGACCATCGCGACCGCCTCGCACGGATCACGCTGCCGGTGCTGGTCGTGGCGGGCGATTCCGATACCGCCGTGCCGCCGGCGGCGGCGTCTGCCATGGCGGATCGCATCCCCGGCGCGGAACTCCTGATGCTGAAGGACGCCGGTCACCTGGGCAATGTGCAGCAGCCCCTCGTCTTCACCGAGGCGGTGGGACGGTTCCTTGGAGCCGCGCTGTAGGCGCGGCATCGACGGGTCAAGCCGGCCGCAAGCGTTCGGTTCGAACCACCTCGCGCAGTGTCTGGCGGACCCAGTTGATCGCCGGGTCGTGCGACTGGTGGCGGTGCCACTGCACCGCGGCCACGATCTCGGCAATCTCGATCGGGCAACGCAGGACACGCAGCGGCCACTGGCGCGCCAGCCGCTTCGCCAGCATCGTCTGCACGGTCGCGATGCGGTTCGTGCCGACCACGCATCCGGGAATCAGCGTGAAGCTGGGAACGCGCACTTCGGCCCGGCGCGCGAGGCCCTGGGCCTCCAGGGCGATCTGGTCGAGCGTCGGTGTCCGACCGCGGCCGAGCAGCGCGGTCACGTGGCCCAGGCGCAGGAAGGTGTCCCGCGTGAGCGTGCGGCCGAGCGCGGAATTGCCGGTCCATGCGATGCACGAAAAGGTGTCGCGAAACAGCGGCTCGCTCGGATGAGCGGGTGACACGCCGGTGGCGAGCGACACGACGAGATCGACCCCGCCTTGGTCGAGCTCCTCGGCCAGATAGCCGCTGATCGGTCGAAGCTCGAAACGGATGCCGGGAGCCTCCTGCTCGGCACGCTTGAACAGGCCGTTGAGTGCGACGGTCTGCACGTAGTCGGAGGCCACGATGGTCATGTCCCGCTCGATGCACGCGGGGTCGAGCTCGGGACGCCGCCGGGTGAGGGCCTGTGCCTGCAGCAGCAGGTCGCGCACGGGTTGCGCCAGGCTTCGCGCGAACGGCGTGAGGTCCATGCCCCGGCCCGCCGGGACCAGCAGGGGATCGCCGAAGTAGCTGCGCAGGCGGGCGAGCGCCGCACTCACGGCCGGCTGGCTCAGGTGCACCTGCTGCGCGGCCCGGCTGACGCTTCGCTGCGCGAGCAGCGCATCCAGGCAGGCCAGCTGGTTCAGATCGAGCCGATTGATCCGCAAGACGATCTCCTTTGCCGGTCGCGACGATGTATCCACGCCGTGGATACATGCTATCCAAAGGAATCATTTTGACGAAGACCCATCGGCTGTCAAAGTTGCGTCACAACAGATCAAGCGCGGTATGGAGACAGACATGACGGCTGCGGCGCCGACCTCGGCCGCCGTTCGGCGCTTCTCGACGGAGGCAGCGCCGAGCGCAGAGCGGGCCTGGCTCTTTCAGCAGGAGATGCAGCGGCTCTTCTCGGTGGGGCTTGCGGTGAGGACATCGCCTCCCAGGCCGCTGTCGGCCCAGATGGTGGCGTACCGCGGACGAAGTCTGCGTCTTGCGGCGCTGAAGTTCTCGGCCCACTCGACGGTGTCCCTGCCGACGTCTGCGTCCCCCGAGCCGAGGCTGCTCGTGTCGCTGCACAAGGACGGCGTGGCCATGGTCTCGCAGGGCGGCCGGGAGAGCCGGATCGAGCCCGGCGATGTGTTCGTCATCGATCCTTCGCGTCCGTTCAGCATCGAGACCGGCGAGGTGCGCTCCCACTCGGTCTATCTGCCCACGAGCGCCGTTCGTGCGCTGGTTCCCCAACTGGACGACGTCACCGCGCTTGCGATCCGCTCCGAGAGCGGCGCGGCGGCGATGTATCGGGCGGCGGTCGACGAGCTCTTCGCAACGGCGGCGTCGCTGAAGGACGACGATGCCGACCGCATCGGCGAGGCGCTGCCGTATCTGCTGGCGGCGGCACTGTCGCCCTCGTGTGCGTCGGATGCCATGCCGTCACGTCTGAAGCTGTTGCACAAGCGCCGCATCCTCCAGTTCGTCCGCGAGCACCTGAGCGACCCTCAGCTGGACGCGAACACCATCGCGCGCGGCGTCAACCTCTCGGCGCGCCATGTGTACGAGCTGTGCTCGGATGAAGCGGAGCCGCTGATGAAGTGGGTCTGGTCGGAACGGCTGGAACGGTGCAGCCGCGACCTCAGGGAACCGTCCTTGCGCTCCCGGACCATCGGCGAGATCGCCTACCACTGGGGCTTCAGCGACGTGTCGCACTTCAGCCGGGCGTTCAAGCAGCGCTTCGCGGTGACGCCGCGCGAGTGGCGCAGGAGCTGACACCGGTGGTGATGCCGACCTCGCTGTCACGGTCATGCCGCCGAATACCAATTGCCGTGAAACCCCGCCGGCACGTGATGCGAAAGGTGTACCGTCGCGATGGGCCCGCGCGCAATGTCCAACGCCTCGAGCACGACCAGGTCGCTGCGATGCGTGTCGCCGCGGTAGACCACCGTGACGATCCACCCATCGCCTTCCTCGGCACCGGGGCTGCGCGGCACGAACACGGGCTCGCCGGCGAAATCGTTGCGCTGCGGGCGCCACAGTCGTGTCGCACCCGTCTGCGTGTCGATGTGCGCGATCGATGCGCGATCCGAAGCCTCGCCGACGTTCGTGTTCGCCGAACCGGAGACGAACCACCCGTGGCGATGCTGCTGCAGCGCATGACGATCGTCGACGCGCGGGAACTCCACCTGCATGTCGCTCAGCGGCGCGTCGGTGTAGCGCTCGTCGTCGCGCGCAAGATCGAAGGTCCAGCGCACCAGTCGGGCACCGTGCTGCCGTCCGCGCGCCGGCGAACCATCGGCCATGCGGTAGCCGGGCGGCACGTCGTAGCGGACCATGTCCGTCACCACCTTGCCGTCTTCCGTGTCGTAGGCGTTGAGCACGTGGAACACGTACGACGCCTCGCCCCTGAACCAACGCATGCTGGCGACGCCATCCCTGCGGCTCATGATGCCGATGTGATTGCCGAGCTCGGGCTCCCATGCATACGCGGGCAGCCCCTTGCCTGCCCTGTCGATCGATGCCGTCAACGGGAACACCGGCAGAATGATCCGGCTCGCCGTGACGGCGAAGTCGTGCATCATGCTCGCGAAGGGCGCCATGAATCGCTCGCTGCGGCGCAGCGATCCATCCGCGCCGAGCACGTGCACACGCGTGTCGCGCGAGCCCAGCCCCGCCGTCTGGTAGGCGAAAGCGATCATCTCCCCGCTGACCGGGTCGATCTTCGGATGCGCGGTCATGGGGCCGACCAGATCGCCGCCAAAGGTCTCGTAGCCCAGCGACGACAGGCTCGTCTGGTCCAGCGCGTAGGGCGCATGGGATTCTTCCAGCGCAAGGAGGTTGCGGCCGTGCCGCACGATGTTGGTGTTCGCCAGCGTCGAGCGCAGCTGCGCGAGGCGCGGATCGTCCAGCGGTGAGGGGGCGACCGTTCCGGCCGACAGCCCCTCCCCCGCCTCGTGCTCCAGCTGCCATTTCGGTGTGCGCACGTAGCGATTGCGATACGAAGCGCGCCCCGCGGACAGCTTGAACTCGTGGACCATGCCGTCGCCTGCGAACCACTCGTAGTCGCCGCGGGGCGCGAATTGGGGGTTGGGGCCGATGCGGTACAGCGTGCCGTCCATCTCGACCGGCAGCATGCCGCTGATCGGCAGGTCCGACGCATCGCCCTCGAGGTGCAGGGGTGCGAAGTAGCCGTTGAGGAAGGGATGGTCGGTGGAAAAGGGCTTGGCCATGGTGCCTCCGTGTTGACGATGAAGACAGCCTAGGCCCCGGCCGGCCTTGGCGGAAATGGATAGCTCGGATTCCGTATATTCAGGCCATGAATGCCATCAGTGTCGACCTCAACCTCCTGGCCGTGCTGGATGCGCTGCTGGACGAGCGCAACGTGACGCGCGCCGCGCGCCGCGTGCACCTCAGCCAGCCGGCCACCAGCAACGCCCTGGCCCGCCTTCGACAAGTCTTTGGCGACCCCTTGCTCGTGCGCAGCGGCCGGGGGCTGGTGCTCACGCCCCGGGCCGAAGCGCTGATCGGCCCTCTGCGCCACGCCATGGAGCAGATCGACGTGGCGCTGGGTACGGCCGAGACCTTCTATCCGGCCACGAGCACCGCGACCTTCACCATCGCCACCTCCGACGCTCTGCAGATCGGCCTCGTGCCGGCACTGCTGGCGAGGCTGGCCGCCGAGGCGCCGGGCGTGCGGATCGTGTGCACGCCGCTCGACGGCTTGCGCAAGGACATCGGCGACCCCCTGCCCGAACACGGGCTCGCCTCGGGTCAGGTCGACCTGGCCATCGGCTACTTTTCGCAGCCGCAGCCGCATCACCACGTCAAGGCCTTGTTCGACGGCGACTTCGTCTGCGTGACGCGCAAGGGTCATCCCGTTGTCGGGCCGGACATGACGCTGCGCCAGTTCGTCGAACTCGGGCATGTCGTCATCAGCGCGGCCCATCATGTGCACAGCACCGTCGACGCCGCACTGGCGCGGCGCAAGCTCACCAGGCGGGTCGCGGTCGTCGTGCCGCAGTACAGCGTCGTGCCGTACGTCCTCGCACGATCCGATCACGTCGCCGTGCTGCCACGCCGGCTCGCGGAGGCCTTCTTGCGGACGTTCGGGCTGCAGCTGATCGAGCCGCCCCTTGCGCTGGCGAAGTTCACGATCACGCAGGTGTGGCACGAGCGAACGCACCGGTCCGCGGCGCATGGGTGGTTTCGGCGCCTTGTCGAAGAGCACGGCAGCATGGGCCTCGCTCGAAGGAATTCCCGACCGACATGATCGTGTCGGTCCACCGGCGGGTGGGCTTACGAGCATTGCGGCCCCCTTTCTCTCCGTGGCCAAATCTGTCATAGGGGAAGGGGGGACGTGCTCTCTCCATCGCAGTCGGCCCCTGCGGGGCGAAACCTCGAGGGGGCCGACTGCTTCCTCTCCTCACGCCGTGCGTGAGTGAGGGGCGAGATCACCGCCGGGAGGCTGCCGACCTGGCGCGCCTGCGCGGCGCACGCCGCAGCAGCGGCAGTGCATCCGACACCACTTCGAGCAGAAATCGGAATCGCTGAGCTCCCTGTCGACGAGCGGGTCGAACTTGACAGCTCTTCTCCGGGCTGGAACTCGATCTAGCGCAGCCACTGCCGCAACTGTGCGTACACCTCGGAACGGTTCAGCAGTTCCAGATGGCTCATGCCGAGGCCGACCCACTGCCGGCTTTCGGCGAACGCCAGCGAACGCGAGGGGTCCGTGTGGCGCCCGAGGGCGCTGTCCAGCGGCACGAACCCGTCGCCCATCAGGCGCGACTTCAGGTCGCCGCTCTGCCGGCCCATGACGGCGGCTGCCGCATGGCAGCGCGCCGTGGTCGGCAGTGGCAGGTGCCGCGGGCGGGCGTAGCGGTCGCGCCCCATCCAGTCTTCGTCGAGCAGGCTGCCATGGCGCAGGTCGGTGATGCCGGCGCTGCGCACCTTGCCCAGGCGCGCGAGCGGCGCGGCGTACGGCGTTGCCTCGAGCACCACGTCGACCCAGTGGCCGGCGCGCTCCAGCGGCGCGCCGTGGTGCGGCGTGCCGAGGAACACGAGGTCGTCGAGGCGCGATGGCCAACGGTGGCCGGCCTGCGTGGCCTGGTGCAGGGCACTTCGCGCGAGCAGGCCTCCCATGCTGTGTCCGACGATTGCCAGCCGCTCCAGCGGCACCGGCCATTGATCGACGAGCTGCTCCAGGCGCTGCGCCAGGGCGCGCCCGTTGAACGAGATGTGCAGGCCGCTGTTGTAGTGGAGGTAGACGGGCGTGTAGCCGAGGTCGCGTGCGAGCGCGGCGCCGTGGTCGTGGCCCTCACGTCGCCATTGCAGGTCGTCCATGCACAGGCCGTGCAGCAGTACCAGGAGGCGCCCGCCGGCGTCCGGCACGCTGGCGGTCAGGGCGGAGGTCTCCAGGACCAGGGGGCGGCCGTCGCGGCGAAACGCCATCTGCGTGGCCAGCGGATTGGCGGTCGCGGCGAGGTAGTCGCCCAGTACGCCGTTCAGCGCCGCGACGACCGCATCGCGCTGCGGGCTCGTATCGTCTGCGTCGAGTCCCGGGGAGAGCATCCCCAGCAGCGCGTCGAGGCTGCCGCCGACCAGGCGCGTGACCCCGCGAATGCTCTTGTAGACGAGGCCGCTGATGCCGCGGGCGCGCCCATCGGGCACCGGAGCGCCTGCGCCGGGAATGCGCGCGATGCGTTCGTGCATCGCCTCCACGACGTCGGTTAGACCAGCCGTGGCATCGGTGGCCACGCGCAAGGCGCCGCGGAGGTCTGAACTTCTGAGCGGTGCGCGACGGGTCATCCTGGTTCCCTGAGGGGGCCCATTCCGCGACCACCGAGTTGTCAGCCAGTGTGCCATTCCGGCACTGCGCCCTTGTCGCCAATCCAGGGCCCTGACGAAGGGCAAAGCTCGAGTCGGCTTGCCTTCAAGGCCTTGCCCACACCTCCCAGACCCACGCCAGGCCGAGCGTGAAGAAGGTTTCGCGGCGGCCGTTGAGGTGCTCATGCCCGAGCGTGGCATCGAGCTGCAGGCTCTCGGGGCGGACCCAGGTGCGCGCGCCGATTTGCCGTGCCGGTCGGCCATGCCGCTCGCCGTAGGTTTCCGCGATCAAGGTCCAGCGTTCGTTGAAACCGAACTCGACCGCGGCGCCCCAGTTGGCCACGGCATGCCGCGAGTGCGCCTGCACGACGCCGGCGTTGACGTGCAGGACGAGCGGCTGCGAAGGCGACACGCTGAAGATCAGCGTGCCGGTGCGCGTGGTGCCCGGCCCCCCACCTTCCATCGACCGGGTCAGCCCGAAAGTCCCTCCCACGCCCCAGGTGCCGGCTTCGACCTCCTTGAAGACGGTCTTGGCTTGCAGGCCGAGGAGCGACTGCGACGGCTCGTCGGTGGCGCGCTGCCTGGTGAGGCTCGCCCCCCATTCGATGCCGCCCCACGGATTGCAGGCCGGCTGCAGCACCACCTGCTGCAGATGCCGCGAAGGCCTGAGCCAGGTTTCGAGTTGGCAGGCACCCTCGGGCAGGATGGAGGCGTCGTCCGCGTTCAGTGGGCGCCCGGCCCAGGCGGTGCCGTACGTCGCCAGCCACATCACGACGCAGATTCCGGCGGCGGCTTTCGGGTGCACCTGCCGAGCCGCCGCTCTGAGCAAGTCGATGATGTCCCGCAGTTCCACCGGTGTCAGCATTCGAGGCATGTTGAGCGATGGATGGTTGCAGGAGGCGCATCGCATGGTCAAGATGCGCTTCGGTGTTCGTTGAGAATCAAGCCCGACCCGCCGTGGTCGAAGCAAGGCGCACACGATGAAACGCAGCCTCAAGGCGGTATCGGCGACCGTCGTTGCCACGCTGGTGCTTCTGCTGACCGGCATCGCGTGGTACGGCGTTTCCTCGCCGCCCGCACAGCCCGTTCCGCTGCCGGCCCATCTCGTCGATGCGACCTCGATGGAAGGCGAGCGGCTTCTCGCCGGCGCTTCTGCCAAGACGGACCACGGGCAGCTTCTTCCCTACTTCGTCGTCCAGAGCCGCCGGGCGTTCTGCGGCGTGGCCACTGCATCGATGGTCGTCAACGCGGCGCTTCATCCCCAGCCGCCGCTGAGGCAGTCCTCGTTCTTCGGCACGGACATTTCCGGGCTGCAGACGAACGTCGCCGTCACCCTGCGGGGAATGACGCTCGAGCAATTGGCGCAGCTGCTCGCCTTGCGCGGCCTTCAGGTGCAGACGGTGCACGCCACGAAGTCCAGTGTCGAAGATTTCCGTCGCGTCGCGGCTGCCACGTTGAGCGAGCCGCAGCAGCTGCTCGTCGTGAACTACGATCGCCGGCGACTGGGTCAGGAGGGAGTGGGGCACATCTCGCCGGTCGGCGCCTATCACGCGGAATCGGACCGCCTGCTGATCATGGACGTCGCCGCGTACAAGTATCCGCAGACCTGGGTGAAGCTGCCCGACCTCTGGTCCGCCATGAACACCATCGACACCGACTCGGGCCAGACCCGCGGATTCCTTCTCATTCGGGCGGATTGACCCGTTGCCGGAGCTCCGCGGCCAGGACCTCGGGTCGACCCAGGTAGCGCCCGACGTCCAGCACGCGCATCCGGCCGTCGATCTCCAGCACGAAGCCCGGAAAGCCTGCGACGCCGACCCGGTTCATCAGCGCCCGCGTGCCCGCGATGTGCGCTTGCACGGCCGGGCCTTCGACCGCGGCCAGCGCCTGCTCGAACGTCCCGGGCTCCAGGCCGATGTCGACCGCCAGCTCGACCAGCACCGCGCGCTCGGCAATGCGCCGACCTTCGACGTAGTGCGCCTGCTGGAGTCGCGCGAGCATGTCGAGCCCCCGCCCGGCGACGTCCTGCGCCGCCAGCATGGCGGCGATCGGCGGTTGTGAATCGAACACGGCGGACTCGTCTCGCAACAGCCCGTCGAAGTAGGCGGCGCCGAAGGGCTGGCCGCTCAGCTGCGCGATGCGCCGGTCGTGGGGCATGACGAACGCGCGCAGCTGCGGGCTGACGCGGCGGCGCTGCGCGCCGGCCATCAGGCCGCCGCCGTGCGGACGGACGTCGACCACGTCGCGCGCCGCCTTCACCAGCGGCGCGGCGCCGTAGCACCAGCCGCACAGCGGGTCGTGGATGTAGTGCAGGGTTGCGGTGTGCATGATGAGCGTGAATCTATGCAAGCCCGACCGGTCGATAAAGACCGGATTCGGAGATTGATCGTTGCACCGACCGTTGGAATGGACCTGCCATGGTGGACGAAGAATCGGGCTGAGGTATCGAAGCCTGCTCAGGTGGTGCCGGGACTTCGACGCCTCAGTCCGAACGGGGTGGGTGCACTGCTGCTCCCCCTCAACGCGGTACGCGCTTTCCCGGCGGCGCGTCCCACGGCGCGGTCGCTCCACCAAAGCGCGCCGCGAGGAAATCGACCAGCAGGCGCAGCGCGAGCGGCTGGTGCCGGCGCGACAGGTACACCGCATGAATGCCCAGCACCTCCGGCTCGTGGTCCGGCAGCAGTTGCACCAGCTCACCGCGGCGCAACTGCTCGGTGACGAAGTAGGTGGGCAGCATGCCGATGCCGGCGCCGGCCAGAACGGCACGGCGGAGGATGGCGGTTTCGTTGGTGAACAGGCTTCCGGAGACCGGGATCTCGATCGCTCTGCCGGCGCGTGTGAGCCGATATGTCGTGCCGCTGCCGAAGGCGTGCCCGATGCACGGATGTGTCTTGAGTTCATCCGCGGTCCCCGGGTGACCATGCCGGGCCAGGTACGACGGCGCGGCGCAGAGCACCGAGCGGCACTGCGTCAGCGCCCTCGACACCAGGCCGGGGTCCAGCGTGTTGGAGATGCGCACCGCGAGGTCGATGCGATCCTCGACCAGATCCACCGCGCGGTCGACAACCAGCAAGTCCACTCGCACCCGCTGGTGGTGCCGCTGGAAGTCCACGAGCGCGGCCGTCAGCTGGGCTTCGGCGAAGGAGGGCGACGTGGTGATGCGAAGCGTTCCATCGGGCTCGCGGCTGCGGTCGCCGGCACGGTGTTGCATCTCCTGGGCCAGCTCCAGCAGCTGCCGGCACGACACCATCGCCGCTTGTCCCGCATCGGTCAGGCTCACGCGTCGGGTGGTCCGATGCAGCAGCCTGCTCCCGAGCCACTCCTCTGCCGCCGCCAGGTGGCGACTCACCATGGCCGGCGACATGCCCAGCCTTTCAGCGGCCTGGGTCAGGCTGGCGCGGTCGGCCACTTCGACGAAGACGCGCGCGGAGGTCAAACGGTCCATTTCATCGATCCGTGCAATGAATCATCAACGAGACGGCAGTTTATCTCTTGCGATTGCATCAATACAGTCCACGGCTGTTCACCAGACCCCAGGAGATCGTCATGTCGTCCCCTCTGAAGCTCGTTCGTTCACTGACCGCCGCCTTCGCCGTCGGCATGGTCGCCGCCGGCGGTGCCGGTGCCCAGACCGCAGCGCCGCTGTCGCTCAAGGTCTACAACGCCGACGGCAACAGCTTTCATGTCAATGCGGTCGTCGTGAGCGGCAAGACCGAGGCAGTCGTGATCGACGCCGGCTTCACGCGCGCCGACGCGCTGCGCATCGCGGCCAACGCCCTCGACAGCGGCAAGACCGTCAAGACCATCCTTGTCAGCAACGCCGACCCCGACTTCTACTTCGGTGCCGAGACGCTGAAAGCGGTGTTCCCGCAGGCGCAGGTGCTCGCCACGCCGGCCGTGCGCGAGAAGATCCAGAGCAAGGTCGCCGGCAAGCTCGCGTTCTGGGGACCGAAGATGGGCGCCAACGCGCCCCGGCAGCCGATCGTTCCCGACGAGCTGAAGGGGGTGACCCTCACGGTCGACGGCGAGGCCATCGAGCTGCGCGGCACCACCGGCGAACTGGCGCACCGCCCTTACGTCTGGATCCCTTCGCTGAAGGCGATCGTCGGCAACATCGCGGTGTTCGGCAACCTGCACGTCTGGACTGCCGACACGCAGAAGGACAGCGAGCGCAGGGCCTGGCTCGCTCAGCTCGACGAGATGCAGGCGCTGAAGCCCGCCACGGTCGTGCCCGGCCACATGGCGGCCGGCACGGCGCTGGACGAGAGCGCGATCCGCTACACACGGGAGTACCTGCAACGCTTCGAGGCCGAGACGCCCAAGGCCAGGAGCGGCGCCGAACTGATCGAGGCGATGAAGAAGGCCTACCCGCAAGCCGGCCTGCCGGTCGCGCTCGACATCGGGGCCAAGGTCGCCAAGGGCGAGATGAAGTGGTGATCTGGCGTAGCGCCGAGCGCTACGCCCGACCGCGGCGAATCACGTCGAACCGCAGCCCGCTCGAACCCTCGCCGCGTCCGGTCGTCTTGCGGCGACCGATCCACAGCAGCGCCTTGCCCTGCGCGTCGCGCGCGTAGTTGAAGGCGCGCTTGACCTCGATGCCGTCGCGCGGCACCTCCTCCTCGGCGATGCGCAGGTAGTCGCCATCCACCGGCGCGTTCGGGTCCAGGCGCAGGATCGCGCCGCGCGGATGGAACATGAAGCCTTGCAGCCGGTTGTCGGGCGGGCCCTGCTCCGGCTTCTGCTCGACGAAAGGCGCGGCCCGCAGCCGCTCGATGAAGGCCTTGTAGTCGGCGTTGCGCGGATCGTTCAGCCGCAGCGGGGTGACCTGGTAGTGATGCGTGACGACGCCGCGCTGCAGCTGGATCGCCCACTGGGCCGGCGTCGCGCCGGCCTTCTTCACCGGCAGGAAGGGAATCCAGTGCGCCGCCACCGGCGTCTGCAGGGTGTAGTGCAGCGGCGCGCCGTCGGCGGCGGGCACGGCATCGGGCGGCGGGCGCAGCTGCTGGCTCGTCGACAGCCGGTGGCTCTCGAACTTGCGGTCGAGCGGCTCGCCCGAGGTGCCCTGCACGCGCTTCTCGATGCCCCAGACCATGTTGGCCATCTCGTCGCGCATCATCAGCACATGCTCCAGCGGTGCGCCCTCCAGCGCCTTCACCGCAGGGCACAGGTACAGGATGTCGTTCAGCCGCGGACGCGGCGCCAGCGCACTCGTGCCCACGCTCATCTCGTACATCGTCCACTGCGTGCCATCGGGGTTGGTCGCCGGCGGGATCTTCACCGTGATGCCGAAGTTGTCGAGCACGTCGAGCCTGGCGACACGGTACAGCGCGTTGACCGGCAGCGTCACCGGCAGCGTGAACCAGTCGTTGCCGAACACCAGCGCGTATTCGATCACCGCGAGCCGCGCCAGGTCGTTCTTCGCCGCGCCCAGCATCCCGAAGCTGACGCGACCATCCTCGAACTCCCAGTACCGGTCGGCCGGCATGCCGGGGTAGCGCGCGATCGCCGGCATGGGCGGGCGCTTGGGTTCGACCTCGATGAGCTGCACGCCCGGCCCCGCCTGCGCCGCGTCGGCATTGACGGTGAACGTGTGCCAGTCGAGGCGGCCGTCGGCGTATTCGTCGGCGTCGAGCTTCAGCAGCGGCGCGGTGCCGTCGGCCTGCAGGGAAAAGGCGTACTCGAGGCGCTGCGGGTTCCAGTACGGGCTCGGGCCGGGCGTGCCACCCTCGAGCGCGAAATCGTCCAGCCATGCGACCCAGCGCGTCGCCGCCCCGCGAAACGCCGCGAGCTGAGCTGCGCCCAGGCCGAGGCCGCTGCCGAAGGCATCGAGGCCGGCGTCGTTGCCGATGAGCGGGCGCAGGTCGGCCGCGACGGCGAGAGCGTCGACCGCCTTGCCGTTCAGCAGCGCGTTCCACACGAAGCCGGCGTTGTCCGCGGCCGGATCGTCCGGCGCGACGATGGCCGCCGGATAGCGGTCGAGCAAGGCCGCCAGCGCGCCGCCGGCGCCGGCGGCGCGCAGCTGGCGCATCAGCTGCTGCCCGGCCTGCGCGTTGAGCTTGGGATGCGCGGCCAGCACCTGCTCGCGCTCCACCAGCGCCTCGACCGGCGCCGCGCCGGCCAGCGCCTGCGCGGGTGCGTCGCCGCCCACCAGCGACGTGACCGGCACGCCCTCGATGCGCAAGCCCGCCTTGATGGGGCTGCCCGCATCCTCGCCCTGGAACTCGTTGAACTGCCACTGGCGCGCGAGCATCCACAGCGGATCGGCGACGCGCGCCTGCAGCGCCTCGGACACGTCGTCGCTGGTCGGCAGCGGCTCCAGTCGGGACCAGGTGGTGGCCGACGGATCCGGCTTGGCGATGACGGCCGCCAATGACTCGATGCCGATGGCCTTTGCGGAGACTCGGTAGACAGCCATGGGGTCCTCACTCGAAGGTGGCCAGCTTGCCGGCGGCCATCTTCATGAAGCTGTTCTCGCTCGCCGCGCCGCCTGCGGCGCGCAGCACCGCGAGGTTCTTGTCGAGCATGCTCGCGAAGTCCACCGAGGGCACGTCGCGCTTGAAGTTGTTGGACAGGAAGATGCCCGGCAGCACGAGGCCCAGGCCCTTCAGGTCCTGCGGCCGCACCGCACGCAGCCGCGCGAGCGACATGGCTTCGTCGACGGTGGCCAGCAGCGCCTCCAGCGTCCAGCTGTCGGCCGCGGGATCGGCCGGCACGGCCAGCAGCATGCTTTGCGGCGGACGCGCGCCGGGCGCATCGAAGTGAAAGCCCAGGCCGGTGGTCTCGCGGTCGGTCGGGATGGTCTCCGACCATTCGTCGATGAACAGGCCCGCCAGCGTGTCGCCCGACGCGATGGCGGCGAGCGCCGCGGGTGCGTGGGCCACGACGGCCACTGTGCCGCGCAGGTCCTGCTGCGGCGCCGGCGGCAGGGCACCCCAGCGCGCCGCGGCGTCGCGCGGGAACTGGAGCAGCTTGATGTCCTGCGGCCCGCCGGCCTGGCCCATCGCCTCGGCTGCGGACAGCACGTCGGCGAGCAGGCCGGTGGCTTCGCGCACGCAGCCGAGCTTGGGCAGCCAGCCTGCGATCGCCAGATCGTCGCCGCCCAGCAGCGTGCCGCGATCGCCCAGGGTCGCCGCGGCATCGGCCGCGTAGGCGCCCAGGTCGAAGCGAGGCAGCACCGGGAAGGCCTTGCCCAGGATCGCGGCGATGCGATCGAGCGCGGCCTGCGCCTGCCGCGCGAGGCCGTCGGTGGCGACCGGCGGCGGCGCCGCATCGAGCCGGGCCCGCACTTCGGCGAGCAGGCCCTTCGCGCGCGCATGCGCCAGCTCGACGGTGTCGGCGGGACTCACACGCTCGCCTTCACCCGCGCTTGCCGCGACACGCTCGCTCGGCAGCGCGCTGCGCCAGCCGAGTGCGCGCGCCTGGGCCAGCGCCGCGTGCAATGCGGCGAGCAGCGCGGCGCGATTCGGCGCATCGGGTGCCAGGCTCACGAAGCCCTGCTCGTCGAGCGGCACTGGCGCGATCGCCGCCGCCAGCGCGGCGATCGCCGCCTGCGCGGGTGCCTCGGCGGCCTGCAGGCGCAGCAGCAGCTCGGGCAGGTCGACGCCGGCGAACTCGCCCTCGTTCAGCGTCGCGTCGGTCTCGACGCCGTTCTCGGCGCGCACCATGTCCATGCGGCGCAGCGGCCGCGCCTTGTCGATCAGGCGCCGCAAGAGCCAGGCGAACGATTCGAACGCGACCAGCCCGTGCCTGCCGGCCTGCGGCGAGGACCCTTGCAGCACCACGGCCTGGCGCTCCGGCACGGCGCCGGGCAGCGCGCGCGCCTGCGCGGCCAGCGCGGCGCCGATGCGCTCCTGCACCTCGCTCTGTCCGCCGCCTTGCTGCGCCTCGCTGCCCAGCACCAGCGCCAGCGGCGACAGGCCCAGCTCGGACAGGCCCACCTGGAGCGCCACGCCGGAGTCGGTCCACGAGACGATCTTCGGCGGCTCGGCATCGTCGAGCACCGCGTTCATCAGCTTCGCGCCGAAGACATAGCCGGCCGGATCGCCCAGCAGGCCGGCCAGCCACGCGTTCAGGCGCGGCTCGACCTGCGCGGCCAGGTCGTCGTCGGCGATGCCGCCCCACGGCCCCACGTCTGCCGACTGCAGCGCCACGACGACCCGCTGCGTGTAGCCGCGCGTGCTGTGCGGCGTGTCGACCACCCGCGACTCGGGCGGGCGCTGCTGCTTGTCGAGGGACTGCATCGCCGCGCCGGCGCCGTCCATGTTGCCGCCGGCCACCTGGAACACGCTCTCGGCGATCAGCAGGTCGCTCACCGAATCCATCTGGTCGAGCAGCTCGTCGAGGATGCGCGCGATGGTCGACTGGTCGCCGGCGCTCAGCGCCAGCGGCGGGTCGGTGGAGGCGACGACGGGGCCTATGCCCTTCGCACGGTACTCGGCGATGAGGCGCACGCCGTCGATGACGTTGCGCGCCGAGATCGCTTCGCTCGCCTCGTCGCCCGCCTTGTCGCCTGCCGGCATGAGCGGAAAGGCGCGCCGCAGCTCGAGGATGTGCTGCGAGAGCGCCGCGTCGCGCAGCCCGCGCTCGAAGCGATAGCCCAGAAGCGCCGCCATCGACTGGCCGTTGGCGATGCCCTCGAGCAGCCGCTTCGCGCGCTTCACGCGGTGCGAGCGAAGGTCGACGTCGAAGGCCCCGGCGGCGGCCTGCCGGTTGGCGACATGCGCGCTTCGCAGGATGGCGGCGGTGGCCGCCTGCTGCAGCGAGGGTGCATGCACGTAGCCGAAGCTGTCGGCCGACTGGTCGACCGGGCGCACCGAGTCGGGCAGCAGGTCCTCGACGACGCCGAAGGCGCCGAGATGCACGCCTTCCGGCGCGCTTTCGCGCATCTCGTCGAGCCGCTTGGTGGCCAGCGAGGTGATCCACGCGTCGAGGCGGTGCGAATACAGGTCGAGCGTGGTCCGCAATGCATGGCTGAGCTCGCCGGCCTTGCGGTCCTTCAGGAACGCGAGGCTCTCGCCGAACTTCGCGATGTTCTGCAGCTGCTCGGGCCAGTTGGCGACGACCTGCCCGAAGTGGCTGCCGATGAACGCCTCGACCGACGCCGCCGCGCCGGTGGTGCCCGGCAGCTGCAGGCCCAGCACCGCGTTGGCATGGCCCAGGTCGAACTGGTCGCCGATCGGCGTGGCCACGTCCACGCCGACGTACTCGGCCGGACGCAGGCGCCTGGCCTCGGTCTTCATCGCCGCGCTCAGGCTGGTGCGCTCCAGCACGTGCTTGAGGAACAGGCCACGGCCGGACTGCAGCAGCTCCTCGTCGGCCGCGAAGGCCAGCATCGCGGCGAGCAGCGAGTCGGCGTCCTGCATCGCGGCGATGGCGCCGCGCACCTGGCTCGTCGGCTGCGACAGCAGCTGCTGCAGCGTGGCGATGAAGTTGGGCGTCAGCTCGCGATCCTCGGGCAGCTCCTGCTTCGGGTGATCGGGGTCGCGCTGCACCCAGGGCACGACGTCGAGCGAATGCGGCTTGGGCCGCACCGCGCAGGTGGCGAGGAACGGCGCCTGCGTCGAGAACGGCTGCTTGCCCAGCAGGCTTTGCACCAGCAGCGTGAGGAACAGGCCCTGCCAGGCCGCGAAGGGCTCGATGTCGGGATAGTTCTTCACCGCGGCCGGCCCGGCCACCTGCCAGAAGCGCTTGGCGAGCGCCCACGGCTGCATGGCCAGCACCTGGTGCAGGCTCTCGGCCTTGGGGTCGCGCAAGGTCGGCACGGTGGAAAGCGCGAGCTCCCAATGCGTGCGGAACCAGCCGATCGCCTCGAGCAGCTCGCGCTCGATCGGCGAGTTGGCCTTGGGCTGGTACGAGCGCGCGCAGATGGGCAGCACGCCGTACGGCGTCTTGCCCACGCGCAGCGCCGACAGGGGACCGCTCGCGCGCAGGAAGCGCACGCCGAAGGCGCGCAGCTGCTCGATGGCCGAGTCCTCGACCAGCGTGTGCGCGCCGTCGATCGGGTTCCAGAAGAAGCGCAGCGTGTAGCCCAGCGTCGCGTTCCACAGGGCGTTCAGCATGTGGCCGGCACACGCGCCTTCCATCAGGTCGGCGCCGGGCACCAGGCCCGCATCGAAGCCGGCCTTCGGCAAGCCGAGCAGCAGCTGCAGGCGCGCGCCGGCGCTCGCCAGCTCGTCGGCCACCGCGGCCGACGTGGCCGCCGCCTGTGCCGGATCGAGTGCGGCCACCACGTCGGCGCCGTTGGCGGTGAAGCCGGCGCGCACGCTGGCGGTGTTGTTGGTCGGCGTCCCCTGCGCGACGAACTTGAGGCCGTCGGCGTGCAGGTGGTTGTCGAGCAGCGAGGCGACCAGCGCCGCGGCGCCGGCCGGCGTCTGCGTCCAGTCGACGCCGAGCACGACCAGCCGCTGCACGCCGTGCGACATCAGCGCGCCGGCCTGGAGGTCCGCCTGCGTGACGGTGATCGCCATGCCGGCGGCTTCGGCGGCCGGGTAGTCGACCATCCATGCACGGTCGTCGGCGAAGGGATCGAAGGTGTCGGGGTCCTGTCCTTCGGCGAGCAGCGGATCGAACAGCGGCGACAACGCGAGCTGGTCGGCGACGACCACGCCCCATTTGCGAAAGATCTCCTGTCCGTTGCGCAACCCGATCACGACGAAGCGGTCCGGCAGCGCCTGCGCGATCACCTGCTGCGAGCCCTTGGCCGAGAGCGGAATGGCCGCGTCGTCGAATTGCGGCTGCGCGTCGGGCCCGATGAGCGCGACGTTGGTGGGCGTCGTCGCCTGCACCACGTAGGCGGCGCGCGACGGTCCGAACACCCGCGCGATCTGCGTCCATGGCGACGCGGCGTCGGCGGGATCGGCGAAGCGCTGGGTCCAGTAGCGCTTGCCTTCGTCGATCTCCGTCGGCGTGAGCCCCGGGTCATGGGTGAAGCCGTGCAGGGTGTCGGGGTAGATGCGGATCATCAGCCGCGTGGTCGCATCGTCGTAGCGCGTCTGCACCGCCACCGGCATCAGCAGGACCGGATGGGTGGCCGCGAGCGCTTGCACCATCAGTGCCGGATCGCGGCCGGCGCGCAGCCGCTCCGACAGCTGGCGGATGGCCGCGAGCGACTCGCGTGCCTGCCCGTGGGCGCCGCGTGCGGCGTCCGCCAGGCGCGCCACCTGCGCCTGCTGGCGCGCCAGGGTCCGCGCATCTGCGCCGGCGCGGCGCAGGCGCTGCAGCTCGGCGTCGGCCTGCACGTGCTGTGCGCTCGCATCACGCTGCGCGCCGCGCTGCTTGGCGAGGCCGGCGCGCGCCTCGGTGATCGCGGCCAGGTTCAGTTCCAGCGGCATGTCGAAGAGCTCCTCAGGTGGCGAGGTCGTCGCCGACGTAGTACGCGCGGAACGGCTGCTGCAGCAGCGCCTTCGCGATGTCGGCCGCGGTCGGGTTGGCGGCCAGTGTCGGGAACGAGGCGAACGGCTTGTCGGGCGGATTGATGAGCGACGCGATGCTGAAGTTCGCGCCGGCCTGGACCTGCAGGTGCGACCACGACAAGGCCTTGTAGGCGTTGTAGCCGCCGGCCAGCAGCGCGTTGTTGGGCGTCGCCATCTGGATCAGCGCGGACCTCAGCGCCGACCGTTGCGGCGGCTTGCTGCCCTGCGGCTGGCCCGGGGCCGGCACGTCGACGTCGAAGCCGAACCGCGGCTCGCTCATCTGCTCCTCGAGCACGAAGCACCAGTCGCCCACGTCGGCCTTGTCGATGTCGAAGCCGAAGAAGGTGATGTCCGGCGGGATCGCGCCCTGGAACACCGGCAGCTGGACCGCACCTGCCGGGGGATGGCCGTTGGCGTCCTTCATGAGCTGCGTGTGGTCGGGGCTCGCGGGATCGGGGTTGGCCGGCGTGGTGCGCTTCTTCCAGGCATAGACCGCGGTGTTGGGATAGCGGCGCAGCAGCTGCCCGCGCACCAGCAGGGCGACGCGGTCGGGATCGGTCATGTTCGGGTCGGTGCGCTTGCCCAGCGGCTGCGCCTTCCACAGGTGCATCGGGTCCATGTCGTCCTGGCGCAGGCGCCAGAAGCGCTGGAACGGCGTGCCGCGCAGGTCGGTGGGAAAGCCGCGCCACAGCAGCTCGCGGTTCATCTCGACATTGGCGCCGGCCATCAGCGCGTCGATGAAGAACTGGTTCACCTGCACCAGCATGATCAGGTCCTGCGGCAGATCGTCCACGCCCGGCATGAAGGCGTTCTTGTCGTAGTCGACGAGGTCGGCATACAGCGGCTTGTGCAGGTGCGGCCACGCCATCACGCGGTCGAACAGCGCGGGGATCATGAAGCGCAGGTCGGCTGTCGCGTCCTTGCCCAGGAAGGCCGCGACATGCGGCGAAGCAGTGCCGAGCGCGGCCTCGGCGATCGACACGCTGGAGGCCAGCCGCGCCGGCAAGGTGATCGCCGGGTCGGTGCGCGCGCGCAAGACGGCAGCGGCTTGCGCCACCGGGAAGTCGATCACCTGCACCTCGACGCGGCGGTCGGCGAAGGCATCGCGCCAAGCGACCTGCGCACCCTTGGTGGCGGCGGAGAAGCGCTTGAGCACGTCGCGCTTGCGGATCGCCGGCGGCAGCGTGACGCTCACGACCGGCGGCGGCGCACCGCCCGGCTCGCGACGCTCGAACTCCAGATTCGCATCGAGCGTGAAGCTGGGCGTCGTCTCGCCGGCGGTGGACACCAGCGCGTTCGGCGGCAAGGTCGCGATCAGGCCGCCGGGGTTGAAGGTGCGCGACGTGGCGACGGCGACCTGGCCGACACGCGTGCCGGCCAGCGCCGCGGCGGCGAGCGCGTCGCGGCCCCTGCCGGTGATGGGCAGCGCACGCCGGCCGGCGTCGAAGCGGCCCACGACGCGGTCGATGGTGAAGCGGCCGCTGCGCGCATCGAGCCGCATGGCGCTGACTTGCAGCTGCGCGCTGGCGGTGGTCGACTCGACGAGAAAGCCTTCGATGCCGCGCTCGCCGAGCGTCTCCATCCTGGACGCGACCACGGCCCAGTCGGCCGCCTTCACGGCCGGCGCATTCGACACCAGCGTGCCGAAGCGGCCGACATGCACGTCCGTGAACACTCCCAGGTGCTGGCCCGCGCGGATCTTCAGCTCCGGCACGCCGCTCGCAGCGAGCGTCCTCCTGGCCACGTTGCCGCTGGCCAGCGCCTGCTTGACCTGGCCGACGGTGTAGCGCGCGCCGTGCAGCCCCACGGCGGCGAGGTCGATGGCCGTCCCTGCAGCACCGGCGAGGTCGACGCCGTCGAACATCTTCGTGCCGACGATGCCGTCGGGCATGAACGCGTTGACGGCGAAGGCGGCCGGCCGCGTCGTCGCCTTGGCCATCGTCGACACATACGTCGTCGTGAGCGCCGGCAGCGCCGCGGTCGTCCGGGTGAGCCGCGCGGCCACGCGCAGCGCGCGATTGCCGGGGCTGGCGACGCGGCGCAGCGCGGCATCGACCAGCGCGCCCGGCATGCTGGATCGGTCGAGCCGGCCGCCCAGCGATGCGATCTGTCCGTTGATGCGGAAGGTCTGCGCCGCGGTGCCGAAGGCCTCGATGCGCGGCAGGGCCGGCCCGAAGACCTGCATCAGGCGTTCGGGCGGCAGCACGTCGAAGTGCTTGCGCTTGAGCGCGCCCAGTGCCTCGATGGCCAGGCGGGTCAGGTTGAACCTGGCCTCGGCGGCGAGGATGTCGCCGATCTGGTCCCAGCAGGCGTCGACGTAGTCCTCCTGGTTCTTGCGCACGACTTCAGCGCCGTAGCCGGCCGCGCCGCGATAGCGCGGGTTGAGGTTGAGGTCGGCCAGCCAGTGCTTGCCGAGCTGGGGCGCCGTGGCCGGACCCGCGCCGCTGCGATACGCCTGATGGCGCTGCGCGTGCCAGGCGCCCACCATCGGGGGCTTGACCTCGATGCGCCGTCCCTCGGCATTGGTCGCGCCGTCGCCGACGGGGTTGACGACCTGGTCCTGCGGCGTGTTGACGATGATCTCCAGGCTCTCGGCCTGCGTGGCCGGCGGCGCGGCGCCGGGCTCGAAGCTGATCGGCACCAGCGCGCCTTCCATCGTCGTCACCAGGCCCGGCGTGCTGCCGTTGAGCAGATCGTCGACCGACATCGGGATGGTGCCGACCGCCGCGAGCTGCGCCTCGACCGGCGTTCCCTTGTAGGAGCCCGGCGTGCGCAGGCGGCGCGCCAGCGATTCGAAGTCGCCCTTCGGGCCCGTCGAGAACTCCCAGTGGTGGTACACGGGCAGCACCACGTCGGCGGCGGCCGCCTTGTTCCAGGCCGGCGCGAGGGTGGTCATGGCAGGCGCGTTCTCGTCCGTCACCAGGCCCAGGCCGCGCAGCCGCCCCGGCTCGAAGGCCGGCACGATGCAGGCCACGTAGTCGGTGCGCTCCTTGAGGCGGCGCGGGCACACCAGGCGCGAGACGTTGCTCGCCGGCTTGGCCTGCAGGTCGGCCTGGATCTGCGCCGCGTCGTCGTTGACCAGCTGCGTGTGCGCCCAGGACCACGATTCGCCGAGATCGGGCAGCTCGGCCGCGACGTCCGCGGCCTTGATGCGCACCGAGGGCAGCAGTGCGCCGGGGGCCATGCGCGGCAAGCCGGTCTTGCCGACCTCCAGCACCACCAGCACCAGCCAGGGCCGCAGGCGCCGGTCGCCCTGCGCCTTGGCCGGCGTCAGCATCCAGACGAAGTCCGGCGGGTCGAAGTCGACGATCGCGAGGTAGTTGGGCTCGAAGTTGGTGGCCTGCGGCTTGGGGTCGGTGCGCACGACGAGGCGGGTGTCGATGCCGATCACGTCGCCGGGTCCGTGCAGCCGCATCTGCAGCGGCGCGATCGCCTCGCCGTCATGCGGCGCGGCAAGCTTCACGCCGATGCTCGCTGCGCCGCGCGCGGCGAGCGCGTTGCCGGCACCGAGGTTGTCCTCCGTGGAGAGCGCCACGGCGAGGCCGCGTCGGACCCAGGGCAGGAACTGGTAGGCGATGGGCATGTCACGCTCCCCGACGCTAGAACGACATCTCGAACGCCTCGACCACCTGCACGCGGGGCCCGGCAGCCAGCGCCGTGTCCTGCGCCGTCCAGAACGATTGCGCGGCGCGCCCCGACAGCGCGCCGCCGGTCATCGTTCCCGCGCCCGCATCGAGCGTCTGCAACGGCGGCGGATCGACCTTCACCTTCACCTCCGTCGCCGGCCTGAGCCTGGCCTTGTTGCGCAGCGCCGAGCGGCCCGCCGCGCCGGTGTCGAGCGCCCACGCCGCGTGCGCGGCGGTGGTGAGGCCGGCGGCCACGAGCAGGCTGGGCTCTGCGGGGGTGGACAGGTTGACCTCCTCGTAGTCGAACTTGTCCGCCACGGCCGCGCCGAAGAGGTGGTCCTTCTGGCCGACCTCGAAGCCCGATTCCAAGCGGTCGAACGACGGCTTGCCGAGCAGCTCGTCCTCGTTGAGATCGACGAATTGCGCGATGGGGAAGTTGTCGTCGAGCCGACGGTCGGCTGGCTTGGTGATCGCGCCGAAGACGAGGTCGCCGATCGCGATCTGCCGTTCGCCTTCGATGCCGTCCGAGCCCAGCTTGGTGAGCGCCTTGGCCAGCGGCATGCGCTTCTGCACGAACTGCAGCAGGCCGTTGGGATGCGCGAGCAGGCCCGGCGCGGGAGGCAGCTTGACCAGCGTGACGAAGCCGTCGTGGGCTGCCGGCAGCACCGCCGACCAGTTCACCGGCGTGCCCTTGTCGTCCTGCGCCTCGAGCTCCTTGCGCAGCTCGTCGACCAGCCGCAGCTTGCGCACCGGCGTTGCGCGGTCCTCGCCCCAGGTCTCGTCGACGTGGAAGCTGAAGTCCGGCAGCGGCCATGGCGTGTGGATGGTGGCCTTGCCGACGATGTGCCAGCGTCCCGGGCCGGCGAGCAGGCCGTAGATGTCGACGCTTGCGAAGTCGATGTCGAAGACTTCGACGCCGGCCCAGATGTGGATGTCGACCTCGAAGCGGAACTTCGGAACGATGTAGATGATGGCGTTGAACTCGAAGCCGCCTTCGAAGGCCGCGATGCCCACGTCGCCCCACACGCGCATCGCCGAGCCGCCTTGCACCGTGGCCGAGGTGACGGCGAAGTAGCCCTCGAAGCGCATGCCGACGATGCCGATCGAGAATTCGGCGCCCACGCGCTGGAAAGGCGCCGGGATGTCGGGCGGGATGTCGGTGAAGCGCGGATGGAAGCCGCCCGCGCTGATGAGGAAGCTGGGCTTGTCGCCGAACAGCGCGCGGAATGCGAACTGGCCGGTCAGCGAGATGAAGAGCACGCGCGAGTCGCGCAGCAGGCCGTCGAACCAGATCTTCAGCGGGTCGAACACCACGCCGCCGGCGATGTCCATCTGCAGGTAGAGAAGCGCCAGCGACTTGTCCACGAGCGGCGGCAGCTGCACGATCACCTGGCCGACGATGACGAGCTGGCTCGCCTCGATCAGCACGCCCAGGCGCGCCGTGACGAGGCTGGGCGTGCCCCAGCCCAGCTCCAGCATCGGACCGATGACGAAGCCGCCGGGGCTGAACGGGAAGATGGTGCGCAGCTGGTTGATGATCTGCGGCGCGTTGGCGATCGGGTTCTGCGGGAACAGGAAGCTGTCCAGCGAGCCGGTCGACAGGCCCGAGCTCAGCGCCTGCGTGTCGATCGTGTGCTGCACGCCGAGCAGGCCGCCGATGCCGGTCATCGTGAAGCCGAAGCCGAGCTGGATCGGCGGCAGCTGCGCGGTGATGATCAGCAGCAGCGACCAGCCGCCCGGGTTCCTGGTCGACAGCAGGCCGATCGCCTTGACGCCGATCTGCATCAGCTTGATGTCGAGGATGCCGCCGTACTCGCCGCGCTCGGGGTCGAACAGCAGGAAGCCGCCACCCTTGATGACGCCCGCATCGATGGACAGGCCGGCGCCCGACGGCGGCTTCAGGCCCCAGGTCGCGAGCGGATTGGCGCCGCCGGCGCCGAGCATGTTGCCGAGGTTGAGTTTCGTGCCCAGGCGGTCGATCGAGCCGGCGAAGGGACCGATGGCGACCTGGAACGACCCGGCGATCTCGATGTCGATCTGGTTCAGGTCGGCGCCCTTGATCAGGTCGAAGTAGAGGAAGGGGACCTGAACCGGGCTGTTGGGAATCTTCTCCAGCGGTATCGTCGCCTTCAGGCCGGTGCCGTCCTTCAGCCGCAGGCCCGCCGCGTCGGCGATGAGACCGAAGGACAGGCGGACCTCGATCGCGTCGCCCATCACGGCCGACAGCAGCGAGTCGTCGCCGATCTTCAGCACGAGCTTGCTGTCCTTGAGGTCGAACACCACCTGCGGTGCGTTGTTCTTGAGGACGATGCCGCCCGAGAGCTCGCCGATCGAGAAGTGCGTGCCGCCGGTCGAGCCGAGCACCAGCGGGTTGGCGCTGCTCTTGCGCGCGAACGCAATGCCGATGTCGACGGCGCCGCTGAGCTCCGGCTTCGGGATGGAGGGCGGCAGGGGCACCAGCGTGGGCACGCTGAACTGCGCGCGAAATCCGGCGGCCACCGAGAACTGCAGCTCGAAGGCATCGCCCGCCGCCTGCTTCGTTGCCAGGGTGCTCGCCAGCTCGGCGAACAGCTTGGTCTCGGCGCCGGTCGAGATGCCCAGCGCGAGATCCAGCTTCTTCGAGCCGTCGTCGCTGCGCGCGAGGCTGAACGTCTTGTGCTGGCTGGCCGGCGGCAGGGCGATCGGCCCGGGTGCCGGCAGCACCGGCAGGCCCGGCGCGTCGAAGGAGCGGTCGAGGAGGGTGCCCACGGCCATGATGGCCAGGCCCAGGATCATCTGCGGCTCGGCGACCTGCGCGTCGCTCAGCCCCGGGTCGTTTTTCAGCAGCAGCATCAGCTTGCGCGCAGGGGGCCTGTTGTCGGGCTCGTCGGCGTCGCCCGAGAGGATCAGCAGCAGCTTGGCGATCGAGTACGCGGATGGCGGCTTGCCGGGATCGGCGCCGATGAGCCGGTCGATCTGCCGGATGACCTTGGACAGGTCGTCCAGGCCGATGGCGCCGGCGTCGATGGCGGCCAGCACCTCGCCGAGCGTGCGCAAGGCGGCCAGCGTCTCGCCGGTGATCATGGTCGCGACGGCGAGCGACTGTGCCTCGGCGCGGGTCGCCGCGAAGGTGCCGGGATCGATCGTCGCCTCGGTCTTGTCGAGCTGCAGGCCGAGCCTGGTGCGAAGGATGTCGGTGAGCGTGGCCGAGAGATCGACGGGCGGGCCCGATGGGAGCTCGGTCTGCAGGCGTGCCACTGCGTCCTTGAACCACCTGAACGCGCGCAGGAAGACCTTGTCCGACGTGCCCGCCATGAGTGCTCCTCCACATGGGTCGTGCTTCGCAGCGCGTCCCGGTAAGTGACGGGACAGGCCAAGGGGCGCGAATCTACGCTTCGTGTCGGCTGGCCGCAAATCCCTAGGTGACAGGAGCCGTGCGACGCGCCGTGGACGTCAGGCGTCGAACAGGTACCCCTGGATCGTTGCACCGATGCGGCGCACGATCTCTGCGCGCTTGAGCGCGACCACCGGCGGCAGCCTGAGCACATAGCGGCACAGCGCCAGGCCAAGGATCTGCGTGGCCACCAGTCCGGCACGCGCTGCTGCCGCGGCACGGGGCTCCTGGCAGAGCCGGGCGATCAGCGGTGCGAGCTGGGTCGCGAAGATGGCCTGCAGGCGGGCCGCGGCCGCCTCGTTGGTGACGGCGGTGCGCAACAGCGCCATCAGCGTCTCGTCGCCTTCCCAGCGGTCGAGGAAGTGCCCGACGAGCGCGGCTCCGATCGCGCTGCGCGGCAGCCCCGCCAGGTCGGGCAGCCGCAGGTCGAACTCGGCAGCGGCGGCGAACAGCCCCTCCTTGTTGCCGTAGTAGCGCATCACCATCGCCGGGTCGATGCCGGCCGCCGCCGCTATGGAGCGAATGGTCGCCGCCTGGTATCCGTGGGCAGCGAAGTGCTCGCGGGCGGCCGCCAGGATGGCGGCTCGGGTGGCGTCGGATCGGCGCGGCGCGGGTGTGTCTTCGGTCATGTCAACAAGTATAGGCCAACGCTTGTTGACTTTTGGTCCAGGTCGACCTACAGTGTCAACACATGTTGACCAACACTTGTTGACTTTGGAGTTCGCCATGTCCCATGCATCCCCGTTCCCGGCCCCCGCCGGCGCTTTCGACACCGACGTGCTGATCGTCGGCGCAGGCCCTACCGGCCTCACCCTGGCATCCGCGTTGGCGGCACGCGGGGTGCGGGCCACCGTCATCGATCGGCTGGCCGAAGGGGCCAACAGCTCGCGGGCCGCGGTCGTGCACGCCCGCACGCTGGAGGTGCTGGAGCCGCTCGGCGTTGTCCCGCGGCTGATCGAACGCGGTCTGCCGGCACGGCGCTTCACGATCCGCGACCGCGACCGCGTGCTGGTGCCGATCGACTTCGACAAGCTGCCGACCTCGTACCCGTACACGCTGATGGTGTCGCAGGCGGTGACGGAGCAAGTGCTGCTCGAGCGTTTCGTCGAGCTCGGCGGAGAGGTGTTGCGGCCTCGCCGGCTTGTCGCCCTGGCGCACGACTGCTCAGGCGTCACCGCCACGCTCGAAGACGGCAGCCGGCTGCGCGCCCGCTACGCGGTCGGCGCCGATGGCGTGCACAGCACCGTGCGCGAGAGCGCGGGGATCGCGTTCTCGGGAGGCAGCTACGGTGAATCCTTCGTGCTGGCCGACGTGCGTCTCGCCGGCGGCGTGCCGCAGGCCGAGGTGATCCTCTACTTTTCGCCGGCGGGCATGGTGGTGCTGGCGCCGCTGCCCGGCGGCGTGCACCGCATCGTCGCGACGGTGGCCGACGCACCCGAGCACCCGAGCGCCGCGTACGTGCAAGCCCTGCTCGATGACCGGGGGCCCCAGCGCGAACGCGCGATCGTGCACGAAGTCCTGTGGGGATCGCGCTTTCGCGTTCACCACCGCATCGCCGATGCGTACCGCACGGGCCGCGTCGTCCTCGCCGGTGATGCCGCTCACGTCCACAGTCCTGCCGGCGGACAGGGCATGAACGCGGGCATCCTGGATGCGATGCGGCTGTCCGGCGCGCTGGTCGACGCCCTGGCCGGCGACGAGAGTGCGCTGGACCGCTACGGCATCGAGCGCCGCCCGGTGGCGCAGCAGGTCGTGGCCCTCGCTGACCGCCTCACTCGCCTGGCGACGGTGCGCCCGGCATGGCGTGCCCTGCGAAACCTGCTGCTGTCCACGCTGTCGTGGCTGCCGCTCTTTCGCCGCAACCTGGCGTGGCGGCTGTCGGGTCTGGTGTACCGCTAGTGTCGTGAGTTGGAAATACGTGGCGTTCGATTCGACCAGATGGTGATGATCGGGCGGCTGCGCGAAGGGGCCAATACTGGACGTATCGGCCCCTTCGCGCAGGCGACCGAGGGCGCCATCTGGTCGAACCGAAGGCGGGCCGAAACGGGGCGATCGCCGCGTTGCAGAGTCGGGTCCATACCCCCGGTATGGACCCGACTCCGCGCCTTGCGCTCATCCTCGTTTTGGCCCGTCGAAACGCCACGTATTCCAACTCACGACACTAGGCCTTGCAGGCGCTCCCGATGGCCCGCATGCCGGGCCGACGCACCGTGACCTGATACAGCAGTCCGAGCACGAGCAGGTTCGCCACGCCGCCGAGCGACGCATTGGCGAACGACGGGCGATAGCTGCCGCACAGGTCGTAGAAGAGGCCGCCTTGCCAGCCGCCGAGCGCCATGCCGAGCCAGCCGAAGGACATCACGACGCCGATGGAAAGGCCGGTCCGCCCGCCCGGCGAGTGTTCGCGCGCGCACAGGATGAACGAGGTCATCGCGCCGCTGAACACCAGTCCGAACAGCGCCGACAGCGTGTAGAGCGCGGGCCGCGATTGCATCAGCGGAAACATGAAGGCGAGGGCGGTCTGTCCCGCCGAGGCGACGATGTAGGCCTGCAGACTTCCCGCGCGCTCGGCGAGTCGGCCGAACCCCAGGCGGCCGGCCATCCCGAACACCATCATCACGGCCAGCAGGCCGGCCGACGCCTGCCCATCCAGGCCGAGGTCCGACCCGAGCGCCGCCACATGCACGATCGGCGTGGCCATGCACAGGCAGCAGAACGTCACCGCGACGCACAGCCAGGCGAGCAGCCACGACGACGACACGCCCGGAGGGCGGCTCGGCGAGGCCGTCGCCGCCGGTGCTGCGCCATGGCGCGGCGCATCGCGGATCCACAGGGCCAGCGGGGCCATGACGACCAGGTACAGCACGCCGAGCAGGAGGTAGGCCGGTCGCCAGCCGTACGCGAGCACGAGATGGCGCGCCAGGAAAGGCATCAATCCCTGGCCCAGGGCCCCGCCGGCCGACACCACGCCGATGGCAAGTCCCGGATTTCGCGCGAGCCACAAGCCCGCAAGGCTGTTCAGCGGCGCCATGATGGCGCCGACGCCGGCCAGGCCCAGCACGGCGTGGTACAGGTACAGCTCGAACGTGCTGTCCAGGCGCGACAGCAGCAGGAACGAGATCCCGGGCACGAGTCCACCGCAGAGGATCACGCGACGGATGGGCACGCGGTCCGCGAAGTGGCCCATGACGATCCCGCCGACGCCCGTGGCGACGCCGGCGATCGAGTACGCCAGCGAAAGGTCGGCGCGCGACCAGCCGAACTCCATGCCCAGCGGCATGAGAAACACCGCGATGTTGACGATCGCGCCGAATCCCATGGCCACCATGGCGGCGCACGCGGCCACCATCAGCCAGGCCCGCCGCGAATGCTGCTCGCTGCCGCGTGGATCGGCGCACACGCCGTGGACGGCCTTGACGGGAACGACAGGCATTGCGAGAAACTCCGCTGCGTGGGTAGGGCGGCACGGCAAGAGCGCCGCGCAACCCTCCAATCGCAAAGTCTCGGCAAAAGGCGACAGCGGCGCGCGGTCGACCCCCGCAACGGCCACCGCCGCCATCGGCCCGCGGCAACGCTCAGCCGCGCGCTTCCAGCGTCTTGGTGACCTGGGACGCCATCGTGAAGGCGGCATGACGGCAGAGATCGATGTGGCAGGATCGCGCCAGGCCCTCGCCCCGACTCTCTCCCAAGCGGGAGAGACGACCGTCCTGCCTCGTCCTCGACGGCGGAAAGCGGCGGGGGTGCAGCCAGCCGAGACGCCCATGGACGACCTGCCCACCTTCGATTCCCGCCTGTTCGTCGACCGCCAGGTGCTCGTTGTCGGAGGCACCTCCGGCATCGGTGCCGGCATCGCGGCGGCGTTCTCGAGCCTGGGCGCGAAGGTGATGGTCACCGGCGCCAGCGATGACGATGTCGCTGCGGCAGGCGCCGATCCGCAGCTTCGAGGCGCCGGCTGCATGGCGCTGGACGTGCGTGACGATGCCGCGGTCCGGGGTTGCGTCGATGGCTTGGCCACGCTCGACGTGCTGGTGAACTGCGCCGGCGTCCTGCGGCGCGGCGCCGAGATGGATCCCCACGTCTTTGCCGAGGTGGTGGACATCAACCTCAACGGCACCCTGCGCACCTGTGCGGCCGCGCGCGACAAGCTGCGCGCGAGCCGCGGCTCGATCATCAACACCGCGTCCATGCTGAGCTTCTTCGGCGGTGCGCTGGTGCCGGGCTATTCCGCCAGCAAGGGCGGCGTGGCGCAGCTGACCAAGTCCCTGGCCATCGCGTACGCGCAGGACGGCATCCGCGTCAACGCGGTGGCACCCGGCTGGATCGCCACGCGCCTCACCGATGCGTTGCAGTCCGACCCGGCGCGCAGCGATCCGATCGTCGCGCGCACGCCGCTTCAGCGCTGGGGGCTGCCCCGCGACGTGGCGGGCCCCGTGCTCTTCCTGGCTTCTCCCGCGGCTGCCTTCGTGACCGGCGTGATCCTTCCGGTCGACGGGGGCTACCTCGTCACCTGAAATTGCCGAGCAGGAGTCAACATGATCGTCCAGCTTCCCGGCATCCGGCCGGAGATCGCGCAGCAGGCCATCCCGGACGACGAGCGCGTGTGGGTGCCTCAGGCGAAAGACGTCTGGTTCAGGCCGCTGTTGCTCAACACCGTGACGGGCAGCTGGTGCAACCTGCTGCGCGTTCGCAAGTCCGGCGTGCTGTCGCGGCACATCCATCCGTCGTGGGTGACCGGCCTGGTCCTGAAGGGCGCATGGCGCTACCTCGAGCACGACTGGGTCGCCGTCGAGGGCAGCTTCGTCTACGAGCCGCCGGGCGAAATCCACACGCTGGTCGTCGACGAGGCCGTCGGCGCGCAGGAGATGATCACCTTCTTCAACATCCACGGCGCGATGGTCTACGTCGACGAGGCAGGCGCTGTCACCGGGTATGAAGACGTCTTCACCAAGATCGAGATGTGCCGCAAGCACTACCGCGAATGCGCACTGGGCGAAGGCTACGTGGATCAGTTCGTGCGATAGACGCGCCCCGTCCACGTTGCCCGGCATGACACCTGCGGCGTCCGGGCCGCCGCACGGCCTGCTTGCCCCAATCGGCGGCTGCGGTTAAACCGGCGCATGGATCCCACGCCGCCCATCGAGCCGATGCTCGCCAAGCTCGTCGACGAGCTTCCCGCCGACCCGGGCTTTCTCTTCGAGCCGAAGTGGGACGGCTTCCGGGCGATCGTCTTCCGCACCGCGGACGAGACCCTGCTGCAGAGCCGCGACCTCAAGCCGCTGAACCGCTACTTCCCCGAGCTGGCGCAGGCGCTGCACGACGCGCTGCCCAAGGGCTGCGTGCTCGACGGCGAGATCGTCGTCGTGTCGCCCCGCGGGCTCGACTTCGACGCGCTGCAGCAGCGCATCCATCCCGCCGCCTCGCGCATCGCCAAGCTCGCACTGGAGACGCCGGCGCGCTTCGTCGCGTTCGACCTGCTCGGCGCGGGCGGCCGGTCGACGATGGGGCTGGCGCAGGCCGAGCGGCGCACGCGCCTGGAGCGGCTGCTCGGCAGCATGAAGCCGCCGCTGCACCTGACGCCGATGACGCGCGATCGGGCCGAGGCGCAGCGCTGGCTGCAGCACTTCGAGGGCGCCGGGCTCGACGGCGTGATCGCCAAGCTCGAGTCGGCGGTCTATCAGCCGGGCAAGCGGGCGATGCTGAAGATCAAGCATGTGCGCAGCGCTGACTGCGTGGTCGCAGGCTTCCGCTGGTACAAGGACCGCACCGATGCGATCGGCTCGCTGCTGCTGGGTCTCCACGACGACGCGGGCGTGCTGCAGCACGTCGGCGTGACCTCGTCGTTCACGATGGCGATGCGCCAGCAGCTCCTGCAAGAGCTCGCCCCGCTGCGCGAGCGCGCCCTCGAGTCGCACCCGTGGCGCGCCTGGGCGGGCGCGGTGGTGGGCGATGCGCAGCGCATGCCCGGCGCGCAGAGCCGCTGGAGCGGCGGCAAGGATCTCAGCTGGGAGCCGCTGCGGCCGGAGCGTGTCTGCGAGGTGCGCTACGACCACCTGCAGGGCAACCGCTTCCGCCACGCGACGGTGTTCATGCGCTGGCGGCCGGACAAGCCGCCGCAGGAGTGCCGCTACGACCAGCTGGAGGTGACCACGCCCTACGAGCTGGCAAAAGTGTTCGGGGCGTGACGGCGCACGACCGCCTACGCGGACTTGCGCGCGCCCGGCCGCAACGCCGGCGGCACGCGCGTCAGGTTGATGCGCACCCGATACCACAGCGACGAGCGGCCCCGCATGCGGTCCACCAGCACGTCCGAGGGCTCGAGGTGGGCGGCGGCCTGCGGATGGCTGGCCTTCCACGCTTCGGCGGCCGCGACGGCGTCGGCCTCGCGGTCGGCGCGGGCGATCTCGATCAGCGGCGTGGCGCGGCGTGAGGTCGAGGGCGGCGCGCGACGAGGCTCGCCGGGCGCCTTTCGGTAATGCGGCGGCCAGGGGGCATCGCCCTGGCCTTCGGCCTCCTGGCGGGCCGAGAGCTCGAGCAACGGCTCCAGGGAACCGGCGTGGTCGTCGATGGCCGCGTGCGCGTCGCCGCTCGCCTGCCATCGCTCGGGCACGGTCCACAGCGTGAAGTCGGCAGGGTCGCAGTGGTCGAGCTCCTGCCAGGTGAGCGGCATGGACACGCGCGCGTCGGGCCTCGGCCGCACCGAGTACGCGGAGCTGACGGTGCGGTCCTTCGCGTTCTGGTTGTAGTCGATGAAGACGCCGCGCCGCTCTTCCTTCCACCAGGCACTGGTGGCCAGCTCGGGGGCGCGGCGCTCGACTTCGCGGGCCAGCGCCAACGCGGCCCGACGCACCTGGTCGAAGGTCCAGCGGCGCTCGATGCGCACCAGCACGTGCACGCCACGCGAGCCGGAGGTCTTGGGCCAGCCGGTGAGTCCGACCTGCGTCAGCGCCTCGTGGACCAGGTGCGCGACCTGGCGGATCTGCGGCCATTCCACGCCCGGCACGGGGTCGAGATCGACGCGCAGCTCGTCCGGGTGATCGAGGTCGTCGGCGCGCACCGGGTGCGGATGCAGCTCGAGGCAGGCGAGGTTGGCCATCCAGGCGAGATCGGCCGCATGGCGCGGCACCACCTCGTCGGCGCTGCGGCCGGAGGGGAAGCGGATCGACGCGACCTCCAGCCATTCGGGCCGCGTGGCCGGGGCGCGCTTCTGGAAGAAGAACTCGCCGCCGAAGCCGTCGGGGTAGCGCACCAGCACGCACGGGCGTCCGCCGGCACCGCGCAGCGCGCCCTCGGCGACGGCGACGTAGTAGTTCACGAGGTCGAGCTTGCGCACCTTGGCATCGGGGATCAGCAGCTTGTCCGGGTGCGTCACGACGACTTCGCGATCGACGATCGTCAGCCTGATCTCGTCCTTCGCCTTGGCCATGGGCACCAGCCTACGCCTTCACGGCCCGCGCCTGCAACGCGGTCCACTGCTCGATGAGCAGGGTCTCGATGTCGTGCACGGCGCGCCCGGTGGCTTGCGCCACCGCGTCCCGGTAGGGCGGCATGTTCGTGCACTCGAGGACGATGTCCGTGACGAGCGGATGTGCCTCGACGAGCTCGAGGGCGGCCGAGACGACGTCCTGCTGCGCCTGCTTCAGATCCAGCGTCGGCTCGTCGGCCAGGATGCGCCGTTGAAACTCGCAGCCGGGCTCCACGCCCTGCACCGGCGTTCCGGCGGGAACGCCTGCGCCGTCGAGCACCGCCGGGCTCAGCGAGGCCGCGGAGATGGTCACGATGCCCGGGCGGGCAAAGCGCGCGGTTTGAAGCAGGCTCGACGTGATCACCGGCACGCCGGCCGCTCGCGAAAGCGTTGCCTGGTAGGCGCTCAGGAACCCGCAGCTCGTCGACAGCATCGTGGCGCCCTCGCCCACCAGCGCCATGGCCGCGTCGGCAAAGGGCTGCAGCAGGGCCGGATCGGCTTGCCTGACGATGCGCTCGGGGGATGCCCCCTGCACTGTCCGCAAACGCACCGGAATGCCGGCCCGCCGGAAGGTGTCGGGATTCCCGACGTCGCCGATGGGGCGCGGGAAGCGCGTGTCCAGCATCAGGATGCCGAGAAAGCCTTGGCGAGAACCCTTCATCGGTGAACCTTTTCAGCGCCCCGGCAGATCATGCTCATGTGCTTTGCACAAAAGTGTGAAGAAGCGACATGGCACTCGCGCCATGCATCCCCGGTTCGCCGAAAGTGCCACGGCACCGCGCATCGGGCCCGGCTGGTGTCAGCTCGCCGAACACCGACGACGAGGCGCCGTGACCTGCCGGTCGAAGCATGTGAAGTGCCCGCCGCAGGCCATTCCCCCTGAATCGGGGGGCGAGTCGCGGAGACGCTTGTCGACGGGACGGGAGCGACGATTGCTGCAAACGTGCACCGCATTCGAAAGGGCACGCCATGAAGGAAACCCCGTCCGACCCCCACCCGCTGAGCAACCTGGAATACGACTGGATCACGCTCATCCAGAACAAGGCGCAGGCCTTGATGGCCTACGACCAGTACATCAAGGACGCGGAAGAGGCGAAGTCGCCCGAATGCGTCGCCTTCTTCCGCCGTGTGCACGACGCCGACAAGGCCCAACTCGCCGAGGCCCGGCAGCACCTGACTGCGGTGCTGCAAGGCAAGATGGGAGCCGGATCGAAGTAGCCGTCTTGCCTCATCCCTCGGCGACCAGGCGTGCCTCGAGCTCAGCGGGCGTGACCTTGGGAAACGACCCGCGCGTGGGATCCTCGCGCAGCGCATCGAGCACGTCGGCCACTGTCTCGGCCACGGCGCGGATGCGCAGGCCCGCGGCCACGGCGCGGTCGTTGCGCGCGAGCAGCATGCCGCCGAATTCAGGATCGTCCTCCGGCAGCCACAGCGGCAGGCCGGTCCACGGCGTCACGCCCGCGGCGAGCAAGTCGGCGTCCGGGCGCCACACGAAGCGGGCGTCGGTGCCCGCCACGTCGCGGCAGGCGTCGAGCAGCGTGCGCATCGCCAGGCCAGGCCCGACGGCGTTGAACGTGCCGCCTTGCCGCGTCTCGGCCAGCTGCACGCACCACGCGGCCAGGTCTCTCGCATCGATGAACTGGACGGGACGCTCGGGACGGCCGGGCGCGAGCACGCTGCCGCCCTGCGACACGCGCCACGGCCAGTAGGCGAAGCGGCCGGTGGGGTCGTGCCGCCCGACGATCAGTCCCGGGCGAACGATGGCGGCGTGCTCCGCACAAAGCACTCGCACCGCCTCTTCGGCGCGCGCCTTCTCGCCGCCGTAGCCCGTGGTGTCCCCAGTGACCGGCGCCTCCTCGTCGTGCGGCCGGCCGGGCGGAAAGCGCGCCACGACGGAGATGGAGGAGACGAACACCCAATGCGGCAGCGGCGGCTGCAGCGACGACGCCACGGACATGATCTGGGCCGGCCGGTAGCCGCTGCAATCGATCACTGCGTCGAAGGACCTGCCGCGCAGCGCTGAGGTGTCGCCGTCGCGATCGCCCACCAGCGCCTCCACCGCCGCGGGCCAGGCGACGGCGCGACGGCCGCGGTTGAACACCGTCACCTGGTGCCCGGCCTGCAAGGCGGCATCGACGACATGGCGGCCGAGAAAGACGGTGCCGCCCAGCACGAGCAGCTTCATCGAAGAAGACGATGGCATGCCGGCGATGATGTCACGACGACCGCGCCGCCACGTTCGGATCTCGATGGACGAGCGCTGATCCTCGCGCGAGGCCCTGGCTGCACGCAGCGCTTCTTTCTTGCGACTCAAGACCCACCTGCCGCCGTGGTGTTGGGGATTGCGGGGGCGGGATCCATACTCGCTCGAGAGGGAGCGGAGGCCATGCAAGTCTCTCCGTCGTTCGAGCCTGTCAAGATCCGCTTGCGCGCGGCATGGCGGTCACGACGGATGTGCGAGTTCCTCGAGCGGCTGCGTCCGCCCCCCGGTGCGACCGTGCTCGACGTCGGCGGCAGCGTCGACATCTGGGACCTCGTCGATCACCGCCTCGACGTCACCCTGCTCAATGTCGACGAAGCCCATGCGCTGGGCTTTCGTGCGCCCGGCGGCACGACGCGCCGTTACGCCATCGCCATCGGCGACGCGTGCGACCTCGGGCGCTTCGCGGACCGATCGTTCGACATCGTCTTCAGCAACAGCGTCATCGAGCATCTCGGCGACGACTCGCGCGTGCTCCGCTTCGCCGATGAAGTTCGACGCGTCGGCAAGGGCTATTGGGTGCAGACGCCCGCCTGGCTGTTCCCCATCGAATCGCACACGGGCCTGCCGTTCTACTGGCTCTATCCGCCTGCCGTGCGCAGCGCCATCGCGCGCCGACTGGACCTGCGCTACGCGAAGAATCCATGGTCGTGCCCGATCGCGCAGACGCGATCGTTCAGGCTGAAGCGACTGCGCGCGCTCTTTCCCGATGCGTCGGTCTACACCGAGCGCGTGGGCGGCATGACCAAGTCCTGGTGCCTTTATCGAACGATGTCGGAGACGCCGCCATGCAGCTGAAAACGGTTGTCGGCATGGGAATGCAGCGGGTCGGCCAGGAACTGCGCGAAGCGGTGTACCTGTCCACCGGATGGGACACCACCCGGCCGCAGACCATCGGCGTCGTGCTGACCGAGCGATGCAACTACAAGTGCCTGTCATGCGCCTGCTGGCGAAGGCCGGAGTACCCGCCGGAACTCGGCCTCGAGCAGTGGATCGCCGCGCTCGCCGACCTGCGAAGCTTCGTCGGCAACTTCACCGTCGATTTCGGCGGCGGCGAGCCTTTCGTCTACAAGCCGTTCCTGCCTCTCGTCGAGTGGTGCTGCGGCGCGGGCATACGCTGGACGATGACGACCAACGGCTCGGCCCTGTCGCCGCGGAACGCGCAGAGGCTTGCCAACGCCGCGCCGTTTTCGGTCGGCATCTCGGTCGATGGCGCGACGGCCGCCGTTCACGACCATTCGCGCGGTGTTGCCGGCTCGCTGGACACGATCGCCAAAGGCGTGCGAACGCTCAGGGCGATGAGGGATCAGGCAGGCGCTTCGTTCGGCATCCGCATCAAGCCCACCGTGCACCGCCACAACTTCCGCGAGATGCCGGCCTTGGTGCGATGGGCCGAAGACGTCGGCGCATCGTCCATCGACTTCAGTCCGGTCCGGCACTGGACGCCCGAAGTGGAATCGCAGCTGTGGCTGCGGCCCGAGGACGAGCAGGCGCTGACCGAAGTCGTCGACGCCTTGATCGAGATGAAGCGCGCGGGCGCTGCCATCGAGACCGAGGAGCAGCGCATGTTGTCGTGGGCCGCGCATTTCAGGGGCGAGACGATCGTGCCCTCGCATCCGCCATGCCGCGTGGGGTTGCGCGACTACTGCATCCTGCCGAACGGCGACGTCAGGAGCTGCTGGTTCTACCCCGTGCTGGGCAACGTCAAGGACGCTTCCGCGCGGGACATTTGGCGCAGCGCGGCCGCCTCGGACCTGAGGGACCGGATGACGCACTGCCCGAGCTTCGGCGACCCGAAGTGCGCGGCCTCCTGCCTGTCGCATCGAACCCTGGCGGAGGATGCGCGCCGGGCCTTCGTCGTGTTCATGCCGAGGAAGAAGCCGGCGCACGAGCGCTTGCCCGCGTAGCACAGGGGTCGAACGCCATGCGCATCCTCACCTTCGACATCGAAGACTGGTTCCACGTCCTCGACAACCCGGCCACCGATGCGCCGGCCGCCTGGCCCGGCCTCGACTCGCGGGTGGAGCGCAACACCGACCGCATCCTCGACGAGCTCGGATCGCGCGGCATGAGGGCGACCTTCTTCTGCCTCGGCTGGGTGGCCGAGCACCACCCCGGCCTCGTGCGCCGCATCGCGGCGCAGGGGCACGAGGTGGGCACGCATTCGCATGCGCACCTTCCCATCGACCGCCAGCAGCGCGGGACCTTCGAGGCGGACCTGGTCCGCTCGATGAAGGTGCTCGAGGACCTGACGGGCCAGGCCGTCACGTTTCATCGGGCGCCGGGGTTTTCGTTGACACCGGCGTGCGGGTGGGCCGTCGAGGTGCTGCTCGCGCACGGCATCTCGGTCGACTGCTCGGTGTTCCCGCTGCGCCGCCCCGGCGACCGCTTCGACGTTCCGCTTGGCGGACCGTTCACGATCCACTCGCCGCATGGCCGGTTGCTGGAGCTTCCGGTCAGCGCGGCGCGCTGCATGGGCATGCGCTACGTCTGCGGCGGCTCGGGCTACTTCCGGCTGGCCCCGCAGGGCGTCGTGCGTCGTCATCTGGCGCGGGACGACTACGTGATGAGCTACTTTCATCCACGCGACTTCGACAGCGCGCAGCCGTGGGTCGAGGGCCTGTCGCTGTTTCGGCAGATCAAGCTGCGCGTGGGCTTGCGCCGCGCGTGGTCCCGGTTCCGGCGTGTGCTCGACGAGTTCGACTTCGTCTGCGTCGGGGACGCCGTGCGACGCATCGACTGGGCCACGGCACCGGTCGTGCCGCTGACGCGCCACATGGCGGGCCGTCCGTCGCCGCTGGAGGCGCTGCCCCTGTGGGGCGAGAAGCATGCTGGACGTTGACGCTGTCCGCGGCGACGCGCCGGCAGCCCCGCGCCGCGTTCAGATCGGCGATGTGCTGATCGATGCCGTGCACCTGGACGAGCTCATGGCCGCGGTGCAGCAGGCCTGCCGCGCCCGCACGCCACTGCAGATCGTGACGGTGAACATCGACTTCATCCGGCTGGCGCAGCGGTCGCGCGCCTTTCGCCGGGTGATCCACGAGGCGGCGTGGGTGGTGCCCGACGGAAGGCTGGTGCTGTGGGTGTCGCGCCTGCTGGGCGAGCCGCTGCCGGAGCAGATCACGGGGCATGACCTGGTGCGTGAATCGATTCGCCTGGCCCGTGCGCACGGCCACCGCATGTTCCTGCTCGGCGGGATGCCGGGTGTTGCAGCTGACGTGGCGCGCAGGCTCGAACGCGAGAATCCGGGACTGTGCGTGCAAGGCGACGACGGCGGATCGTTCTCGGCCGACGGCGACAACGAAGACAACGCCGCGCTCGTGCAACGCATTCGCGAGTTCGAGGCCGACCTGCTGTTCGTGGCGCTCGGCGCCCCGAAGCAGGAGTTGTGGCTCGCGCGCAACCTGCATGCCACCGGCGTGTCGGTCGCGGTCGGCGTCGGCGGCGTGTTCGACACCTTGAGCGGGCGACTGCCGCGAGCGCCTCGCTGGATGCAGGTGGCCGGACTCGAATCCCTGTTCCAGCTTCTCATCGCGCCGCGCCGCTATGCGCGTCGCTACGTGCTCGAGGACCCGCCAACGCTCGCTCGCGTCGCGTGGCTCGCGCTCGTCACGCGGGTGACCCGCAAGCGCCGCGCCTGAGGCACGCGACCGCGTCAGTGCGCCATCAGGACCGGCAGCGATCGGCGTACAAGGCGCGATCGATTCCTGACGGCGTCGCGACGGCTACGAAGTCTCGTCGCGCTTGCGCGCCACCTTGTGAAGCAGCTCGATGAGGATCGCCCGTTCGCCGTTGCTCAGGTGGGAGAACGCCAGACGTTCGCCTTCGATGAGCCGCTGCGTCGCCGATTCCGCGATCTGACGTCCCTCTTCGGTGACGTGGATGTGCTGGGTCCGCCGGTCGCTCGCGCTGGCCTCCCGCCGGATCAGCATGCGGCCTTCCAGGCGCTCGAGCCACAGCTTGATGTTGGGCGCCGTCACGGCCAGCGCGCGTGCCAGGCGCGCGGCCGTGCCGCCGGGGTTCTCCTTGATCAGCACGAGGATGGTGAACTCCACCGGCCGCAGCCCGAGCGGCTCGCCCACCAGCCGGTGGAAGACGCCCAGCGTGGCGATCGAGGCCTGCGCGATCTGGTAGCCGATGACGCCATGGAGACGCGCTTCGTCGAGGTTGCCGGCGGGGGTGGTGTCGCCCCCCGATGCCTTTCGATTGGCCATGGCACGCATTGTCGTTGCATCGCGCCATGGCGAACGGCTCACTGGCAGGTGAAGCTGTCCGCGGACTCGAGGCTGCCCGTGCCGTTGTAGCGCGCCACCTTCGGATACGGGCACAGCGGACGGCTGCGGTTGGCGGCCCACGCGGCCGGCACTTCCGCGTTGACACCGCCGGCATTGCCCGCGCCGCGCGCGCTGGCCACGATGCGATCGGGCGCCTGTCCCTGCTCCACCCACGCGACGAGCGGCGAGAGCACGTCGAACTGGTCGGTGGCCGGTCCGCCCGAGCAGTGCCCCATGCCCGGAACGCGGAAGAAGCGCGCGAAGTTGGAAGCGTCCCCGCCGTTGGCCGTGCGCAGGCCGTCGTACCAGGCCGCGCTGTCGTTCACCGAAAAGATCGGATCGCTCACACCGTGATAGACCAGCATCTTGCCGCCGCGATTCTTGAGGGTCGACAGGTCGGTCGGATGGGGCGGCGTCATGAAGCTCATCGCCGACTCGGTGTAGGTGGCGTCGGTGGCATTGATCTGCGCGACCAGCGTGTCGATGTTCGCCGACAGGCTGAACGCCGGGCCGTTGAACCCGCTGGCCGATTCGGGCGGGACCTTGAAGACGAAACCGACAGAGCCGGAGTCGAGGGCCAGCGGCGCGGTGAACTCCCAGAACGCGATGCCCGCGGCGGCGAGCCCGCTGTCGTACGGGAAGCTCGCATACACCGGCGCGCCGGTGCTGGTGGTGGCGCCGCTGAAGATCGGTGCGATGGCGCTCTTCTGCGCCGCGGACAGGCAGGTGCCGTCGCGCGCGCCGCTGCAGGTGGGCACGTCGTTGGCAAGGCTGAAGGCGGCCTGGCAGGCGTTGGTGTCCTGCACCAGCCCGTCGGTGGCGCCGTCCAGCGCATCGCACTTGGCCAGCACCGCATTCGCCACCAGCGTGCGCTCGGCCGGCGTGAATGCCGTCGACAGGTCGGCCGGGTCGGTCGCGACCGTCGCATAGTGCTGCGCGCCGAAGATGTTGGCCACGGCCGCCTTGGGCAGGTTGTAGCCGGGCGCGCCGGCGAGGATGCCGTCGTATTGGTCCGAGTAGCGGGCCGCCGTCACCATCGCGTGGCGTCCGCCGTTGGAGCAGCCGCCGAAGTAGGAGCGGTCCGGAGCCTTTCCGTAGGTCGCCTGGATGACGCCCTTGGCCATCGGCGTCAACTTGCCCACCGCCTGGTAGCCGTAGTCGAGCCGGGCCTGCGGGTCGATGCCGTAGGTGGGGCCCAGTGCGCCCGCATGGCCCGCGTCGGAGCTGAGGACCGCGAAGCCCTGCACCAGCGCGCTGGTGAGCGGGCCGCCGCCCAACGTGCCGTTGGCCGTCACCACGTTGCCGTCGAGGCCGCCGTTGCCCTGGTGGTAGAAGCGCCCGTTCCAGTTGCGCGGCAAGCGCATCTCGAAGCTGATGGCATAGCTCTTCCCGTCCACGGCGCTGACACGCTCGTGCATGCGGCCGGTGACCAGGCAGTGCTCCGCGATCGGCTGGCCGGCGAGCGTCAGCGTGCCGGCGGCGACGGTGCTGGCGGCGGTGATGGTGGTGTTGGCCGGGCTGCCGATGCGTGCGGCGAGGGCGGCGCAGTCCCCGGTGTAGGTGGCCGCCTGTGCGGCGGCCAGCTGCGGCAGGCCGGGCGATACGTCGTCGTCGCCGCCGCAGCCCGCCAGGGACAACAGCAGCAGCACAGCGGGCAGGGCGGCGCAAGCCGCAACGCGGGAGGAACGAAACATCACGGTGTCTCCTGTGAGGCTCCACGAATCGGAGCCATATCGTTAAGGTACTAAACGAAAACGACCAGGAGACAGCGGGTTTTCACCCAAGACACATCATTCCGTTACTAATCGATTGGCGAATGGCGGCATCCGGCCCGGAAAAGCCAGAGGGCGCACCGCGGAGCGATGCGCCCTCTGAAAGGTCCCGACGTTGCGGGACACGCCAAGCGAGCTCAACCCGCGTAGAGCGCGTTGAACGACGCGTCATGCGCCGCGGCGCGTGCCTGCGCGCGCACCTCTTCACGCGACACGCCGGCGGCGGGCGTCTCGGCGAACACGGTCGCTTCGGTGAAGGTGACGGCGGCGCTCTGCTGCGACTGGGCTTCGGCACGGGTGAGCGTCGACGGCGCAGGCGTGAACTGCTCGGCTTCGACGGCGAGGGCCGCTTGGCCGATGACGGCGAGTGACAGGGCGGTGATCAGGGTCTTGGCGTTCATGATGATTTCCTTTGAGACAGGGTCTGTTGTTTCCTGGCAGGGCGGTCATCGCGGGCCGTCTTGTCAGCTCGTGAACCGTGGTTCGTGTTCGGCTCATCGATGGGATGAACTGTAGGCAGTGCTTGCGGCCGGATAAATGGTCGAATTCCGAATGCCCCATTGCATCTGCAGCAAGAATGGGCGCCATGGCCGCCTTCATCCGTCAACGCTGCTTCGCCGTCGTGCTGGGCGTGCTGCTGCTCGCCGCATGCGCCAGTCGCGAGCCGGCGCCCGAGGTGCCGGCGCTGCGTCCCGCCGAGGCGCGGGCCCTCATCGCCGAGCTGCTGCCTGCGCAGACCGCCGACCGCGGCGGATGGGCGACCGACATGTACGCGGCGCTGGCGTCGCTGCAGATCGCAGCGACTGCGCCGAACATCTGCGCCGTGATCGGCATCGTCGAGCAGGAGTCCGGCTTTCGCGCCGACCCCGCGGTGCCGGGTCTCGCGGCCATCGCGTGGCGGCAGATCGAACAACGCGCAGAGCGCGCCGGCGTGCCGATGCTCGTCGTGCGCGGCGCGCTGCAGCTGTCCTCGCCCACCGGCCGCAGCTACAGCGAGCGCATCGACAACGCCAAGACCGAGCGCGAGCTGAGCGAGATCTTCGAGGACTTCATCGGCATGGTGCCCATGGGCACGCGCCTGTTCTCCGGCTGGAATCCGGTGCGCACCGGTGGCCCGATGCAGGTCAGCATCGAGTTCGCGCAGCGCCATGCGCAGGCCAGGCCCTATCCGTATCCGGTCGGCGGCAGCATCCGCCGCGAGGTCTTCACGCGTCGCGGCGGCTTGTATTTCGGAGTCGCGCATCTGCTCGGCTATCCCGCGTCATACGACAAGCCGCTGTACCGCTTTGCCGACTTCAACGCGGGCCACTACGCCAGCCGCAACGCGGCACTGCAGAACGCCATCAGCGTGGCCTCGGGCATCCCGCTGGTGCTCGACGGCGACCTGGTGCGCCGCGACGACGAAGACCGCAAGCCGGGCCAGACCGAGACGGCGGCGCGCGTGCTCGCCCAGCGCCTGCGCATGGGCGAGAGCGACATCCGGCATGACCTGGAGCAAGGCGACGGCGAGACGCTGGAGCGCAGCACGCTGTACCAGCGCGTGTTCGCCCTGGCAGACGCCGTCGAGGGGCGCGCACTGCCGCGTGCGGTGCTGCCGCAGATCGATCTGCGCAGCCCGAAGATCACCCGCAAGCTGACGACGGCGTGGTTCGCCAATCGTGTCGACGAGCGCTATCGGCGCTGCCTGGCGCGTGCGGGATAGCAGCGCGCGCCGATCGACCTGACGTTCGGCCTAAGCCCGGTGCACAAAGGCCGATGGCGCCTCATGCGTCGTCGAAGAACTCCAGCAGAAGGCTCGCCACCTCGTCCGGCCGTTCGCGCTGCAGGAAGTGTCCGCAGCCTTCGAGCCGTGCGCAGCGAAAGCCGCCGCGGTAGAACGCTTCCTGCCCGAGCTGCGTGTCCTCGAACAGGTCGACGCCGTCGCGCGCGCCCTGCAGGTTCAGCGTCGGCTGCGTGATCGCCGGGGCCGTGGCGAGTTGCCGGCCCGCGGCAGCGTCCCGAGGATCCGCGTGGGGGTCCGCATCCGGCGGCCGATAGGCCGACAGCACGACATCGACCCAATCCGGGTTGGCCAGCGAGCGGGCCACGGCCGCGAAGACTTCTTCGCTGAAGCGCCATCCCGGCGACCATTGCTGCCACAGGTAGCGCGCCAGCCCGGCGGCATCCTGGCGCAGCAGCGGCTCGGCGATGGCCGACTGGAACAGCCACTGGTACCAGCCGGCGTGGAAGGTGGCCCATGACGGACGCTTGCCTTGCGCGAAGACGGCCATGTTGAGCAGCCCGTGGCCGTTCAGCACGACGAGCTTGTCGACGCGCTGCGGATGCAGCATCGCGAGCGCCTGCGCGGTCGCCGCGCCCCAGTCCTGTCCGACGACGATGGCGCGCTCGATCTGCAGCCCATCCATCAGATGCACCACATCGCGTGCCCGTGCCGCGACCTGGCCGCTGCGCGGCGTTTCCTTCGACAGGAAGCGCGTGGGGCCGCAGCCGCGCACGTGCGGCGCGATCGCATGGCGGCCGGCCGCTGCGAGCCGGCCGCCGACTTCGTTCCAGGCCGTGGCGTCGTCCGGGAAGCCATGCAGCAGCATGATGGGCATGTTCGTCGTGCGGCGTCCGTGGGTCTCGAAGGCGATCTCCAGCTGATCGGTCGTGATGCTCTCCATGAGTCCTCCATGGGGGTGTGAGGGTCGAAGGTCGCGGTCGGCAGGCGCTCAGCATAATCACCGGCCTCTTGACGGAGAGGAGACACGCCATGAACCCATTCAAGTTGCAGGCAGCCGGTGCGAGCATGCTGGCCGCGCTGCTGATCGGCTGCGCCACCGGCGCCGGTGACGGCGGCTGGACCACGCTGGTCGACGGCACCCGGGGCCTGGAAAATTTCAACCGCGTCGGCGAGGCCAACTGGAGCGCGGCCGACGACGCGATCCAGGCGAGCTCGGGCGGCAAGGATCCGGCCTACCTGGTCTCGAAGACGCCGTACAAGGACTTCGCGATGCGGGTCGAGTTCTGGGCCAGCGACGACGCCAACAGCGGCGTGTTCGTGCGCTGCCAGGATCCCGCCAAGATCAACGACGAGAGCTGCTACGAGGCCAACATCTTCGACCAGCGTCCGGATCCGACGTATGGCACGGGAGCGATCGTGAAGGTGGCCAAGGCGCCGGACCCGATGCCCAAGGCGGGCGGCAAGTGGAACACGTACGAGATCACCGCGCGCGGTGATCGGCTGGTGCTGGTGCTCAACGGCCAGAAGACCGTCGACGTGCAGGACGCCAAGCTCGCCAGCGGGCCGTTCGCGCTGCAATGGGGTCGGGGCACGATCAAGTTCCGCAAGGTGCAGGTGAAGGCGCTCTGACGCGCCGCCTCACCACTGCGACGGCGCGTGCGTGCGCCGTCCGGTCCAGCGTTCGATGGCCGCGGCCAGCAGCGCGCTGCTGACCGGCTTGGTCATGTAGTCGTCCATGCCCGATTCGATGCAGCGATCGCGGTCGCCCGCCAGCGCGTCGGCCGTCAGGGCGACGATGGGCGTGTGCAGGCCGCCGTCCTCGTCTTCACGGATGCGCCGCGTCGCTTCGAAGCCGTCCATCACTGGCATGTGGCAATCCATGAAGACGACGTCGTAGCGGTCCTGTGCGAGAGCGTCGCGTGCGGCTGCGCCGTCGCCGACCACGTCGACGGCGCAGCCCAGCTTGCGCAGCATCTCGCCGACGACCATCTGGTTGACCATGTCGTCCTCCGCCAGCAGCACGCGCGCGGAAAGCTCCCCGCTGGCAATGGGGTCCGGCGGCACCGGTTCGGGCTGATCGGCGGCCTTCGCCAGCGGCAACTCCAACCAGAACGTCGATCCCTCGCCGAGCCGGCTGTGCACGCCCACGGTGCCGCCCATCAGCCGGGCAATGTCCCGCACGATGGCCAGGCCCAGGCCGCTGCCGCCGTGGCGGCGGGTGGTCGATGCGTCGGCTTGCGTGAACGCGTCGAACACCGTGTCGAGCTGAGCGGGCGCGATGCCGATGCCGGTGTCGCGCACTTCGAAGCGCAGGCGCATCGTGTCGGGCGCGTCCTCCACGACGGCGGTGTGAACGTCGACGCGGCCGCGTTCGGTGAACTTCAGCGCGTTGTGCAGCAGGTTGACCAGCAGCTGGCGCAGGCGCACGGGGTCTCCGTGCAGGCGCTGCGGCAGGTCCTGCGGCAGCGTGCAGCTCAAGGTGATCGGCTTGTCGCGCGCGGTGGCCGACATCAGGTCGACCGCTTCGGTGACCAGGGCGCGCAGGTCGAAGCTCGTTTCGTGCAGATGGAGCTTGCCGGCTTCGATGCGCGAGAGGTCGAGCACGTCGTCGATCAGCGCGAGCAGCGCCGTCGCCGAGCGGTGGGCCGTGTGCGCGTAGCGCTGCTGGCGCGGCGTCAGCGCGGTGTCGAGCAGCAGCTCGGTGGCGCCGAGAATGCCGTTCATCGGCGTGCGGATCTCGTGGCTGATCACCGCCAGGAATTGCGACTTGGCCACGTTGGCCTGCTCCGCCATGCGGCGCGCCTGGTCCAGCTCCTGCGTCTGCTGCTCCAGCGCATGCGTCTTCTGGCCCAGGCTGTCGACGAGTTCGCGCGCCGTGCGCATGGCCGCGCGCATGCGATCGCGCAATCGCTCGGTCACCGAGCCGGTGAACGCGAGGTAGATGCCCAGCAGGTACATGATGACGGCGATGGCCAGCCGATCGAACCAGCGCGCGCTGCCGGGGTCGTGCAACGACACCCACACCGAGTAGGCGAGGTACAGCACGATCACCACGTTGTTGAAATAGAACGCCCGCCAGAACCCGAAGCCGACCTGGTCGGCCACGCGAACGAGCAGCAGGTAGGCGAAGAACAGGTGGCTCTGCTCGAGGTGATGCAGGTTCGCCAGCCACACCAGCACGTCGAGATGCAGGAACAGCAGGCTCAGGTCGACGCGGCCGGTGCGCCCGTGCCCGAAGCGCAGCGCCAGCCAGCTCAGCGCCGCGAACGCAACGTTGATCGCCAGCAGCCGCCACAGCGCCGGCTGGGCAATCGTGCCGTGGACCCGAAGGTCGTGCAGCACGGCGATGACGCACAGGATGGCGAAGCCGGCCGCACGAATGACCGGGATCTGCATCGTGTGAACGCGGCGCGCGCTGGCAGCCTTGCGCTGCGCGAGCACCGTCGCATCGAGCGTGAAGCTGTCGTCGCTGCCGCGCGCGACCTTCGGGTCCACGTCAACCCTTCGCGAAGTCGAGAGCCGCCGCATGTTGACCGCTTTCCGCGGTCCGGACAATCCGAACATCGCCGGCATCACGCCGGCGCGCGGCGATCTGCGATGGCGCTGAGGGTGCACGCCGCGCTGTTTCGCCGTCTTGCGGGTGCTTCACGAAGCTTTACCTGGCCTTCGCACCGGGCCCGTGAACGGCTGACGGCGCGCAGCCGTTGGAGTCTGGCAGGTCGCGAATCTCGCGGCCATGCTTGCAAAGCAAAGGAGTTGGATTCATGAGCAGCAGGAAACTGATCGCCGTGGCATTGGCCCTCACCGGCGCCGTCGCGGCAGGCGCGGCGCAAGCGCGCGACGACGTCCAGTGGTCGGTGACGATCGGCACGCCCGTCTACTCGCAGCCCGTGCCGGTGTACTCGCAGACTGTGCCGGTCTACACGCAGCCGGCGCCCGTCTACGTGCGGCCCGCCCCGGTGTTCGTGCAGCCCGCGCCGGTCGTCCGCTACGGCTATCACCAGCCGACGCGCTGGGACCGCGACGGCGACGGCGTGCCCAACCGCTACGACACCGTCTACAACCCGCGCTGGGACGTCGACGGTGACGGCGTGCCGAACCGCTACGACCGTCACAACAACCTTCGCCACGATCGCGACGGGGATGGCATCCCGAACCGCTACGACCGCCACGACGGCTGGCGCCGCTGACGCGAGCGGCAGTCGGTCGGGTCAGGCGAGCGCCAGCCGGCCGACTGCCTCGCGCAGCACCTGGCGCACGCGCTGGTGGCCATCGGCGCTCGGCAGCCAGTCGAGCGCCAGGAGGGACGCCCCGTCCCCCAGCCCCATCGGCGCGGCCTCGACGCGGATCGCGGCCGCCAGGGCGGCCGCCTCGAACTGGCGCTGGGCCCGCGGCATGTGCCAGCCGTGGGTGACCAGCAGGATGTGCCGCACGCCCGACTTCTGCAGCAGCGGCACCGCGAATGCGGCGTTCTCGCGCGTGTCGCGCGAGCGGGTCTCCACCCAGCGCAGGGGCAGCCCGAACTCGCGTGACGCGATGTGTGCCGCAACCTCGGCTTCGCCGATGCGCTGTCGCGATTGCGCCCAGCCCAGCCCGCCGCTGAACGCGACCGGCACGCCGGTTTCACGGCTCAGCCACACGCCGTAGCGCAAGCGCTCCAGCGACGCGGCCGCCAGGCTGCCGGATCCGTACTCCGGCGCGAAAGGCTCGACGCCGCCGCCGAGCACGACGATCGCCGCCTGGTGCGCTACCGCCTCGGCCTTGATGGCCTGGATGCGCTCCGCGCTCAGCGCCGGCGGAACGCGCAGGAGGACGCCCTCGAGCCATCGTCCCGCGGCCATCGTCGACGACAGCCACACGCCTGCGACCCCCAGCACAACCAGCGTCCAGCCAAGAATCCGCCGCAAAGGCAGCAGCCACGCACCCACCACCACCAGCAGCAGGAGCGGCACCGGCGGCAGCACCAGCGCGGTCAGGATCGGCTTCCACGCTTCGATGCCGACGGAGGCGAACACGCTGTTCATGCGATGGGAAAGGGCCTTGGACGAGGGGCCGCGATTGTGCCGCAGCGCGATGAGGGATCCCGAGGGCTTGGCCTGGACGGCCCGCGGCAGCATCATGCGGGGCTTCCCCACCAGGAGAGTCCATGACCGACAGAAGCGCGCAGCTTCGGCAGAAGCTCATCCGCAACTTCAACCAGGTCGAGCGCGAGCGCGAACATCGCCCGCCGCTGTACGACACCCAGTGCGCCCGCCTGGCGCCCGGCACCGCCGCGAGCAAGCTGGGCATCAGCATCGATACCCTGGCGCCGGGCATGCGCGGCTGCCCGTATCACTTCCATCACGCGCAGGAAGAAGCCTTCGTGGTGCTGAGCGGCGAAGGCACGCTGCGGGTGGCGGGCGAGATGCTGCCGATCGAGGCGGGCGACACCATCTTCATCCCGCCCGGACCCGAGTACCCGCACCAGATCATCAACACGTCGAGCATGCCGCTGCAGTACCTGTCGATCAGCACGCGCGAGACCCCGGAGATCGTGGAGTACCCGGATTCGGGCAAGTACCTCGCAATGGCCCGCCCGGCCGGCGAGGGACCGGCGTTCAATCGCATGCACCGCGACAAGGATGACCTCGACTACTGGGATGGCGAGCCATGAGGCGGGCCGCTTCGGCCCTGCTCGTGGCGGCCGCCGGCGTGCAGGCGCAGGTCGTCGTGCTCGATCCGGTGGTGGTGAGCGCGCAGCGCGGCGAGCAGAAGGCGTTCGATTCGCCGGCGGCCATCACCGCCGTCACCCGCGACACGATCGAATCGGCCGGCCCGCAGGTCAACCTGTCGGAGTCGCTGAATCGCGTGCCCGGCATCAGCGTGCTGAACCGGCAGAACTACGCCCAGGACCTGCAGCTCTCGATCCGCGGCTTCGGCGCGCGCTCCACGTTCGGCATCCGGGGGGTGCGTGTCATCGTCGACGGCATCCCGGCGACCATGCCCGACGGCCAGGGCCAGGCGTCGACCGTCGTGCTGAGCTCGGCCGGGCGCATCGAGGTGCTGCGCGGGCCGCTGGCGCAGCTCTACGGCAATGCGGCCGGCGGCGTCGTGCAGGTGTTCACCGAGGACGACGCCGAGCGGCCGACGGCCACGCTGTCCGGCGCGGCCGGTCCGTACGGCCAGCGCAAGATCGGGGCCAAGTTCAGCCGCAGCGCCGGCGAAGGCGAAGGGCTGACGGTCGACGTCTCGCACTTCCGCACCGACGGGTATCGCGAGCACAGCGAGGCCGAGCGCGGTCAGCTCAACGCGCGCTGGCGCACTCGGCTGGGCGAGGCGACCCGCCTCAGCGTGGTCCTTAACGCCATCGACCAGCCGGTGTCGCAGGACCCGCTCGGTCTCACGCGTGCGCTGTGGGAGGCCGACCCGCGGCGCGCTGCCGCTGCCGCGACCGCACAGGACGCGCGCAAGTCGGTGCGCCAGCAGCAGCTCGGCAGCGTGGTCGAGCACCGGCTGGGCGAGGACACCACGCTGACCGCGCGCGCCTACGTCGGCGGGCGAGACCTGGACAATGCGCTGTCCACGCCGCTTGCCGCACAGCAGGCGCCGACCTCGAGCGGGGGCATCGTCGAATTCGCACGCGTCTACGCCGGCGCGGCGGCGCAGGTCTCGCACCGGATCCGCCTCGATGCGCAGCGGACGCTGCAGCTCACCGCCGGGGTCGAGCTCGACCGCATGCGCGAGGACCGGCAGGGCTACATCAACGACGGCGGCCAGCGAGGCGACCTGAAGCGCAACGAGCTCAACACCGTACGCAACCGCGATGTGTTCGCGCAGGCCGCCTGGGACGTCGATCCACGCTGGACGCTGACGCTGGGGGCCCGTGCAAGCCGCGTCAGTTTCCGCTCGCAGGACCGCTTCATCGTGCTGCCGGACAACCCGGACGACAGCGGCAGCCTGGCCTATAGCGCGACCAATCCGGTTGCCGGCATCGCGTGGCGCGTCACGTCCGATCTGAATCTGTACGCGAATGCCGGGCGCGGCTTCGAGACGCCGACCTTCACCGAGCTGTCGTATCGGCCGGCCGCCACCGGGCTCAACACCGATCTGCGCGCCTCGCGCAGCCGCCATTCCGAGCTCGGCGCGAAATGGCGCGTCGCCGATGCGCACCGGGTGGATGTCGCGCTGTTCGACATCGAGACGCACGACGAGATCGTCGTCGACACCAATGCAGGCGGACGCTCCACCTTCAAGAACGCGGGGCGCACCTCGCGGCGCGGCGTCGAGCTGGCCTATGCCGGCCGCATGGCTGCGACATGGCGCACCCACTGGAGCCTGACGGCGCTTCGGGCCCGCTTTGTCGACGAGTTCGTGAGCGGCAGCGGCGCCTCGGCAGTCACCGTGCCGGCCGGCAACCGGCTGCCCGGCACGCCGGAGCGCAGTCTGTTCGCAGAGCTGGTGTGGATGCCGCGCCCGGGCTTGCATGCCGCGGTGGAGGTGGTGCACACGGGCAAGCTCTTCGTCAACGACGCCAACGAGGACGCGGCGCCGGCGGCGACCGTCTTGAACCTGCGCGGCGGGGCGTCGCGGGACGTGGGCGGCTGGACGCTCGCAGCGCTGCTTCGGCTGGACAACGCCGGCGACAAGCGCTATGCGGGCTCGGTGATCGTCAACGAGGCGAACAAGCGCTTCTTCGAGCCCGCGCTGCCGCGCAACTGGACACTGGCGTTGACGGCCAAGCGGGCCCTGTAGCGCGCGTCAGTTGAACGCCTGGATGCCCGTCTGCGCGCGGCCCAGGATCAGCGCATGGATGTCGTGGGTGCCCTCGTAGGTGTTCACCGTCTCGAGGTTGATCATGTGGCGGATGACGTGGAACTCGTCGTGGATGCCGTTGCCGCCATGCATGTCGCGCGCCATGCGCGCGATGTCGAGGGCCTTGCCGCAGCTGTTGCGCTTGATCAACGAGACCATCTCGGGCGCCGCCTTGTGCTCGTTGAGCAGGCGGCCCACGCGCAGGCAGCCTTGCAGGCCCAGCGTGATCTCGGTCTGCATGTCGGCGAGCTTTTTCTGGATGAGCTGGTTGGCCGCGAGCGGGCGCCCGAACTGCTGGCGGTCCAGCGTGTACTGGCGGGCGGCGTGCCAGCAGAACTCGGCGGCGCCGAGCGCCCCCCACGCGATGCCGTAGCGCGCCTTGTTCAGGCAGCCGAACGGTCCCTTCAGACCGCTCACGTTCGGCAGCAGGTTTTCCGCCGGCACGAACACGTCGTCCATGACGATCTCGCCGGTGATCGACGCGCGCAGGCTCATCTTGCCCTCGATCTTGGGCGCGCTCAGCCCGGCCATGCCCTTCTCGAGCACGAAGCCGCGGATCGCTTCCTGGCCGCCCACGGTGCCGTCGGCGTTGGCAAGCTTGGCCCACACGACGAACACGTCGGCGATCGGCGAGTTGGTGATCCACATCTTGCTGCCCTTGAGGCGGAAGCCCCCATCCGCCGGTTGGGCGCGCGTCAGCATGCTGCCGGGGTCGCTGCCGTGGTTGGGTTCGGTGAGTCCGAAGCAGCCGACCCACTCGCCGGTGGCCAGCCGCGGCAGGTACTTCTGGCGCTGCGCCTCGCTGCCGTAGGCGTGGATGGGATGCATGACGAGCGAGCTCTGCACGCTCATCGCGCTGCGATAGCCGCTGTCCACGCGTTCCACCTCGCGCGCGACGAGTCCGTAGCTCACGTGGTTGACGCCCGGGCAGCCGTAGCCCTGGATGGTGGAGCCGAGCAGTCCCAGCGCGCCCATCTCGTTCATGATCTCGCGGTCGAAGCGCTCGTGCCGCGCGGCCATGAGCACCCTCGGCTGCAGCCGCTCCTGGCAGTATTGGTGCGCGGCGTCGCGCACCGCGCGTTCCTCGTCGCCAAGCTGGTCGTCGAGGCGAAAGGCATCGTCCCATCTGAATGTGCTGCTCATGGTGTAAGCCTCCACGGATCGGGTGCGACTGATGATAGGCGCGTGGGGATACCGCCCCTGCGCTGAAAATCCTTGTCGCAAACACACGAAAGGCCAGCATGACCATCGACACCATCACTCTCGGCGGCGGCTGCTTCTGGTGCCTGGAAGCGGTCTATGAAAAGGTCGACGGCGTCACCGCGGTGGAGTCGGGCTACGCCAACGGCCATGTCGCCCACCCGACCTACGAGCAGGTGTGCCGCGGCGACACCGGCCATGCCGAAGTGGTGCGCGTGTCCTTCGACACCGAGAGGATCACGCTGCGCGAGATCCTCGAGATCTTCTTCACCATCCACGACCCGACCACGCTCGATCGGCAGGGCAATGACGTCGGCACGCAGTACCGGTCGGGCATCTTCTTCCACACGCCGGAGCAGGAGCGCATCGCCCGCGAGGTGCTGGCGCAGGTGAATGCCCATCATCAGGGGCGGGCGGTGACGCAGCTGCAGCCGGTGGCCAGCTACAGCCGCGCCGAGGAGTACCACCAGCACTACTTCGCCAACCATCCGGAGCAGGGCTACTGCGCGTTCGTCGTCGCGCCCAAGGTGGAGAAGTTCCGCAAGACCTTCGCCAGCCGCGTCAAGGCCTGAGCCGGGTTGGTATGCTCGCGGGCCGCCATGTTTCCTTTCGCCCGCTCGTCCACCCGCTTCACCGCGCTGATTGCCGCGGTGCTGGTGTCGCTCGTGATGGCGCACACGCTCGGCCTGCTGCACCGGCTGGCGCACGGCGGCGGCGGGGCTGTCGCAGGCGTCGCGGCTGTCGGGGTGGACTCGCATGCGGCCGACGGCCTCAAGCGCCTGTTCGCCGGTCACGACAAGGACAGCGGCGCTTGCGACCTCTATGACCAGCTGACGCACGCCGACGCGCTGTGGAGCGTGCCGGCGCTGGTGCTGCCAGTGACGCAGCCGGCCACTCCCGCCGAGCCCCACGCGTCGTGGCACATCGCTGCACAGTCGGCCGGCTTCCTCGCCCGCGGTCCACCCGCCCTCGTCTGAACCCGCGGCGCGCAGCGCGCCGCCCTCCGCTTGGCCGTCACTCCGTAGCGGCCAACGAAAGTCTGGCCGTTCGCGCCCGGCCTTCGCCCCTGGTTCAGATGTGTCCCGATCCCATGAACAAGCCGATTTCGTTTCCAATGCGGCGCCAGGCCATCGCCTGCGCCGCCTGCCTGGCCCTGGTGCCGGCCGTGCAGGCCCAGTCCGCCCCCGCGGCGACCACCGCGCAGTCCCAGGCCAGCTCTCCTTCGACGACCCTGCCGGAGGTCGTCGTCACCGGCAATCCGCTGGCCAGCGGCGAGCTGACGCTGCCGGTCTCCGTGCTCAGCGGCGATGAGCTGGTGCTGCGCCGCGGCAGCTCGCTCGGCGAGACGCTCAACAGCCAGCCTGGCGTGTCCTCCTCGTACTTCGGCCCCAACGCCAGCCGACCCATCGTGCGCGGGCTCGACGGCGACCGCGTGCGCATCCTGAGCAACGCCGGCGCATCGCTCGATGCCTCGAGCCTGAGCTTCGACCATGCGGTGCCGATCGATCCGCTGATCGTCGAGCGCCTCGAGGTGCTGCGCGGACCCGGCGCGCTGCTGTACGGCGGCAGCGCGATCGGCGGCGTGGTCAACGCGCTCGACAACCGCATTCCGAAGACGCCGCTGCAGGGGCTCGGCGGCGCGGCGGAGCTGCGTGTCGGCGGCGCCGACAGTGAGAGCGGCGGCGCGGCGCTGGTCGAGACGGGCAACGGTCAGTACGCGCTGCATGCCGATGCGTTCGCGCGCAACACCTCCGACCTGCGGGTGCCGCGCTTCACGCCGCTCCAGGACGGCGGCGCGCTGCCCGAGGCGGACCGCGTGCGCAACTCGGCCAGCCGCGCGCGCGGCGGCGCCTTCGGCGGATCGCTGTTCTTCGGCGGCGGCCACGTCGGTCTCTCCGTCGACACCTACGACAACGTCTACGGCACGCCGGCCGAGGAGGGCATCCACATCGACATGAAGCGCGACCACCTCGGGCTGGCGTTCGAGGCCAAGGACCTCGGCGGCGGCCTGCTGCGTGCGGTGCGAGGCAACGCCAACTACACCGACTACCGCCACGCGGAGGTCGAAGCCGACGGCGCGATCGGCACGGTGTTCAAGACCCGGGGCAGCGAGCTGCGCCTGGAGGCCGAGCACGCGCCGCTGGGCAGCGTTCGCGGGACCGTGGGCGCGCAGTTCGAGGACGTGGACTTCTCGGCCCTCGGCGACGAGGCCTTCGTGCCGGACACCCGCACCAGGCGCCAGGCCCTGTTCGCGCTCGAGGAGCTTGCGTGGGCGGGCGGCACCACGACCGGCGGAGTGCGGATCGAACACGCCCGCGTGCGCTCGGCAGGCGACGAGGACGGCGCCGATCCGCGCTTCGGTGCACCGAGCGAGCGCAGCTTCTCGCCGCGCAGCGCTTCGGTGTCTCACCTGCTGAAGCTGACGCCGCAGTGGTCGCTGACCGGTGCGCTGAGCGTCAGCGAACGGGCTCCCACGTCCTTCGAGCTCTACGCGAACGGCCTGCACGCGGCGACGGGCGTCTTCGAGCGCGGCGACGCGACGCTGCAGAAGGAGCGCGGCCGCAATCTCGACGTCGCGCTGCTGTGGAAGTCCGGCGAGGATCACCTGCGGCTGGGCGCCTTCGCGTCTCGCTTTTCGCGCTTCATCTCCCTCGAGGCCACCGGCGGCACGGTCGACGTGGTCGATGACGACGGCAGCACACGGGCGGTGGCCGAGTACGCGTTCCGGCCGGTGCGCGCTCGCATGAACGGCATCGAACTCGAAGGCCGCCACCGGCTGCTCGATGCCGCATGGAAGCTGGATGCCAGCGGCAAGCTCGACTTCACCCGAGGCACCAACCGCGACACCGGCGAGCCGCTGCCTCGCATCGCGCCGTTGCGCATGCTCGTGGGACTGGACGCTCGCCGCGGGCCGTGGGGCGGACGCATCGAGGTCGACCATGCCGCCCGCCAGGACCGCGTCCCCGCCACCGACGTGCCGACGCCGTCGTACACCATCGTCAACCTCACGCTGACGCGCAGCCTGCAGCTCGGCCCGGGCGACGGCCTGTGGTTCGTGAAGGTGGGCAACGTCGGCGACGAGCTGGCCTACAGCGCGTCGACGGTTCGCACGGTGAGGGACCTGTCGCCGCTGCCGGGGCGATCGGTGAAGACGGGGATACGGGTGGCGTTCTGAGGCCTCACGGCGCCAGCCGCTCCCGAACCCACTCGCCGCCTTGCTCGCGGTACCGCAGCCGGTCGTGCAGCCGCGAAGGCCGGCCCTGCCAGAACTCCCACAGGTCCGGCGCCAGGCGATAGCCGCCCCAGTGCGGCGGCCTGGGCGGGTTCAGCAGGTACTGCGCACTGATCTTGGCGACGTTGGCGACCAGCGTCGCGCGAGACGCGATGACCTGGCTCTGCGGCGAGGCCCAGGCGCCGATGCGCGAGTCGAGCGGACGCGTGCGGTAGTACGCGTCCGACTCCTCCTCGCTGACCCTGACGACCCGTCCCTCGATGCGCACCACGCGCTCCAGCTCGATCCAGTGGAACTGCAGCGCGGCAAAGGGATGCGCATCGAGCTCGCGCCCCTTGCGGCTCTGGTAGTTGGTGTACCAGACGATGCCGCGCGCGTCGTAGCCCTTGATCAGCACGACCCGCGTGGAGGGGCGCCCGTTGTCGCCGACGGTCGCCAGCGTCATCGCATTCGGCTCCGGGAGCTGAGCGTCCAGTGCCTGGTGGAACCACAGGTCGAACTGCTTCAGCGGGTTGGCGTCGGACGCCCTCTCGTCCAGCTCGGCGCGTTCGTAGCTCTTGCGCAGGTCGGCGATGTTGGTCATGGGCCGAGTATAGAAACCCAAGGATGCCGCCATGGCACTGCGCCCGCCGCCAGCGTGAAAGCACGAGCGTCCGTAACCGTCTTGTAATGAGTGTCCAAAAACGCCTACGTGAAATGCCTTAAGTAGACGCCCTCTGGCCGAAACCCGATCCGCCTTCCATTCTTCAGATGCGCGGGCTCGCCTTGCGAGTTGCGCGCATTCGTGGTGCACAACACTCGTCGTTGGAGGGAAGATGAAATCGCGGCCGGCAGTGATCGTGTTGGCAGCCGGAACGGGTTCTCGTTTCGGAGCATCCGGGCACAAGCTCACGCAGCGCCTGGGTGCATCGAGCGTGCTCGGGTCCACGCTGCGCCACGCGATCGCCAGTCATCTCCCTGTGATCGTCGTCACCACGGAAGCGCTGGCCGACGCGGCGCGCCACCATGTCGCCTCGCGCGACGTGGTGGTCGTGCCTGAGGTCGGGACCCCCGGGCCGCACTCGCTGGGCATGGGCTACTCCATTGCGGCCGGCGTCTCGGCCCGCCCGCAGGCGAGCGGCTGGCTGGTGCTGCCTGGCGACATGCCGATGATCCAGCCGGCCACGCTGCTGGCCGTCGCCGCCGCACTCGAGCATCACCCGGTCACCTACGCCCAGCACCGCGGCCGTCGCGGGCACCCGGTCGGCTTCGCGGCGGAGCTGTATTCGGAGCTCGTCACGCTGTCCGGCGACGAGGGGGCGAAGCGGCTGGTGGCGCGCTATCCTGCTCACGGGGTCGACGTCGACGATGCGGGCGTGCTGCTCGACGTGGACACCGAAGCCGATCTCGAGAAGCTGCGGCTGGCGCACGCCACGCAGCCGCCGTACGCGGCGCCTGTCGCTCGCTGAGGCCCGACTCCGCTAGGCCGTGAGCGAGTGATCGCGCGCCAGCGCGACCAGCCGCTCGATCTCGCGGTCCCGGATTCCGCAGCCCCGCAGCGAGGCGGCCGTGCCCACGAGGTAGTCGAGCGTGGTGCCGTAGCGGCCGCAGGCCCTGCGCAGGATGTCGATCATCTTCTCGTCGGGCACGGGGCCGACGTAGCTGGGGCTGTTGCGGCTCAGCGTGAACGCCAGCGCGTTCACCATGCCCTGCGGCGTGCGGCACGGCAGCCACCGCGGGTCGTACACGCCGGTGGGCATTTCGCGCAGCCACAGTCGCTCGAGCTCCTGGTGCGCGCGTGCATGGTCGACGCGGTAGGCCATGCCTTTGCACGAGCCGCCGGCGACCAGCGCGAACACCAGCCCGGGACACTCGGGCGTGCCGCGGTTGATGTTGGAGAGCATCTCCAGCGCGCGATGCCAGCCGTACACCGTCGCCAGGCGCTGCTCGACCGCCTCGAACTCGGGTCGCCAGATCAGCGACGCATAGCCGAACACCCACAGGTCCGCCTGACCGCCCCATTCGGCGCGGATGCGGGCGAGCTGGTTCGTCGGATGGCGCGGATGCGAAGGAGGATGTGGCGTCATGAGCGCGACTCTATTGAAACTCACCGGTGCTTGTAGGAGGCAGCCCACGGCCAACGCCGCCTTCGCCCGACAGCGAAGTCCCTGGCGCCAGGCACAGCATGTGAAATCGGCTTGACCGGCCTGGCTGCACTGCCTACAACTGCCCCGTGAACCCCGTCGTCGCATCCGCCGCCTCGCATCCGCGCCGCTGGCCCTGGTGGGCGGGCAGTGTCGCGCTCCTGGTCACGGCCGCCGGCGCATGCGAAGTCGCCGGCTGGCCTTTCCTGGCCGAGGCGATCCAGCCCTGGATGGCGAGCGTCCTGCAACGGCGCGTCGACCTCTCGATCGACGGCCACACGCCGGCCTCGGTTCGCGTGCGCCTGCTCGGGCGGCTGCGCATCGAGGCGCCCCTCGTCAAGATCGGCGACGCAGGACACACCCTGAACGCGCGCGACGCGGTCGTCGAGCTGAGCTATGCCGACCTGTGGCGCGCGTCGCGCGGCCATGCGCTGGAGATCCGATTGCTGCAGGCAGCGGACTTCGACGGCGCCATCGGCCGCATGGCGAAGGCGCCGGCGTCGTGCGACCTCGGGCCCGGTGACGGCGCGACCACGCCGTCGACCGACCGGCTGCGCGAGGTGCGCTGCATCGACGGCTCGTCGCATCAGGCCCGTGTCGATCCTGATTTGACGCTGTAACTAAGTTACCTCACAATCCAGCTGTGAGTTACATCCACGCCTCCACGGCGCGTTGCCCATGAATCCCACCGTCCTTGCAGTCACCCGCCGCATCCGCGATCGCAGCGCCAAGAGCCGCGCCGAATACCTCGAGCGCGTCCAGCGCGCCATCGACCGGCCGCGCGGCAGCGAGCGCATGGGCTGCGCGAACGTCGCCCATGCCTTCGCCGCTCTGCCTTCCGACGACAAGCTGCGCGTCGTCGCCGAGCGGGCGCCCAACATCGGCATCGTCAACGCCTACAACGACATGCTGTCCGCGCACCAGCCGTACGAGGGCTTTCCGGCCGTCATACGCGACGAGGCGCGCCAGCAGGGTGCCACGGCGCAGGTCGCCGGCGGCGTGCCGGCGATGTGCGACGGCGTGACGCAGGGCCTGCCCGGGATGGAGCTGAGCCTGTTCTCGCGCGACACCATCGCGATGGGCACGGCGATCGCCCTCACGCACGACGTGTTCGATGCCGCGCTGCTGCTCGGCATCTGCGACAAGATCGTGCCGGGCTTGCTGATCGGCGCACTGCACTTCGGACATCTGCCCTGTGTCTTCGTGCCCGGCGGGCCGATGAGCAGCGGGCTGTCGAACAACGAGAAGTCCAAGGTGCGCGAGCAATACGCGCAAGGCCTGGTCGGCCGCGACAAGCTGCTCGAAGCGGAATCCGCGGCCTACCACGGCCCGGGAACCTGCACGTTCTACGGCACCGCCAACAGCAACCAGATGCTGATGGAGGCCATGGGCCTGCACGTGCCGGGTGCGGCCTTCATCCATCCGCACGACGGCATGCGCGAAGCGCTGACGCGCGAAGCGGTGCGCACCGTGCTCGAGATCACCAAGGGCAGGCGCTTCACGCCGATCGGCCAGCTCGTCGACGAGCGGGTGATCGTCAACGCGATGGTGGCGCTGCTGGCCACCGGGGGCTCCACCAACCACCTGATCCACTGGGTGGCGGTGGCCCGCGCGGCAGGCATCGCCATCGACTGGACCGACTTCTCCGAACTGTCGCAGGTGACGCCGCTGCTGGCCCGCGTGTACCCGAACGGCAGTGCCGATGTGAATCAGTTCCAGGCCGCCGGTGGTCCCGGATTCGTGATCCGCGAGCTGCTGGATCACGGCGTGATGCATGCCGACGTGGCGGCCGTGGCCGAAGGCGGCATCGGCGCCTACACGCGTGTGCCGCAGCGCGAAGGCGAGCGGCTGGTGTGGTCGCAGCTGCCTGCGAAGAGTGGCGACGACCACGTGGTGCGCACCGCCGCGGCGCCGTTCAGCGAGACCGGCGGGCTGAAGCTGCTCACGGGCAACCTGGGCCGGGCGGTGATCAAGGTGTCCGCGGTGCCCGCCGAGCGGCACGTGGTGGAGGCGCCGGCCATCGTGTTCGAGACGCAGGAAGAGCTGCTTGCGGCCTTCAAGGCCGGCGAGCTGGAGCGCGACCTGGTCGCCGTCGTGCGCTTCCAGGGACCGCGCTCCAACGGCATGCCCGAGTTGCACAAGCTCACGCCGCCGCTGGCCGTCCTGCAAGGCAAGGGATTCCGTGTCGCGCTGGTCACCGATGGCCGCATGAGCGGTGCCTCGGGCAAGGTGCCGGCCGCCATTCACGTGAGCCCCGAGGTGCTGGCCGGCGGCGCCCTCGGCAAGGTGCGCACCGGCGACCGCATCCGGCTCGATGCAGTGGCCGGCACGCTCGACGCGCTGGTCGACGCGGACGAGTGGGCGGCGCGCGAAACCGCGCAGCTCTCCGACGCGCATCGCGACATCAACGCCCATGGCCTGGGACGCGATCTCTTCGGCGGCATGCGGCGCAACGTGCTGAGCGCCGAAGAAGGCGCCGTCACCTGGCTTTGAACATCACTACGACGACAACAATGAACACCCTCGAACTCGCCAGCCATGGGCCGGTCATCCCGGTCATCGTGATCAACCGCCTCGACGACGCCGTGCCGATGGCACAGGCCCTGGTCGAGGGCGGCGTGAAGGTTCTCGAAGTCACCCTGCGCACGCCGGTGGCGCTGCGCGCGATGGAGGCGATCGCCAAAGCCGTGCCCGATGCCATCGTCGGCGCCGGCACGGTCCGCAATGTCGCCGACGCGCAGGCGGCCAAGGACGTCGGTTGCCGCTTCGCCGTGAGCCCGGGCTACCTGAGCGAGGTCGGCGTCGCCTGCCGCAGCATCGGCCTGCCGCTTCTGCCCGGCGTCGCGACGGGCAGCGAGGTGATGCAGGCCAACCTCGACGGCTACCACTTCCTGAAGTTCTTTCCCGCCACGGCGGCCGGCGGTATTCCCATGCTGAAGGCGCTGGCCGGGCCGTTTCCCGACGTGGTGTTCTGCCCGACCGGCGGCATCACGGCGCAGACCGCAGGCCAGTTCCTCGCACTGCCCAACGTGCGTGTGTGCGGCGGCTCGTGGCTGACCCCGCACGATGCGGTGGAGGCGAAGGACTGGGCGCGCATCACCCGGCTGGCGCGCGAGACGGCGCAATTGCGTTCAGCGTGACGCAGTTCGCGAAGGAAAACCCTGCCCCGGCGGTTAGGGGGTGCCTGCGGCCCCGCTGCGGATGCACAATCGCGGCCACAGCGGGTGGACAGGGGCCGCGGAGCTAGGGAGAGAAACAGATAACGCAACAGGGCGCCGACAGGCGCCCTTGTTGTTTCCGGAGGCGCTCAGGCCTGCTGGGGCCGCTGCTCGATCAGCTCGATCTTGTAGCCGTCAGGATCGGTGATGAAGGCGATCACCGTGGTGCCACCCTTCACCGGACCCGGCTCGCGGGTGATCGCGCCGCCCAGCGCCGCGGCCTTGTCGCGCACCGCCGCGCAAGCGGCCGCAACGTCGGGCACGCCGATCGCGATGTGGCCGTAGGCCGTGCCCGGCTCGTAGCGGTCGACACCGTAGTTGTAGGTGAGCTCGATTTCGGCGTGCTCGGGGTTGCGCCCGTAGCCGACGAAAGCCAGGTCGTACTTCTGCTCGGGCCGCTGGGTGGTGCGCAGCAGCTGCATGCCCATCACCTGGGTATAGAAATCGATCGAGCGCTGCAGGTTGCCGACGCGCAGCATCGTGTGGAGCAGTCGCATGGTCCGAGGCCTCCCAGGGTGTTGCCGCTAGCGCGCATCGAGAACGATGCATGTCGTCGTGGCGTGGGCGAACAGTGTGCCATCCGGCCCGACCAGCCGCCCCTGCGAGGTGCCGATGCGCCCACCGCTGTAGATGATTTCACCGATCGCGCGCACCAGCGGCACCTTGTCGGTCAGCGCCTTCACGTAGTTCACCTTCAGTTCCAGCGTGGTGTAGGTCTTGCCTGCGGGCAGCAGCGTGTGGACGGCGCAAGCGACGGCCGAATCGAGCAGCGTCGCGATCCAGCCGCCGTGCACGCTGCCCAGCGGGTTGTAGTGGGCGAACTGCGGCCTGCCCTGGAACTGCACGCGCCCGGGCTCGGCCTCGACGAGGAAGAAGTCGAGCGTGCCGCTGATCGGCGGGTATGGGATCTCGCCCGCCAGCATGGCCTCGAAGACCTGCATGCCGGTGCGTCCGGCGAACTGCTCGGGCTTGCCGAGCCCGGCGTGCTGGCGGCGCGCGCGCACCTCGGCGTCGCGGGCCTGCCAGGCGGCGAGGGTGGCTTCGGCGGCGGACGGCTGGGGAAGGGCGCTCATGGGCAGGTCTCCGGCGAGGTGAGGCTTGTATCCGCAATCATTGTATATACAATAGTCTGCGTGACGCAACGCGCCCATCCCAAGACCCAGACGCCAGCCGGTCGCGGCGAGGCGGTGCCGCGCGGGTGCACCAACCTCAAGCTGCGGCAGCTGAGCCGGGCCGTCACCCGCCACTACGACGCGTACGTGGCGCCCACGGGGCTGAAGAACACGCAGTACTCGCTGCTTTCGCATGTCGTGCTGCTGGGGCCCCTCAAGCCTTCGGAGCTCGCGGCGAGCATGCGGCTCGATGCGTCCACGCTGACGCGCAACCTGCAGCCGCTGCTCGCGCAAGGCTGGCTCACGCAAGGCCCCGGCGCGGATGCCCGCAGCCGGCTGATCGAAGCCACCGACGCCGGCCGGGCCCAGCGCATCGAGGGCCAGCGCGCATGGAAGCAGGCCCAGCTCGCGCTCAATGCGCGCCTGGGCCCCGAACGCGTGGTGGCGCTGCACGCGCTCATCGACGCTTGCCTGGCCGAGCTCGACGCGGCCGGTGAAGAGGAGTCCCCATGACCACCACCGCCCGCACCACGCCTGCGTTCGCCTGGGTGCTGATCGCCGCCGCCGGCACCTTCGCGCTGACGATGGGGGCGCGCCAGTCGATGGGCCTGTTCGTGGGCACGCTCAACACGAGCACCGGACTGGGCATTGCGAGCATCAGCCTGGCCTTCGCCTTCGGCCAGCTGTGGTGGGGCCTCACGCAGCCGCTCGCCGGAATCGTCGCCGACCGCATCGGCGCCGGGCGCGTGCTGTTCGCGGGCGTGGTGCTGGTGGCCGTCGGCACGGCGCTCATCCCGTTCATGCACAGCACCTGGGGCCTGGTGCTCGCGATCGGCGTGCTGGCTGCCGGCGGCGCCGGCATGGCGGGGCCGTCCGTGCTGATGGCGGCGACCACGCGGCTCATCGCACCCGAGCGGCGCGGCATCGCCACCGGCATCGTCAACGCGGGCGGGTCCTTCGGCCAGTTCGTCTTCGCGCCGATCGCCCAGGGCATCACTGCGGCCGCCGGCTGGGTGGCGGCGCTGCAAACCCTTGCGGCACTTTCGTTGCTGGCGCTGCCCGCCGCCTGGGTGCTGCGCGGGTCGTCGAACGCAGCAGCCGGCGCGGCGAACACGCCGCGTGAAGGCACACGCGCGGCGATCGCGCGCGCCTTGAGCGATCCGAGCTATCGCATGCTGTGTGCGGGCTTCTTCGTCTGCGGCTTCCACGTCGCCTTCATCGCGACCCATCTGCCTGGCGTCGTCGCGGCCTGCCAGCTGCCGCCGGACATCGGCGCCTGGTCGCTGGCGGTGATCGGCCTGTTCAACATCGTCGGCAGCTTCGCGATGGGCTGGGCTGTCGGCCGCTGGCGCATGAAGTCGCTGCTGTCGCTGGTGTATGCCGCGCGAGCAGTGGCGGTGCTGGTGTTCATGCTGGCGCCGAAGACCCCGGCAGTGATGCTGGCCTTTGCCGCCGCGATCGGTCTGACCTACCTCTCGACCGTGCCGCCGACAGCAGGCCTGGTGGCCAAGTTCTTCGGCCCCGCGAACATGGCGACGCTGTTCGGCATCGTGATGCTGGCCCACCAGATCGGCGGCTTCCTCGGCGCCTACATGGGCGGCAAGGCCTTCGAATGGACCGGCAGCTACGACTGGATGTGGTACGCCGACATCGTGCTGGCAATCGGCGCGGCCCTGGTGCACCTGCCGATCCGCGAGGCGCGGCTGGCGCCAAGGGTGGCGCCCGCCTGATCGTCAGTCTTTGCGGGCGGCCTGCACGCCGGGCTGCACGTCGTCGCCGTAGGCACTCTTCCACCGGTCCGCGATGGTCGTGACCTCGTCGAGCCGCTTTCCCGGCAGGCCATCGTCGGCGTGCCAGTTCGCAAGCCGCGTCTCGATGGAGTAGTGCACGACCGGCCGCATCGCCGACGGATCGTCCAGGCTGCCGACGCCGATGTCCATGTTCTTCGACTCGTGGTACTCGAACGAGAGTGGCGTGCCGCATCGGTTGCAGAAACCGCGCCGCGCGATCTTCGACGACGCGAAGTAGGTCGGCGGCGACAGCCAGCGCACCCTGTCCTTCGGCAGGTTGAACCAGGCGACCCGCGTGTTGCCGAATGCCAGCTGGCACATGCGGCAATGGCAGTAGTAACCCTCGCGGTCGTCGGGCGTCGCTTCGTAGCGCACGCTGCCACACAGGCAGCCGCCGGTCAGGGGAGTGGGTTCGGCCATTTCCAGGATCTCCTCTTTCAATGCATCACACGGGCACCGTGTAGTTGAGCGTGAGCCGCCCGCCGTCGACGTAGACGATCTCGCCGGTCATGTAGCTCGCGGCGCTGCTCAGCAGGAAGGCGGCCACGTCGGCGATCTCGCGGGGTTCGCCCAGTCGCTTCATCGGCGTGCGGCTGAGGATGCGCGCTCGTGCCTCGTCGCTGCCGAGCACCGCGTTCTTCGCCAGTTCGGTGGCGATGGTGCCCGGCGCGACGGCGTTGACGCGGATGTTCTTGTCAGCGAGGGACAGCGCCATGACGCGGGTGAGCTGGTTCACGCCGCCCTTGCTCGCGTTGTAGCTTGCGATGCTCGGAATCGCCATCACGCCGTTCACCGAGCTCATGTTGACGATGGCGCCTCCGCCGGCCCTCGCCATCTCGCGCGCGACCGCCTGTCCGACGAGGAACGAGCCCTTCAGGTTCACGTCGAGCACCGCATCCCAGTCGGCTTCGGTGATGTCGAGGAAATCGGCCGCCCTGAAGATCCCGGCGTTGTTGACCAGCGCATCGATGCGGCCGAACGCCGCGAGCGTGGAGGCGACCGCCGCATCCACCTCCGCCTTGATGGCGACGTTGCAATGCACGTACAGCGCCCGCGCGCCGTCCTCGACCAGGCGGGTGGCGAGTGCCTGCCCGCGTGTGTCGTCGACGTCCCACAGCGCCACCGCGGCGCCATCGCCCGCCAGCCGTTCGGCGCATGCCGCGCCTATGCCCTGGCTCGCACCGGTGATCACCGCGACCTGGCTCTGCAGGCCGAAATGCACGCTACCCATTCCTCGTCTCCTTCAGTGGTGTCGTTGCGGCCGGTCGAGCCAGCACGCCAGGCCCTGCGCATTGAGCTCGATGTCCATCTCGAGCAGCTCCAGCACCGCGGCATCGTCCAGCAGGCAGCCATGCTCGCGCACGCGCCGCAGGTAGACGCGCGAAAGGTCTTCCTTCAGCCGCGTGTGCCGTTGGTTTTCGTGCGCGGCGGCGCGGCCCAGGGCGACAATTTCGTCGATCTGCTCGAGCAGATCGCGACCCAGCCTCTGCACGTCGCCCACCAGGCCGAAGTGCGTGAGGTACATCCATTGCGGGTCGAAGGCGAGCAGCCGCTGCACCGACGCACGCAATGCTTCGGGCTCGAACTGAACCGGCGTGGTGGTCGGCAGCAGCCAGGGTCCCTTCGCGCTGTCGAACTCCCGGTACGACAGTCCGAAGGTGTCGCCGGTGAAGAAGCCGCGGCTCCTCGTGTCCCAGACGCAGTGGTGGTGGCGCGCATGGCCGGGCGTGTCCAGGAACTGCAGCCTGCGCCCGACCCAGTCGAGCGTCATGCCGTCATGCGTGCTCACGACACGCTGCGCGTCGACGCCGACCACCTCGCCGTACGAGCGCATCACCTCCTCGTCCCCGTACACCGCTCTCGCGCTGTCCATCAGGTGCGAGGGATCGATCAGGTGCTTGGCGCCGCGCGGGTGCACGAGCAGTCGCGCCTCGGGCAGATGCCGCATCAGCAGGCCGACGCCGCCGGCATGATCCAGGTGCACATGCGTCGCGATGACCCAGTCGACCTGCGCCGGGCGCAGGCCGGCGACGGCCAGCGCTTCCAGCAGGCGCGGCACCGAATAGTTGGTGCCCGTGTCGACGAAGGCACCGCGTCCGGCTTCGACGACGAGGTAGCTCGCATCGAAGCGCGGCCGGTGAAAGCCCGTGTCGATGACGTGGATGCCGTCGGCGTGGCGCTGTAGGAATCGATCGGGAGCAGGCATCATGGGATAAGGGAAGTCCGAAGCCATTCTAGGAATCCGCCGCCGCAGAACTTTCGACGGCGTCGTCGGTCGCACACGGCTTCCCCGCAGTACGAGTCCGAGCGATGTTCCATTCTTCTCGCAATTCCATGGGGGCAGCCGTTGCGCTGAGCGCCTTGCTGGCCGGCTGCGCCGCCTCCTATGGGCCGCAGTCGCTGCGCCCCGGGACCTCGCTGGGCGAGGTCACCGCAGCGCTGGGCCCGCCCACAGGGCGCTATGCAAGAGCCGACGGTGAACGTGTCGAATACGCGCGCGGCCCCTTCGGCAAGCACACCTACATGCTCGACTTCGATGCGCAGGGTCGTCTGTTGCGGTGGCAGCAGGTTCTGACCGAGTCGCAGTTCGAAGCGATCCGCACGGGAATGAGCGGCGACGAGGTCATGGTGGCCTTGGGCCATCCGGCCGAAACGCGACCGCTTGCCTATCAGCAGCGAACGCTGTGGTCCTACCGGTACGACGCGCCGTTCTGCACGTGGTTCCAGGTGGGCATCGACCGCCAGGGCAGGGTCGTGGACACGGGCTACGGCCCGGATCCGTTGTGCGAGGACTTCAATTTCGGCGACAGCGGCAAATGACCGGACCCATCTTGTACGGCATCACCAATTGCGACACGGTGAAGCGCGCCCGCGCCTGGCTCGAGGACCGCGGGATCGAGCACAGCTTCCACGACTACAAGAAGGCAGGCGTTCCGCCTGACCGGATGGAGCAGTGGATCGACCGGCTGGGCTGGGAAGCGCTACTGAACCGCCAGGGCACGACGTGGCGCAAGCTCGACGACGCGACCAAGGCCTCGGTGACCAACGCCGACGCAGCGCGGGCTGCGATGCTCGCGCATTCGAGCCTGATCAAGCGCCCCATCATCGAATGGCCGTCCGGGGACATCACGGTCGGTTTTACACACGACTCGTTCAAGCAGCACACGCGCGAGTGACTGACGCCTTGCCTCCCGCGCCCCGCCTGGGGGCGCGGGAGGCGCCGCTTCAACCTGCCAGCAGCTGCCTCAGCACGAACGGCAGGATGCCGCCGTGCTTGTAGTAGTCCACCTCGATCGGCGTGTCGATGCGCAGGGTCAGCGTCACGCGCTTCAGGCTGCCGTCGGGGGCGGTGATGACCAGCGTGGCGTCCTGCTGCGGGCGGATGTGCGAATCGAGCTCGATGTCGAAGCGCTCGTCGCCCTTGATGCCCAGCGACTGCCAGCTGTCGCTGCCCTTGAACTGCAGCGGCAGCACGCCCATGCCGACGAGGTTGCTGCGATGGATGCGCTCGAAGCTGCGCGCGATCACTGCCTTCACGCCGAGCAGCTGCGTGCCCTTGGCAGCCCAGTCGCGCGACGAGCCGGTGCCGTACTCCTCACCGCCGAAGATCACCGTGGGCGTGCCTTGGGCGATGTACTTCATCGCGGCGTCGTAGATCGGCATCTTCTCGCCGCCCGGCTGGAACAGCGTGAGACCGCCTTCTTCGCGGCTGCCGCCCGCCAGCGGGGGAATCATCAGGTTCTTGATGCGCACGTTGGCGAAGGTGCCCCGCATCATCACCTCGTGGTGGCCGCGCCGTGAGCCGTAGGAGTTGAAGTCGGCCTTCTGCACGCCGTGCGCCTTGAGCCAGGTGCCCGCCGGCGAGCTCTCCTTGATGGAGCCGGCAGGCGAGATGTGGTCGGTGGTGATCGAGTCACCGAACAGCGCCATCGCCCGCGCGCCCTTCACGCCGACCTCGCCGACGCGCGGCGTCATCGCGAAGCCCTCGAAGAAGGGCGGCTTCGCGATGTAGGTCGACTTGGGCCAGGTGTAGACCTGCCCCTTGACGCCGTTGATGCCCTTCCACAGCTTGCCGGGATCGCTGCCGACCTTCTCGTAGTTGGCCTTGTAAACCTTTGGATTCATCGCATGCTTGAGCAGCGCGTACACCTCGCTGCTCGACGGCCAGATATCGCCGAGATAAACGTCCCGGCCGTTCGCGCCGCGGCCCACCGGCTCGGTCATCAGGTCGCGCAGCATGGTGCCGGCGATCGCGTAGGCCACCACCAGCGGCGGGCTGGCGAGGAAGTTGGCCTTGAGGTTCGGGTGGATGCGCGCCTCGAAGTTGCGGTTGCCCGACAGCACCGCCGCGCACACCAGATCGTTGTTGTAGATCGCCTCGTTGATCTCCGGCGTGAGGTCGCCTGCGTTGCCGATGCAGGTGGTGCACCCGTAGGCCGCGACGGTGAAGCCCAGCTCCTCCAGGTAGGGCAGCAGCTCGGTGCGCTCGAGGTACTCGGTGACGATGCGCGAGCCGGGCGCCAGCGACGTCTTGATGTGCTTCCTGACCTTCAGGCCCGCCTTCACCGCCTTCTTGGCCAGCAGGCCGGCGGCGAGCAGCACGCTGGGGTTGGAGGTGTTGGTGCACGAGGTGATCGCCGCGATCAGCACGTCGCCGTTGCGGATGGCGATGCCGTCGCTGGTGGAGAAGCCCTGCTCGAGCTTTTCGGCCGGCTGGTTGAACCCGTTTTCCGCCGCGGGCTTGGAGAACAAGGAGGCGAACTGGGTCTTCACCTGGCCGATCTCGATCCGGTCCTGCGGCCGCTTGGGGCCGGCCAGGCTGGGCGCGACCGTGCCCAGGTCGAGCCGGACGACCGAGCTGTAGTCGATCTGGCCGGCCTTGGGAATGCCGAACAGCCCCTGCGCCTTGAAGTAGGCCTCGAAGGCCTCGATCTCCTTGGCGGTGCGGCCGGTTCCGCGAAAGTATTCGATCGTCTTGTCGTCGACCGGAAAGAAGCCCATGGTCGCGCCGTATTCGGGCGCCATGTTGGCGATGGTCGCTCGGTCCGGCACGGTGAGGCTTTCGGTGCCTTCGCCGAAGAACTCGACGAACTTGCCGACCACCTTTTCCTTGCGCAGGATCTCGGTGACGGTGAGAACGAGGTCCGTCGCCGTGACTCCCTCGCGCAGCCGGCCGCTCAGTTCGAAGCCGACGACGTCGGGCGTCAGGAAGTACACGGGCTGACCCAGCATGCCGGCCTCGGCCTCGATGCCGCCCACGCCCCAGGCGACCACGCCCACGCCGTTGATCATCGTCGTGTGGCTGTCGGTGCCGACCAGCGAATCGGGGTAGTACAGGTCATGCTCGCCGCGATGCACCCCCCGCGCCAGGTACTCCAGGTTCACCTGGTGCACGATGCCGAAGCCGGGCGGCACGACGCCGAAGGTGTCGAAGGCCTGCATGCCCCACTTCATGAACTCGTAGCGCTCCTGATTGCGCTGGAATTCGAGCTTCATGTTGAGGTCGAGCGCATCCTTGGTGCCGAAGTAATCGATCATCACCGAGTGGTCGACCACCAGGTCCACCGGCACCAGCGGCTCGATGGTCTTGGGGTTCTTGCCCATGTCGGCCGCCACGTTGCGCATTGCGGCCAGGTCGGCCAGCAGCGGCACGCCGGTGAAGTCCTGCAGCACCACGCGCGCCACGATGAAGGGGATCTCGTCGGTGCGCGCGGCGCCGGGCTTCCACTCGGCCAGCTCGGCCACATGCTCGGCGGTGACCTTCTTGCCGTCGCAGTTGCGCAGCACGCTCTCCAGCACGATGCGCAGCGACACCGGCAGGCGGTTCACGTTCGGATGGGTGTGGGCCAGCTCGGGCAGCGAGAAGTAGCGGCCCTGGCGGCCCGAGTCGGTGGTGAATGTCTTCAGCGTCGTCGCGAACGCGTGGCTGGTGATATTGATCGGCATGGCGCAAACCTCGTGGCGTGGGTGGCGAAGAGTGTCGCAAGCGGGGATCGGATTATGGTGTCAGCGCCCCGTGCCGCGCGAGGCGTAGGGGTGCATCAGACCTCGTGCGGCACCAGGCTTTCGATCTCGTCGAGCACCGCCGCCAGCTCGGCGCTCACATGAGCGAACCAGCTGTCGGCGGCCGCCCGATCGTGCGCACCGATCGCCGTCTGCAGCGCCGCCGAGGCGGTGTGCAGGCCGTTCGCACCAATCGTGCCCGCAAGTCCCTTCAGATCGTGCACGCGTCCCAGCGCCTCTTCCCAGGCACCGCCTTCGAGGGCCGCGCCGACGACGCGGGTGAAGTCGAGGTTGGCGTCGCGAAAGCCGCGCAGGATGCGCCGGTACAGGTGCGTCTTGCCCAGGCAGCGGGCCAGCCCGTCGGCGGTGTCGATGACGCCCATGCCCTCGGCCGGCACCCAGTCGGTCGCCGGGCCCGGCTCGACGGCCTGCGGCGCGGCGCGGCGCGAGACGATCCAGTCGGCCATGGTGCGCAGCATCTGGCCGACGTTGAGCGGCTTGGGAATGTGGGCGTTCATGCCGCTGGCGAGCGCACGTTCACGGTCCTCGGCGAGCGCGCTCGCCGTCATCGCGATGACCGGCAGCTTGCGAAAGGCCGGATCCGCACGCAGCCGCCGCGTGGCGGTGTAGCCATCCATCACCGGCATCTGGCAGTCCATCAGCACCCCGTCGAACGGTCCTTCGCTGGCGAGCTTGTGCAGCGCCTCCTCCCCGTTTTCCGCCACGACGACTTCCATGCCGGCGCGGCGAAGCAGTTCGCACGCCAGCTCCTGGTTCAGCGGATGGTCCTCGGCGAGCAGGATGCGCGCGCCGGCCAGCCGGGCCCGCGTGGTGTCGCTGATGTGCAGCCCGCCCAAGGTCGCGCGCACTGGGATCGGCTGCGCCACATCGGTGCGGCGCGCCCGCAGCAGACAATCGTGAAGGCTGGATGGCGTGACCGGCTTCTGAAGCACGCCGACCAGCGGCAGGTCGCTTCCGGCGCGCAACGCATCCTCGCGCGCGAAAGCGGTGACCAGCAGGATGCACGACAGCAGGCCGGGATGGGCGCGGACCATCTGGCGCGCGCAGCTGACGCCGTCCATGCCGGGCATCTTCCAGTCGAGCAGGATCCAGCTGTAGGCGCGTGGATCGCGGTCCACGAGCTCGAGCGCCTGCGCGCCGCCGGCCGCGCGGTCGACGGCGATGCCCAGCCGCTCCAGCATCTCGCCCAGCAGTTCGCGCGCCGCCGGGCTGTCGTCGACCAGCAGCGCGCGCTGGCCGCGCAGTTCGTCGGCCGTCGGGGCACGCGGGGCCGCACGCTGCGCGCCGCGGCCGAAGCGCGCGCTGAAGTGGAAGGTCGACCCCCGGCCCGCCTCGCTTTCCACCCAGAGGCGACCGCCCATGCGCTCGACGAGCTGGCGGCAGATGACCAGGCCCAGCCCGGTGCCGCCGAAGCGGCGCGTGGTCGAGCTGTCGGCCTGCATGAAGGGCTGGAACAGACGCGACAGTTGATCGGGCGTCATGCCGACGCCGGTGTCGCGCACCCAGCCATGGAGCTCGATGCCGTCGACGTCCTGCGCGTCGACTTCCATGCCGACCACCACCTCGCCCGCGTCGGTGAACTTGATCGCGTTGCTGCCCAGGTTGACGAGCACCTGGCGCAGCCGGGTCGGGTCGCCGACCAGGCGCACGGGCAGGCCGGGCGCGGGGGCGAACAGCAGCTCCAGGCCCTTCTCGTCCGCCTTGAGGCCCAGCACGTCGGCCATCTCGGCGACGACCGACTCGAGCTCGAACTCGACACGCTCCAGCTCCATGTGGCCGGCCTCGATCTTGGAGACGTCGAGGATGTCGTTGAGGATCTGCAGCAGGTTCCCGGCCGCGCTGTGCGCCTTTTCCACGTAGTCGCGCTGGCGCGGCGGCAACCCGTCCTCCAGCGCCAGATGCGTCATGCCGATGATGGCGTTCATCGGTGTGCGCAGCTCGTGCGACATGTTGGCGAGGAAAGTCGACTTGGTCTGGCTGGCCGCCTCGGCCGCTTCGCGCGCCTGCTGCATGGCGACTTCGGTTTGCTTGCGTGCGGTGATGTCCTGGATCACGGCGCAGAACTGCGGCTCGATTTCCCATTCGAGCGCGATCACGCTCACATCGGTGTCGAAGGTGGTGCCGTCGATCCGGCAGAAGCGCCATTCGAAGCTTTGCACGCGCTGCCCGGTGCGCATGTGCTGGCGCAGCAGCTCGAGGGCTCGCTCGCGACTGCCCTGGCCATTCGGCTGGGTGGGAGGGGACAGGTCGGGCAGCCACACGAAGCGGCCAAGGAGGTGCTCGGGCGCATCCGCGCCGAACAGGCGCAGCGTGGCGGGGTTGCAGTGGGTGACGCCGCGCTTGCGATCGAAGAACAGGTAGCCGTTGAGTGCGTGCTCGAAGACCGCGGCGAATCGCACCTCCGCTTCGCGGCGCGCGGAGATGTCGAGCCAGTAGCCGTTGTAGACCACGCTGCCGTCGGGCTGCGGCTGCGGCGTGCTGTGCGCGAGGACGCGCACCGCGTGGTCGCCATGGCGCACCGCGAACTCGGTCGGCTCGGTCGGCGGGGAATGCGACGGCTGGCCCGCCAGCCGCCACGGCAGCGTCGGATCCTCGGCGAGCTTGTGGTCGTTGACGCCGAAGAGCTCCCTCACGCCCCGGCCGAGAAACGAGAACCGCCCCTGCGCGCCGGGCGCCGGCTCCTGGTAGCGGAAGACGGTGAGCGGCAGCGCCTGGGCCATGTCGAGCAGGTCGCGACGCGCCTGCAAGGCCGTGTCGAGCAGTTCCACGCGTCGCCAGCCAGCCCAGATCAGCAGCCCGCCGACGAGCCACAGCGCGGCAGCGCCGGCAATCACCGGTGCGATCAGCGCGCGCTCGTCCGCCAGCGGCGCCAGGACCCAGACGCTGAAGGGCCGGTCCTCCAGCGGCGACGAGATGGCCAGGTGGCGCGTGCCGCCAAATTCGACGCTCGGCACGTTGCGCCCACCGACCGGCGTCTGCGACATCGTCCAGGGCAGCGGCTCCGGCACGCTCTGGTAGATCGCGGTCCAGTCGGCCGGCGTCTGCGCGCGCGGGTCGGGCATGCGTCGCAGCAGGGTGCCGCTGCGATTGCCGAGCACGACCACGCCGTTCGCGTCGGTGACGCAGATCATGCTGCCCTCGCTGCCGAACAGTCGGTTCAAGGTGTCGGAGTCCTGCTTGATCACCGCAACGCCGATCGGCCGGCCGTCGTGCTCGACGCGGTGGGCGAAGTACAGGCCCGGGATGCGGCTGATGCGGCCGAGCAGGAACTGCGACGACTCGCCGACATGCATCGCCTCGACAAAGTACTCCCGCGTGCGCAGATTGCCCGCGATCGCCGGCGGCTGCGCCAGCTTGTCGGCAATGCCGTTGGCGACCGTGTTGCCTTCGCGATCGATGAGCAGCAGCAGCTGCAAGCCGAAATCCTCGACCACATGGTCGAGCTGCGCGTTCATCGCCTGCACCGCCGGCTCGCGCAGCTGCGCATCGCGCAGTCTGATCCGCTCGGGTTCGCTCACGGCAGCGGTGTCGGGCAGGCGCTGCACCGACAGGAACTCGACCACCGAGGGGTGGTGGGACAGGTTCTTCGGTACCGCAGCAAGTTGGCGGAAGGTCAACGCGAGCGCATCCCTGACGCCGGTGAGCCGCACCGATGCGGTGGACCAGGTCTGCTCCCGGTGTTCGCGCACACGCTGCTGCGTGAACCATCCGCCGGCGGCGATGACGAGCGCCGTCCAGAAGACGGCGATCAGCCCCAGCACGCGCAGGCGCTGACGACGGTCCGACGCGGTCGGAAACCGCGAATTCATGGGTCGTGATTCCTATGGGCCGACTGCCCGATGCCCTCGAATCGTTGTATCAGAAAGAGGCAGCGGCTGACCCCGTGATTTCGCGCGCTGTGCGAGGCGCAGAAACGAAAAGGCCGCGCCCGGATGCGGCGCGGCCTCGCGAAAGGAGCCGACCGGTCAGGCGACGGCCGTCTCCGCAGCCTTGGCGAAGTCCTGGATCTGGTCGAAGTTCATGTAGCGGTAGATCTTGTCGCCGTCCTTGTTGATGACGCCGATGTCCGCCATGTACTCGTCCCGGGTCGGAATGCGGCCCAGGCGAGAGCAGATCGCCGCCAGCTCGGCCGAGCCGAGGTAGACGTTGCTGTTCTTGCCGAGGCGGTTCGGGAAGTTGCGCGTGCTCGTGGAAAACACCGTGGCGCCTTCCTTCACCTGAGCCTGGTTGCCCATGCACAGGCTGCATCCCGGCATCTCCATGCGCGCGCCCGCCGTGCCGAGCACGCCGTAGTGGCCTTCCTCGGTGAGCTGCTTCTGGTCCATCTTGGTCGGCGGCGCGACCCACAACTTGACCGGAATGTCGCGCTTGCCTTCGAGCAGCTTGGACGCCGCGCGAAAGTGGCCGATGTTGGTCATGCACGAGCCGATGAACACCTCGTCGATGGCGGCGCCGGCCACGTCGGACAGCGTCTTCACGTCGTCCGGGTCGTTGGGGCAGGCGACGATGGGCTCGTGGATGTCGGCCAGGTCGATCTCGATGACCGCCGCGTACTCAGCGTCGGCGTCGGCCTTCAGCAGCTGCGGATCGGCCAGCCAGGCCTGCTGCGCGGCGATGCGACGCTGCAGCGTGCGCGCGTCGGCGTAGCCGTTGGCGATCATCCACTTCATCAGCGTGATGTTGCTGTTGATGTACTCGATGATCGGCTCCTTGTTCAGGTGCACCGTGCAGCCGGCGGCGCTGCGCTCGGCCGAGGCGTCGCTCAGCTCGAACGCCTGCTCGACCTTCAGGTCGGGCAGGCCCTCGATCTCGAGGATGCGGCCGGAGAAGATGTTCTTCTTGCCCTTCTTCTCGACGGTGAGCAAGCCCTGCTTGATCGCATACAGCGGGATCGCGTTGACCAGGTCGCGCAGCGTCACGCCGGGTTGCATGCTGCCCTTGAAGCGCACCAGCACGCTCTCGGGCATGTCCAGCGGCATGACGCCGGTGGCAGCGGCGAACGCGACGAGTCCCGAGCCGGCCGGGAAGCTGATGCCGATCGGGAAGCGCGTGTGGCTGTCGGCGCCGGTGCCGACGGTGTCGGGCAGCAGGAAGCGGTTGAGCCAGCTGTGGATCACGCCGTCGCCGGGACGCAGCGAGATGCCGCCGCGCGTGCTGATGAACTCGGGCAGCTCGTGGTGCATCTTCACGTCGACCGGCTTCGGATACGCGGCCGTGTGGCAGAAGCTCTGCATCACCAGGTCGGCGGAGAAGCCGAGGCAGGCGAGGTCCTTCAGCTCGTCGCGAGTCATCGGGCCGGTGGTGTCCTGCGAGCCCACCGAGGTCATGCGCGGCTCGCAGTAGGCGCCCGGACGCACGCCCTGGCCCTGCGGCAGGCCGCAGGCGCGGCCGACCATCTTCTGGGCGAGCGAGAAGCCGCGGCCGGTGTCGGCCGGGTTCTGCGGCAGGCGGAACAGCGTCGACGGCGGCAGGCCCAGCGCCTCCCGGGCCTTGGCGGTGAGGCCGCGGCCGATGATCAGCGGAATGCGGCCCCCGGCGCGCACCTCGTCGAACAGCACCTCGCTCTTGACCTTGAACTCGGCGACGACCTGGCCGTTTCTCAGCGCCTTGCCTTCGTAAGGGCGCAGCTCGATCACGTCGCCCATGTCCATCTTGGTCGCGTCGAGCTCGATCGGCAGTGCCCCGGCGTCTTCCATCGTGTTGTAGAAGATGGGCGCGATCTTGCTGCCCAGGCACACGCCGCCGAAGCGCTTGTTCGGCACGAAGGGGATGTCCTCGCCGGTGAACCACAGTACCGAGTTGGTGGCCGACTTGCGCGACGAGCCGGTGCCGACGACGTCGCCGACATAGGCCACCAGATGACCCTTGGCGCGCAGCGACTCGATGAAGGCCACCGGTCCGCGCTTGCCGTCTTCCTCCGGCGTGATGCCGGGGCGCGGATTCTTCAGCATCGCCAGCGCGTGCAGCGGGATGTCGGGACGGCTCCAGGCATCGGGCGCGGGGGAGAGGTCGTCGGTGTTGGTCTCGCCGGTCACCTTGAAGATGGTCACGGTCAGGCTGGCCGGCACCTCGGGACGGCTGGTGAACCACTCGGCCTCCGCCCAGCTCTTCAGCACGGCCTGGGCGTGGGCGTTGCCGCGGTCGGCCTTTTCCTTGACATCGTGGAACTGGTCGAACATGAGCAGCGTTTTCTTCAGCCCTGCCGCGGCCACCGCGCCCACGGCGGCATCGTCGAGCAGGTCGATCAGCGGGCTGATGTTGTAGCCGCCCAGCATGGTGCCCAGCAGCTCGGTGGCCTTGCCGCGGCTGATCAGCGCGCAGCTCTGCGTGCCGTGCGCGACGGCGGCGAGGTAGGAGGCCTTCACCTTGGCCGCATCGTCGACGCCGGCCGGCACGCGGTGGGTGATCAGGTCGACGAGGAATTGCTCTTCGCCTCGGGGCGGGGCCTTCAGCAGCTCGATGAGCTCAGCGGTCTGCTGGGCCGACAGCGGCAGCGGCGGGATGCCGAGCGCGGCGCGTTCGGCGACATGTTGGCGATAGGCGTTGAGCATGAGGACTTTCGTTGAGGGACAGGAACACGGGCTCAGGTCGCGGTCGGAACGATGACCTTGAGCCCCTTGAAATAGTCGCGGAAGAAGCCGGCATCCCGCGTGATCAGCGCCGTGCACTGGAGCAGCGCGTGGGCGCCGACGAGGAAGTCGGGAATGGTGCGCGGCGACGCGGTGGCAAGCCCGGCCCCGCGCAGCCGCTCCTTGTACTTGCGCTGCATCTCGCCGGCGCGCACCGCGGAACGCTGCTCGATGGCCGAGAACTCGAGGCCCATCTCCTCCAGCGCATCCATGACCTGGGAGCCGTGCCCCAGGCCGGCAGTGACTTCGCTGACGACCACCTCGCACACGCCCACCGGTCCGCTGCCGAGCGCCATGCGCAGGCATGCCTCCGCGGCATCGGCGCGCACGTCCTCGCCGAGGAGGTCGATCAGGACGGAAGTGTCGACGGCGATCATCTCAAGGCTCGACCGGGTCGCCAGGGGCGCGGCCGCGGAGCTCTCGCATGATGTCGTCGGTGGTCACGCCCTCGGGCAGCTTGAACTTCCCACGCGCACGCGAAATCGCGTCGTCGACGTTCTTGCGCAGGATGATGCGGCTGCCGTCGAGTTCCACCTTGAGCAGGGTGCCCTTGGTGAGGCCGAGGGCGTCTCGAACGGCTTTGGGAAGCGTGATCTGGCCGCGTTCCGCAACGGTGGCTTCCATCGCGTACTCCGGAGTCGGTATGCATGAATTCTACATACCAGACCCGGCATACTCAAGCAAAAGGGCGTGCCTTTCGGCACGCCCTTCGTGACGGATGAAATGAGCCGGACTACAGGGACGCGCGCTGCTGGCTCTGCGTGCAGCTGTCGACCATGCGCTGGCCGATCTTCTGGTTGAGCATCATCGACTTGGCAGGGATCTGGATCCAGACGATGCCGTTCTTCTTGTCCTCCAGGCGCACGGCGCCGGTGGTGGTCTCCTGCGGGACCATGGTGTAGGTGGCGTTCTTGAATGCCACCTTGAAGTGACCGGGCTTGCCGTCGAGGGGCTGCACGTTGACTTTCTGGTCGAACTCGCACTTGGCCTCGCCCGTGAGAACGCGAGAGGCGATCTCGAGCTGGTTGGCGGTGATCTGCTCCACCGTTTCGGTGGCGAGCGCGAGGCCCTTGGCTTCGGATTTCAGCTCCTTGCGCGACTCGGACACCTTGGCCGACTTGGCGGGCTTGGCGGCCGGCTTGGCGGCTTCGGCTTGCGCGGCGGCGGTGCCCACGGTGAGCGACAGGGCCGCTGCGCAGGCGGCGGAGAGGATGAACGGACGGGTCATTTGGAAGGCTCCTCGTTGGGACGAACGCCCGGATCGGCGGGGCGGCGGTGGCAGTAACAAGCCGCCACCTGCCGCATCCATCTGCAAGAGGCATGCACATGCCGAAAACGACGCACCGCGTCACATCCGCGTGGGGGAAATCACGCGATCGTCAATAAATCTGGACACAACCTGGCCCGGCAGTGTTCGCTGCCGCGCTGTCCTGTCACGCCGTGACGTGGCTGAACCAGGCCTCGCGGACCTCGGCTGGCAGCGGCTGGCCGGTGCGGTGCGCGCGGGCGATCACCTGCCAGAAGTAGCGGTAGCTCGCGCGGTCGTGCAGCGTATCGCGGTGGCGGATGGGCGCCCAGCCCGCGGCCTGTGCCGCGTGCAGGATTTCGATGGCCATGTCGACTTCTGCGGCCGTCGGTGCGAAGGCCTCGACGATGGGCACGATCTGGTTCGGATGGATGCTCCACATGCGCGTGTAGCCCAGCTCGCGCGAGGCGCGCTCGGCCGCCTGGGCAATGGCGCGCTTGTCGGCGAACTCGGTGACCACGCAATGCGACGGCGTCTTGCCGTGTGCATGGCAGGCCGCGGCGATCTCCAGCTTGGCGCGCATCACCAGCGGATGGCTGAACTGGCCCTGCGCGCTCATGCCCTGGGCGGGGATCGCACCGCGGTGTGCCGACACGAAGTCCATCAGCCCGAACGACAGCGACTCCACGCGCGGATGCGCGGCAATCGCATCGACCTCGCGCAGCGCGCCATGTGTTTCGATGAGGAAGTGCAGCGGGATGCGCCGCCCGCGCCCCTGCACGCGGACCACGTGGTCGATCTCGCTGCACGCCCGCTCGACGTCCGCGAGATGGCGCGGCTTGGGCACCATCAGGTAGGCCAGGCGATCGCCGGCGCGCCCGATCAGCGTGTCGAGCTCGCGCTCGAAGGCCGGGTGGTCCACGGGATGCACGCGCGCGCCGACACGACCGTGGCGGTTGAGCTCGGACATCGCCAGCTCGGCCACGAGATGCGCATGTTCCACCTCGCCGCCGACCGGCGCGCCGTCCTCGCAGTCGAGCGTCACGTCGAACACCGGCCCCATCTCCCCCTGCAGCTCGAGGCTCTTGCGCATGCGCGCCTCGACGCCGGCGTAGTGATCGCAGACCGGCAGGAGCGCAGCTTCGTCGCCGTCTTCGAAGAGAGCGTCGCGAGGATGGATCATGGAAGCGGTCACCACGGGCTCCATGCGGGGCCGGCGCTCAGGGCCGCATCACAGGAGATGCTTGACGCCGTCCTGCTCTTCCTGCAGCTCCTTCAGGGTGACGCCGATGCGCTCCCTGCTGAAGGCGTCGATGTCCAGCCCTTCGACGACCTTGTACTCGCCGCCGGCCGTGGTGACCGGGAAGCCGAACATCGTGTCCTTGGGGATGTCGTACCAGCCGTCCGACGGGATGCCCATCGTGACCCATTTGCCGTTGCTGCCCAGCGCCCAGTCGCGCATGTGATCGATGGCGGCGTTGGCGGCCGACGCGGCCGACGACAGGCCGCGGGCCTCGATGATGGCGGCGCCGCGCTTGCCGACGGTGGGCAGGAAGACGTTCTTGTTCCACTCCTCGTCGTTGATCAGCGCCTTGACCGACTGGCCGTCGACGGTGGCGAAGCGGTAGTCCGCATACATCGTGGGCGAATGGTTGCCCCACACGGCGAGCTTCTCGATGCTCGACACGGCCTTGCCGGTCTTGGCGGCGATCTGGCTCAACGCGCGGTTGTGGTCCAGGCGCAGCATGGCGGTGAAGTTCTTGCGCGGCAGGTCGGGCGCGCTCTTCATGGCGATGTAGGCATTGGTGTTGGCGGGATTGCCGACCACCAGCACCTTCACGTTGCGCGAGGCGACCGCGTTGAGCGCCGCGCCTTGGGCGGTGAAGATCTGGGCGTTGGCGGACAGCAGGTCCTTGCGCTCCATGCCGGGGCCGCGGGGGCGGGCGCCGACGAGCAGCGCGTAGTCGGTGTCCTTGAAGGCGGTGTTCGGATCGCTGTGCGCTTCCATGCCGGCCAACAGCGGGAAGGCGCAGTCCTCGAGCTCCATCATGACGCCCTTCAGCGCCTTCTGTGCCTTCTCGTCGGGGATCTCCAGCAGCTGCAGGATCACCGGCTGGTCCTTGCCCAGCATTTCGCCGGAGGCGATGCGAAACAGCAGCGCATAGCCGATCTGGCCGGCGGCGCCGGTGACGGCGACACGAACGGGTTTCTTGCTCATGGGGAACTCCGAAAAGAGGGGATGAAGAAGAGGAAACCGGTGGGGGGCGGACAGAGGTGGGGCGGGCCCGCCGCGCAGAGCGAAAGTGTAGGTCACGCGCCGCTGTTGTCCTGTCAGTCTAAGGGTCAACCCGGAGTCGGTCAAGACTCTTATGTCTTACATAAGACATCAGTCAACTTTCGTGGACGGTCGGGCGCTCGCTGTGCTGCAATGTGCGTCATGGCCGCCTCCTCGTCCTTGCCGAATCCCGCCGCGCAAGCCCAGCGTCCGGCCGACGGCGAGACCCCGGCCTTCAGCCCGCTCTACCAGCAGATCAAGACCCTGATCACCCGCAGCCTCGAAGCGGGCGAATGGCGCCCAGGCGAGGCCATCCCGAGCGAGATGGAGCTGGCGGCGCGTTTCAAGGTGAGCCAGGGCACGGTGCGCAAGGCGATCGACGAGCTGGCCACCGACAACCTGCTCGTGCGCCGGCAGGGCCGGGGCACGTTCGTGGCGACACACGCCGAGCAGCAGGTGAAGTTCCGCTTCCTGCGGCTGACGCCCGATGACGGCGAGCCCGCCGGCGCCCAGCGTCGCTTCATCGATTGCCGGCGCCTGCGTGCGCCCTCGGACATCGCGCGCGCGCTCGAGCTGAAGGCGGGCGATACGGTCGTGCAGGTGCGCCGTGTGCTGTCGTTTCGCGGCACGCCGGTGGTGCTCGACGACATCTGGCTGCCGGGACAGCTGTTCAAGGGACTCACCGCCGAGAAGCTCGGCGACTACCGAGGGCCGATGTACGGCCTGTTCGAGACCGAATACGGCGTGCGGATGATCCGCGCGACGGAAAGGATCCGTGCGGTGGCGGCGGACGCGGCGGCAGCCGATCTGCTCGGGCTGCCCGTCGGCGCGCCGCTGCTCAGCGTCGAGCGCCTGTCGATGACCTACGGCGACAAGCCGGTGGAACTCAGGCGCGGGCTGTACAACACCGCTTCGCATCACTACCGCAATGAGTTGAGCTGAACGCCGCGGCGGGCGATCGGCGCGCTGTTGCGTTGCAATAAAATCATCAGGTTTCATTCCGATTACAAGGGGTTGGGGCAATGGCTGCAGAGACGACGACACCACAACGACCGGGGACCATGCGTCTGGTCGACGCGCTTCAGTACCGATTGCCGGTCGCGGGACTCGTCTCCATCCTTCACCGGGCCAGCGGCATGCTGATGTTCTTCCTCCTGCCGTTCATCGTCTGGCTGTTCGACGCCAGCCTCACCTCCGAAATCTCCTACTCGCGCTTCGTCAGCGTCTTCACGGCCGGCGTCGGTTTCGTGCCGGGCTGGTTCATGAAGCTCATCGCCCTGGCGCTGATCTGGGCGTACCTGCACCACTTCATCGCCGGCGTGCGCCACCTGTGGATGGATGCCACGCACGCAGTGGGCCTCGAATTCGGCCGCCAGTCGGCCCTGATGACGATGTACGCAAGCATCCTCCTGACGCTTGCGCTGGGCATCAAGCTGTTCTTCTTCTGAGCGAGTCCCCGATGGCAAAAACCTACGGTTCCAAGCGCATCGTCGTCGGCGCGCACTACGGCATGCGCGACTGGCTCGCGCAGCGCATCACGGCGGCGGTGATGGGTCTTTTCACCATCGTGCTGCTGATCCAGTACCTGTTGCCCGCGTACGCGAAGAACAGCAGCGGCGAGCGCATCAAGGATGCAGCCGGCAACGCCGTCTCGCTCACCGGCTACGACAGGTGGGCCGGCATCTTCTCGCCGCAGTGGATGAAGCTGCTCACCTTCGTCGTCATCGTCTCGCTCGCGTATCACGCATGGGTGGGCATGCGCGACGTGTGGATGGACTACGTGAAGTCCTTTGCCGTGCGCCTCACGCTCGAGGTGCTGACGATCGTCTGGCTGGTCGGCTGCCTGGGCTGGGCCATTCAAGTTCTCTGGAGATTCTGACGTGGCCGCTTCGATTTCCAAGCGCAAGTTCGATGTGGTGATCGTCGGGGCCGGCGGGTCCGGCATGCAGGCCTCCCTCAGACTGGCGCGCGCCGGCCTCAACGTGGCGGTGCTCACCAAGGTCTTCCCCACCCGCTCGCACACCGTCGCCGCGCAGGGCGGCATCGGAGCGTCGCTCGGCAACATGAGCGAGGACAACTGGCACTACCACTTCTTCGATACCGTCAAGGGCTCCGACTGGCTCGGCGACCAGGACGCGATCGAGTTCATGTGCCGCGAAGCGCCCAAGGTCGTCTACGAGCTCGAGCACCAGGGAATGCCGTTCGACCGCAACCCCGACGGCACGATCTACCAGCGGCCGTTCGGCGGCCACACCGCCAACTACGGCGAGAAGCCGGTGCAGCGCGCCTGCGCCGCCGCCGACCGCACCGGCCACGCGATGCTGCACACGCTGTACCAGCAGAACGTGAAGGCGCGCACGCAGTTCTTCGTCGAGTGGATGGCGCTGGACCTCATTCGCGATGCGGACGGAGACGTGCTCGGCGTGACGGCGCTCGAGATGGAAACCGGCGAGGTGCACATCCTGCAGGGCAAGACCGTGCTGTTCGCCACCGGCGGGGCAGGGCGCATCTTCGCGGCATCGACCAACGCCTTCATCAACACCGGTGACGGCCTCGGCATGGCCGCGCGGGCGGGCATCCCGCTGGAGGACATGGAGTTCTGGCAGTTCCATCCGACCGGCGTCGCCGGTGCAGGCGTGCTGCTCACCGAAGGCTGCCGCGGCGAAGGCGCCATCCTGCGCAACGGCAACGGCGAGCGCTTCATGGAGCGCTATGCGCCGACACTGAAGGATCTGGCCCCGCGCGATTTCGTCTCGCGCTGCATGGACCAGGAGATCAAGGAAGGTCGCGGCTGCGGGCCCAACAAGGACTACGTCGTGCTCGACATGACGCACCTGGGCGCCGAGACCATCATGAAGCGCCTGCCGTCGGTGTTCGAGATCGGCCACAACTTTGCCAACGTCGACATCACCAAGGAACCGATCCCAGTGGTGCCGACCATCCACTACCAGATGGGCGGCATCCCGACGAACATCCATGGGCAGGTCGTGGCGCCGAGCAACGGCAGCCCGAGCACGGTCATCAACGGCCTTTACGCGGTGGGCGAGTGCGCCTGCGTCAGCGTGCACGGCGCCAACCGGCTGGGCACCAATTCGCTGCTCGACCTGCTGGTGTTCGGCCGCGCCGCCGGCAACCACATCGTCGAGACGGCGCTGGCGTCGAAGAACCACAAGGAGCTGCCGGCCAATGCGGCCGACTACACCTTGTCCCGGCTGGCGAAGTACGACAGCAGCACCGGCGGCGAATACGCGCAGGACGTCGCCAACGACATCCGCAAGACGATGCAGCAGCATGCCGGCGTGTTCCGCACCCAGGCGTCGATGGACGAAGGCGTGCAGAAGATCAAGGCCGTCGCCGAGCGAGTGAAGAACATCCACCTGGCCGACAAGTCCAAGGTGTTCAACACCGCCCGCGTCGAGGCGCTGGAGGTCGAGAACCTCATCGAGTGCGCGCTCGCCACGATGGTGTCGGCCGCGGCGCGTCGCGAAAGCCGCGGCGCCCACACCGTGAACGACTATGCCGACAGCCCGGAATTCCCGAATGGCCGCAACGACCGCGACTGGATGAAGCACACACTGTGGTACCGCGACGGCAACCGGCTCGAGTACAAGCCGGTCAACCTGAAGCCGCTGACGGTGGAGTCCATCCCGCCGAAGGTCCGTTCCTTCTGAGACACCAAAAATGACCAAGCGCGTATTCCACATCTACCGCTACGACCCCGACAGCGACGCCAAGCCGCGCATGCAGACGATCGACGTCGAGCTCGACGGCAGCGAGCGCATGCTGCTGGACGCGCTGATGAAGCTGAAGGCGGTCGACCCGACCTTGAGCTTCCGCCGCTCTTGCCGCGAAGGCGTCTGCGGATCCGACGCGATGAACATCAACGGCAAGAACGGGCTGGCGTGCCTGACCAACATGCGCACGCTGAAGGACCCGATCGTGCTGAAGCCGCTGCCCGGCCTGCCGGTCATCCGCGACCTCATCGTCGACATGACGCAGTTCTTCAAGCAGTACCACTCGATCAAGCCATACCTCGTCAACGACGAGCCGCCGCCCGAGAAGGAGCGGCCGCAGACGCCCGAAGAGCGCGAGGAGCTGAACGGCCTGTACGAATGCATCCTGTGCGCCAGCTGCTCGACGAGCTGTCCGAGCTTCTGGTGGAACCCCGACAAGTTCGTCGGCCCGGCCGGCCTGCTGCAGGCTTATCGCTTCATTGCCGACAGCCGCGACCACGCGACCGGAGAGCGCCTCGACAACCTCGAAGACCCGTACCGCCTGTTCCGCTGCCACACGATCATGAACTGCGTCGACGTCTGTCCGAAGGGGCTGAACCCGACCAAGGCGATCGGCAAGATCAAGGAATTGATGGTGCGCCGCGTCGTGTGACCGGCTCTCCGTTCAGACTCCCGCAAGCCCCGCCATGCAGACTCGCATCGACGATCGCGCCCTGAGCAAGCTGCGCTGGCGCTGCCGGCGCGGCCTGCTGGAGAACGACCTGTTCATCGAGCGCTTCTTCGCCCGCCACGCACAGTCGCTGAGCGAATCGCAGGCGCGCGCGCTGGAGGCGCTGATGGACTTGCCCGACAACGACCTGCTGGACCTTCTGCTGGCCCGCCGGGAGCCCGAGGGCGAATTGCTGCGCGACGACGTGGTGCAGGTGCTGCGCTTGATGCGCACGCCGCAGTAGAGCAATCGAGACATCGAGCACACAGTCTTCAATCGAGTACTTCAAGGAACGACCATGATCCCGTCCGACGTGAAAGCCACCCTGTCGTTCTCCGACGGCAGCCCCAGCATGGAACTGCCGATCTACAAGGGCACCATCGGTCCCGATGTGGTCGACATCCGCAAGCTCTATGCGCAGACCGGCAGGTTCACCTACGACCCCGGCTTCCTGTCCACCGCGGCGTGCCAGTCCAACATCACCTACATCGACGGCGACAAGGGCGAGCTGCTGTACCGCGGCTATCCGATCGAGCAGCTGGCGACGAACTGCGACTTCCTGGAGACCTGCTACCTGCTGCTCTACGGCGAGCTGCCCAATCCGCAGCAGAAGGGCGACTTCGTGAAGCTCGTGACCCGCCACACGATGGTGAACGAGCAGATGCAGTTCTTCCTGCGCGGCTTCCGCCGCGACGCGCACCCGATGGCGGTGATGACCGGCCTCGTGGGCGCGCTCTCGGCCTTCTATCACGACAGCACCGACATCAACAACCCGCAGCACCGCGAGATCTCGGCGATCCGCCTGATCGCGAAGATGCCCACGCTGGTGGCCATGGCCTACAAGTACGGCGTCGGCCAGCCGTACATCTACCCGAAGAACGACCTGTCGTACTCGGCGAACTTCATGCGCATGATGTTCGCCACGCCGTGCGAGGAGTACGAGCCGAACGACGTGCTGGTGCGCGCCATCGACCGCATCTTCATCCTGCACGCCGACCACGAGCAGAACGCTTCCACCTCCACCGTTCGGCTGTGCGGTTCTTCGGGCACCAATCCGTTTGCAGCCATCGCCGCCGGCGTGGCCTGCCTGTGGGGTCCGGCACATGGCGGCGCCAACGAGGCGGCGCTCAACATGCTCGAGGACGTGCAGCGCATGGGCGGCGTCGAGAAGATCGGCGAGTTCATCAAGCAGGTGAAGGACAAGAACTCCGGCATCAAGTTGATGGGCTTCGGCCACCGCGTGTACAAGAACTACGACCCGCGTGCCAAGCTGATGCGCGAGACCTGCCACGAGGTGCTCGATGCGCTGGGCAAGACCAACGATCCCATCCTCAAGCTGGCGATGGAGCTCGAGAAGATCGCACTGGAAGACGAATACTTCGTCGCCCGCAAGCTGTACCCGAACGTCGACTTCTATTCCGGCATCGTCCAGCGCGCCATCGGCATCCCGGTGAGCCTCTTCACCGCCATCTTCGCGCTGGCGCGCACCGTCGGCTGGATCGCGCAGCTCAACGAGATGATCGGCGACCCCGAGTACAAGATCGGCCGCCCGCGACAGCTCTACAACGGCGCCGCCAAGCGCGACGTCAAGCCGATCGGCCAGCGCGCCTGAGCAGATCACGGCGCCGCGCCCGAACCCCTGGCCCCTCGGCCGGGGGTTTTTGCTTGCAGCGCCTAAAATCGAGGGTTCGCACGAGGTATCCGACGCCATGGGCTGCACGCTGTACGACAAGATCTGGGACGAGCACGTCGTCCACACCGAGGAGGACGGCACGGCCATCCTCTACATCGATCGTCACCTGGTGCACGAGGTGACCAGCCCGCAGGCCTTCGAGGGCCTGGACCTGTCGGGCCGAAAGGTGTGGCGCATCTCCGCCAACTTGGCGGTGAGCGACCACAACGTGCCCACCACCGACCGCTCGCACGGCATCGCGGACCCGGTGTCGCGGCTTCAGGTCGACACGCTGGACGCCAACTGCGACCGCTTCGGCATCACGCAGTTCAAGATGAACGACAAGCGCCAGGGCATCGTGCACGTCATCGGGCCCGAGCAGGGCGCCACGCTGCCGGGCATGACGGTGGTCTGCGGCGACTCGCACACCTCCACGCACGGCGCTTTCGGGGCGCTGGCCCACGGCATCGGCACCAGCGAGGTCGAGCACGTGCTGGCCACGCAGACCCTGCTGGCCAAGAAGGCGAAGAACATGCTGGTGCGGGTCGAAGGCTCGCTGTCCAAGGGCTGCGGCGCCAAGGACATCGTGCTGGCCGTCATCGGCAAGATCGGCACGGCCGGCGGCACCGGCTACACGATCGAATTCGCCGGCTCGGCCATTCGCGCGCTGAGCATGGAAGGCCGCATGACGGTGTGCAACATGGCGATCGAGGCGGGTGCGCGCGCCGGCCTCATCGGGGTCGACGAGACGACGCTGGCCTATGTTCAGGGCCGTCCGTACTCACCGAAGGGTGTCGAGCTGGAGCAGGCCCTTGCCTATTGGCGCACGCTGCGCTCGGATCCCGATGCCCAGTGGGACGCCGTCGTCGAGCTCGATGCCGCCACCATCCGCCCGCAGGTCACCTGGGGCACGTCCCCGGAGATGGTGCTGTCCATCGACGACCGGGTGCCCGATCCTGATCGCGAGAAGGACGCGAACAAGCGCAGCGCGATGGAACGCGCGCTGACCTACATGGCGCTGGAGCCGAACAAGCCCATCGCCGACATCCTGATCGACAAGGTGTTCATCGGCTCGTGCACCAATTCGCGCATCGAAGACCTGCGCGAGGCGGCGGCGATCGTGCGGCGGCTCGGCGGTCGCATTGCGTCCAACGTCAAGCTGGCCATGGTCGTGCCGGGCTCCGGCCTCGTGAAGGACCAGGCCGAGCGCGAGGGGCTCGACCAGGTGTTCAAGGCGGCCGGATTCGAATGGCGCGAGCCCGGCTGCTCGATGTGCCTCGCGATGAACGCCGACCGCCTCGAGCCCGGCGAGCGCTGCGCCTCGACCTCCAACCGCAATTTCGAGGGCCGGCAGGGCGCGGGAGGCCGCACCCACCTGGTCAGTCCGGCGATGGCCGCGGCGGCTGCCATCGAGGGCCATTTCGTGGACGTTCGCCGCATTGCCTGAAGCACTACACAAAGCATCGCTGGAAGGGGACCCGTCATGAAGAACTTGTTGCTGATCGCCGCCGCCGTCTTCGTTCTTGCCGCCTGCAACACCATCGATGGCCTCGGCAAGGACATCAAGAAGGCCGGCGAATCGATCGAAGACGCCGCCAGCAGGAAGAAGTAGCCATGCAGCCGTTTCGCCTTCACAAGGGGCTCGTGGCCCCGATGGACCGTGAGAACGTCGACACCGACGCCATCATCCCCAAGCAGTTCCTGAAGTCGATCAAGAAGTCCGGCTTCGGACCGAACCTGTTCGACGAGTGGCGCTACCTGGATCCCGGCTTTCCCGGCCAGGACCCGGCGTCGCGCAAGCCCAATCCGGACTTCGTGCTGAACCAGCCGCGCTACCTGGGTGCCTCCGTGATGCTGGCGCGCAAGAACTTCGGCTGCGGATCCTCGCGCGAGCACGCGCCGTGGGCGCTCGATCAATACGGCTTTCGTGCCCTCATCGCCCCCAGCTTCGCCGACATCTTTTTCAACAACTGCTTCAAGAACGGCCTGCTGCCGATCGTGCTGCCGGAGCACGAGGTGGCCCGGCTGTTCGACGAGGTGGCGGCCTTCGTCGGCTACCAGCTGACCATCGACCTCGAGCGCCAGGTGGTGATCAAGCCTGACGGCAGCGAGCTCGCATTCGAGGTGCAGCCGTTTCGCAAGTACTGCCTGCTGAACGGGTTCGACGACATCGGCCTCACGCTGCGGCACGCCGACAAGATCAAGGCTTTCGAGGCGGAACGGCTGCTGAAGAAGCCGTGGCTGGCTCACCGCATCTGAGTCCAAGACAAAGGAAATCGCTCGTGAAGATTGCAGTGCTGCCGGGTGACGGCATCGGGATCGAGATCGTCGCCGAGGCGGTGAAGGTGCTGAAGGTGCTCGACCTCCCGTTGGAAATGGAACAGGCGCTCGTCGGCGGCACGGCCTACGAGGCTCACGGCCATCCGCTGCCCGATTCGACGCTCAAGCTCGCGCAGCAGGCCGATGCCGTGCTGTTCGGGGCCGTCGGCGACTGGAAGTACGACAAGCTCGAGCGCGCGCTGCGTCCGGAGCAGGCCATCCTGGGTTTGCGCAAGCACCTGCAGCTGTTCGCCAACTTCCGCCCGGCGATCTGCTATGAAGAGCTCACGCACGCGTCGAGCCTCAAGCCCGAGCTGGTGGCCGGCCTGGACATCCTCATCATCCGCGAGCTCACCGGCGACATCTACTTCGGGCAGCCGCGCGGCCGCCGGCTGTCGCCCGACGGCGCCTTCGAAGGGCAGACCGAGGCGTTCGACACGATGCGCTATTCGCGGCCGGAGATCGAGCGCATCGCTCACGTTGCCTTCCAGGCGGCGCGCCGGCGCGGCAAGCGCGTCACCAGCGTCGACAAGGCCAACGTGCTGGAGACCTTCCAATTCTGGAAGGACATCGTCACGGAGGTGCACGCGCAGTACCCGGACGTGGAGCTCGAGCACATGTACGTCGACAACGCGGCGATGCAGCTCGTCAGGGCGCCCAAGAAGTTCGACGTGCTGGTCACCGGCAACATGTTCGGCGACATCCTGTCGGACGAGGCGGCGATGCTCACCGGCTCGATCGGCATGCTGCCGTCCGCCTCGCTGAACGCCGACAACAAGGGCCTGTACGAGCCCAGCCACGGCAGCGCGCCCGACATTGCAGGCAAGGGAATTGCTAATCCGTTGGCTACAATCCTGTCTGCCGCCATGATGCTCCGCTACTCCCTCGCCCAACCCGAAGCCGCCGACCGCATCGAGTCGGCCGTCAAGCACGTGCTGGCGTCGGGTCTGCGCACCGCGGACATCTGGTCCGAGGGCAGCACGCGCGTGGGTACCCGCGAAATGGGTGACGCCGTGGTCGCCGCCATCGTCAAAACCATTACCAAGAAGAGCTAGTCAGCTCCGGATCGTCTCGCCCCTACCTCTCCGGCGATTCGAGCCGGAGGAACGGAGAGGTTTCAACAACTCGCAAGGGCATAGAGATGAGAGTCGTAGGATTGGTGGGATGGCGCGGCATGGTCGGCTCCGTGCTGATGGACCGCATGCAGGCCGAAGGCGATTTCGCGCTGATCGAGCCGGTGTTTTTCAGCACCAGCGCCGTCGGCGGCAAGGCGCCGGCATTCGCCAAGAACGAGGGTACGCTGAAGGACGCGTACGACATCGACGCGTTGAAGCGCTGCGACATCGTCATCACATGCCAGGGCGGCGACTACACGACGGAAGTCTTTCCCAAGCTGCGCGCGGCAGGCTGGACCGGTCACTGGATCGACGCGGCGTCCACGCTGCGCATGAAGGACGACGCGGTCATCGTCCTCGACCCCGTCAACCTGCCGGTGATCAAGAAGGCGCTGGCCAACGGCGGGCGTAACTGGATCGGCGGCAATTGCACCGTCAGTTGCATGCTGATGGGCGTCGGGGCGCTCTACAAGGCGGGGCTCGTCGAGTGGATGAGCACGCAGACCTACCAGGCGGCTTCTGGCGGCGGCGCGCAGCACATGCGCGAACTGCTGGCGCAGTTCGGCACGCTGAACGCCGAAGTGAGGTCGCTGCTGGCCGATCCCAAGAGCGCCATCCTGGAGATCGATCGGCTCATCGTCGCCAAGCAGCGCGCACTCACCGAGGCCGAGACGGCGAACTTCGGCGTGCCGCTGGGCGGCAGCCTCATCCCCTGGATCGACAAGGACCTGGGCAACGGCGTGAGCCGGGAGGAATGGAAGGGCGGGGCCGAGACGAACAAGATCCTGGGACAAGGCGAGGGCTTCGGCACGCCTTCCGTGCCGGTCGACGGCTTCTGCGTGCGGATCGGCGCGATGCGCTGCCACAGCCAGGCGCTCACCTTCAAGCTGAAGAAGGACGTGCCGCTGGCCGATGTCGAGGCGCTCATCGCCGGCGACAACGACTGGGTCAAGGTCGTGCCGAACAACCGCGAAGCGACCATGCGGGAACTGACGCCGGTGGCCGTCACCGGCACGCTCGACATTCCGGTGGGCCGCCTGCGGAAGATGGCCATGGGCCCCGAATACCTCGGCGCATTCACCATTGGCGACCAGCTTCTCTGGGGTGCGGCCGAGCCCCTGCGCCGCATGCTTCGCATCCTGCTGGAGGCGTGAAATCGTCCGGGCAACGTTCCGTTACGTTGCCCGGACGCGACATATTGACGGTATCGCGAACCGGATGGGCCTGTGACCCAATGTCAGTAAATGCATGAGCTTGTCACCCTATCTGCTTGATGTTATTGTGTTTTATTGGATTTTGAGCAAGTGCTCACCGCGCATTGGCGCGATCGAGAGTTGGGAGACGCCTTGAAGAGAACCTCGCTGTACACCGGGCGATTCGCCTTGACCGGAGTGGCTGCGGCTGCGCTGTGGCTCACCGTGCCGGACGCATGGGCGCTTGGACTCGGGCGGCTCAATGTGCAGTCTGCGCTCGGCGAGTCGTTGCGCGCCGAGATCGACGTCACCAGCCTCACGCCCGAAGAAGCGTCCAACTTGCGCATTCGTGTCGCGCCACCTGAATCGTATCGAGCCGCGGGCGTCGACTACAACGCGGTACTGCCTGGTACCACGGCACAGCTGCTGCGCCGCGCCGATGGTCGACCGTACCTCCGCCTCACCAGCGACCGTGCGGTCCAGGAGCCCTTCGTCGACGTGATTCTCGAGATCTCGTGGAACACCGGCCGCCTGGTGCGTGAATACACCTTGCTGTTCGATCCGCCTACGCGCGCCCAGGCCGCAGCGCCCGTGCCGACGCCGTCCACGGCACCCGTCATCGGCTCGGCACCGGCTCCCGCGCCGGCGCCCACCCCGGCCGCCGCCGCGCCCGCGCCTGCGCCCGCCGTCACTGCCGCGCCGGTTCCTCCGCCCGCGCCCCGCACGGCGGAACGCCGCCCCGCGGCCCCGAAGGCTGCGGCCGCCGACACCGACACCGCCTCGAAGAGCGGTCCCACCGGGGCCGACGAATACCGCGTGCGCCCCGGCGACACCCTGTCGCGCATCGCAGGCAAGACGCAGCGCCAGGGCGCCTCGCTCGACCAGATGCTGGTGTCGCTGTTCCGTGGCAACCCGGACGCCTTCATCGAGAACAACATGAACCGGCTCAAGGCCGGTGTGGTCCTGGCGGTTCCGAGCGCCGAGCAGGCCAAGGCAATCACCACCGGCGAGGCTCGCGAAGTCATCCAGGCGCAAAGCGCCGACTTCGGTGCCTACCGCCAGCGTCTCGCTGGCGGCGTGCCTGATGCGAAGACCGAAGGTTCTGCCCGCACGGCAGGCGGCAAGGTCCAGGCCACGGTGGAAGACCGCAAGCAGGCGGCCGCGCCCACCCCCGACAAGCTCACGCTGAGCAAGGGCGCCGCCGGTTCCAAGGCATCCGCGGCCGAAGAGAAGGTCGCGAAAGAGCGCGAGAAGAAGGACCAGCAAACCCGCGTCGCGGAGCTGTCGAAGAACGTCGAAGAACTGAAGAGGCTTGCCGGCTCAGCCTCGGCCCCGGCCGCCAAGGCACCTGCCGCACCTTCGCCGGCGCCCGCTGCACAAGCCACTGCGCCGGCAAAGCCGGGGCCGACGATCACGGCGCCCATCGCGACCCCGACGGTGCCCCCACCCCCCGCTCCGTCCGTCGCGGCCGCGCCGACACCTGCCGCGCCAACCGCTCCCGCCGCGGCATCGCTGCCCGCCACCGTGACCGCGGCTGCACCTGCACCTGCACCTGCACCTGCGCCTGCACCGATCGCACCGGTCGTCACGACGCCGGCTCCCACCGCATCGCCGCCGCTCGTCGCCGCGAAGCCGCCGGCGCCGGTGACCCGCCCCGCTGCGCCGGCCGTCGAAGAGCCCAGCCTGCTCGGCTCCATGTTCGACGACAACCCGTGGGCGCTCGGCATCGGCGGTGCGCTCGTCGTGCTGCTCGCGGGCTTCGGCATCTACCGCTTCAGCCGCCGCTCCAAGAAGGACAGCGGCGAGACCTCGTTCCTCGAGAGCCGCCTGCAACCCGATTCGTTCTTCGGCGCCAGCGGCGGCCAGCGCATCGATACGCGTGATGCCGGCGGTGCCTCGTCGTCCATGAGCTATTCGCTGAGCCAGCTCGACGCCATCGGCGACGTCGATCCGGTCGCCGAAGCCGATGTGTACCTCGCCTACGGCCGCGACCTGCAGGCCGAAGAGATCCTCAAGGAGGCGATGCGCAGCAATCCGGAGCGCCTCGCCATCCGCACCAAGCTGCTCGAGGTGTACGCCAAGCGGCGTGACACCAAGGGCTTCGAACTGCTGGCCACGCAGCTGTTCGCCCTGACCCGAGGTGAGGGCGAGGACTGGGCCAAGGCGCAGGAACTTGGCCAGCAGATCGATCCGGACAACGCGCTGTACAAGCCGGGCGGTGCGCCCACCTCGCAAAGCGTCGAAGGCGCTCCGCTCACCGAGCCGCTGGGCGCCAGCACGATGCCGCAGTCGGTGCTGCCGTCGCCCTCACAGTTCGAGCGCGCCAAGGCCGAGATGGAAGACCAGAAGCGTCAGCACGCCCCCGAGGCGGTGGACAGCGGTTCGGTCGACCTCGACCTGGACCTGGATCTCGACGCCCCCGCTGCGCCGGTGAGCGCGCCGTCGCCGCTCATCAACACGCAGCCCCTGGCGCGTGAGGCAGAAGCCGAGCACGACCCCGACGCGACGCTGAACTTCGAGCCCGTGGTGCCCAAGATGCCACCCGCGCCGGCGCCGGCTCCTGCTGCCGCGGTGAATTCGGGCTTCGCGATGGACTTCGACCTGTCGGCGATCTCGCTCGACCTGGACGGCCCCGGCAACTCGGGCAACGCGCACGCCGCTACCGCGACGCGCGTCGCCGAGCCGCAGGCGGACCTCTCCGGTTTCGATCTGGGTGACGCGGAAGACGGCGGGGACCCGCTCGCCCGCAAGCTCGAGCTCGCCGAGGAATTCCGTCAGATCGGCGACATGGAAGGCGCGCGTGACCTGCTGCAGGAAGTCGTCGCCAAGGCCAACGGCGCGCTGAAGACCAAGGCGCAGGGCATGCTCGACGACCTGAGCTGACCCCCGGTTGCCTGCATGACGAGGCTGGCCCTGGGCGTCAGCTACCGGGGCCGGAACTATCACGGCTGGCAAAGCCAGCCCGATGGCAACACCGTCCAGGACAAGCTCGAGGCCGCCCTCACGAGCTTCGCGGCCCGGCCCGTCGGCACTGTCTGTGCCGGGCGCACGGATGCGGGCGTGCATGCGCTCAACCAGGTGATCCACCTCGACGTGGACATCGAGCGCGAGCCGTTCTCCTGGGTGCGCGGAACCAATCGCTACCTGCCGCACGACATCGCGGTCCAATGGTGCCGGCCGGTGACGCCCGACTTCCATGCGCGCAACAGCGCTTGCGGGCGCCGCTACGCGTACCTCCTGCTCGAGTCGCCGGTGCGGCCCTCCGTCGAGGAGGGTTCAGCCGGTTGGGCATTTCGGGCGCTGCAGGCCGAGCCGATGCACCAAGCCGCGCAGGTGCTGATCGGCGAGCACGACTTCAGCGCGTTCCGCGCGGCCGAATGCCAGGCCGCGACACCAGTCAAGGTGATGCGCGCGATCGACATCCACCGGCGCGGCGCCTACTGGCGCTTCGAGTTCGACGCCAGCGCGTTCCTGCACCACATGGTGCGCAACATCATGGGCTGCCTCGTCGCCATAGGCAGCGGCACACGGCCGCCGGCATGGATGGCGGAGGTGCTGGCGTCGCGCGACCGCAGCCGCGCTGCACCGACCTTTTCCCCCGATGGGCTTTACTTCGTCGGGCCGTACTACGATGCACGACATGCCATTCCGCACCACACGCCGGCGATGGACTGGCTGCCCTGACTCCCGACCATGCCCTTGAGAACCCGCATCAAGATTTGCGGCCTCCGACGTGAGGCCGACGTCGATGCGGCCGTGGAAGCCGGCGCCGATGCGATCGGCCTGGTCTTCTACGACAAAAGTCCGCGCCGCGTGAGCATCGAGCGCGCAGCCGAGCTGGCGCGCCGGCTGCCGGCGTTCGTGACGCCTGTCGGCCTGTTCGTCAATGCAGCACCGGCGTTGATCGCCGAGGCAGTGCGTGCCATTCCGCAGCTGGTGCTGCAATTCCACGGCGACGAGACCCCCGCCGAATGCACGGCGGCGGCAAGGCCATACCTGCGGGCGGCCCGCATGGCGCCGGGACTCGACTTGGTAGAATTCGCGGCTCGCCACCCCGACGCGCGAGCCTTGCTGCTCGACGCCCACGTCGAAGGTTATGGCGGCGGCGGAAAGGTCTTCGATTGGTCACTCATTCCACGAAACGTGCCCTGTCCAGTCGTTTTGTCTGGTGGGTTGCATGCCGGAAATGTGATCGAAGGAATTCTTCGGGTCCGGCCCTGGGCCGTTGACGTGAGCTCCGGCGTGGAGGCCGAAAAAGGCATCAAGGATGCCGCGGCGATCCGCCGGTTCTGCGAAGCGGTGCGCGAGGCAGATGCCCGCATCGCCTCGAGCGAAGCCTGAAGAAACGGATTTCTTCCATGAGTTACCAGCAGCCCGATGCACGGGGGCATTTCGGCCCCTATGGCGGCACCTTCGTCGCCGAGACCCTGATCCATGCGCTCGACGAACTGAAGGCGGCGTACGCCGAAGCGCAGAGCGACCCGGCCTTCCTGAGCGAGTTCCAGTCCGAGCTCGCGCACTTCGTGGGCCGCCCCAGCCCCATCTACCACGCGGCGCGCCTGAGCCGCGAGCTGGGCGGCGCACAGATCTACCTCAAGCGTGAGGACCTCAACCACACCGGCGCGCACAAAGTCAACAACACCATCGGCCAGGCGCTGCTGGCGCGCCGAATGGGCAAGCCGCGCGTGATCGCGGAAACCGGCGCCGGCCAGCACGGCGTGGCCACCGCGACGATCTGCGCCCGCTACGGCCTGGAGTGCGTGGTCTACATGGGCAGCGAGGACGTGAAGCGCCAATCGCCGAACGTCTACCGCATGCACCTCCTCGGCGCGAAGGTGGTGCCGGTGGAAAGCGGCTCGCGCACGCTGAAGGATGCGCTCAACGAAGCGCTGCGCGACTGGGTGACCAACGTCGAGAACACTTTCTACATCATCGGCACGGTGGCCGGCCCGCATCCCTATCCGACGATGGTGCGCGACTTCCAGCGCGTGATCGGCGACGAGTGCCTGGCGCAGATGCCCGAGATGATCGGCCGCCAGCCCGACGCGGTGATCGCTTGCGTGGGCGGCGGCAGCAATGCGATGGGCATCTTCTATCCGTACATCGCGCAGGCAGGCACGCGCCTGATCGGCGTCGAGGCGGCAGGGCAGGGGCTCGACACGGGCAAGCACGCGGCATCGCTCTCGGCAGGCTCGCCTGGTGTCCTGCATGGCAACCGTACGTACCTGCTGCAGGACGCGAACGGCCAGATCACCGAGACGCATTCGATCTCGGCTGGTCTCGACTACCCGGGCGTGGGGCCGGAGCATTCGTACCTCAAGGACATCGGCCGGGCCGAGTACGTGGGCATCACCGACGACGAGGCGCTGCAGGCCTTCCACCGCCTGTGCCGCACCGAAGGCATCATCCCCGCGCTCGAGTCCAGCCACGCGGTGGCGCACGCGATGAAGATGGCGCCGACCATGCGCAGCGACCAGCACCTGCTGGTCAACCTCTCCGGTCGCGGCGACAAGGACATCGGCACCGTCGCCGACCTGTCCGGCGGCGAGTTCTTCTGCCGGCCGTCGTGCCAGGGCCAGAGCGCGAAGGGCGCCGACACGATCGTGAAGGGGCCGAAATGAGCCGCATCGCGAAGGTCTTCCAGGCGCTTGAGGCACGCGGGCGCAAGGCGCTGATCCCCTACATCACGGCAGGTGATCCGTATCCGGATGCGACGGTCGAGATCATGCTCGCGATGGCCAAAGGGGGCGCGGACGTCATCGAACTGGGGGTGCCGTTCTCCGATCCGATGGCCGACGGGCCCGTGATCCAGCGCGCCGCCGAGCGCGCGCTCGCCAAGGGCATCGGCATGCCGCAGGTGCTGGGCTGCGTGCGCAGCTTCCGCGAGAAGGACGCGGCGACGCCGGTCGTCCTGATGGGCTACGCCAACCCGATCGAGCGCTATGGCGTCGAGCGCTTTGTCGCCGATGCCCAACTGGCCGGCGTGGACGGCGTGCTGGTGGTCGACTACCCGCCCGAGGAGTGCGAGGTGTTCGCCGCCACCCTGCGCCAGGCCGGCCTCGACCCCATCTTCCTGCTCGCGCCCACGTCCACCGAGCAGCGCATGAAGGAGGTCGCCCGCGTCGCAAGCGGGTACGTGTACTACGTGTCGCTGAAGGGTGTGACCGGCGCCGGACATCTCGACACCGACGCCGTGGCCTCCATGGTCCCGCGCATCAAGTCGTTCGTGAAGATGCCGGTGGGTGTAGGCTTCGGCATTCGCGACGCACAAAGCGCCAAGGCCGTGGCCGCGGTGTCCGACGCGGTCGTCATCGGATCCGCGATCGTGCAATTGCTGGAAGCCCAGCCGCGCGACAATGTGGCCGCCGCCGGCGGGCGTTTCATCGCCGACATCCGCGCGGCACTCGATTCCCTGGAAGGAGCACCTCGATGAGCTGGCTTGAAAAACTGCTGCCACCGAAGATCCAGCAGACCGATCCGAGCGAGCGCCGCTCGGTGCCCGAGGGACTGTGGATCAAGTGCCCGGCGTGCGAGACGGTGCTCTACAAGACCGACCTCGAGCAGAACCTCAACGTCTGCCCGAAGTGCAGCCACCACCATCGCATCGGGGCGCGCGTGCGGCTCGACGCCTTCCTCGATCCCGAAGGGCGCTACGAGATCGGCCAGGAAGTCATGCCGGTCGATGCGCTGAAATTCAAGGACAGCAAGCGCTACCCCGAGCGGCTGAAGGAGGCGCTCGAGAGCACCGGCGAGACCGATGCGCTGGTCGTCATGGGAGGCGCGATCCACAGCATCCCCGTCGTGGCCGCCTGCTTCGAATTCGACTTCATGGGCGGCTCGATGGGCTCGGTGGTCGGCGAGCGCTTCGTGCGCGGCGTCGAGACGGCGTGCGAGCAGAAGACGCCGTTCATCAGCTTCACGGCCACCGGCGGCGCGCGCATGCAGGAAGGCCTGCTCAGCCTGATGCAGATGGCCAAGACCAACGCCGCGCTGACGCGCCTGGCCAAGGCGAAGCTTCCCTACGTGAGCGTGCTGACCGATCCCACCATGGGCGGCGTATCGGCCAGCTTCGCCTTCGTCGGTGACATCGTCATCGCCGAGCCGAAGGCGCTGATCGGATTCGCCGGCCCGCGCGTCATCGAGAACACCGTGCGCGAGAAGTTGCCCGAAGGCTTCCAGCGCGCCGAGTTCCTCCTGCAGACCGGCGCCATCGACATGATCGTCGACCGGCGCGAGCTGCGCGGCACCATCGCACGAAGCGTCGCGATGCTCCAGCGGCAAAGCGCCGACGCCGTCGCCTGATCCGTTCCGGCGCATCGCGAAGGCGGCTTCGGCCGCCTTCTGCGCTTTGAGTCCTCCACCGCCATGTCCGACCACGACGATCCGCTTCCGACCACACTCGATGGCTGGCTGGCGCGCTGCGAACGCCTGCACCCGAAGGAAATCGACATGACGCTCGAGCGGGCGCAGCGCGTGAAAGAGCGCCTGCAGCTCGCCTTTGTCGTGCCCGTCATCACCGTCGCCGGCACCAACGGCAAGGGCTCGACCTGCGCCATGCTCGAGACGATCGCGTTGCAGGCGGGCTACCGGGTGGGCCTGTACATCAAGCCGCATCTCGTGCACTTCGAGGAGCGCTGCCGCGTCAACGGCGAGATGGTGGCGGCTGATGCGCTGCTGCCGCACTTCGAAGCGGTCGAGGCCGCTCGTGGCGACACCGCGCTCACCTACTTCGAGTTCACCACGCTCGTCATCGCTCGGCTGCTGTCGCAGGCGGCGCTGGACCTCGTCATCCTCGAAGTGGGGCTCGGTGGACGGCTGGACGCAGTGAACGTCATCGATGCCGATTGCGCCGTGATCACCAGCATCGCCGTCGATCACGTCGAATACCTGGGCCACGACCGCGAGGCCATCGGTCGGGAGAAGGCCGGCATCCTGCGCACCGGTCGGCCCGCGATCGTCAGCGATCCGGTGCCGCCGCAAAGCGTGCTCGACCGCGCACGCGACATCCAGGCCGACCTGTGGCTGTTCGGCCGCGACTTCAATTACGCCGGCGACAAGCAGCAGTGGTCGTGGGCCGGGCGCAGCAAGCGCTTCAACGCGCTCGGGTATCCCGCGCTGCGCGGCGCGAACCAGTTGCTCAACGCGGCGGGCGCGCTGGCCGCGTTCGAGGCGCTGCGCGAACGGCTGCCGATCACCGCGCAAGCGGTGCGCAACGGACTCGCGCTGGTCGAGCTGCCGGGCCGATTCCAGATCGTGCCGGGGCAGCCGACCCTGGTGCTCGACGTCGCGCACAACCCGCACGCCGTCGCCACCCTGGCGCAGAACCTCGACCAGATGGGCTTCTATCCGCGCACGCATGTCGTGTTCGGCGCGATGCAGGACAAGGACCTCGCGGCCATGCTCACCCGCATGGCGCCGCTCGTGGACAACTGGCACTTCTGCGACCTGCCACTCGCGCGCGCGGCAAAGGCCGCCGACCTCCAGGCGCTGCACGCAACGCTTGCCTTGCGCGGCCCAGGCAACGTGGACGTGCGCCAGCATGCCAACCCGGCCGACGCACTGCGTACTGCACTGGGCGATGCAGACCCCGCTGATAGAATCGTGGTCTTCGGCTCCTTCTACACCGTGGGTGGTGTGCTGAAGGAGGGGCTGCCCCGGTTGAACGCCGCGCACATCGGCTGATCCGAGAGTCCGGCGCCCATGCGGCGCCCTTCACCAGAATCCGCACCGCATGGGTCTGAAGTCCATCCTCCAGCGCAAGTCCGGCAAGGCGGCCCAGGCTTCACCGGCGGATGCACCGGCCGAGCTGGTCCAGCAGGCGCGCATCCGCGCACGCCGACGTCTCATCGGCGCAGTGGTGCTGGTGCTCGTCGGCGTGGTGGGCTTTCCCATCCTCTTCGAGACCCAGCCGAGGCCGATCCCGGTCGACATCCCGATCGAGATTCCACGCAAGGACACCGCTGCGCCGCTGGTGATGCCGGCAGCGCGCACGCCCAAGTCTGCGGCTGCCGCCTCGGCGCCGAGCGCACCGGCCGAGGTGGTCATCACCGAAGCACCGTCGGAGGCGGGGCGCGAAGTGGCGCCTGCACCGAAGGCCGCACCGGCGCCCACCAGGCCGAGCGAGCCTGCGGCCAAGCCGGTGATCGCCAAGCCTGCGCCCGCGGCGCCCTCGGCGGCGGCCACCGACTCCCGTCGCGCGCAGGCCCTGCTCGAGGGCAAGGACGCCGACCCTGAGCCGGCCAAGAAAGAAGGTGGCCGCTTCGTCGTGCAGGTCGGCGCCTTTGCCGACACCGCCGCCGCGCGCGAGACCCGTCAGAAGGTCGAGAAGCTCGGCCTGAAGACCTACACGCAGGTCGCGGAAACCTCGCAGGGAAGCCGCATCCGCGTGCGGGTCGGGCCGTTCGCCTCGCGCGAGGAGGCCGATCGGGCGCAGGCGAAGATCAAGGCCGCCGGCACGCAGGCCGTCGTCCTCACGCTGTGAGGCCGTCGCAATGGACAGCCTGAGCTGGGTCGACTGGGTCTTCATCGCCATCCTCGGGCTGTCGGTGATCGTCGGATTGATCCGCGGCCTGGTGTTCGAGGTGCTGTCGCTGCTGGGCTGGGTCGCGGCCTACGTGGCCGCGCAGTGGCTGGCCCCGGAGCTCGCGCCGCATCTGCCGGTGGGCAAGCCCGGCTCGGGCTTGAATCACGCGGCGGCGTTCGCATGTACGTTCATTGCCACCCTGATCGTGTGGGCCCTGCTGGCGCGCCTTCTGCGCATGGTGATCCATGCCACGCCGCTGAGCGGCGTCGACCGAGTGCTCGGCGCGACCTTCGGGGTGGCGCGCGCGCTGGTCGTCATGCTGGCGATCACCACGGTCGTGATGCTGACCTCGCTCGCCAAGACGCCGGCATGGCAGGCGTCGCGGGGCGCGGTCTGGTTGAATGGCGCCTTGCACGGCATCAAGCCCGTCCTGCCGACGGCGATCGCCGAGCATCTTCCGCGGTAGGCGATTGACGGCTATCGCTTCGTTCGAGTCTGGAGCAGTTCCATGTGTGGCATCGTCGGTGTGATCTCCAAGGCGCCGGTCAACCAGTTGATCTACGACTCGCTGCTGCTGCTGCAGCACCGCGGTCAGGACGCCGCCGGCATCGTGACGATGCAAGGCACCAGGTGCTTCATGCACAAGGCACGCGGCATGGTTCGCGACGTGTTCCGCACGCGCAACATGCGCGCCCTGCCGGGCACGGTGGGACTGGGCCAGGTGCGCTATCCCACGGCCGGCAACGCCTACAGCGAGGAAGAGGCGCAACCGTTCTATGTCAACGCGCCGTTCGGCATCGTGCTCGTGCACAACGGCAACCTCACCAACGCGCATGCGCTGAAGAACGAGCTCTTCGCGGTCGATCGCCGCCACATCAACACCGAGAGCGACACCGAGGTGCTGATCAACATCCTCGCGCACGAGCTGGAGCTGGCCGCACGCGACCTGCCGCTGTCGCCGGACGAGGTCTTCAAGGCGGTACGCGCGGTGCACAAGCGCATCAAGGGCTCGTACGCCGTCGTGGCGCTGATCGCCGGCTACGGGCTGCTCGCATTTCGCGATCCGTTCGGCATCCGGCCGCTGTGCTTCGGCGAAGGCGTCACGCCCGAGGGCCGCGACGTGATGGTGGCGAGCGAATCGGTGGCCCTGGAGGGTACCGGCCACAAGTTCGTGCGCGACGTGGCGCCCGGCGAGGCCATCTTCATCGACCTCGAAGGGCAGGTGCACAGCCGCCAGTGCGCCGACCACCCGACGCTGAATCCCTGCATGTTCGAGTTCGTGTACCTCGCGCGGCCCGACTCGGTGATGGACGGCGTGTCGGTGTACCAGGCGCGGCTCAACATGGGCGAGACGCTGGCGCAGCGGCTCATCTCGACCATGCCGCCGTCGGAGATCGACGTCGTCATCCCGATCCCCGAATCGAGCCGCCCGTCGGCCATGCAACTCGCGCAGAAGATCGGCAAGCCCTACCGCGAGGGCTTCGTCAAGAACCGCTACGTCGGCCGCACTTTCATCATGCCGGGGCAGGGCATGCGCAAGAAGTCGGTACGCCAGAAGCTCAACGCGATCGCCACCGAATTCAAGGGCCGCAACGTGCTCCTGGTGGACGACTCCATCGTTCGCGGCACCACGTCGAAGGAGATCGTGCAGATGGCGCGCGACGCCGGCGCGCGCAAGGTCTACATGGCGTCGGCCGCGCCGCCGGTGCGCTACCCCAACGTGTACGGCATCGACATGCCGACCAAGGATGAACTGATTGCGCACGACCGCAGCATCGAAGAGATCCGCCAGTTCATCGGCGCCGATGCGCTGATCTACCAGGACGTGGCGGCGATGAAGCGAGTGGTCGCCCAACTCAATCCCAAGCTCGACGGCTTCGAGGCCTCGTGCTTCGACGGGCACTACATCACCGGCGACGTGTCGGCCGCCGACTTCGACGCCATCGCGACGCAGCGCCAGTCGCAGGGTGAGGACGAGGATGCGCCCGATCGTTCGCGCCTGGCGCTGCAGGGCGTGGTGCACGACGGCAGGTAGGCGGCCATGGGCGACAAGAAGATCCCCCGCGTGACGTTGCCGCCCGATGTGCGGCTTGACACGCTGGCGGTGCGCGAGGGCCTGCCGCGCTCGCCATGGGGCGAGAACTCCGAGGCGCTGTTCCTCACCAGCAGCTTCGTGCAGCCCGATGCAGCCTCGGCCGCGGCCCGCTTCGCCAACGAGGAAGAAGCCTTCATCTACTCGCGCTTCACCAACCCGACGGTGATGATGATGGAGCGCCGCCTCGCCGCGCTCGAAGGCACCGAGGCCTGCATCGGCACGTCGAGCGGCATGAGCGCGATCCTGCTGCTGGCCATGGGCCTGCTGAAGGCGGGCGACCACGTCGTCTGCTCGCGCAGCGTGTTCGGCTCCACCATCATGCTGCTCGGCCGCGAATTCGCGAAGTTCGGCGTGGAGACGAGCTTCGTGTCGCAGACCGATGTCGACGAGTGGCGCCGCGCGGTGAAGCCCACCACCCGGCTGCTGTTCGCAGAGTCGCCCACCAACCCGCTCACCGAAGTCTGCGACATCCGCGCGCTGTCGAGGATCGCGAAGGACAGCGGCGCCTGGCTCGCGGTCGACAACTGCTTCTGCTCTCCGGCGCTGCAGCAGCCGGTGAAATACGGCGCGGACCTCGTGATCCATTCGGGCACCAAGTACCTCGATGGGCAGGGGCGTGTGATCGCCGGCGCCATCTGTGGCAGCGAGGCGCTGATCAACGAGAAGTTCATGCCGGTGATGCGCAGCGCCGGCATGAGCCTGTCGCCGTTCAACGCCTGGGTGGTCCTCAAGGGACTCGAGACGCTGGCCATCCGCATGCGCGCGCAAAGCGAGAGTGCGCTGAAGCTGGCCGAATGGCTGGAGCAGCAGCCGATGGTCGAGCGTGTGTACTACCCCGGTCTGAAGTCGCACCCGCAGCACGAGTTGGCGATGGCGCAGCAGGCGGGCAGCGGCGGCGCGGTGGTGTCGTTCATCGTGCAGGGACAGGCGAGAGGCGGAGCCGTTCTCGCGCGCAAGAACGCCTTCCACGTCATCGACCGCACGCAGATCTGCTCCATCACGGCCAACCTGGGCGACACCAAGACGACGATCACGCACCCGGCCAGCACCTCGCACGGTCGACTGACCGAAGAGCAGCGCCTCGCCGCCGGGATCACGCAGGGCATGGTTCGCGTCGCGGTGGGCCTGGAAGACCTCGACGACCTTCGCGCCGACTTGCTGCGCGGCCTCGATTCACTCTGATCCGTTCTCTCTCCCGATGACCCGAAAAATCCGCACGCGCATCGCGCCGTCGCCCACCGGTTTCCTGCACCTGGGCACCGCCCGCACCGCCCTGTATTCCTGGGCCTACGCTCGTCACCACGGCGGCGAGTTCGTGCTGCGCATCGAAGACACCGATGTCGCGCGCTCCACGCAGGACTCGGTGGACCAGATCCTCGCTGCGATGCAGTGGCTGGGGCTCGACAGCGACGAAGGTCCGATCTACCAGATGCAGCGCCTCGATCGCTATCGCGAGGTGGTCGATCGCATGCTGGCCGAGGGCACGGCCTACCGTTGCTACTGCACGCCCGATGAGCTCGAGGACATGCGCGAGGCGCAGCGCGCGCGCGGCGAGAAGACTCACTACGACGGCCGCTGGCGTCCCGAGCCGAACAAGGCGCTTCCAGCGCCGCCCGACGGTGTTCAGCCGGTCATCCGCTTTCGCAACCCGGCGGACGGCGTGGTCACCTGGGACGACCTGGTGAAGGGCCCGATCAGCATCGCCAACCGCGAGATCGACGACCTGGTGATCATGCGGGCCGACGGTGTGCCGACCTATAACTTCGCGGTGGTCGTCGACGACAGCGACATGGACATCACCCACGTCTTTCGCGGCGATGAGCACGTCAACAACACGCCGTGGCAGATCAACATCTTCAACGCGCTCGGCGCGCCACTGCCGCTGTTCGGGCATCTGCCTGTAATCCTCGGTGACGACGGGCAGAAGCTGTCCAAGCGGCGCGGCGCCGTGAGCGTGACCGCGTATCGCGACACGGGCTACCTGCCGGAGGCGATGCTCAACTACCTGGCACGCCTCGGCTGGAGTCACGGCGACGACGAGCTCTTCACGCGTGAGCAGCTCGTGCAGTGGTTCGACGGCACCCACCTGTCGAAGAGCCCCGCGCAGTGGGATCCGGCCAAGCTGAGCTGGGTCAACGCGCACTACCTGAAGACCATCGACGAAGCGCGTCTCGCCTCGCTCGTGGCCGAGCAACTCGAGCGCCGCGGTGTGGCAGCGCCCGTCGATCGCGTGCGGCCGCTGTGCGCGCTGTTCAAGGACCGCTGCACGACGACCGCGGAGCTGGCCGACTGGCTGGCGATGTACTTCGCCGATGTGGCGCCATCCGTCGAGGATCTGGCGGCTCATGTCACGGAGGCGGTCAAGCCGGCCATCGCGGGCCTGCGCGACACGCTCGCATCCGTCGAGTGGAACAAGAGCGCGATCAATGCTGCGATCAAGCAGACCATCGCCGCCCACGGCCTCAAGATGCCGCAGCTCGCCCATGCCGTCCGCGTGCTCGTGTGCGGTCGTGCGCAAACACCGTCGATCGATGCGGTGCTGGAGCTCTTCCCCAGGGAAACGGTCGTCTCTCGTTTGCAGAAGGCCTGAAAATCTGTCTATAATCGCGGTCTCGCTTGAACAGCGCGACCCGGTTTGCGGAAGAGTCAGATCAGGGGGTATAGCTCAGCTGGGAGAGCGCTTGCATGGCATGCAAGAGGTCAGCGGTTCGATCCCGCTTACCTCCACCAACCAAGTCGGTGGCGCGCAGTTCAAGAGAACGAAGGAACAGAGTCCCCTTCGTCTAGAGGCCTAGGACACCACCCTTTCACGGTGATTACAGGGGTTCGAATCCCCTAGGGGACGCCAAGTCAGGCAGGGCTTGCGGAGCAATCCGGAAAACCTGCCGCAGTGAGTGGAAGTTTGATGCCAGGCAACTGGCAGTGGAGTGGTAGTTCAGTTGGTTAGAATACCGGCCTGTCACGCCGGGGGTCGCGGGTTCGAGCCCCGTCCACTCCGCCAACAACATCAACGGGTTAGCTTCGAAAGAGCTAACCCGTTTTTTTTGTTGCAAGTGCTCAGGGGTAAACCGAGGAGTCAACGATGACGGGCGTTGGCAAAGGCGTGGAGGTGCGGGTGGATGGCCGGCCTCTCCATGTGTCGTGGTACCCGTGGGCCGCACCGACACATCGCTCGCCCCGCCACCCGGCTCAAGTCGTGTGTTGCCCGGAGTAGCCCGCCATGAACACGCGCACGGCCTCGCGAAGCAGTGCCTTGTTCTCGCGCGCGTCAGGCATCTCCAACATCAGCAGCCCGCGGAAGTGGCCATCACCCAGGAACATCGCCAGGAACAAGTCGGCGGCCAGCCGCGGGTTCTTCACGTTCAGTGATCCCGCCTCGTTCGCGCGCCGCAGGTACGCGGCCAAGTCGGCGTTGAGCCGCTCGGGGCCTTGCCGGTAGAACGCCTGGCACGCCTCGGGCTGGGAACTGGCGGCGCCGTACAGCGACCGGAACTTGCCGAGCGTGTGATCTTCGCGCGTCAGCGTCAGGAACTGCTCGCCGACAGCCAGCAGCGCCTTGCGCGGCTGCAGGGGGTCCAGTGCCTCGACGCCGGCAGGGCCACCCATCACGCGCTCGGTGCGGTCCTGGACCACCGCCTCGAACAGCCCTTCCTTCGAACCGAAGTTGCTGTAGATCGTCATCTTCGAGACGCCGGCTTCTGCCGCGATGGCGTCCACGCTGGCGCGCTCCAGGCCGTGCGCATAGAAGTGGTTGCGCGCCGCTTCCATGATGCGCCGGAAGCGCTCGGGGTCGCGGGGGCGGCCGCGACGCGGCGGGGGCGCGAGATCGTCGTCTTTCTGTGCCATCGGTTCATTTTATGGACTTGACAGTCCATTATGTGTCGCTACACTTATTGGACACATGAGTCCACTAAGTGAAACCTTCTCCATGACGCTTGCACTGCGCCGCAGCCCAGACGTCGGCATGGGGGCCAGCCGCCCTGCAGCAGCCATCTTTGCGGTGTTGATCCTATCTGCTTGTTCGACCCCAGCTCCTCAGTCGCCATCCCCGTCCGTGCCTCTGGCCGCCACCTTCTCGAACGAGAAGCCCATCGGCCTTGCGGCATCGGCCCTCGACGATGCCTGGTGGGACGGCTATGGCGACGCCACGCTGACGCGCCTCGTCAAGGAAGCCTTGTCCGCCAACCAGGACGTGGCCATGGCGCTGCAGCGCGTCGGGCAGGCTCGCGCGGGAGCCGACGCGCAGGCCTCCCAGCTCTGGCCCACGGTGGGCGTGCAGGCTGCCGCGTCGCGCAGCCAGAGCGGTGTTCCCGAGCCGGTCAAGCAAGGCATGCCCGACACGCGCGCGCTGCGTGCCGGTGTGGATGTCGCCTGGGAGATCGACCTCGCCGGCGGCGTTCGCGCGGCGCGTGATGCCGCGCAGGCCGATGCCGCCGCCGCAGCCGCAGGCGTCCATGGAGCCCGCCTGCTCGTGGCCAGCGAAGTGGGGCGGCAGTATTTCGTGCTGCGCAGTGCCGAGGAACGGCTGCGCATCGTGCAGGCCCTGGCTGCCGCCCAGCGTCAGACGGCGGCCCGCGTGGAGAGTCGCCTGCGCGAAGGCCAGGCCAGCGCCTTCGACCTGGACCGCGCACGCGCCGAGGCCGATGCACTGGACGCCCAGGTGCCGGCACTGCGGATGCTGGTCGGTACCACCCAGACGAAGCTGGCTGTCCTGCTGGGGCGCAGCCCATCGACTCCGGTCGTCGAAGCTGACAAGGCCTTCGCATGGCCGGCGGCGCGGACCATCGCAGCAGGCCAGCCCAGTGAACTGCTCCGGCGCCGCCCCGATCTCGTGGCCGCGGAGGCACGCGTCGGCGCCGAAGCGCTTCGCAGCGCAGAAGCCCGCGCCCAGTGGTGGCCCAAGCTGTTTCTGAGCGCGCTGGTGGGCCGCGAGGACTTGCGACTGAACGCGCTGGATCTCGCGCCGGTTCACTTCTCCAACGTCGCGCTGGCCTTTGCCGCGCCGATCTTCGACGCCGGCCGCATCGATGCCGGCATCCGCGTGCAGTCCGCGCGTGCCGACGAGGCCTTGCTGGCCTGGCAGAAGGCCGTGCTGGTGGCGGTCCAGGAAGTGGAGGACAGCCTGCTGGTGCGCTCGCAGGAGGCCGAGCGCAACGCTGCGCTTGCGCTCACCGCCATGCACCGTCGCCGCTCGCTTCAGCGCGCCGAGTCGCTGCAGCGCGAAGGACAGATCGACCTGCTGGTCCTGCTGGACGTGCAGCGTTCCGTGCTCGCCAGCGAACTGGCCCTGTCGGACAGCCGCCTGCAGCAGGCACTGGCCGACGTGCAGCTCTACAAGGCGCTGGGCGGCGGCCTCTCCCGGGCCGAGGCCGGCGCCGACACGACTCCTCTTGCCGCAAGGACACCCCAGTGAACAGGATCATCCCCGCCCTATCGCTCACGAGCCTTGCAGCCGCGAGCCTGTTGATGACCGGCTGCAGCGAGCCGCCAGCACCCCCCGCGGTCGTGAAGCCGGTCTTCGTGACGACCGTGGCGCACACCGCGTCGACGCAGGCCCGCACGTTCACCTCGGTGGTCCGCGCCCGCGTCGAAAGCGACGTCGCCTTCCGTACCGGCGGCAAGGTCGTCGAACGGCTCGTCGAGGTCGGTGACAGCGTCAAGGCCGGCCAGGTGCTGGCTCGCCTGGACCCGGCCGACTACCAGCTGGCCGTGAAGGCCGCTTCCGATCAGGTGCAGGCCGCCGGTGTCGACGCGCAGCAAGCCGCTTCGGACGAAGCGCGCTTTCGCCGCCTGCTGGCCGACGGCTCGGTGGGCGCGGCCGACCATGAACGCCAGAAGGCCCGTGCCGACGCCGCAGCCGCCCGCCTGGATCAGGCCCAGCGGCAGCTGGAGCTGGCGCGCAATCGCGAGGGCTACGCCGCGCTGGTGGCGCCCTACGCCGGCGTGGTGACAGCGATCCGCTTCGAGCGGGGGCAGGTGGTGCCGGAAGGGCAACCGGTGGTCTCGCTGGCCCGCGAAGGCGACAACGAGGTGGTCGTCGACCTGCCCGAAGACTGGGTGGGTCGCGTCCGCAGCCTGACCGCTACCGCGGCACCGTGGCAGGACCCGAAGGCGAAGCTGCGCCTCGTGCTGCGCGAGCTGTCGCCGCAGGCGGCAGCGCTTGGCCGCACCTACCGCGCGCGTTATGCCGCTGCTTCCGAATCGCGCGCTCAAGTCTCGGCGCTGCCCTTGGGCAGCACGATGCAGCTGACGTTGTCGGCGCCCCAGGCGGGGCCGGCGACCGTCTCGCTGCCCGTCAGTGCGCTGGTCAAGGGCAGCGGGCCGGCGGGCGTCTGGGCCCTGAACGCCAACGGTTCAGGCCTGGTGTTCACGCCGGTCCAGGTGGTCTCGGTCGACGACGCCACGGTCCAAGTCACCGGTCTGACGACCGGCAGCCGCGTCGTGAGCGTCGGCGCCCAGAGGCTCGATGCCGGGACAGTCGTGCGCGCCATCGAGCGTGCCCCTGAGGCCAGCTCCACCACGGTCGCGAAGAGCAGCTGATGAAGCGCTTCAATCTCTCCGAATGGGCCGTCACGCACCGGCCCATGGTGCTGTTCCTCATCATCACGACGCTGGTTGTCGGCGTGTTTTCGTTCAGCCGGCTGGGTCGCCTGGAGGACCCGACCTTCGAAGTGCCGCAGATGACGGCCATCGTCGCGTGGCCGGGCGCCACGGCGCAGGACGTGCAGGAACAGGTCCTCAACCGCATCGAGCGCAAGCTGCAGGAGCTGGACCATTTCGACTACGTGCGAAGCTTTGCGCGCCAGGGCTACGGCGGCATCACGCTGTGGATGAAGGGCGGCAGCAGCAAGGAAGAGCTGGACAACGCCTGGTACCAGGTGCGCAAGAAGATCGGCGACGTGCGCCAGGAGTTCCCCGAGGGCGTGCGCGGCCCGTTCTTCAACGACGAGTACAGCGACCGCTACAGCGTGCTCTATGCGCTGAGCGCACCAGACCTTTCGATGGCCGAGCTGCTGACGGTCACCGAGGACGTGAAGCGCCGCCTGCAGAGCGTGCCCGGTGCCGGCAAGGTCGACATCCTGGGCAAGCAGGCTGAGCGTGTGTACGTGGAAGTCTCCACGAAGCGCCTCGCAGGTCTCGGCATCCCCCCGTCCGCCGTCTTCGATGCGCTGGCGCGTCAGAACCTCGTCACGCCGGCAGGCTCGGCCGACACCACCTACGACCGCGTGCAAGTGCGCGTGGACGGCCGCTTCAACGGGGTGCAGGACGTCTCGAACGTGACGCTGGATGTCGGCGGCCAATTGCTGCGGCTGGCCGACGTTGCCACCGTGCGCAGCGGCTACGAAGACCCACCGAGCCTGACCATCCGCCACAACGGCGTGCCGGTGCTGGCCATCGGCGTGACGCTGCAGCACAAGGGCAACGTGACGGACTTCGGCAAGGCGATGGAGGAGCGCCTGGCGCAGATCCGTCAGCAGCTGCCAGCCGGCGTGGAGGTCCAGCAGTACGCGGACCAGCCGCGCGTGGTGGCCGCTTCGATCTGGGAGTTCGAGCGCGCCTTCCTGGAGGCGCTGGCCATCGTGCTGGCGGTCTCGTTCCTGTTCCTCGGCTGGCGCACCGGCATCGTGGTGGCGGCCTCGGTGCCGCTGGTGCTGGGCCTGGTCGCGGCCGTGATGTACGCGGCCGGGTGGAACCTCGACCGCATCTCGCTCGGCGCGCTGATCATTGCGCTCGGCCTGCTGGTCGACGACGCGATCATCGCCGTCGAGATGATGGTGGTGAAGCTGGAACAAGGCTGGGACCGGCTGCAGGCTGCCACCTACGCGTATTCGTCCACGGCGTTTCCCATGCTGACCGGCACGCTGGTCACCGCCGCGGGCTTCATGCCGGTCGGGTTCGCGAAGTCGATCGCCGGCCAGTACGCCGGCGGCATCTTCTGGGTGGTGGGCGTCGCGCTCATCCTGTCGTGGCTGGTCGCAGTGGTCTTCACTCCGTATCTGGGCGTGATGCTGCTGCCCAAGAACCTGGGCACAGGCAAGCACCACGACGTGTACGACCGGCCGGTCTACCACCGGATGCGCCGCGTCATCGACTGGGCCGTGCAGCGCCGCTTCGTCGTGCTGGCGCTGACCGTCTTGCTGCTCGGTGCTGCCGGCTTCGGCATGTCGAAGGTCCAGCAGCAGTTCTTCCCGACGGCGGCGCGGCCGGAGCTGCTGGTCGAACTGCGGCTGCGCGAAGGAGCGTCGTTCGCGGCGACGCAGCGCCAGGTGAAGCTCCTGGAAACGTACCTGGCGAAGGACAAGGACGTCGAGTTGTTCACCGCCTACACCGGCGCCGGCACGCCCATCTTCTATCTGTCCATCCAACCCGAGCTGCCCAACCCGGGCTTCGCCCAGGTCGTCGTCAAGACCGCCGGCATCGAGCAGCGCGAGCGGGTGCGTGCCCGGCTCCTGGAGCTGTTCGCGAAGGACGAGGCGCTGCCCGACGTCAAGGCGCGTGTCACGCGTCTCGAGTTTGGACCGCCCGTGGGCTTCCCTGTTCAGTTCCGCGTCATCGGGCCGGACAAGGCTGTGGTGCGTGACATCGCCTACCGCGTGCGCGATGTGGTGCGGCAGAGCCTGCTGGTGCGCGACACGCAGCTGGACTGGAACGAGCAAGTGCGCTCGGTCAAGGTGCAGGTCGACCAGGACAAGGCACGCCAGCTGGGTCTCACCACCGCCGACATCCAGGGCCTGGTGCAGACCACGCTGGACGGCGCGCCGGTCACGCAGATCCGCCGCGGCGAGGAACTCGTCGACGTCGTGGTGCGCGCCACGCCGGACGAGCGCAAGGGCATCGGCCAGATCGGCGACCTGCAGGTGTTCACGCGCGGAGGCGTGACGGTGCCGCTGTCGCAGATCGCGCGCATCGAGCCGACCTTCGAGGAGCCGGTGCTGTGGCGTCGCAACCGCGACATGGCGCTCACCGTGCGCAGCGACCTCATGGACGGCGTGCAGGGTCCGTACGCCACGGAGCAGATCCGCCCGTCGCTCAAGCCCATCGTGGACAGCCTTCCCGTCGGCTACCGCATCGAGGAGGGCGGCGCGATCGAGGAGAGCGACAAGGCCAATGTGGCGCTGTTTGCGGTCTTCCCCGCCATGTTCGCAGTCACGCTGACGCTGCTGATGATCCAGCTGCAGAGTTTCTCGCGCTTGTTCATGGTGTTCATGACCGGGCCGCTGGCGATCATCGGCGTCGTGCCTGCGCTCCTGATCTTCCAGGCGCCCTTCGGCTTCGTCGCGCTGCTGGGCGTGATCGCGCTGGGCGGGATGATCATGCGCAACTCGATCATCCTGGTCGACCAGATCGACCAGGACGTCGCGCGCGGCGTGGCGCCGTGGACCGCCATCGTGGATGCGACGGTCAGACGCTCGCGACCTGTCGTGCTGACGGCCGCGGCGGCGGTGCTGGCGATGATTCCGCTCACGCGCAGCGTGTTCTGGGGGCCGATGGCGATCTCGATCATGGGCGGGCTCGTCGTGGCCACGGCGTTGACGCTCGTCTTCGTGCCCGCGCTGTATGCCGCGTGGTTTCGCATCCGACGTCACAGCGCGGCGCACACACCTTCCGCTACGCCGCCAGCCGCCACGGCCGCACCCGCGGGCCATTGAAGAACCGGGGCAGGTCCACGAGCGGCTGATCGGTCGCCGTGCGGCGGGGCGGTGATCCATTCGCCGTTCACGTAGGCGCCGTCGCGCCAGAGAGCCTTGTCCTTCAGGAGATGGCGCATCGCGACGGTCTCTCAGTCGACCACGCGGGCGTGCCTTGCACCGCGCCGTTGACGACGAGCGTCCCCGGACGGCTCATCGCACGGGCGGTGGCTGCGTGTCGGCGCTGCGCTGAAGATACAGGCGGTGGTATTCGGCGAACAGGCGCTCGAGCTCCTCCGGGTACGACGGGCGGGCGAAATAGGCGCCGATCTCGCCGATGCGGGCGGCCAGCGGGGAACTGCGCGAGACCGAGACGAAGAGGTCGCCGACCAGCGCGTCGGAGGCCAGCGGCACGATCTCCCCGGCGAGCCGGTGGTGGTCGACCTGCAGCAGCCCGGCCTCGCGCCCGAACGGCACCGCGTCGACGCGATGGCGTGCCAGCATCCGCAGCACGCTGCCCATGTCGGTGGTCCGTTGCACCTCGGTGTGCTGTTCCAGGAAGGTGTCGAAATCCAGCCCCATGCTGACGCCCGCAACCAGGCCGATGCGCAGTCCTTTCAGGTCGGTCCAGGTGCGCAAGGGCATCTGGGGTGCGCGCTGCTTCTGCACGAACACCGCGATGCGGTTCTGGGCCATGCGCGGCTCGGCGAACACCGAATAGCGCTCCCGGTCGCGGTTGCGGAACGCGCAGATGTTGACGTCGATCTGCCCCGCCTCGATCAGCGCCTGGCAGCGCTTCCACGGCCCGACATACGACAGGTCGACCCGGTAGCCCAGCCGTTCGATCGCGCGCTGCGCCACGGCGGCGCAGACGCCGACGATGCGCTGGTCCTGCATCCAGTTCCACGGGGGATAGTCGTGATGGCCACAGGCCCGGACCACCGGCCGTTCCGGTCCCTCTGCCGCCATGGCCACGAGGCCGGCGAGACAAAGGCACAACGCGGTCACCGATGTCCGTATCGCATGAAGCATCTGAGCCATCCTCGATCGGTAATGCCAAGGCGTGCGATGTTGAACCGCGGTGCCACGTCCGGCAAGCAAAACCCGCGACCGACGTGCGGGGCCGGGCCCGGCGCATCATCCGCGGCATGACGCACTCCGAGGAGCGCTCCGTCGCGCATCTGCTGGCACGCCTGTTCGTCGGCCTGTGGCCGCCGCAGGAGGTCCGCGATGCCATCCTCGACGACATCCAGCGCTGGACATGGCCGCGCGGCGCCGCGCCGGTGAGAGGCGACAAGCTGCACATGACGCTGCACTTTCTCGGCTTCGTCGCGCGCGAGCGCGTGCCGGAGCTGGTGCAGGCGCTGCACGTCGGATTCGAGCCGTTCGAGCTCACGCTCGATCGCGGCGAGGTGTGGCCGGGTGGCATCGCCGTGCTGCGACCGAGCGCCGCGCCGCCGGCGCTGCGCGAGCTGCACCGCGGCCTGCATCGCGCGCTGGGCCCGCTGGGCGTGCGCTCGGCTCGCCATCATCTGAAGCCGCACATCACCTTGGCCCGGCGCGCCCAGGGGGCCGAACCGCCGGTGCAGTGCGAGGCCATCCACTGGTCCGTTCGCGACTATGTGCTGGTCGAGTCTGACCTGCGTCCGCCGACGCAGTACATCGTGCGCGGTCGCTACGCGTCGCCAGACGCCTAGAACGGCGGATCGCTGCGCAGGTGCAGGCCCTGGCCGCCGAAGGGGTGCGCCAGCCGCAGCTCGCTGGCATGCAGCATCAGCCGCTCGTCCGCTGCGCCGTACAGCGCGTCGCCGACGATGGGGTGGCCGATGGCCTGCAGATGCACGCGCACCTGGTGCGAGCGCCCGGTGACCGGCTCCAGCGAGAGCCTCGAACGCTGCCGGGCGGCATCGATCGACAGCACGCGATAGCGCGTGAGCGAAGGCCGGCCCCGCTCGCGATCGACCTGCTGCCGGGGCCGGTTCGGCCAGTCGGCGCCCAGCGGCAAGTCGATCTTGCCGGCCTCGGCCGTCAGCGCACCGTGGACCTCCGCCACGTAGCGCTTGTGCACCGCACGCTGCGCAAACGCCACGCTCAGACGCCGCTGCGCCTCGGCACCGCGCGCCATGAGCATCAGCCCGGAGGTGGCCATGTCGAGGCGGTGCACGACGAGCGCATCGGGATGCAAGGCCTGCATGCGGGCGGCCACGCAATCGTGCTTGTCGCTGCCACGACCCGGCACGGACAGCAGGCCGGCGGGCTTGTCGACGACGATCAGCGCGTCGTCGGCGAATATGACGCGCACGCTCAAAACTGATCCACCAGGCCCGATTGCTGCGCCGTCTCGGGGTTGGACCCGGCGTCGCGCACGCGCTGCATCGCCTCGTCGGTGGACAGCCCCAGGCGCTTGAGCAGACAGGCGGCCGCGGTGCCCGTGCGGCCGATGCCGGCGGCGCAGTGGATCATCACCGACTCGCCGGCCTTCAGCGCCTCGGCGGCTTGTGCGATGCCTTCGCGGAAGCCCGGCTCGTCGCGCGGCAAACCGAAGTTGGGCATCGGCAGATTGATCCAGCGAAAGTCGAGCGAACCTTCGCCGACCGCCTGCCAGTACGCCGGCGACAGCGAGGCGATCTCGTCCGGCGGCGCCAGGCAGACAACCATCGACAGCTTGCGCCGGCGCGCCTCGGCGGCAAACTCGGCCCAACGCTCGAAGCGGCCCGGCATGGACCCTAGCCACAGCTCGCCGGGGGTCACGTCATCGATGGAGACAGGACGCAGGGACATGCGCGCATGGTGCCACCGCCGCCGCAGGCCCGACAGCCCCCGTCTGAGGCACTCGAAAGCCCTCAGACGCGCTCGAGTCGCCGGTGCGGCAGCGGCGGATGCTCGACGCGCACAGCGTCGCCCGCCTTCACCTCGCCACCGATGCTGACGATGCCCATCACGCCGGCCTTGCGCACCAGGCCGCCCTGGGCATCGCGGCCCACGAGTGCGCTCATCAGGCCGGGAAGAAAGGCGTCGAGCTGGGCACACGGATTGCGCAGCCCGGTGAGCTCGATGACCGCGGCATCGCCCACATGCAGACGCGTTCCGCGGGGCAGCGCCAGCAGATCGATGCCGTGCGTGGTGACGTTCTCCCCGAGCTGGCCGGCGGCCACCTCGAAGCCCTTGGCCCGCAGCTCGTCGAACAGCTCGGCATGGATCAGGTGCACCTGTCGCAGATTGGGCTGCGTCGGGTCCTGTGCCACCCGCGAGCGATGCCGCACCGTCACGCCCAGGTGGGCGTCGCCCTCGACACCCAGGCCCTGCAGCAGGCGAATCGACGCCTGCGGCTGCTTGCTGAAACGGTGGCTGGCGCTTCGATGGACCGCGGCGACTGTGCTCATGCCGCGGATTGTCGCCCCAGTGCCGTGTCGCCGCGCCTGCCGGTCGCCATGGCGGCACGACAGCCGCACGGGCCTCGGGTATCGTCGCGCACCTTGTGACCCTGGAGGGGGAAATGCTCGCAAACATCCTGATCGGCCTGGTGGCCCTGCTTCACCTCTACTTCCTGGTGCTGGAGATGTTCCTGTGGAACACGCCGTTGGGGCGCCGCACCTTCGGCCTCGAACCCGAGTTCGCCGCGGCGTCCAGGACGCTGGCAGCCAACCAGGGCCTCTACAACGGCTTCCTCGCGGCCGGCCTGATCTGGGGGTTGTTCCTGGGCGCCGCCGGCCTGCCGGTGAAGGTGTTCTTCCTCGGTTGCGTCATCGTCGCCGGCGTGTTCGGCGCGTTCACGGCCAGCCGCAAGATCCTGTTCGTGCAGGCGCTGCCGGCGCTGGTGGCGCTGCTGGCGCTGTACTGGTCGTAGCAGCTCCCCCCAACCGATCCCCGCGGGGCGTGCGGGACAATTCGCGGCCATGATGCCGTCGTCCCTCCGTCGTCTTGCCCTCGCGCTGACCTTGGCGACGGTCCTGCCGGCTCCCCTTGTTCACGCGCAGCCGGCCGCCGCCGCGTCCGCGCCGCAGGCGGCGGCCTCGACGCCGCGCCCCGCGCGGCTGGAGCGCGTGGAGATCACCGGCGGTCGCGCCGGCGACACCGAACAGCGCCGGCACAGCACCGCGGCAAAGATCATCGTCGGGCGCGAAGAGATCGAGCGCTTCGGCGACAGCACCGTCGGCGAGATCCTCAAGCGCCTGCCCGGCGTGACGATGCAGGGCGCGCCGGGACGCGGCGGCAACATCCGCCTGCGTGGCCTGGGCGGTGGCTACACGCAGATCCTGCTCGACGGCGAACGCGTGCCGCCGGGCTTCTCGCTGGACTCGATCACGCCCGAGCAGATCGAGCGCATCGAGATCCTGCGCGCGCCCACGGCCGAGACCGGGGCGCGCGCGATCGCCGGCACTCTCAACATCGTCACGCGCGAAGGATTTCGCAAGCGCATCAACGACGTGCGGACCACGCTGGGATTCGAGCACGGCCACGTCGATCCGCACTTCGCCTGGACGCGCAACGACACCGTCGGCGACTGGACGCTCAATGTCTCGCCGTCCATCTACACCCACACCCGCGACGGCGACACGCTGACGACGACCGTGCGGCGCTCGCTGGCCGACGGGTCGACCCTGCTGGACCAGACCGAGCACGCGACCAGTCACACGCGGCGCAAGGGCCTGCATGCGACGGCGCGGCTGCAGTGGCGCGGCGACGGCGGCGACGTGCTCACGTGGTCGCCGTTCCTGCTGCACCTGCATGGGCCGGTGCGGCGCGAGGCCACGCTTGAGCAGCGCGTGACCGATCCGGACGAGACGCAGCCGGCCTATGACCAATCGCAGACGACCGGCGACACGCGCTTCACGCTGGCGCGGATGAACCTGCACTGGAACCGGCGCCTCGGCGACGCGGTGCGGATCGAGTGGCGCGGCCACGCCAGCCGCGGCCACAGCGTCGAGAACAATCGCCGCAGCGAGTTCGACGACGGCGCAGCGACGCGCACGCTCGACGAAGGCGGCGAGGTGCAGGACGACACGCTGGGCGTCGGCGCGAAGATGACGGCGCTGTGGGCGCAAGGGCACAACCTGGTGTCCGGCGTGGAACTGGAAGGCACGCGGCGCGAGGAATCACGCCGCCCGCTGCTGGCCGACTTCGGCGACAGCCTCAGCGCCGGCAGCACGCGGGCAGCGGTGTATGCACAGGACGAGTGGAGTGCCGGTGCGCAGTGGGCGCTGCATGCAGGCCTGCGTTGGGAAGGCATCGCGACGCGTGGCGACGGCGCCGACGGCAGCCGGGTCAGCAACCGCAACGGCGTGTGGACGCCGCTGGCGCACGCGGTGTGGAAGCCCGATCCGGCCAGCCGCGACCAGGTGCGGCTCAGCCTGACGCGCAGCTGGCGCTCGCCGAGCCTTCAGAACCTCATCGCCAGGCCGACGCTCAACAGCCGCTATCCGGCGGACATCGCCAACGTCTCGGCATTTCCCGATCGCGCCGGCAATCCGCATCTGCGGCCCGAGCTGGCCACCGGGCTGGACATCGGCGTCGAGCGCTACCTGCCGGGCGGCGGGCTGCTCAGCGCGAACCTCTTTCACCGCCGCATCCGCGACCTGATCCGCACGGTGACGGCGCAGGAGGATGTGGCCTGGTCGGCGCAGCGCCGCTGGGTGGCGCGGCCGCAGAACATCGGCGATGCCACGGCGCAGGGGATCGAGCTCGAAGCGAAATTGCGCCTGTCCGACCTGTGGCCGGCGCAGCCGCCGCTGGACCTGCGCGCGAACCTCAGCGTGTTCCGCTCGCGGGTGGCGAGCGTGCCGGGCCCCGACAACCGGCTCGACCAGCAGCCGGCCGCCACCGGCAATGTCGGCTTCGACTATCGATGGCGCAGCCTGCCGCTCACGGTCGGCGGCAACCTCAACTGGACCCCGGCGTACGACACGCGGCTCACGGACACGCAGACCGCTTTCCAGGGCCGCAAGCGCGTCATCGACACGTATCTGCTGTGGACCTTCGATCCGGCGCTGCGGCTGCGTGTGTCGGCCAGCAACCTGGCGCCGTCCGACTACGTGACGCGCAGCGGATTCGATCTCCAGGGTGCGCAGGAGACGACGCAGATCACTTCGCGGTCATTCGTCAACCTGCAGCTGCGCCTCGAGATGAAGCTTTGATGTTCGTCACTTCGCCGCTGCCGCCCGCCACACCACGTTGCCCACGTCGTCGGCCACCAGCAGCGCGCCGCGCTTGTCGATCGCCACGCCCACGGGCCGTCCGTAGGCTTCGCCGTTCGGCCCGAGAAAGCCTGTGAGCACGTCGACCGGCATGCCCGCCGGCTTGCCGTTGGCGAACGGCACGAAGACGACCTTGTAGCCGCTGGGCGGCTTGCGGTTCCACGATCCGTGCTCGCCGATGAACATGCCGCTCTTGAATGGCGCGGGCAGCGCCGCGCCGTCGGCGGCCGCGAGACCGAGGGCGGCCACGTGCGAGCCGAGCGCGTAGTCGGGCTTGATCGCCCTGGCGACGAGGTCGGACCGGGACGGCTTCACTCGATCGTCGACGCGCTGCCCGTAGTAGCTGTACGGCCAGCCGTAGAAGCCCCCGTCCACCACCGAGGTGAGGTAGTCCGGGACCAGGTCGTCGCCCAGTTCGTCGCGCTCGTTGGCCACGGTCCACAGCTTGCCGGTGCTGGCTTCCCATGCCATGCCGTTGGGGTTGCGCAGGCCGGTGGCGAACAGACGCTTCTGGCCACTCTTGGCGTCGATCTCCCAGATCGCCGCCCGGCCGTCTTCCTTGTCCATGCCGTTCTCGCCGACGTTGCTGTTGGAGCCGACGGTCGCATAGAGCTTGCTGCCGTCGCGGCTGGCGATCAGGCTCTTGGTCCAGTGATGGTTGAGCGGACCGCCCGGCAGGTCGGTGAGCTTGGTGCCGGCGGCGGTGATGCGCGTGGCGCCTTCGGTGTACGGGAAGCGCATCACGGCGTCGGTGTTGGCGACGTAGAGCTGATTGCCGATCAGCGCCATGCCGAACGGCGAGTTCAGGCCCTCCAGAAAGACGTTGCGCACCTCGGCGACGCCGTCGCCGTCCGCGTCGCGCAGCAGCGTGATGCGGTTCGCGCTCGGCGCCGTCGCGCCGGCCTTCTGCATGAACAGCTTCATTGCGGCACCCTTGACGCCCTTGCCGTCCTCGGGCCGCTGCGGCGCGTTGGTCTCGGCCACCAGCACGTCGCCGTTGGGCAGCACGTGCAGCCAGCGCGGATGCTCGAGGCCGCTGGCGAGCGCCGCCACCGCGATGCCCGCCGGCGCGCTCGGCTTCATGCCCGCGGGCCAGCCCTTGGCTTCTGCCACGTTGACAGTGGGGATCAGCTTCTTCTGCGGCGCGGGCAGGGCCGGATCCGGCCCGATGCCGGCGACCGGGGCGGCAACCGGAGGGGCGCCGCAGGCGGTGATGACGACGAGGCAAGCGGCCGCGATGGCGGCCTGGGGAGGCGGGCGGAAGGACAGCATGGCGACAGCTCCGAGGTTCGGATCACTGTCGCAGACGCCGCCTCGTCAGTTTGTCAGGCGCGGTCGCAACCGCATGTGGGACTTGTCCGATCGCCCGCGCCGTCGATCACGGCTCGGTCAGCAGCTTGCCGCGGAAGATCATCTCCTGCAGCAGCTGCGCTTCGCTGGCGCCCGCGCCGAGGCTGAGCTGGCTGCGCAGATCCACGCCCTGCAGCACGATCTCCTGGTCTTCTGCGGCCGCCGAGAACACGCCGTTGGTGAACCCGCCGTTGGAGCTGACGCGGATCACCGTGTCGCTGCCGGTGAACGTGATGTCGAGGTAGTTCGACAGGTTCGCCGGCGTCGGGCTCGAGCCCTGCAGCAGGTCGCGCAGGTCCAGCACGTCGCCCTGGGACAGGTTGAAGTCGGTGATGGTGTCCACCACGGGTGCGCCGCTGCCTCCGCGGTCGGCGAGCTGCCACGCGAACACGTCGGCCCCGGAGCCGCCGGCAAGGCTGTCGCCGCCGGCGCCGCCGTAGACGATGTCGTTGGCCGCGCCGCCGTTCAGCACGTCGCTGCCCGCGCCGCCATAGAGGCGATCGTTGCCGTCGTTGCCGAGCAGCGTGTCGTTGCCGCCCTTGCCCATCAGCACGTCGGCCGACGCGGAGCCCGTCAGCGTCTCGGCCGACTCGCTGCCTTCCTGCAGCGTGCCGGAGGCGACGACCGCATTGCTCGATCCGACCGCGACCTCCAAGGTGGCGCTCGACGTGTCGCCGTCGGCGTCGCGCATCGTGTAGTTGAAGAGGTCGCCGTGGCCGCTGCCGCCCCGCTGGTAGGTCAGCGCTTGCAGCACGTAGCCCTGGCTGTTGTTCACCGACGAGTACGACAGCTGAAGATAGCTGAACGGCTGCGTGTTGTTGATGGCCTGCGTGAACACCGTGCCGTTGCTGCTCGACACCGCATTGGTGAAGTCACCTTGGTCGACCAGCACGCCGTTCTCGTCGTAGGCGCGCCAGGTGGCGTTGGCCGACTGGTTGAACTGCGCGATGCTGAGGCTGGCGGTATTGGCGAGCTCCGGCAGGTGGATGATGAGCTGCTCGCCGTTGTCGACGCCGCCGTTGCTCACGGTGAGTCCGGGCTTGGACCCGCCCGCGTAGTCGACCAGCGCCGCGGCGCTGCCGTTGAGCGCGGCCAGGTTCAGGTTGCCGTTGCTGCTCCAGCTGTTGTTGCCGGCGAGGAAGGCGAAGGAATCGACCTGCGTCTCCCATTGCGCGACCGATGTGCCGCTGACGGTGGCCGTTCCGGTGAGGTTGTGGGTGTAGGTGTAGCTGCCGTTGGCCTGAACGGCCAGCACGCCGTCGGACGTGGCGATGGTCGTGGTGCCGGAGTTGGCCACCGCGTAGGTGGAGCCGTTGAACTGGATCGCGGTCAGCGCCTTGCCGCCGTCGACGGCCACGTCGTTGCCGAGCAGGTTGCCGCTGACGGCGCCGCCCCAGAGGATGGTCGCGCCGTCGTGAACGGCGGTCGGCACGGTGTCCGTGAGGTTGATGGTGACCGTGGCCCACCCGGAAGTGGCGGAGCCGTCGCTCGTTCGGTAGACGAAGCTGTCCGACACCGGCGTGTCGGCGCCGTCGTGGGTGGCCGTCGGCGCGGTATACGTGTACGTGCCGTTGGCGTTCATCTTCACCGTGCCGCCGAGCGCGGTGGTGATGGTGTTCGTGCCGTTGGCCGCGACGCCGGCGGCGGCGCTGCTGGCGGCGAACAGCGAGACCGAGAGCGAGGCGCTGTCGGCATCGGTGTCGTTGGCCAGCACCGTCGCCTGCGTGCTCGTGCTGCCCTCGACGACGGTGTAGCTGTCGGCGACACCGACCGGCGCGTCGTTGGTGCCGGTGATGGTGAAGGTCACCGTGGCGGTCGAGGTGGCGCCCGCCGCATCGCGAACCGTGTAGGCGAAAGCCTCCGTGGCGGTCTGCCCGGTGGCCAGTGCATCGGCCGCGGGGCGGTTGGCGGCGTAGCTGTAGTGGCCGTCGGCGAACAGCGTCAGCGTGCCGTAGGTGCCGACGATGGCCGATCCCACGCTGCCCGTCGTCGCGCCGAAGGACACGGCGGACACCGTCCGGGTGTCGCCGGAATCGATGTCGGTGTCGTTGGCCAGCACGCCGGCGGCCGCCGTGGTCGTGAGCGTCGCGTTCTCGGCCAGGCTGCCGCTGTCGGCCACGCCGACCGGCGCGTCGTTGGCGCCCTGGATGGTGATGGTCAGCGTCGCGGTCGACACGAGGCCGCCGCTGTCCTTCATGGTGTAGGTGAAGGTGTCGGTCAGCGTCTGGCCGACGCGCAGCGTCTGCGTCGCGGCATTGGGCGTGTAGACGTACGACCCGTCCGCTTCGATCTGGATCGTGCCGTTGCTGCCGCTGATGGTGGTGCCGACGTTTGCCGCCGAGCCGTTGACGCCGGACACGAACAGCGTGCCGTTCTCGGGGTCGGTGTCGTTGGCCAGCAGCCCGGTGACCGGCGCCAGCGTGGCGTCCTCCGAGACCGATGCGCTGTCGGCGACCGCGGTGGGCGCGTTGTTGACGCCGTAGACGAAAAGGTTGAGCGTGGAGCTGGCCGAGGCGCTGCTGCCGTTGGCCGACTCCGCCGCCGTGGCGGTCACCGTCAGCGACACGTTGCCGTTGAAGTTGGTGGGCGGAGTCAGGCGCAGGGTGGCCAGGTTCCAGTTGGCGCCGCCGAACGATGCCGAGGGCGTGTCCTCGTTGAAGATGGTGACCGCGGTGTTGCCGCTGGTCGCGGTGAAGCTGCGGGTTCCGTCCGTCAGCGTGGCGCCGACCGGGATGGTGCTCACGCGCAGCGTATGCACCTCGGAGTTGTCGGCCATGTCGCCGAACACGGCCGAGCCGGCCAGCGAGGGCAACCGAACCGCGGTGTTCTCGCTGCCGTCGGCGATGGTCGTCACCGACAGGTTGTCGATCAGCGCGCCGAAGGAGCCGGTCTGGTCCGTCGGCCGCAGGCGCAGCGTGTTCGAGCCGGCGACGCTGGTGACCTGCAGCACCGGTGTCGACCACGACGAAGCGCTCGGGTTGAAGCTGCCGACCACGGTGCCGTTCCACAGCACGTCGAACGACTGCGTGTTCTTGTCGGTGCTGCCCGAGACGGCGCGGCGGATGGTGTCGAACTGGATCTGCATCAGCTGGCCGGCCAGCGGCGCCTCGACCGTGGTCTGGATCCAGTTGGCGGCGTCCGGGTCGCCTTCGAGCTCGGCCACCAGGTTGGTCGACGGCGTCGCGGCGGTGTGCGGGTTCTGCACCGAGCTGTAGATGTTCTGCGTCGCCACTTCGACGGCGGCGGCGTCGGAGCCGGTCCACACCAACTGTCCGGCGCTCACATCGTTGTCCGACCAGTTCTCGCTCAGGTTCACCCACTGCGTGGTCCACGAGGCGAGCGCGGGCTGATCCGCCACCGGCGTGACGGTGATCGCCAGCGACGAGGTGGACGTGGCGGCGCCGTCCGAGACGGTGTAGGTGGCGAGGGGAACCGAGCCGCTGTAGTCGGTGGCCGGCGTGAAGCTGAAGTTGCCGTTGGACGCGATCTGCAGCGTGCCCACGCCCGCGATGGACGCGGTGGCGCCGGCCGCGAAGGTGCCGGCCACGCCAGCCACCGAGAACTGCGTGACCGACAGCGTGCCGCCATCGACATCGGAGTCGTTGCCGAGCACGTTGCCCGTCGTCGCGGTGTCTTCGCTGGTCGTTCTCGCATCGGCGACGCCGACCGGCGCGTCGTTGACCGCCACGACGTTGATCGTCGCGGTGGCGAGGTTGCTGCCCAGCACGCCGTCGTTCACGCTCACCTGGATGGTGCGCGGCGTGGTGCTCGGCGTGTCGGACGTGTTGGAGAACGTGATCGCGCGGATCGCCGCTTCGTAGGCCGCCGGCGTGGCCGAGCCGGACAGCGTGATGCTGTTGGCGCTGTTGATGGTCGCGCTGATGCCGGCGGGCATCGGCGCGGCGATCGCGAGCACGTCGCCCGGCTGGATGTTGGTCAACGTGATCGTCGCGCCTTGCAGCGTCGGGCTGTCGACATCGGTGATGCGCATGTCCACGTCAGCGATGGACACGGCGCTGCCGTTTTCGGTGTAGGTGGCCGACCGGTTGGCGCCAGCCGCCGTCGAATCGTTGGCGTCGAGGTCGAGCTGCGGTGCGTCGGCCACCGCGGTCACGCCGATCGCCAGCGTGGTGGTCGCGGTGTAGCTGCCGTCGCTCAAGGTGTAGCTGATCGTGGGAACGGCGCCGTTGAAGTCCGCCGCAGGCGCGAACAGGTAGCCGCCGTCCGCCTGCATCGTCAGCGTGCCGACGCCGGCGATGGCGGCCGTGCTGCCGGCGGCGAAGCTGCCGCTGACGCCGGCGACGCTGAACTGCGTCAGCGTGCGAGAGCTGCTGTCCACGTCGGTGTCGTTGAGCAGCACGTTGCCGATGGCACTGCCGTCCTCGACGATGGTGCGGACATCGGCCACGGCGACGGGTGCGTCATTGGCGCCGACGATGGTCACGTCGATGGCTCGCGACGCCGTTCCGTCGGCGCTGACCACCGTGACGGTGTCGTGCACGAGCTGGCCGGCGGTGAGGGCCTGCGTGGCCGCGCGGGCGTTGTCCAGCGCATAGGTCCAGGCGCCGGTCGCCGGGTCGAAGGTGAAGCTGCCGTACGTGCCGGCAAGGCTCGCGGGCGTCTGGAATTGCGCCTGGCCCGCTTCGGGATCGCCGATCGTGAGGCTTCCGGCAGCGTTCGGCGTTCCGGCGGTCGAGTTGTCCGTGCCGCCGGCTTCGATCACGCTGCCCGTCGCCGTGCCGCCGATGATGGCCGTGTCGTTCGTGCCGAGGATGTTGACCGTCACCGAGGTCTGCGTGCCATCGGCCGCCGTCACCGTGAAGGTGTCGGTGTAGGTGGTGCCGGCAACGAACTCGTCGTGGGCCGAGCTCGCCGTGTAGGTCCAGTTGCCGTTGGACGCGATGGAGAAGCTGCCGAAGCTGCCAGCGGTGCCGCTCTGGGGCACGAAGGTGGCCGGGGAGTCGACGTCGGCGTTCGTCAGCGTGCCGCCGGTGGAGAGGACGGCGTTGGTCTCGGTGAGGCCGACTGTCTGCGAGGACAGCACCGCGGCGTCGTTGCTGCCGCGGATGTGCACGGTGACGGACGTCGGGGTGCCGTCGGCGGAAAGCACGGCGAAGGTGTCGGTGTAGGTGGTGCCGGCCGCGAATTCGTCGTGCGCGGAGGTGGCGGTGTAGGTCCACGTGCCGTTGGCGGCGATGGTGAACGTTCCGTAGCTGCCGGCAGTTCCGGCTTGGGCCACGAAGGCGGCGGCGGAGTCGACGTCGGAGACGGTCAGCGTGCCGCCGGTCGACAGCACCGCGTTGGTCTCGTCGAGCGAGACCGTTTGGCTGGACACGATGGCCGCGTCGTTGGTGCCGCGGATGTGGACGGTGACGGAGGTCGGTGTGCCGTCTGCGGACTGCACGGCGAAGGTGTCGGAGTAGGTCGTGCCGGCGACGAAGTCGTTGTGGGCCGAGCTGGCGATGTAGGTCCAGGCGCCAGCGGCGTCGATGGAGAACGTGCCGTACGTGCCGGCGGTGCCAGCTTGGACCACGAAGGCGGCAGTGGAGTCGACGTCGGAGACGGTCAGCGTGCCGCCGGTGGACAGCACCGCGTTGGTCTCGTCGAGCGTGACCGTCTGCGAGGACACGACCGCAGCATCGTTGGTGCCGCGGATGTGCACGGTGACGGACGTCGGCGTGCCGTCGGCGGACACCACTGCGAAGGTGTCGGAGTAGGTGGTGCCGGCGACGAAGTCGTTGTGGGCCGAGCTGGTGGTGTAGGTCCAGGCGCCGTTGGGGTCGATCGAGAAGGTGCCGTAGCTGCCGGCGGTTCCGGCTTGAGCCACGAAGGCGGCGGCGGAATCGACGTCCGAGACGGTGAGCGTGCCGCTGGTGGAAAGGACCGCGTTGGTCTCGTCCAGCGTGACGGTCTGGCTCGACACGATGGCCGCGTCGTTGGTGCCACGGATATGGATGGTGACGGACGTCGGCGTGCCATCGGCTGACACCACCGCAAACGTGTCGGAGTAGGTCGTGCCGGCGACGAAGTCGTCGTGGGCCGAGCTGGCGGTGTACGTCCACGCACCGGTGGCGTCGATGGAGAACGTGCCGTAGCTGCCGGCTGTGCCGGCTTGCGCGACGAAGGCGGCGGCGGAGTCGACGTCGGAGACGGTGAGCGTGCCGCCGGTCGACAGCACCGCGTTGGTCTCGTCGAGCGTGACCGTCTGCGAGGACACGACCGCAGCATCGTTGGTGCCGCGGATATGCACGGTGACCGACGTCGGCGTGCCATCGGCGGACACCACGGCGAAGGTGTCGGAGTAGATGGTGCCGGCGACGAAGTCGTCGTGGGCCGAGCTGGCGGTGTAGGTCCACGCGCCAGTGGCGTCGATCGAGAAGGTGCCGTAGCTGCCGGCGGTTCCGGCTTGCGCGACGAAGGCGGCGGCGGAGTCGACGTCGGAGATGGTCAGCGTGCCACCGGTGGAAAGGACCGCGTTGGTCTCGTCCAGCGTGACGGTCTGGCTCGACACGATGGCCGCGTCATTGGTGCCGCGGATGTGGACCGTCACCGAGGTGGGCGTGCCATCGGCGGACAGCACGGCGAAGGTGTCGGAGTAGGTCGTGCCGGCGACGAAGTCGTCGTGCGCCGAGCTGGCGGTGTAGGTCCAGGCGCCGTTGGCGTCGATGGAGAACGTGCCGTAGCTGCCGGCGGCGCCGGTCTGCGCCACGAAGGCCGCTGTGGAGTCGACATCCGAGACGGTCAGCGTGCCGCCGGTGGACAGCACGGCGTTCGTCTCGTCGAGCGTGACGGTCTGGCTCGACACGACGGCCGCGTCGTTGGTGCCGCGGATGTGGACCGTCACCGAGGTGGGCGTGCCATCGGCTGACACCACCGCAAACGTGTCGGAGTAGGTCGTGCCCGCGACGAAGTCGTCGTGGGCCGAGCTGGCGGTGTAGGTCCACGCGCCGGTGGCGTCGATGGAGAACGTGCCGTAGCTGCCGGCGGTGCCGGCTTGCGCGACGAAGGCGGCGGTCGAGTCGACGTCGGAGACGGTCAGCGTGCCACCCGTGGACAGCACCGCGTTCGTCTCATCGAGTGTGACCGTCTGTGATGACACGACGGCCGCGTCGTTGGTGCCGCGGATGTGCACCGTGACCGACGTCGGCGTGCCGTCGGCTGACACCACTGCGAACGTGTCGGAGTAGGTGGTACCGGCAACGAAATCGTTGTGGGCCGAGCTGGCGGTGTAGGTCCACGCGCCAGTGGCATCGATGGAGAACGTGCCGTACGTGCCCGCGGTGCCAGCTTGGGCCACGAAGGCCGCGGCGGAATCGACGTCGGAGATGGTCAGCGTGCCGCCGGTGGACAGCACGGCGTTCGTCTCGTCGAGCGTGACGGTCTGGCTCGACACGACGGCCGCGTCGTTGGTGCCGCGGATGTGGACCGTCACCGAGGTGGGCGTGCCATCGGCTGACACCACCGCAAACGTGTCGGAGTAGGTCGTGCCCGCGACGAAGTCGTCGTGGGCCGAGCTGGCGGTGTAGGTCCACGCGCCGGTGGCGTCGATCGAGAACGTGCCGTAGCTGCCGGCGGTGCCGGCTTGGGCCACGAAGGCGGCGGCGGAATCGACGTCCGAGACGGTGAGCATGCCGCCGGTGGACAGCACGGCGTTCGTCTCGTCGAGCGTGACGGTCTGGCTCGACACGATGGCCGCGTCGTTGGTGCCGCGGATGTGGACCGTCACCGAGGTGGGCGTGCCGTCGGCTGACACCACCGCAAACGTGTCGGAGTAGGTGGTGCCGGCAACGAAATCGTTGTGGGCCGAGCTGGCGGTGTAGGTCCAGGCGCCGGTGGCGTCGATGGAGAACGTGCCGTACGTGCCGGCGGTTCCGGCTTGAGCCACGAAGGCGGCGGCGGAATCGACGTCCGAGACGGTGAGCGTGCCGCTGGTGGACAGCACGGCGTTGGTCTCGTCGAGCGTGACGGTCTGTGAGGACACGACCGCAGCGTCGTTGGTGCCGCGGATATGCACGGTGACGGAGGTCGGCGTGCCGTCAGCGGACACCACTGCGAAGGTGTCGGAGTAGGTGGTGCCGGCGACGAAGTCGTCGTGGGCCGAGCTGGCGGTGTAGGTCCAGGCGCCAGCGGCGTCGATGGAGAACGTGCCGTAGCTGCCGGCGGTGCCGGCTTGGGCCACGAAGGCCGCGGCGGAATCGACGTCCGAGACGGTCAGCGTGCCGCCGGTGGACAGCACCGCGTTCGTCTCGTCGAGCGTGACCGTCTGCGAGGACACGACGGCCGCGTCGTTGGTGCCGCGGATATGCACGGTGACGGATGTCGGCGTGCCGTCGGCGGACAGCACCGCGAACGTGTCGGAGTAGGTGGTGCCGGCGACGAAGTCGTTGTGGGCCGAGCTGGTGGTGTACGTCCACGCACCGGTAGCGTCGATGGAGAACGTGCCGTAGCTGCCGGCTGTTCCGGCTTGAGCCACGAAGGCGGCGGCGGAATCGACGTCCGAGATGGTGAGCGTGCCACCCGTGGACAGCACCGCGTTGGTCTCGTCCAGCGTGACGGTCTGCGAGGACACGACCGCGGCGTCGTTGGTGCCGCGGATGTGCACGGTGACCGACGTCGGCGTGCCGTCGGCGGACACGACTGCGAAGGTGTCGGAGTAGGTGGTGCCGGCAACGAAATCGTTGTGGGCCGAGCTGGCGGTGTAGGTCCACGCGCCAGTGGCGTCGATCGAGAAGGTTCCGTAGCTGCCGGCGGTGCCGGCTTGGGCCACGAAGGCCGCGGCGGAATCGACGTCCGAGACGGTGAGTGTGCCGCCGGTGGACAGCACGGCGTTCGTCTCGTCGAGCGTGACGGTCTGGCTCGACACGATGGCGCCGTCATTGGTGCCGCGGATGTGGACCGTCACCGAGGTGGGCGTGCCATCGGCTGACACCACCGCAAACGTGTCGGAGTAGGTCGTGCCGGCGGCGAAGTCGTCGTGGGCCGAGCTGGCGGTGTAGGTCCACGCGCCGGTGGCGTCGATGGAGAACGTGCCGTAGCTGCCGGCGGTTCCGGCTTGCGCGACGAAGGCAGCGGTGGAATCGACGTCGGAGACGGTCAGCGTGCCGCCGGTCGACAGCACCGCGTCGGTCTCGTCCAGCGTGACCGTCTGCGAGGAAACGACCGCAGCATCGTTGGTGCCGCGGATATGCACGGTGATCGACGTCGGCGTGCCATCGGCGGACACCACGGCGAAGGTGTCGGAGTAGGTGGTGCCGGCGACGAAGTCGTCGTGGGCCGAGCTGGCGGTGTAGGTCCACGCGCCAGTGGCATCGATGGAGAACGTGCCGTAGCTGCCGGCGGTTCCGGCTTGCGCGACGAAGGCCGCGGTCGAGTCGACGTCCGAGACGGTGAGCGTGCCGCCGGTCGACAGCACCGCGTCGGTCTCGTCCAGCGTGACCGTCTGCGAGGACACGACCGCAGCATCGTTGGTGCCGCGGATATGCACGGTGACCGACGTCGGCGTGCCATCGGCGGACACCACGGTGAACGTGTCGCTGTAGGTCGTGCCGGCGACGAAATCGTCGTGTGCCGAGCTGGCGGTGTAGGTCCACGCGCCAGTGGCGTCGATGGAGAACGTGCCGTAGCTGCCGGTGGTTCCGGCTTGCGCGACGAAGGCCGCGGTGGAGTCGACGTCCGAGACGGTCAGCGTGCCACCGGTGGAAAGAACCGCGTTGGTCTCGTCCAGCGTGACGGTCTGGCTCGACACGACGGCCGCGTCGTTGGTGCCACGGATATGGATGGTGACGGACGTCGGCGTGCCATCAGCTGACACCACCGCAAACGTGTCGGAGTAGGTCGTGCCGGCGACGAAGTCGTCGTGCGCCGAGCTGGCGGTGTAGGTCCACGCACCAGTGGCATCGATGGAGAACGTGCCGTAGCTGCCGGCGGTGCCGGCTTGCGCGACGAAGGCGGCGGCGGAGTCGACGTCGGAGACGGTCAGCGTGCCTCCGGTCGACAGCACCGCGTTGGTCTCGTCGAGCGTGACCGTCTGGCTGGACACGATGGCCGCGTCGTTGGTGCCGCGGATGTGGACGGTGACGGACGTCGGGGTGCCGTCGGCGGACAGCACGGCGAAGGTGTCGGAGTAGGTCGTGCCGGCGACGAAGTGGTCGTGCGCGGAGTTGGCGGTGAACGTCCACGCACCGTTGGCGTCGATGGAGAACGTGCCGTACGTGCCGGCAGTACCTGCCTGCGCTACGTAGGCGGCAGTGGAGTCGACGTCCGAGACGGTCAGCGTGCCACCGGTGGAAAGAACCGCGTTGGTCTCGTCCAGCGTGACGGTCTGGCTCGACACGACGGCCGTGTCGTTGGTGCCCCGGATGTGGACGGTGACGGACGTCGGCGTTCCGTCGGCGGACAGCACCGCAAGCGTGTCGGAATAGGTCGTGCCGGCGACGAAATCGTCGTGTGCCGAGCTGGCGGTGTAGGTCCACGCGCCAGTGGCGTCGATGGAGAACGTGCCGTAGGTGCCGGCGGTGCCGGCTTGGGCCACGAAGGCCGCCGTGGAGTCGACGTCGGAGACGGTCAGCGTGCCACCCGTGGACAGCGCCGCGTTCGTCTCGTCGAGCGTGACGGTCTGTGAGGACACGACCGCAGCGTCATTGGTGCCGCGGATGTGGACGGTGACGGATGTCGGCGTGTCATCGGCGGACAGCACGGCGAAGGTGTCGGCGTAAGTGGTGCCAGCAACGAAATCGTCGTGTGCAGAGTTGGTGGTGTAGGTCCACGCACCAGTGGCATCGATGGAGAACGTGCCGTAGCTGCCGGCGGTACCGGCTTGGGCCACGAAGGCGGCGGCAGAGTCGACGTCCGAGACGGTGAGCGTGCCGCCGGTGGACAGCACCGCGTCTGTCTCGTCCAGCGTGACCGTCTGCGAGGAAACGACCGCAGCATCGTTGGTGCCGCGGATATGCACGGTGATCGACGTCGGCGTGCCATCGGCGGACACGACTGCGAAGGTGTCGGAGTAAGTGGTGCCAGCGACGAAATCGTCGTGTGCAGAGTTGGCGGTGTAGGTCCACGCACCGGTGGCGTCGATGGAGAAGGTGCCGTACGTGCCGGCGGTGCCGGCTTGGGCCGCGAAGGCGGCGGCGGAGTCGACGTCGGACACGGTGAGCGTGCCACCCGTGGACAGCACGGCGTTCGTCTCGTCGAGCGTGACGGTCTGTGAGGACACGACCGCAGCGTCGTTGGTGCCGCGGATGTTCACCGTTACCGAAGTTGGTGTGCCATCGGCCGAAACGACGGTGAACGTGTCGCTGTAGGTGGTGCCGGCGATGAACTCGTCGTGCGCGGAGGTGGCGGTGTAGGTCCACGCGCCGTTCGTGCCGATCGAGAACGTGCCGTGAATGCCCACCGTGCCGGTCTGCGCCACAAAGGCGGCGCTCGAATCGACATCCGAGATCGTCAGCGAGCCGCCGGTGGTGAGCACCGCGTCGGCTTCATCGAGCGTGACGGTCTGGCTCGAGACGACGGCCGCGTCGTTGGTGCCGCGGATCTGGACCGTGACCGACGTCGGCGTGCCGTCGGCAGTGACGACCGTGAAAGTGTCGGAATAGGTCGTGCCGGCGACGAACTGGTCATGCGCGGAGCTCGCGGTGTAGGTCCAGCTGCCGCTGGTGTCGATGGAGAAGCTGCCGTAGGCACCTGCCGTGTTCGACTGAGCGATGAACGTGGCCGATGAATCGGCGTCCGATGCCGTCAGAGTGCCACCGGTCGAAAGCACGGCGTCGGTCTCGTCGAGCGTGACCGTCTGGCTGGACACTTGGGCCGCATCGCCGGTGCCGCGGATGTGGACGGTGACCGATGTGGGCGTGCCGTCGGCGGACACCACGGCGAACGTGTCGCTGTAGGTGGTGCCGGCGACGAACTCGTCGTGCGCGGAGCTGGCGGTGTAGGTCCACGCGCCATTCACATCGATTGAGAAAGTGCCGTAGACGCCGGCGGTTCCTGCTTGCGCCACGAAGGCAGCTGTGGAGTCGACGTCCGAGACCGTGAGCGTGCCGCCGGTGGACAGCACAACGTCCGTCTCGTCGAGCGTGACCGTCTGGCTCGACACGACGGCCGCGTCGTTGCTGCCGCGAATGTTGACCGTCACCGACGTCGGTGTGCCGTCGGCGGACACCACGGCGAACGTGTCGGAATAGGTCGTGCCTGCGACGAAGTCGTCGTGCGCCGAGCTGGCGGTGTAGGTCCACGCGCCGGTGGCGTCGATGGAGAAGCTGCCGTAGGTGCCGGCGGTGCCGGCTTGCGCCACGAAGGCAGCGGCAGAGTCCACGTCGGAGGCCGCCAGCGTGCCGCCGGTGCTCAGCACTGCGTCCGTCTCGTCGAGCGTCACCGTCTGGCTAGAGACGACAGCCGCATCGTTGGTGCCGCGGATGTGCACGGTGACGGACGTCGGCGTGCCGTCGGCGGACAGCACGGTGAACGTGTCGGAATAGGTCGTGCCGGCAACGAACTCGTCGTGCGCGGAGCTGGCGGTGTAGGTCCACGCGCCATTCGCATCGACGGAGAAGATGCCGTAGCTGCCGGCAGTGCCCGCCTGTGCGACGAAGGCGGCGGGGGAATCGACATCCGACACCGCGAGCGCGCCGGACGTCGAGAGGACCGCGTCGGTCTCGTCGAGCGTGACGGCTTGCGACGACAAGACCGCGGCATCGTTGGTGCCGCGAATGTGAACGGTCACCGAGGTCGGCGTGCCGTCGGCGGACATCACCGTGAAGGTGTCGCTGTAGGTCGTGCCGGCGACGAATTCGTCGTGCGCGGAGCCCGCGGTATAGGTCCAGGCACCCGTCGCGTCGATCGAGAACGTTCCGTGGCTGCCGGCGGTGCCCGCCTGTGCCACGAAGGCTGCTGCAGAGTCGACGTCGGAGACGGTCAGCGCTCCGCCCGTCGACAGCACCGCGTCGGTCTCGTCGAGCGTGACCGTCTGGCTCGACACGACGGCCGCATCGTTGGTGCCCCGGATGTGCACGGTGACGGATGTCGGCGTGCCGTCGGCGGACACGACTGCGAAGGTGTCGGAGTAGGTGGTGCCGGCGACGAACTCGTCGTGCGCCGAACCCGCGGTGTAGGTCCACGCGCCAGCGGCATCGATGGAGAAGGTGCCGTAGGTGCCGGCCGTGGCCGCCTGCGGGACGAAGGCGGCGGGCGAATCGACGTCGGAAATGCTCAGCTGGCCTTGCGCCGAGATGGGCGCATCGCCCTCGACGAGCTCCGTCGTCTGCGCGCTCAGCAGCGCTGCATCGTTGGTGCCGGTGGCGGTCACCGTGACAAGCGAGATGGACCCGTCCGTCAGCGTGACGGTGAACGTCTCGGTCGCGATCTGGCCGCTGCCGAGGCTGTCTGCGCGGCTGTCCAGCGTGTAGGTCCAGGCGCCGTCGGCCGACAGCACCAGTGAGCCGAAATTGCCGGCCGTCGTGCCGGTGACGAAGGCCAGCGAAGGATTGTCCGCATCCGAGGCGCTCAGCGTCCCGCTGACCGAGGACGACAGGTCTTCGGTGACGGCGCCGCTGTCGGCCGAGATGACGGGCAGATCGTCGGTGCCGCTGATGGAGACGACGACTTGCCGCGTGCTGCCGTCCAGCGTGGTGACGGTGAACGTCTCCACCGGCAGGGTGGCGCCCAGCGCCAGCCCTTGCACGGCGGGGTCGGCGTTGTCGAGGGTGTAGGTCCACGCGCCGGAGGCATCGATGCTGAAGCGGCCGTGGGCACCCGCCACGTCGGTCATCGCGATGAAGGCGGCTTCGCCGGCGTCGGCGTCGCTGACGCTCAGCGAGCCGATGGCCACGAGTGTGCTGTCCTCCACCACGGCGCCGTTTCCTTCGCCGGCGATGGACGCGCGGTCGGACAGGCCCGTCACGGTGATGCCGAAGGTCGCCGGCGCCGACACCGCACCGTCGTCGTCGGTCACGGTGAAGCCGATGCCGGCGTCGCCGTTGAAGTCGGGCGCAGGCTGGAACAGCAATCCGGCGGCCTGGGCGGGGGTCAGGCTCTGGCCGACCGCGACTGGCGTCACGCCGTCGGCCAGCAGCAGCCTGCTGCCGGAAGGCAGCGAGACGATGGTGACGGCGGCGATGCTGCCGTCGGGGTCGGCGCCGCGCAGCGTCACCGGCAGCGTGCTGTCCTCGAGCGTGCTGGCGATCGAAGCCGTCGCGGTCGGGGCCTGGTTGGCCGGCGTCGCGGCGTCGTCGCTGCCGTCGTCGCTGCCCGGCGCCGGCACGTCGTTGCGGATCTCCTGGGCGCCGAGGTCGTTGGAGGTGACGAAGGCCTTGGCCGATGCCGGCGAGGCGCTCTGCGCCAGCGTGCTGCCCGCGGGAATCGACTCGACGACGCGGTCGACGCGCAGCCCAGGGCCCAGGTCGCCGCCGCCTTCGCCGCCCACGACCGCGGCGGTGGCCGCGGTCGGCTCGGCGTTCTCGATGCCGGCGATCACGCGGTCGATGTCGTCGGTCGCGCCGCTGGCGGCCGCCTTCGAGGTCTCCTCGGGCGCCAGTTCGACGATGCCGTCCTGCGTGGTGAGGATCACGTCGCCGCGCTGGACCAGGTCGCCCAGCTTGAGCGCTCTCATCTTGCCGTCCGCGGTTCGGATCAGGGCAGCGCCCCACAGACCGGTGACTCTTCCTTGGACGGTTTGAACGATGGTGGGCATGGACAACCTTGTGTGACAAAGCGGCCCGCCAAAGCGCAGCGCGCGCGCGTTTCGAGAATACCTGGGGGCCTCGTCCTTATGTCAGTGGAACCGCCCGGCTTTCGTGAACAGGGTCACCGAAGAGTGCCGAGCGTGTACCGATAAGGATGGGACCGTGTTTCGCCTGGAGAGCGTCGTGATGGGCTTGTCGGCGGGGCCGCCGCGAACTTGATGCGCCAGGTTGCGCAGTAATGCCGCGACGCCAAAAAAGTCCGCGGGCCGGGCCGCTTTGAGAACGGGGTGCGGTCCGGCGCAGCCCCGACAAACTCCCTCAGCGCTCGCGCAACGCGTACGCCTTGGCCTTCAGCACGGGCTTGAGCAGATACGCCATCACGGTCTTCTTGCCGGTCAGCACGTCCACTTCGGCGGTCATGCCCGGAATGATGGGCATCCTGTCGTTGAAGTTGGCCTGCGTGGTGCGCACGCGGACCAGGTAGAACGCGTTGCCGCGCTCGTCGACCACAGTGTCGGGGCTGATGTTCTCCACCTTGGCCGTCAGGCCGCCGTAGATCGCGAAGTCGTAGGCGGTGAACTTGACCGTCGCGTCCTGGCCCGGATGGATGAAGGCGATGTCCTTGGGCTGGACCTTGGCCTCCAGCACCAGGTTGTCGTCGAGCGGCACGATCTCCACGATGTCCTTGCCCGGCTGCACCACGCCGCCGACGGTGTTGGCGAGCAGGCGCTGCACCCGCCCGCGCACGGGGCTCTTGACCTGCGCCTTCTCGACCTTGTCGGCCAATGCCACCGCGCCTTCGTTCAGGGCGTTCAGCTTGCCCATCACATCGGCCAGCTCCTTGCGCGCCTCGTTGCGGAAGGTGAGCTCGGTCTCCTGGGTCTTGCGCTGCGCTTCTCCGATGGACGCCTGCACCCGCGCGATCTGCGCCGCGGCCTGCTCGGCGTCGCCGCGGAAGCGGCTCACGTCGCGCTCCAGCCGCAGGATGTCGACCTCGGAGACGGCGCCGCTGGCGAGCAGGGGGCGCGTGCGCGCGAGCTCCTGCTGACCCAGGTCGAGCTGGCGCTCGGCCGACGCCTTGCGGGCGCGCATCTCGCTCAGCTCCTGCTGCCGCTGCTGCAGCTGCTGCTCGTTGATGGCGAGCATCGTGCGCAGCTCGGAGCGGCGGGTCTCGTACAGAACACGCTCGCCTTCGACGATGCGCTTCTCCTCGTCGTTGCCGGCGCGCACCGGCGGCGGCTCGAACGCCGCGCCGTCGGCCAGCGCCCTCAGCCGCGCCTGCCGCGCGCGCAGCGCGAAGCCGGTGGCGGCGCTCTCACGCACGCCCGAAGTGGCCCGCGTCTCGTCGATCCTGAGCAGCATCTGCCCGGCCTCGACCACCTGGCCCTCCTGCACGAGGATCTCCGAGACGACGCCGCCGTCGAGCGACTGCACGACCTGAAGCTGGCGCGACGGGATGACCTTGCCATCGCCGCGGGTGACCTCCTCCACCTGCGCGAAGCTCGCCCAGAGGATGAGCAGCAGCAGCACGACGACCGCGGTGCGCACGATCTTCTGCGCGCGGTGCGTGCGGCCACGCGACATCACGGCGTCGGCCTCCTGCTCGAAGGTGCGAAAGCCGGTCGGCGCAGCGGGCTGCTGCGCGACGTCGGGGCCGAACAGGCGGCCGGTGAGCGGCTCCAGTGCGACGCGGATGCGCTCAAGGCCCCGCAGCAGCGCCCGACCGGCGCGCATGAGGCCGCGCGGTGCGTCGGGGGCGGCGGGGCGGGCGTTCATCCGCGGTCCCTCAGGCGGCGCGCGCGATGCGTCCGCTGGCCAGCGCTTCCATGATGCGGTCGCGCGGGCCATCGGCAACGATCTTGCCGCCGTCGATGACGATGACGCGCGTGACCATGGCGAGCATGGAGGTGCGGTGCGTCACCAGCACGACGGTCTTGTTCTGCGCGAAATGGGTCATGCGCGCGGTGATCTGCGCCTCGGTGGAGAAGTCCATCGCGCTGGTGGGCTCGTCGAGCAGCAGGATGGGCGCGTTGTGAAGCACCGCGCGCGCCAGTCCCACGCTCTGGCGCTGCCCGCCCGACAGCGACTCGCCGCGTTCGCCCACGATCATGTCGAAGCCGCGCGGATGGCGATTCACGAAGTCGGTCATGCCGGCCACCTCGGCGGCGGCCACCACCGCCGAGTCGTCGGCGTACGGCAGGCCGAAGGCGATGTTCTCGCGCAGCGTGCCGTAGAACAGCGTCACGTCCTGCGACACGTGCGCGCAGTTGCGGCGGACGTCGGCCGGATCGAGCTGACGAAGGTCGATGCCGTCGAGCAGCACCGCGCCGTCGGTCGGCTGGTACAGGCCCATGATCAGCCGCTCGATCGTCGACTTGCCCGAGCCCACGCGGCCGATCAGCGCCACGCGCTCGCCGGCGGTGATCTTGAAGCTCATGCCCTCGATGGCGCAGTCCTGGCGGTTGGGATAGGCGAACTTGACGTTGCGGAACTCGATGTCGCCCTGCAGCTTGGGCCGCTGGATGAAGGTCTCGCCGGCCGGCCGCTCGACCGGCTTGTCCATGATCTTGTTCAGCGAGTCGAGCGCGGTGCGCGCCCCCTGGTACTGCATCAGCAGCCCGACGATCTGCCCCGCCGGCGACAGCGCGCGGCCCGACAGCATGGTGGCCGCGATCAGCGCACCCATCGTGAGCTCCTTCTGGCCGATGAGGTACACGCCGACCAGGATGACCGCCACCGACACCAACTGGCTCAGCGTGGCGGTGCTGTACATCGCCGTCGACGACAGGGCACGCATCTTCACGTTGGTCTTGGCGAGGAAGGCGTTGGCCCGTTCCCACTTGGCCTGCACGACGTTCTCGGCGCCCTGCGACTTGATCGTCTCGATGGCGCTCAGGCTCTCGATCAATGTGGCGTTGCGCAGTGCGCTGGCCTTGTAGGTGGTCTCCGAGAGCTGGTGCAGGCGGTGCTGCAGAACGTAGCCCACCACCAGCACCACCAAGAAGGCGACCACCACCGGCACGGCCAGCCAGGGCGAGATCCATGCGGTGACCAGCACGAACAGCAGCGCGAAGGGCAGGTCGATCAGCGCGGTGACGGTGCTCGACGCGATGAAGTCGCGCACCTGCTCGAAGCCGCGCAGGTTGTTGGCGAACGAGCCCACCGACTCGGGCCGGTGCTCCAGCCGCATGCCGAGCACCTTCTCCATGAGCGTGGCCGATATCTGCACGTCGATGCGCGCGCTGGCCTCGTCGACGAAATGGCTGCGCAGCAGGCGCATGAACAGGTCGGCGGCGAGGATGAGCAGCACGCCCACCGACAGGGCCCACAGGGTCTCGATCGCGTTGTTGGGCACGACGCGGTCGTAGACGTTCATCGAGAACAGCGGGAAGGCCAGCGCGAAGACGTTGATCAGCAGCGCCGCCCACAGCACGTCGCGGTAGACGAAGCGCTGCGTGAGGATGGCGCTCCAGAACCAGTGCCGCGCGACGGGCTTGCGCACTTCGGGCGTGCGGGCGTCGAAGCGGAAATGCGGCCGCACGAAGAGCGTGACGCCGGTGTAGCGCTGCGCCAGCGCATCGCCGGCCAGCGTCACCGAGCCCTGACCGGTCTCCGGCAGCAGTACCCGCGCCACCGACGCGCCGTCGACGGTGTCCCAGCCGAGCAGCACGCAGGCCTGGTTGTCGCGCAGCACCAGGATGGCCGGCAGCGTGGCGCTGTCGATGCGCGCCAGCGCCACGCGCTGCAGGCGCGCGGCCATGCCGGCACGCGAGGCGGCGCGCTCGGCGAGCTCGAGCGTGAGCCGTCCCTGGTTCTCCGGGGCCAGCGGCAGCCCTGCCGACAGCGAGGCACGGGATGCCGCCTGGCCGTGCAGCCGGCACACCTCGATCAGGCAGTCGAGCAGCGGGTCGGGATGGATCAGGTCTTCGCGCAAGCGCTGCACGGTGGCGGCAGGGGAGGGTGTGGCGCTTGCGTCAGCCATGGGCGGTCAGTGGATGTCGCCGCAGTGCACGCCGTACTCGCCGCGCTGGCGGTCTTCGAAGTAGCGCAGCAGCGTCTCGCGCACGGTGCGGAAGGCCAGTTCCTCCCAGGGCACCTCGTCCTCGCGGAACAGCCTGGCCTCGATGGTCTCGGGGCCGGGCGCGAAGTCGGTGTCGCGCAGCGCGGCGCGATAGAACAAATGGACCTGGCCGACCTTGACCACGTTGAGCAGGGTGAACAGCCCCTGCAGGTCGATGCGCGCGCCGGCCTCTTCCTCGGTCTCGCGGATGGCGCCTTCCTCGGTCGTCTCGCCCAGCTCCATGAAGCCGGCCGGCAGCGTCCACAGCCCGTAGCGCGGCTCGATGTTGCGCCGGCACAGCAGCACCTTGTCGTTCCACACCGGCACGGTGCCCACGACGTTGATCGGGTTTTCGTAGTGGATGGTTCCGCATACCTTGCAGATGGCCCGCTCCCGGTTGTCGTCCGGAGGGATGCTGTACGGAGCTTCGCCGCCGCAGGCCTTGCAGTGCTTGATGCTGCGCGCTTGGAACATCCGACGAGTTTAGCTTTGCGATGCTGCACGGGGAACCGGAGCCGGTGCGCGTGGCATCATTTGGCGAGCACTTTGGAGGCATTGTTCATGGCTTATGTGATTCCCGCGCCGAGCATCGCGTCGGTTCCCGTGAAAGGCGCCGCCGCGGGCGACCACTTTCCCGTCCACCGGATCTACTGCGTCGGCCGCAACTATGTGGAGCACGCCATCGAGATGGGCCACACCGGTCGCGAGCCCCCGTTCTTCTTCCTGAAGCCCGCTGACGCGGTGCTTCCCGCGGTCGAGGGGAAGACCGCGACCATGCGCTACCCCAGCCTCACGCAGAGCCTGCATCACGAGGTCGAGCTCGTCGTGGCCATCGGCAAGGGCGGCAAGGACATCCCCGCGGCGCGTGCCATGGAGCACGTGTGGGGCTATGCGGTCGGCCTCGACATGACGAGGCGCGACCTGCAGAACGAGGCGAAGAAGCAAGGCCGACCCTGGTGCATCGGCAAGGGCTTCGAGCAATCGGCGCCCATCGGGGCCATCGTGCCGGCCGGTCAGGCGAAGGTCGGCCCCGACACGCTCATCGAGCTCAAGGTCAACGGCACGGTCCGCCAGACCAGCCGCATCGGCAAGCTGATCTGGAGCATCCCGGAGGTCATCGAGCACCTGTCGGCGGCGTGGGAGCTCGCGCCGGGCGACCTGATCTACACCGGAACGCCCGAAGGCGTGGCGGCGGTGGTGCCCGGCGACCTGCTGAGCGCACGCATCGAGGGCGTGGGCACGCTCGACGTGAAGCTGGCCGATCGCTGAGCTGCACGATGGAGCTCTACAGCTACTTCCGCTCCTCGGCGTCGTACCGCGTGCGCATCGCGCTGGCGCTGAAAGGCATCGCCCACGACTACGTGCCGGTGCACCTGTTGAAGAACGAGCAGCTGCGGCCGCCGTTCGCCGACATCGCGCCCGCCAAGCTCGTGCCGCTGCTGAAGGACGGCGACCAGCTGCTGACGCAGTCGCTGGCGATCATCGAGTACCTCGAGGAGACCCATCCCGAGCCGCCGCTGCTGCCGGGCAGCGCGCTCGACCGGGCGCGGGTCCGCGCCTTGACGCTCGATGTGGCCTGCGAGATTCATCCGCTGAACAACCTGCGCGTGCTGCGATTCCTGGTGCACGACCTGAAGGTCAGCGAGGACGACAAGAACCGCTGGTACCGGCACTGGGTCGAGACCGGCCTGGAGACGGTGGAGCGTCAGCTCGCCGGACATCCGGCCACGGGCCGCTTCTGCCACGGCGACACGCCCACGCTGGCCGACATCGCGCTGGTGCCGCAGATCTTCAATGCGCAGCGCTTGGACTGCCGCCTCGACCATGTGCCGACCGTGATGCGGGTCTTCGGCGAGTGCATGCAGCACGACGCGTTCACCAGCACCCAGCCGTCCGCCTGTCCCGATGCATCCTGACTGGCTGGTGCCCGAATGGCGCGCGGGCGGTGTGTCCGCGCTCATGACCACACGCCGCGGAGGCTTCAGCGCCGCGCCCTTCGACAGCATGAACCTGCGCGCCGGCCTGGGCGACGACGCCGTGTCGGTTCAGCGCAACCGGGCCTTGTTCGAGCGCGTGATCGGCGCGACGCCGGTGATGCTCAATCAGGTCCACGGGGCGCGCGTCGTGCGCCTGCATCGCGACGATGCCAAGCCCGGTGCCGCCGTTCACGAAGCGGATGCGAGCGTCACCACCGAGCGTGGCATTGCGTGCGCCGTGCAGGTGGCCGACTGCCTGCCGGTGCTGCTCGCCGCGCCGGGCGGCGTGGCGGCGGCGCATGCCGGATGGCGGGGCTTGTCCGCCGGCGTCATCGAGGCGACGGTGGCAGCGCTGTGCGAAGCCCGCGGCTGCGCGCCCGACGAGATCGAGGCCTGGCTGGGCGCCTGCATCGGGCCGGATCGCTTCGAGGTGGGCGCCGACGTGCTGCACGCGTTCGGCGCGTCGCCCGAGGCGGCGGCGCCGCGCTTTCGGCCGCACACGCCCGGCAAATGGCTCGCCGACCTGCCCGGGCTGGCGCGCGACCGCCTGCAAGGCAGCGGGGTCAGGACGATCGGCGGCGGGCGCTGGTGCACCGTGGAAGACACCTCACGGTTCTTCTCGTTTCGGCGCGACGGCGTCACCGGCCGCATGCTCGCCGCCGTCTGGCTGCGCGGCTGAGGCCGCCTGCTGCGCGTCGAGCGCTTCCCTGGTACGCCGCGTGCGTCGCCGCCCCGGCGTGCCGAGGATGTACATCACGATCGCCAGCGGCATCACGCCGTACAGCAGGAAGGTGAATACCGCGCCGAGCACGGTGCCATTGGGGCTCGCGGCTTCAGCGACGGCCATCATCAGCACTACGTAGATCCACGCAATCGCGACGAGGTACATGCCGTATAATGAAACCAGAATCTACGATGTGAAAACTTGAGTCATCACGAGGTAAGCCGATCGGCGTACAACGTGAGAAGCATCACACATCGCTGTCCATCACGAGGAGACACGTGAAAAACAAGCCTTCGGCGGCTGCGACGCTGCCTGATTCCCAAGAGACCGCCCGAGCCTTCGGCTCCAACGTGGGCGAAGTGCTGAAGGCCATGTCCGGGCTCAACCTGCCGCTGCCCGCGCTGAGCCAGGTGCAGACCGACTACATCAAGGAAGCTGCGGAGCTCTGGAACCATTCGCTGCAGCGGATGCAGAGCCCGACCGCCGCCAACGATCCCAAAGGCCACGGCAAGCACGCCGCCGATCGGCGCTTCGCCGGCCAGGACTGGCTCGAGAACCCGGCCGCCGCGTATGTGGCGCAGATGTACCTGCTGAACGCACGCACGCTGCTTCAGCTTGCCGAGCAGGTTCAGGGCGACGAGAAGACGCGGGCGCGCATTCGCTTCGCCGTGCAGCAGTGGATCGAGGCCGCGTCGCCGGCCAACTACCTGGCGCTGAATCCCGAGGCGCAGCGCAAGGCGCTCGAGACCAAGGGCGAAAGCATCGCCAAGGGCCTGCAGCAGCTGCTGAAGGACATCCAGCAGGGGCACGTCTCGCAGACCGACGAGACGGTGTTCGAGGTCGGCCGCAACGTCGCCACCACCGAGGGCAGCGTGGTGTTCGAGAACGAGCTGCTCCAGCTCATCGAATACAAGCCGCTGACCGCCAAGGTGCACGAGACGCCGATGCTGTTCGTGCCGCCGTGCATCAACAAGTACTACATCCTCGACCTGCAGCCGGACAACTCGCTGATCCGCTACACGGTGGAGCAGGGCCACCGGCTGTTTGTCATCAGCTGGCGCAATGCCGACGACAGCATGGCGCAGATCGGCTGGGACGACTACATCGAGGAAGGCGCCATCCGCGCCATCCGCGTGGTGCAGGAGATCACCGGCTCGGACCGCATGAACACGCTGGGCTTCTGCATCGGCGGGACCATCCTCGCGACCACCCTTGCGGTGCTCGCCGCCCGCGGCGAGAAGCCCGCGGCCAGCATGACGCTGCTGACCACGTTCCTCGACTTCAGCGAGACCGGCGTGCTCGACCTCTTCATCGACGAGACGAGCGTGCAGATGCGCGAGATGACCATCGGCGCGGCCAGCCCCACCGAAGGCGGGCTGCTCAAGGGCAGCGACCTCGCCTCGACCTTCAGCTTCCTGCGCCCCAACGACCTGGTGTGGAACTACGTCGTCGGCAACTACCTGAAGGGCGAGACGCCACCGCCCTTCGACCTGCTGTACTGGAACAGCGACAGCACCAACCTGCCGGGACCCATGTTCTGCTGGTACCTGCGCAACACCTACCTCGAGAACAACCTTGTCGAGCCCGGCAAGGTGGAGGTCTGCGGCGAGAAGCTCGATTTGTCGCTGATCGACGCGCCGGCCTACATCTATGCCTCCAAGGAAGACCACATCGTTCCGTGGGACGGCGCCTACCGCAACACCCAGGTGCTGAAGAGCAAGAAGCGCTTCGTGCTCGGGGCCTCCGGGCACATCGCCGGCGTCATCAACCCGCCGGCCAAGAAGAAGCGCAGCTACTGGGTCGCCGAAGGCGCGACCACGCCGGCCCATGCGCAAGCCTGGTTCGAGAAGGCCGGCGAGCAGGCCGGCAGCTGGTGGCCCGATTGGGCGGCCTGGCTCAAGGGCCACGCCGGCAAGCTGATCGCCGCGCCCAAGACGCCCGGCAACCGCAAGTACAGGCCCCTCGAGTCCGCACCGGGCCGCTACGTCAAGCAGAAAGCCTGATTTCCTCCCGACCCCCTTCACCCTGGAGACCGACATGACCACCGACATCGTGATCGTCGCCGCCGCCCGCACCGCAGTGGGCAAGTTCGGCGGCACCCTGGCCAAGACCCCTGCGCCCGAGCTCGGCGCCGCGGTCATCGTGGAGCTGCTCAAGCGTGCCAAGCTGAGCGGCGACCAGATCAATGAGGTCATCCTCGGACAGGTGCTGCAGGCCGGCGCCGGCCAGAATCCGGCGCGCCAGTCGGTCATCAGGTCAGGACTGCCGAACGCGGTGCCCGCGATGACGATCAACAAGGTGTGCGGATCGGGCTTGAAGGCCGTGATGCTCGCCACTCAGGCCATTCGCGACGGCGACTCCGACATCGTCATCGCCGGTGGCCAGGAAAGCATGAGCCTGGCGCCGCACGTGCTGCCGGGCTCGCGCGACGGCCAGCGCATGGGCGACTGGAAGCTGGTCGATTCGATGATCGTCGACGGCCTGTGGGACGTCTACAACCAGTACCACATGGGCATCACCGCCGAGAACGTCGCCAAGAAGTACGGCATCGGCCGCGAGGAACAGGATGCGCTCGCGCTGGCCTCGCAGCAGAAGGCCGTCGCGGCGCAGGACGCGGGCAAGTTCAAGGACGAGATCGTGCCCTTCGTCATTCCGCAGAAGAAGGGCGACCCGGTCGTCTTCGACAAGGACGAGTTCATCAACCGCAAGACCAACGCCGAAGCGCTGGCCGGCCTGCGTCCGGCGTTCGACAAGGCGGGCACCGTCACGGCGGGCAACGCCTCGGGCCTGAACGACGGCGCCGCCGGCGTGGTCGTGATGACGGCGAAGAAGGCCGATCAGCTGGGCCTCACGCCGCTGGCGCGCATCGCGAGCTACGCCTCGGCCGCGCTCGATCCCGCGACCATGGGCATGGGTCCGGTGCCGGCGTCCAAGCGCGCGCTGGAGCGCGCCGGCTGGAAGCCGCAGGACCTCGACCTGCTCGAGATCAACGAGGCCTTCGCTGCGCAGGCCTGCGCGGTGCACAAGGAAATGGGCTGGGACACCGGCAAGGTCAACGTCAACGGCGGCGCCATCGCCATCGGTCACCCCATCGGCGCATCGGGCTGCCGCATCCTCGTCACGCTGCTGCACGAGATGCAGAAGCGCAATGCGAAGAAGGGCATTGCGTCGCTGTGCATCGGCGGTGGCATGGGTGTTGCGTTGACCGTCGAAAGGTAATTTGCCCTCAGTGGGAACCCGATTGACCCGATGACCCGCGGCGACCACGCTACGGGGCATCGTGTCGACGGCACAGGATCGAAAAGGAGAGGAACAATGGCTCAAAAAGTAGCGTATGTGACCGGAGGCATGGGCGGCATCGGCACCACGATGTGCCAGCGCCTGCACAAGGACGGCTTCAAGGTGATCGCCGGTTGCGGACCGAGCCGCGACCACGAGAAGTGGATCGGCGAGCAGAAGGCGCTGGGCTACACCTTCTATGCCTCGGTCGGGAACGTGGGCGACTGGGACTCCACCGTCGCCGCCTTCCAGAAGACCAAGGCGGAGCACGGCCCGATCGACGTGCTGGTGAACAACGCCGGCATCACGCGCGACGGCATGTTCCGCAAGATGAGCCGCGCCGACTGGGACGCGGTCATCGAGACCAACCTCACCAGCCTGTTCAACGTGACCAAGCAGGTCATCGACGACATGCTCGAGCGCGGCTGGGGCCGCATCATCAACATCTCGTCGGTCAACGGCGAGAAGGGCCAGTTCGGCCAGACCAACTACTCTGCCGCCAAGGCCGGCATGCACGGCTTCACGATGGCGTTGGCGCAGGAAGTGGCGTCCAAGGGCGTGACGGTCAACACCGTGTCGCCCGGCTACATCGCGACCGACATGGTCAAGGCGATCCGCCAGGACGTGCTCGACAAGATCGTCGCCGGTATCCCGGTCAAGCGCCTGGGCACGCCGGAAGACATCGCGTCCATCGTGGCGTGGGTGGCGTCGGACGAGTCGGGGTTTGCGACCGGCGCCGATTTCTCGGTCAACGGCGGCCTCCACATGGGTTGAGGCAACCCGCCTCGCTTGCCGAGCCCGGCCGCGTGCCGGGCTTTTTTACGGCACAAGCAGCTGCTGCGCGACGGCGTGCCAGGTCGCCATCGAGCCGTCCGATGGCGCAAGGACAGGCGCCTGCTCGAATCCCGAGAAATTGCGTCGCATCGACTCGAGGTACGACGGGTCGTAGTGCGCCACCAGCAGCGCGCGCACCACCTCGGCGATCTGCCCGGCCTTCGCCTTCTCCTGCCAGCCCTTGACGGTCTCGTTGCCGCGCAGCGCGCGCAGCGCATCGAGACGCTCGCAGAAGGCGGGCACGTCCTTGACGAAGAAGTCGTAGTCCTCCATCAGCAGCGCCACGCGGGCCTCGAGCGGCAAGTCGATCCGCAGACACGGCGATGCGCGCATGCGCTCGATCAGCGTTTCCGGCACGCGCAGCTCGCCGACCTTCTTGCTCTCGCTTTCAACCCACACGACACGCGCCGGGTCGAAGCGCCGCAACGCGTCCCAGACCCGCGAGTCGAACTGCTTCTGCGTGGGCTGCGGACTGCCGGGAACCAGCCCGAGCACCGAGCCGCGATGGTTCGCCAGGGCTTCGAGGTCCAGGACCTGCTCGCCGGCACCGTGCAGCGCCTTCAGCAGCCGGCTCTTGCCGGATCCCGTCTTGCCGCACACCACCCGGTACGAGAAGCGCAGCGGAAGCTGCTGCAGGTCGGCCATCACCGCGCGCCGGTATTCGCGGTAGCCGCCTTCGAGCACGTGCACCTTGAAGCCGATCTGGTCGAGCACCAGCGCGAGCGAGCCGCTGCGCTTGCCGCCGCGCCAGCAGTAGACCAGCGGCTGCCAATCCTTCGGCTTGTCGGCCACCTCGCGCTCGATGTGCGCGGCGATGTTGCGTGCCACCAGGGCCGCGCCGCGCTTGCGGGCGGCGAACGGGGAGACCTGCTTGTACTCGGTGCCGACGATGCGGCGCTCCTCGTCGGTGAGGCTGGGCCAGTTCACGGCGCCGGGCAGGCGGTCTTCGGCATGCTCGCTCTGCGACCGCGCGTCGATGACGGTGTCGAACATGTCGAGGCGCTGGATCGCCTCAGGGGCAGTGATGCTGACAACGGGCATGTCGCTGCGCGGTCACGCCTACGGCGTGATCGCGTCCAGGAGCTCGCTCTCGATTTCCAGCTGGCTCTTGTTCTGCTGCAGCGCGGAGCCGTCGATGAGGAAGGTGTCCTCGACACGCTCGCCCAGCGTGGTGATCTTGGCGAGCTGCAGGTTGATGTGGTGCCGCGCCAGCACGCGCGCGATCGCGTAAAGCAGGCCCGAGCGGTCGCTCGTCGACACGCCGAGCAGCCAGCGCTGCGCGCGCTCGTCGGGACGCAAGGTGACGCGCGGGGTGATCGGGAAGGACTTGACGCGGCGCGACAGGCGGCCGCGGCTCGGCTGGGGCAGCGGGCCGGTCGCCTGCAGCGCGTGCGAGAGCTGGTTCTCCACCAGCGCGATCATGTCGCGGTAGTGCGGCTCCATGGTCGGGCTGATCACCTGGAAGGTGTCCAGCGCATAGCCGGCCTTGGTGGTATGGACCTTGGCGTCGAGGATGTTGAAGCCGGCGCTGTCGAAGTAGCCGCAGATGCGGGCGAAGAGATCGGGCCGATCGGGCGAATACACCAGCACCTGCAGGCCCTCGCCCAGCGACGACAGCCGCGCGCGCACCACGGGCTCCTCGCTGTCGACGAAACGGTAGAGCGAGCGCGCATGCCAGGCGATGTCGCCGGCGTCGTGGCGCGCGAAGTAGCTGATCTCCAGCGTCTTCCACAGCGCCGCCTCGGTGTCGGGCAGCAGCGAGTACAGGTTCAGCGTGTGGCGCGCTTCCTTCTTGCGCGCCTCGATCTCGGCGTCCAGGTTCGGCCGCGCGCCGCCCAACGCGCGCAGCGTGAGCCGATACAGGTCCTCGAGCAGCTTGCCCTTCCAGGCATTCCAGACCTTGGGGCTGGTCCCGCGGATGTCGGCCACGGTCAGCAGGTACAGGGCGGTGAGCCGGCGCTCGGTGCCCACCAGCTTGGCAAACGCCTCGATCACGTCGGGGTCGGACAGGTCCTCCTTCTGTGCGATGCGCGACATGGTGAGGTGGCGCTGCACCAGGAACTCGATCAGCGAGGCGTCGTCCTTGTCGATGTCGTGATCGCGGCAGAAGCTGCGAACCTCCTTGGCGCCGAGGTCGGAGTGGTCGCCGCCGCGTCCCTTCGCCACGTCGTGGAACAGCGCCGCCACGTACAGCACGTAGGGGCGGTCCCACTGCGAGGCGAGCTGCGAGCAGAACGGGTATTCGTGCGCGTGCTCGGGGATGAAGAAGCGCCGCACGTTGCGCAGCACCATCAGGATGTGCTGGTCCACCGTGTACACGTGGAAGAGGTCGTGCTGCATCTGCCCGACGATGCGGCGGAACACCCACAGGTAGCGTCCGAGCACCGAGGTCTGGTTCATCAGCCGGAAGGCGTGCGTCTGCCCTTCGCTGGCCCGCAGCATCTGCATGAAGGTGGCGCGGTTGGCAGGGTCGCGGCGCCACTGGCCGTTCATGAGCTCGCGGGCGTTGTACAGCGCGCGCAGGGTGCGTGCCGACAGGCCCTTGGGACCGACCGTCGTCTGGTAGGTGAGGAAGGTCTCGAGGATGGCGTTGGGGTCGCGCTCGTACAGGTCGTCGCTCGCCACCTCCAGCATGCCGGCGCGCTCGAGGAACTTGTCGTTGATCGGACGCATCGGCGCGTCCTGCAGGCCGCTGACCCGCTCCTCGATGTTGAGCATCAGGATCTGATTCAGCTGGGCCACCGCCTTGGCGGCCCAGTAGTAGCGGCGCATCAGCACTTCGGAGGCACGCTGGCCCTTGGTGGCCTGGTAGCCGAAGCTCTCGGCCACCGCCGTCTGCAGGTCGAAGACCAGGCGGTCCTCACGCCGGCCGGCCACCATGTGCAGCCGGGCGCGGATCAGCTTGAGCACGCCTTCGTTGCGCTGCAGCTGCTTGACCTCGAATGCCGTGATCAATCCCCTGGCGGCGAGCTCGTTCCAGTTCTTGCCCAGGCCCGCGGCGCGCGCGATCCAGATGACCACTTGCAGGTCGCGCAGGCCTCCCGGGCTTTCCTTGCAGTTGGGCTCCAGCGAGTAGGGTGTGTCCTCGAACTTCTGGTGGCGCTGGCGCATCTCCAGCGTCTTGGCACGCAGGAAGGCGTGCGCGTCCATCGCATCGGTGTTGGCGCGGCGGAACTGGTTGAACACGCGCCGCGCGCCGCACAGGTAGCGCGACTCGAGCAGCGCGGTCTGCACGGTGACGTCGCGGTGGCTCTCCTCCAGACATTCGGCCACGGTGCGCACGCTGGAGCCGATCTCCAGGCCGATGTCCCAGCAGGCGGTGATCAGGCCCTCGATCGACGAGCGCAGCGCGTCGTTGGCGTGGTCCTGGTCGGGTGGCAGCAGCACCAGCACGTCGACGTCGGAGTGCGGGAACAGCTCGCCGCGGCCATAGCCGCCCACCGCCAGCAGCGCCGCGCCCGGCGGCATCATGGCGTGCTCCCACAGGTCGATCAGCGTCTGGTCGACGTGGCGCGTGAGCGCGCGGATCAGTCGCGTCGCGGCGGTCGACGTGGGACGCGATTCGCGGAAGTGCTCGATCAGCGCGGCCTTGCCCTGCCGGAAGCGCGAGCGCAGCTCGCTGACGCTGCGCGGCGGGCGCGCCGGCTCGCGTGCCTCGGGGACCGCGGACATGGTCAGTGGCCGACCGCGGCGGGCGCCGGCTGCTGCCCGGTCACGAATGCCGGCGGCGGCGGGCTGCCGGCCGAGACCGTCAGCACCTCGTAGCCGGTGTCGGTGACCAGCACCGTGTGCTCCCACTGCGCCGAGAGCGACCGGTCCTTGGTGACGATGGTCCAGCCGTCGGTCATCTCGCGGATCTCGCGCCGGCCGGCGTTGATCATCGGCTCGATGGTGAAGACCATGCCGGGCACCAGCTCCTCCAGCGTGCCGGGGCGGCCGTAGTGCAGCACTTGCGGCTCCTCGTGGAAGTTGCGCCCGATGCCGTGGCCGCAGAACTCGCGCACGACGGAGAAGCCCGCGTTCTCGGCGAAGGTCTGGATCGCGTGTCCGATGTCGCCCAGCCTCGCGCCGGGCTTGACCCTGACGATGCCCTTCCACATGGCCTCGTAGGTGAAGTTGCACAGCCGCTTCGCCGCGATCGATCCTTCGCCGACGATGAACATGCGACTGGTGTCGCCGTGCCAGCCGTCCTTGATGACGGTGACGTCGACATTGACGATGTCGCCGTTCTTCAGCGGCCGGTCGTTCGGAATGCCGTGGCAGACCTGGTGGTTGATCGACGTGCAGATGGACTTCGGGTACGGCGTGTAGCCGGGGGGCGCGTAGTTCAGCGGGGCCGGAATGGCGCCCTGCACGTTGACGATGTGGTGGTGCGCGAGCTGATCGAGCCGGTCGGTGGTCACGCCCGGTTTCACATGCGCGGCGAGCATGTCCAGCACTTCGGATGCGAGCCGTCCGGCGATGCGCATGCCCTCGACATCGGCAGCGGTCTTGATGGAGATCGTCATGGTCAGATTATGTCTACGGCCCGGCGCCGGGGCGCCTTGACTTCACTGCGTGCAGTTGGCCTTGCACGCGATGGCCCGGGGGGCCATTGTCTCACTCACCCCGTAAAATCCCGGGTTCCCACCGGGCAGCCATACCCGGTTCAGGCCTTCACTTCAGCCCCCATCGTGACGTCCAGCCCCAAGCACCTGCAGCACTTCGAGGGGGGCAATGCGCTCTCCGCCTTCCGCGCCCAGGCGCTGTTGCCCAAATTGCAAGCGGTCCATCCGCGCATCAGCGGCGTCCACGCCCGCCATGTGCACTGGGTCTGGAGCGAGGCCCCGCTGGCGCGGGCGATGCAGGACAAGGCGGAGGGCCTGCTGCGCTACGGCGATCCGTACGCCGGGCCGACGCAAGGGCCGCTGATCGTCGTCGCACCGCGCCTGGGCACGGTGTCGCCGTGGGCCAGCAAGGCGACCGACATCGCCCACAACTGCGGGCTGGCGATCAAGCGCGTCGAGCGGGTCACCGAGTACCGCCTCGCGCTGAAAAGCGGCTTGCTGGGCACCAAGGCGCTCGACACCACCGAGCTGCAGGCCGTCGCGGCGCTGCTCCACGACCGCATGACCGAGAGCGTGCTGTGGTCGCGCGAGGAAGCGGCCCACCTGTTCGACGAGCAGCCCGGCAGGCCGATGGAGCATGTCGACGTGCTGGGCCGGGGCCGGGCGGCGCTGGAGCAGGCCAACCGCGAATTCGGCCTCGCGCTGTCCGACGACGAGGTCGACTACCTCGTCGATGCGTTCACCGAGCTGAAGCGCAATCCGACCGATGTCGAGCTGATGATGTTCGCGCAGGCCAACAGCGAGCATTGCCGGCACAAGATCTTCAACGCGAAGTTCGCCATCGACGGCGTCGAGCAGGAGCACTCGATGTTCGCGATGATCCGCAACACCCACCGCCTCGCGCCGCAGCACACGGTGATCGCCTACAGCGACAACGCGTCGGTGATGGAAGGCGGCGAGATCGAGCGCTGGCTGCCGCGCGGCTTCACCAATGCGCCGCAGTACGCGGCCCGGCGCGAGACCGCCCATGTGCTGATGAAGGTGGAGACCCACAATCATCCGACAGCCATCTCGCCCTTCCCGGGTGCGTCCACCGGTGCCGGGGGCGAGATCCGCGACGAGGGCGCCACCGGCCGCGGCTCGCGGCCCAAGGCGGGGCTCACGGGCTTCTCGGTGTCGAACCTGCACCTCCCCGATACCGGCGAGCCGTGGGAGCAGGCGCCCTACGGCAAGCCCGATCACATCGCGAGCCCGCTGCAGATCATGCTCGACGGCCCGTTGGGCGGCGCGGCGTTCAACAACGAGTTCGGCCGGCCCAACCTCGGGGGCTACTTCCGCGTCTACGAGCAGACCGTGGACGACCAGCGCCGCGGCTATCACAAGCCCATCATGATCGCGGGCGGCCTGGGCACCATCTCGGCCTCGCAGACGCAGAAGGTCGCGTTTCCCGCCGGCACCCTGCTGATCCAGCTGGGCGGACCCGGCATGCGCATCGGCATGGGCGGCGGCGCCGCCAGCTCGATGGCCGCCGGTGCCAATGCGGCCGAGCTCGACTTCGATTCGGTGCAGCGCGGCAACCCCGAGATCCAGCGGCGCGCGCAGGAGGTCATCAACCATTGCTGGGCGCTCGGCGAGAACAACCCCATCCTCGCGATCCACGACGTGGGCGCGGGGGGCATCTCCAACGCCTTCCCCGAGTTGGTGGACGGCGCGCACAAGGGCGCCCGCTTCGACCTGAGCAAGGTGCCGCTGGAGGAAAGCGGTCTGGCGCCCAAGGAGATCTGGTGCAACGAAAGCCAGGAGCGCTACGTGATGGCGGTGTCGCCCGAGGCGCTGCCGCTGTTCGAGGCGATGTGCGAGCGCGAGCGCTGTCCGTTCGCGGTCGTCGGCGTGGCGACCGACGAGAAGCAGCTCGTGCTGGCGGATCCTTCGACGGACGACGCCCCGATCGACATGCCGATGGACGTGCTGCTCGGCAAGCCGCCCAAGATGCACCGTGACGTGAAGCGCGTCGCGCGCCGGCTTCCCGAGCTCGACCTCACCGATGTCGTGCTCGACAAGGTGGCCTTCGACGTGCTGCGCCACCCCACCGTGGCCAGCAAGCGCTTCCTGATCACCATCGGAGACCGCACGGTCGGCGGGCTCGATCACCGCGACCAGATGGTCGGACCCTGGCAGGTCCCGGTGGCCGATTGCGCGGTGACGCTGGCCGACTACGCGGGCTTCCGTGGCGAAGCGATGAGCATGGGCGAGCGCACGCCGCTGGCGGCGCTCGATGCGCCTGCGTCCGGCCGCATGGCTGTCGGCGAGGCCATCACCAACCTCCTCGCCGCGCCGATCGAGCTGCCGCGGGTGAAGCTGAGCTGCAACTGGATGGCCGCGTGCGGCGAGCCGGGCGAGGACGCCGCGCTGTACGACACCGTGAAGGCGGTGGGCATGGAGCTGTGTCCGGCGCTGGGCATCAGCGTGCCGGTCGGCAAGGACAGCCTCTCGATGCGCACGCGCTGGAACGAAGGCGAGCAGGGCAAGCAGGTCACTGCGCCGGTGTCGCTGATCGTCTCGGCCTTCGCGACGCTCGCCGATGTGCGGCCCACGCTCACGCCGCAGCTCCAGCCCGGCGACACCACGCTCATCCTGATCGACCTGGGCCAGGGCCGCAACCGCATGGGCGGCTCCATGCTGGCGCAGGTGCTGAACCAGTTCGGCGCCAGCGTGCCCGATGTCGACGACGCGCAGTCGCTCAAGGCGCTGGTCGCGGCGATCAACGAGCTGCGCGCGGCCGGCCGGCTGCTCGCGTACCACGACCGCAGCGATGGCGGCCTGTGGGCCACCGTGTGCGAAATGGGCTTTGCGGGCCATCTCGGCGTGAGCTTGAACGTCGACCTGCTGGTCACCGAAGGCGACGGCATCAGCGACAGCCGCGCGGAGTACGGCGACTCCAAGAACTGGGCCAGCCAGGTCGGCGCACGCCGCCAGGAGCTGACCCTGCGCGCGTTGTTCAACGAGGAGCTCGGCGTCGTCATCCAGGTGCCGACGGGCGTTCGCGACGAGGTGATGCAGACCCTGCGGCGCTACGGCCTGTCCAGGCACAGCCATTTCATCGGCAAGTCCAACGACCGCGGCGTGGTGGAGGTCTGGCGCGACACCAAGGCAGTGTTCAGCGCACCGCTGGCCGACCTGCACCGCACCTGGGACGAGGTCAGCTGGCGCATCGCCCGCCTGCGCGACAACCCGGTGTGTGCCGACGCGGAGCATGAGGCCGCGGGCCGCGCCGACGATCCGGGGCTGCACTGGCATCTCGCCTTCGATCCGGCCGAGCCGGTGAGCGCTCCGCTGGTGGCGACCACGCGTCCCAAGGTGGCCATCCTGCGCGAGCAGGGCGTCAACAGCCACGTCGAGATGAGCCACGTGATGGCCAAGGCCGGCTTCGACGCCTTCGACGTGCACATGAGCGACCTGCACGCCGGCCGCGCGCGGCTCGAGCAGTTCCAGGGCTTCGTCGCCTGCGGCGGGTTCAGCTACGGCGACACGCTGGGCGCCGGCGAAGGCTGGGCCCGCTCCATCCTGTTCAGCCCCGGGCTGGCCGATCAGTTCGCCGCGTTCTTCGGCCGTGCCGACACCTTCGCCCTGGGCGTGTGCAACGGCTGCCAGATGATGGCGGCGCTGGCGCCGCTGATCCCCGGGGCGCAGGCCTGGCCCAGGTTCACCCGCAACCGCAGCGAGCAGTTCGAGGCACGCCTGTCGCTGGTGGAGGTGCTGGACAGCCCGTCGATCTTCTTCAGCGGCATGGCCGGCAGCCGCCTGCCGATCGCTGTGGCGCACGGCGAGGGCTTCGCCGACTTCTCCCAGCGCGGCGACCCGAAGGCGGTGCATCGTGCAATGCGCTTCGTCGACCACCACGGTCGGCCGACCGAGGCGTATCCGTTCAATCCCAACGGCAGTCCCGAGGGACTGACGGCAGTGACCACCGCGGATGGCCGCTTCACGGTGCTGATGCCGCACCCCGAGCGGGTGTCGCGCAACATTCAGATGAGCTGGACGCCGGGCGACAAGTCCCAACCCAGCCCGTGGATGCGCATGTTCGCCAACGCGCGGCGTTTCGTCGGCTGACCCCGGAGGATTCATGAGCAGCGTGAGCTTTCCCAACTGGTTCCCGTGGGCGCCGCAGGCGCTGGACCAGCGCTTCAACAACGGCTGGACCTTCGGCAACGTCAACGTGACCCTCGCCAACTCCCGTGCACCGGAGGTGGAGCGCGAGGTCGTCAGCCGGCACAGCTACGGCCGCCAGATCGGCCGGCTGATGGACGCGGTCGTCAGGATCGCGGCGAAGACCGGAACGCAGGACGATCCGCAGGTGAAGCCCCTGATCGAGCTCGCGCGGCAGATCGAGGACATCAAGGCGAAGGCCAGGCAGGACCGGGCGAAGGACCTGCTGGACGAGTTGAAGCTGCTCAAGAGGACCGATCCGAAGGCCTGGGCCGACTTGATGAAGGCGGTCAGCTCGTAGCCCCATCGATCATCGCGCGAGCGATCTGCGCCGCTGTCGAGGTGAGCTGCGGCAGCGTCGCCACCTCGTCCTCCTCGATCGCCTGAAGGATGAGCTCGTTGATCGCGCCGACGATGCCCATCGCGAACGGCATCGGCAGCGGCGCGGAGCGCGCCGGCGGGGTCGCGGGGCCATTGACCACGTCGAGGATGAACTCGGCCAGCCGCCGGTTGGCGTGCCGCCGCGCCGCCAACCCCTGCGGGCCCAGCCCCAGGATGGCGATGAACAGCGTGCGCAGCAGCATCGGGTTGCAGGCCAGCGTCGACAGGTACGCGGCCATCGCCTGCTCGACCTGCTGGTGCCAGTCGCGCTGGGGATCGATGGCCGACCTGAGCACGGCGAGCGCCTGCTCGCTCGCCACCTCGTACAGCGCGATCAGGCATTCCGCCTTGCTGTCGAAGTGCTCGTAGAAGGTGCGGCGCGACACGCGCGCCTCGGCCGCCAGGTCGGCAATCGTCGTCTCGGCGTAGCCCTTGCGCGCGACGGCGTGAGACATCGCGTCGAGCAGGCGGCGGCGGTGGTCGGTGAGCGGCGGCGCAGAGACGGCGGTGTCCATCGGCGGAGTGGCTGCAAATTGGTACTTGACAGTACCACATCGCAGCGTCACAGTCAGGCGCAGATGGCTGGTACCGATGGGTACCGGTTCATGGACCCCGAGGACACGCCATGACCGAGCTGGTGGTTCGCCGCTTGCTGATCGACCTGGAAACACCCTTCGAGCGGCACTGGAACGGCGGCGATGCCTTTCGCTCGGCCTACTTCAACGCGCTGTCGATGAGCTTTCCGGTCGGCGAGCAGTTCTTCATCGACTCCGTGCGCACGGGTGTCAAGTCGCTGCCCCCGGAGCGCCGCGCCTCGTTCGAGGCCGAAGTGCAGGGCTTCATCGGCCAGGAGGCGACGCACCGGCGCATCCATGCGCTGTTCAACGGGCAGCTCGCGCGCCTTGGCTATGTCAATGCGTGGGAGCCGCGCATCCTGAAGCGTCTGGAGCGCATGAAGGCGCTGACCGATCCGCGCCATGCGGTGGCCATCACCGCCGCCACCGAGCACTTCACCGCCATCCTCGCGCAGCACCTGCTGGAGCATCCGCAGGCGCTCGAAGGCGCGCCGCAGCGCCTGACGACGCTCTGGTTCTGGCATGCCTGCGAGGAGTCGGAGCACCGCAGCGTGGCATTCGACGTGTACCGCGCACTGGGCGGCAACGAGGTGTGGCGCCGGCGCTGGATGCGGCTGATCACGTTCCACTTCACCACCGACGTGCTGCGCCAGACGGCGCGCAACCTGTGGCACGACGGCGAGCTGTTCCACTGGCGCACCTGGCGAAGCGCGGCGAGCTTCTTCTTCGGCGGCCACGGCCTGGTGCGCCACGCCTTCCGGCCCTGGCGGTCCTACTTCCGCGCCGACTTCCATCCATCCCACCAGGATGGGACTCTGGCAGCGCACTGGCTGCGCCGGCACGAAGCCGACTACAACGTCGTCAGAAGCGCTTGACGCGCATCCCCACCCCGGTCCTGTCCCGCAAGCGGAGGAGCAGCCGGGCGAGCGCAAGCGCGGCAGTCGTCGTCACGCCGGCACGACGGTCACCGGCACTCCACCGAGCACCGCGTTGCCCGACAGCGGATCCCACATCCCCTCATCGAGCACGGCATTGAGATTTGCGCCCGGCCGCTCGCTCGCGACACCGAGCTGCGCGCCGGGCAGGTCGTGTCCCCAGCCGTGCGGCAGGCTGATCACCCCCGGCATCATCTGGTCGCTCACTTCCACCTGGGCCTCGATCGTGCGGCCGCCCTTGCCGCTGATGCGCGCGACGGCGCCGTCGGCCAGCTGCAGCCGCTGCGCGTCGCTCGGGTGGACCAGCGCGGTGCAGCGATTCGGCCCCTTGGCCAGCAGCGGCAGGTTGTGCATCCAGCTGTTGTTGGAGCGCACGTGCCGGCGCCCGACGATGACGATCTCGTCGGCCGGCCGCTGAAGGTCGGCCGCGGCGCGCTTCAAGTCGTCGATCAGCATCGCCGGTGCGAGCTCGACCTTGCCGGACGGCGTGCGCAGCATCTCGGGGATGCGCGGCTGCAGCGCGCCGAGGTCGATGCCGTGCGTGGCGGCCATCACCTTGTCGAGGTTGAGCCCGTCGGGCCTGAGGCCGAAGCGGTCGCCGTACGGCCCCATGCGCAGCGACAGGTCGAGCAGGCGCTCCGGGCCGCGCCGCGTGGACAGCGCCTTCAGCACCGCCTCGGTGTGCTCGCCCGCCTGGCGTGCCACGTCTTCGGCGATGGCCTGGTCGTCGAGCGCGAGGACGTCGGCCTTCGCACCCAGGCCCTTGGCGATGGCCGCCAGCCGCATCATCGTCTGCCACTCCGGCTGCTGGCCGGCGGGCACCGGTTCGATGGCATGGCTGTACCGCGCATGGTTGCGGTGCGAGAACATCGGGAACGGCACGTCGTAATGCGAGTCCTGCAGCGGCGACACGCCCGGCAGGATCACGTCGGCGTGGCGCGAGGTCTCGTTGAGGTAGATGTCGAGGCTGACCATGAACTGGAGCTGGTCCAGCGCCGCTGCGAGGCGAGGGCCGTTGGGCGCGGACAGCACCGGGTTGCTCGCGATCGTGATCAGCGCCTTCACCTGGCCCGGCCCCGGCGTCTCGATCTCCTCGGCAAGGCAATTCATCGGCAGCTCGCCGTACACCTCCGGCGCGCCGCTGACGCGGCTCTTCCAGCGGCCGGTGACCACGCCCCGGCCGGTGCCGGGTGCACCGGCGGTGTTGGCGGCAAAGGCGGCGGCCTTGGCGAACATCGCGCAGCCGGGTTCGTCCAGGTGGCCGGTGAGCAGGTTCAGCACGTCGACCAGCCACGAGTTGAGCGTGCCGAACGATTGCACGCAGGTGCCGATGCGTCCGTAGACGGCCGCGCGCTCGGTGCGCGCGAGCTGGCGCGCCAGCTCGCGAATCGTCGGGGCAGGGATGCCGCAGCGCGCGGCCACGCGCTCCGGCGTGAACTCCTTCACCGCCGCCTGCATGGCATCGACCCCTTCCACATGCTCCGCCAGGCGGCCCAGCTTGACGAGGTTCTCGTCGAACAGCGTGTGCACCATGCCGAGCAGGAAGAACGCGTCCGAGCCGGGGCGGATGAAGTGATGCGCGTCGGCCACCTCGGCCGTCTCGCTGCGCCGCGGATCGATGACAACGAGCTGTCCGCCGCGGGCGCGCATCGCCTTGGCCTTGCCGCGGAAGTCGGGCACCGTCCACAGGCTGCCGTTGCTCGCCATCGGGTTGGCGCCCAGCATCAGCAGGAAGTCGCAGCGCTCGATGTCGGGCACCGCGACCGAGAACCAGCTGCCGTACATCAGGCCGCAGGCGAGCTGCTTGGGCATCTGGTCCAGCGTCGAGGCGGTGAACAGGCTCTGCGTGCCCAGGGCACGGATGAGCCGCGCGCCGTACAGCAGGAGGCCGAACTTGTGCGCCGTCGGATTGCCCAGCGTGACCCCGACGGCGTTCCTGCCGTGCGCGGCGATCAGCGGCGGCAAGCGGCGCTCGATCTCCTCGAACGCGTCGTCCCAGCTGCACGGGACGAACCGGCCCTCGCGCTTGATGAGCGGCGTCTGCAGGCGGTCCGGATCCTCGTGCAGGTCCTTCAGTGCGACGCCTTTCGGGCAGATGAAGCCGGCGCTGAACACATCGGCGTCGTCGCCGCGGATGCCCTGCACCTTGCCGTCCTTCATGCGGACTTCGAGTCCGCAGCAGGCTTCGCAGAGCGGGCAGATGCGGTGGTGGATGGTCTCTGGGGTCATGGGCTGTCTCCTGCCGTCCTTATGCCGCCGCCGCGCCCGCCTGTCCGTCACCGAGGCGACGCAGCACCTCCGCAGTGCGGGTGTCGGCCGGGAAGAAGGTCTCGAGCGCGAGCTCGGACAGCGTGATGTCGACCGGGGTGCCGAACACCGTGGTGGTTCCGATGAAGGACAGCACGCCATGCTCGGTCTCGAACTGCAGCGGCACCGCGACGCCGCTGGGGTCGATGGTCGCTCCCCTGGAGCGCGAAGCGTCGAAGGGCATCGCCTGCAGCTCGTGCAGCAGCTCGACCAGCACCGGATCGGCCGACGCCGCGATCTGACGCTGCAGCCGCGCGAAGAGGTGCTCGCGCCATTGCGCGAGATTGACGATGCGCATGCCGAGACCGCGCGGATGAAGGCTGAGCCGCAGCACGTTGATCGGCGGCTTCAGCAGATCGGGGTCGACCTGCGCGAGCAGCAGCGGCACGGTGCGGTTGTGGGCCAGCATGGTCCAGTGCCGGTCGACGGCCAGCGCCGGATACGGCTCATGGGCGTGCAGCACCACGTCGACCGCCTCGCGCGCCGCCGCGAGCGCCGGGTCTTCCAGCGGCCGCTCGCGGTAGATGGGCGCGAAACCGGCTGCCGTGAGCAGCGTGTTGCGCTCGCGCAGCGGCACCTCGAGGCGCTCGGCCAGGTGCATCAGCATCTCGCGGCTCGGCGTCGCGCGGCCGTTCTCGACATAGCTCAGGTGGCGGGTCGAGATGTCGGCCTCGCAGGCCAGGTCGAGCTGGCTCAGCCGCCGGCGCTGGCGCCATTCGCGGATCAGCGCGCCGACGGGCGGGTGGGGCAGGGTGGTGGCTTGCATGGGTCGACGATAGCGCGGCGCGTGCGCCGCTTCCATGACCTCGCAGGTCATGGACCTCGGGGTGCCGGCTGCGCACCATGGAGCCCTTCCTCATCCGACCCCAGGAGTTCGCCATGTCCCTCGTTTCCGTCTCCCCCTTCCTGCGCCGTGTGCTCGTGGCCGATGCGCTGATCAGCGCCGCCGCCGGCCTGCTGATGACGCTGGGCGCCGGGCTGCTGCAGGAGCTGCTCGCGCTGCCCGCCGCCCTGCTGCTGGCGGCAGGGCTCGCGCTGTTCCCGTGGGCCGCCTGCCTGCTGTGGCTGGCCCGCAGGCCGTCGGTGCCGGCGGCAGCCGTGTGGACCGTCATCGTGCTGAACGTCGCCTGGGTCGCCGACTCGGCGTGGGTGGCCCTGGGCGGCAGCTTCCAGCCCAACGCGCTGGGCGAGGCCTTCATCGCCATGCAGGCACTGGCGGTGCTGGCGCTCGCCGAGCTCGAGTTCGTCGGCATGCGCCGGTCTTCGCTGGCGCTGGCCTGAGATATCGTCGGCGGGTGAACAGCGCACCGCCCGCCGCCCGAGACCGCTTCGACCGCCTGGACGCCCTGCGCGCCGTGGCCATCGTGTGGATGGCCATTTTTCATTTCTGCTACGACCTCAACCACTTCCGCTTCATCCGGGCGAACTTCTATACCGACCCCTTCTGGACCACGCAGCGCACGCTGATCGTGAGCCTGTTCCTGTTCTGCGCCGGTGTCGGCCAGGCGATTGCCTGGGAGCAGCGCCAGCCGTGGTCGCGCTTCTGGCGCCGCTGGCTGCAGGTGGCCGGCTGCGCGCTGCTCGTCAGCCTCGGCTCGTGGCTGATGTTCAAGCAGCGCTACATCAGCTTCGGCGTGCTGCATGCCATCGCGGTGATGCTGGTCGTGGTGCGCCTCACCGCCGGCGCAGGACGCTGGCTGTGGCTGGCGGGTGCAGTGGCGATGGCCTTGCCGCTCCTGTTCCGCCATCCGTTCTTCAATCCGCGCCTCGTCAACTGGATCGGCTTCATGACGCACCGGCCGGCCGCCGAAGACTACGTCCCGCTGTTTCCGTGGATCGGGCTGATGTGGTGGGGCATGGCCGCCGGCCAGGAGATCCTGTCCCGGCGGCGCGGATGGCTCACCGGGGCCGTGCCTCGGGGCCTCGCGCCCATGGCGGTGCTGGGTCGCTGGAGCCTGAGCTTCTACATGCTGCACCAGCCGGTGCTGATCGGGGTGCTGATGGCCGTGGTGGCCTTGCGCGGGCGGTGAGGGAAGGCGCGCCGACCCGCTCCTGCTCCTTCTCCCGCCCGGCGGGAAAAGGAGCGGGTGAGGGCGTCAATCGTTGTTCTTCGCGCAGCGCCGCTCGTTCAGCAGGCAGCGTGCATAGTCCGGATCGTGCTTCAGCAGGAACATCGCGCGGGCGGCGAAAGCCGTGTCCGCGAAGTCGCTGAAGAGTCCGTCCACGCCGATCTCGTAGAACGTCAGGTACTCGTTGACCGGGTTGCCCTTGAAGTCGCTCGCGAGCCGGCGCTGCTCGTTGCGGAAGGTGTACGGGTGCACCACCAGGCCGAGCTTGTGGGCGTTGGCGACGACGTCGGTGGGCGGCAGCAGCACGCGGTCGGCTTCGTTGACGAGGCCGTCGCCGTTCACGTCGGCGCAGGCGTTGTTCACGATCTGCTTGCACTTGGAGCTGATCAGGTACGGCTTCCACGGACCGATGCCGTCGGCATAGGTGCGCACCTCGGCCAGGCCGGCGGGTGTGACCAGGTAGCTGAACAGGTCCTGGCGGCCGGCGAGCGTCCAGTCGTAGGGCCGGTCGAACGGCGCGGTGAAGTCGAGCGAGCCGTCCGGGTTGACGTCGTTGGCGTCGATGAGCTGCACCAGGCGCACGCTGGTGCGCGAACGCAGGTACTTGAGGTTGGCCGTCTCGAACGACTGGATGATCACCGGCGCGTGGCGGTGATTCCAGCCGGCACGCTGCAGCACCGCCAGCAGCCGGTCTTCGAGCGCGAGGCCGAGCTTCTGGTGGTAGCTGGGGTGCTTGGTCTCGGGGTAGATGCCGATGCGCCGGCCTTCCTCGCGCGACTTGCGCTTGACCAGCTCGATCACCTCTTCGAGCGTCGGGATGGCGAACTTGCCGTTGAACGACGGGTCACGCTCGCCCAGCGGCTGCACCGCCCGCAGCTGCTTGATCTCGGCCAGCGTGAAGTCGCTGGCGAAGAAGCCTGCCTCGGGGAAGCCGTCGACCACCGCCGTGCGCTTGCGGCCGGCGAACTGGGGCAGGTCCTTCACGTTGGTCGTGCCGATCAGGTTGGGCTCGTGACGCGCAATCAAATGACCGTCCTTGGTGGCGACGAGGTCCGGCTCGACGAAGTCGGCGCCCAGCTCGATGGCCAGCGCGTAGCCCTCGAGCGTGTGGTCGGGCAGGTAGCCCGGCGCTCCACGGTGGCCGATGACCAGCGGCGCGTTGTCCGCGCGGTGGCGGCCCTGTCCCTGGTCGTGGGCGAGCGTGGGCGAGGCCGCGGCGATCAGTGCGGCCGCGACGCAAAGCGCGGCGCGCACGGTCTTGAATGCGTGCATGGTGGACTCCTCGTTGTTGTGGATCGGTGAGTCCGGCACCCTAGGCGATGCCGGTGACACCGCAGTGAAAGGTAGCCTTACCATGGCCGTATGGCAAACAAGATTCTGTTCGGCTTCCATGCCGTCACCGTACGGCTGAAGACGGCGCCGCGTTCCATCGTCGAGATCCATGTCGATGCGAGCCGGCGTGACCAGCGCATGCGCCAGTTCGCCGAGCGGGCGCGGGAAGCGGGCGCCAAGCTGGTCGACAGCGACGACGAGCGCCTGTCGAAGATGTGCGGCACGCACCGTCACCAGGGCGTCGTCGCACGGGTCGAGCCGCTCGCGACCAGTCATTCGCTCGACGACACGCTCGATGCTGTGGAAGGCGATCCGCTGCTGCTGGTGCTCGACGGGATCACCGACCCGCACAACCTGGGCGCCTGCCTGCGCGTCGCCGACGGTGCGGGCGCGCATGCGGTGATCGCGCCGAAGGACCATGCGGTGGGCATCAACGCCACCGTGGCCAAGGTGGCGAGCGGCGCTGCCGAGACCGTGCCGTACTTCATGGTGACCAATCTCGCGCGCACCCTCAACGAGCTGAAGGAGCGCCAGATCCGCATCGTCGGCACTTCCGACGATGCCCAGAAGTCGCTCTACGAGCTCGACCTCACCGGGCCGCTGGCGCTGGTGCTCGGGGCCGAAGGCAGCGGCATGCGCCAGCTCACCGGCCGCACTTGCGATGAGCGGGTGCGCCTGCCGATGAAGGGCGCGGTCGAGAGCCTCAACGTGTCGGTCGCCTCCGGCATCTGCCTCTACGAAGCGATGCGCCAGCGGGAACGCTGATGCACGAGGCGTCGCTGCAGTCGGTTCGCGAGCGACTGCAGGCCGCCGCCTCGGTGTGCGTCCTGACCGGTGCGGGCATGTCGGCAGAGAGCGGCATCCCCACCTTTCGCGATGCGCTGGCCGGCCTGTGGTCGCGCTTCGACCCGGCGGCGCTGGCCAGCGAAGAGGGTTTCCGCGCCGACCCGCAGCTCGTCTGGGACTGGTATGCGCAGCGCCGCGACGCGGTGCACCGCGCCGAGCCGAATGCCGGACATCGCGCGCTTGCCGCCTTCGTTGCGGCGCGTGCCGGCGGCGTGACGGTGATCACGCAGAACGTCGACGACCTGCACCAGCGCGCCGGCTGCCGCGACACGATCCGCCTGCACGGGGACATCCTCCAGGATCGCTGGTTGGAGGCGTGCCCGCGCACGGTGGCCTGCCACGCGCGCTCGGCCGTGCCTGGCCGGCCCCCGCGGTGCGCCGACTGCGGCAACCTCGTGCGTCCCGGCGTCGTGTGGTTCGGCGAAATGCTTCCGGTGCACGCCATCGATGCGGCCGAGGCCGCGGCGCGCCGCTGCGAGGTGATGCTGGTGGTCGGAACGTCGGGTGCCGTCTGGCCGGCCGCCGGGTTGGCCGGCAGTGCCCGCGCGGCCGGCGCCTTCGTCGTCATCGTCAATCCGCACGCCAGCGAGATCGACGCGCAGGCGCATGCGGTTCTTCGCTCCACCGCCGCCGTCGCGCTGCCCGCGCTGCTCGGCACACCAACGCGGTGAGGTCGACGGCGGGGTGCCGGCCGCTACACTGGCGCGAACCCATCACGGTCGCACTTCCATGCCGGTCATCGACGTCACGCACCCGCTGGTCAAGCACAAGGTCGGGCTGCTGCGCGAGCACGACATCTCGACCAAGAAGTTCCGGGAGCTGACCCACGAGCTCGCTCGGCTGCTCGCCTACGAAGCCACCGCCGACTTCCCGCTCGAGAAGACGACGATCGAGTGCTGGAGCGGCCCCACCGAGATCGACCGGATCAGCGGCCGCAAGGTGACCATCGTGCCCATCCTGCGCGCGGGCTTGGGCATGCTCGACGGCGTGCTCGACATGATTCCCAACGCCAAGATCAGCGTGGTCGGCCTGAGCCGCAACCACGAGACGCTGAAGCCCGAGAACTATTTCGAGAAGTTCGTGGGGCACCTCGACGAACGCACCGCGCTCATCGTCGACCCGATGCTCGCCACCGCCGGTTCCATGATCGCCACCATCGATCTGCTGAAGAGCCGCGGCTGCACGGACATCCGCGCGCTGGTGCTGGTCGCCGCGCCCGAGGGCGTTGCCGCGCTGCAGCAAGCCCATCCGGACGTGCGCTGCTGGACGGCCGCCATCGACAGCCACCTCAACGAGGTCGGCTACATCATCCCCGGCCTCGGAGATGCGGGCGACAAGATCTTTGGAACCAAGTGAGAGATGCAACGATGGGAAAGCGGATGGCCGCCGTCGGCGTGGTGCTTGCGCTTACCGCCTGCACCCAGGAGCGACAGAACCAGCTCAAGCGGGAAATCCAGAACTGGACCGGCACCAACGGCGTGCTCGAGGTCTATGCCGGCGACAAGCTGGTCAGACGCTTCATGCGCATCGACAAGATGAGCACGGCCTATGGCACCGACGATGCGCGGCCGCGTTCGTACCGCTTCGGCTACGGCATCCTCGACGAGAACCTCAACGGCCTGGTCGACCCGGGGGAGAAGAGGGTTTATTTCGAGGTCAGCGACTATGCGACAAACTATGTCTTCTTCGAGAGCCCCCGCTGAAGGGCCGCGGTAACCGCAGTTCACAGGGAGGTCACGGTCGGTGTTCCACACTCTGGCGGTCGGCATCGCGCCGCAGGAGCCCTCGATGAAGCATCACTTCCGTTTCTGGATGACGGGCAGCGTGGCTGTCGTGATGGCGGCGTTCGGCATGGGACGGGGCGCCTTGGCGCATGAACGTCATCCGCTGTCGCAGGCCAGCCGCTTTCGCGTCACCGAGACGGCGGCCCGCATCACCGCCTGCGCGGAAAGGCACGGCCTGAGCGTGTTCGCGCGGCTCGACAACCATCCCAAGTTCTACGAGGCGAACGCCGAAGACACCACGCTGATCGTGTTCGAGTCCGCCGCTGGTGGCACCCCCGTGCTGATGGAAGGGCCGGCTTCGCACCCGGAAGTGCCGCTGGCCGTTTGCGTGCGCTGCACCCCCGACGGCGACACCGAGGTCCTGTTCACCGGCTCCGATTGGGACGACCTGCCGCCGAGCGTGACGCGCGATCTGACGGAGCTGCCGGTGCTGGTCGCCGATGCGCTGGCCTAGGGCAGTGGGCAGCACATCCAGAACTACGCCAGGCCCAGCGCTCCGACGATCGCCCCCGCCGCCACCGGCCACATCGGGCTGATCTTCGTTCGCATCATCACCGCCACCGTCGCGCCCACCAGCAGCATCGCGCCGGCGTGGCCGACCGCGGGGCCGGCGAGGATCCAGCCGGTGGCCAGCAGCAATCCGATGGTCAGCGGCGCCATGCCGGCGGTGAATGCACGCACGCCGCGCGTCTCGCGTCGGCTGCGTCCCCATCGCGTCGCCCACAGCGAAAGTGCCGTCGACGGAATGAGGCTGCCGCTCATCGTGGCGAGCGCGCCCCACGGTCCGGCGACGTTCCATCCCATCACGACAACGAACAGCACGTTGGGCCCGGGTGCGGCCTGTGCGATCGCCACCGACGCGGTGAACTGAGCGTCGGTGAGCCAGCCGTGCTGCGTGACCAGGTAGCGGTGCATCTCGGGCGTCGTGCTGATCGCGCCGCCGACGGCCAGCAGGCTGAGCAGGCAGAACTGGCCGAACAGCCCCCACAGCTGCGCGGTGGTCAGCGCCGAGCTCACAGTCGCCTCCACGCGAGGGCGACTGCCGGCAGGCCCAGTCCGCCGAGGCACCAGACCAGCGGCCAGCGCAGCACTGCCATCGCGATGAACATCGCCGCCGCGAACAGCAGTGCCAACGGCAGCCCGAGGCCGCCCTTGCGCAGCGTGGGCAGCAGCTTGAGGCCGGTCGCGATGACCAGGCCCGCCGCGACCGCGCCCATGCCGCGCAGCGCCCCGCTCACCACCGGCAGGCTGGCGAATTCGGCGTACAGGACGGCCAACGCCAGGACGATGACCAGCGGCACCAGCAGCATGCCGGCCAGCGCGACGAAAGCGCCGCGCATGCCGAAGTGGCGGTCGCCGATCATCAGTGCCATGTTGACGACGTTGGGCCCTGGCAGCACCTGGCTCACCGACAAGGTCTCGACGAAGTCCTCGCGAGTCAGCCATTGCTTGCGCTCGACCAGCTCGCGCTGCACGATCGCGAGCACGCCGCCGAAGCCCTGCAGCGACATGCGGTTGAAGGTGAGGAAGAGGTCGGCGAGGGACTGCGGACCGGCGGTTTTCTGATCGTGGGGTGGCATGGGCCCGCAGTCTAAAGACAGGGTCAGGACCCCGGCGCCTTCGCGGGTTGCGCCGCCGCTGCGGCTGCCGGCTGGAGATGGCGGGCGAGGAACTTCTCGACGCGGCTCCAGAAGTCGACGTTGTTCTTCACCTTCCCGGCATCGGGCACCGCACTCAGCGCAGGACCTTCAGCGCATCCGGGTTGACGATGTTCGACGGATGCCCGGTGACGAAGTTGATGACGTTGTCGAAGGCGGCGCTGAAATAGGCCTCGTAGCTGTCCTGCTCGACGTAGCCGATGTGCGGGGTGCACACCGCATTCTCGAGCCGCAGCAGCGGATGTCCCTGCAGGATGGGCTCGCTTTCGAACACGTCGACCGCGGCCATGCCGGGACGGCCGCGGTTCAGCGCCGACACCAGCGCGCCTTCCTCGATCAGCTCGGCGCGCGAGGTGTTCACCAGCAGCGCGGTGGGCTTCATGTGCGCCAGCGCGTCGTGCCTGACGATGCCGCGCGTCGCATCGGTGAGCCGCAGGTGCAGGCTGAGCACATCGGAGTGCGCGAAGAACGCCTCGCAGTCCGGCGCCGCGACGAAGCCGTCGCTCACCGCCTTCTGCCGTGCCGATTCGCTGCCCCAGACCATCACCGTCATGCCGAAGGCCCGGCCGTAGCCGGCGACGATCTGACCGATGCGCCCGTAGCCCCAGATGCCGAGCGTCTTGCCCTTGAGCACCATGCCCAGGCTGAAGTTGGCCGGCATGGACGCGGCCTTGAGGCCCGATTGCTGCCAGGCGCCGTGCTTCAGGTTGCCGATGTACTGCGGCAGCCGGCGCATGGCCGCCATGATCAGCGCCCAGGTGAGCTCGGCCGGCGCCACGGGCGAGCCCACGCCCTCGGCCACGGCGATGCCCATGCGGGTGCAGGTCTCGACGTCGATGTGCGAGCCGACACGCCCGGTCTGCGCGATGAGTTTCAGGCGCGGCAGCTTTTCGAGCAGCTGCTTCGGGAACTGGGTGCGCTCGCGGATCAGAACCAGCACGTCGGCGTCGCGCAGGCGCACCGACAGCTGGCCGATGCCCTTGACGGTGTTGGTGAAGACCTTGGCGTTCAGGGTTTCCAGCTTGCTGGCGCACTTGAGCTTGCGCACCGCGTCCTGGTAGTCGTCGAGGATGATGATGTTCACGGGCAGCGTGGTGTGGGCGCTTCTGGTGTCCGGGGACATTGTGCCCGCTCTGCAAGGTCCTCCCGGCGGAAGTAGCATCGCGCCTCCAACACAGGAGGCACCATGTCCATCTCGATGCATTCGGCGAGCGTCCCGCTCTTCGTGCGCATGCTCGGCAATCTGCAGAAGTGGCTCGACAAGGCGGAAGCCCATGCGAGTGCGAAGAAGTTCGACGCCGGCGTGCTGCTCACCGCTCGTCTCGCACCCGACATGCTTCCGCTCACCAGCCAGATCCAGATCGCGTGCGACGGACCCAAGCTCGCGATCGCCCGCTTGGCCGGCGTGGACGCGCCGAAGTTCGAGGACAACGAAACCACCTTCGATCAGCTGCGCGAGCGCATCCGCAAGACCATCGACTACGTGCAGTCGGTGCCGCCGGCGCAGGTCGACGGCACCGAGGACAAGGACATCGCGATCCCCCGCCGCGACGGCACGCTCACCATGAAGGGCGAGCCCTACCTGCGCGAATACGTGCTGCCCAACTTCTTCTTCCACGTGACGACGGCGTACGCGCTGCTTCGCCACAACGGCGTCGACCTCGGCAAGAAGGACTACCTCGGCCTGGTGAAGCCGACTTGATGAGCGGCCTGCCCCTTCACGATCTGCCGCTGTTCCTCGCGGCCGGCCTGCTGCTCAACCTGACGCCCGGACCGGACATGCTGTTCGTGGCCGGCAGCAGCGCGGCGCACGGACGACACGCCGGCGTCATGGCCTCGCTCGGCGTGGGTGCCGGCTGCCTGGTTCACACCCTGCTGGCGGCGGTCGGCTTGTCCGCACTGCTGGCCACGTCGGCAGTGGCCTTCGAGGTCGTCAAATGGGCCGGTGCGGCCTACCTCGTGTGGATAGGGATCGGCATGCTGTACCGGCGCCAGGCGGCAGCCGAAACGGCGGTCGATGTGGCGCCGCAGCGAGTGTTCTGGCAGGGCGCACTGACGAACACGCTCAACCCCAAGGTGGCGCTGTTCTTCCTGGCCTTCCTCCCGCAGTTCATCGTGCCCGACGCGCCCGGACAGGCCCTGGCGTTCCTGGCGCTAGGCGCGCTGTTCAACGTCGGCGGCACCGCCGTCAATATCGTCGTCGCGCTGTTGGCCGGCAGTGCCCGCGAGCGGCTGGCCGATACGCCCGTGGCGGGGCGCCTGGGAGCCTGGCTTCGGCGCGCCGTCGGCGCGCTGTTCATCGGGCTGGGAGCGAAGCTGGCGCTCGGCTCGCGCTGATCCGCTAGCGCAGCGTGCCCAGGTGGGGTTCGGCGTCGAAGCCGCCGAACCCGCTGCGCGGTGCGCGTGCCGGGAAGTGGCGGTTCAGCCTCTGCAGGCGCGCCGTCGCTTCGCCCTGGCCGGCGTGGCAGGACACCACGTTGAACACTTCGGTTCGCAGGTGCCACAGCGCCCGCAGCGAGCGGGCGCTGCCGAGGCGCAGCGCGAGGTCGAGGGCCTGCGTCGTCGGGATGTCGTCGAGTGCATGGACGAACTCGTCGCGCACCGAATCCAGCGGTGTGGCGCCGGCTGCGGTGACATCCTGGTCGTCGTCGTCGCCGTCATCGCCATGGGGCCAGCTTCCCGCCAGCCAGTCGAGCAGCCGCTGCCGCCAGCCCAGGCGCGCCCGCTGCAGCGCGGGCGGGCAGATCTCGACGCGGGCCGGCGCATTCGCCGGCGGCTTCGAGGGGTTGTGTGACGAAGGCTGCTGCACGAGGACACCGCACCACATGTTGTTTTCCCTGTCCCGCTTTGACCGACGGGTTGCGGTCGATTGTGGGCACGCCGGGCGGGCTGGATCCGCCGAAAAGCGCTCCGGAAAGTCCGCAGATCGTGGAGAAGTCGCGCCGCGGTACGCTCGGGCCTCGAATGCCCCCGACCTCTGGAGACCCGCGAATGAAGTGGTTGCGACGCGTCGCGTTCGTCCTCGTGCTGCTGCTGGCGCTCGCTGCCGCAGCCGCCTGGCTCTACGCCCGCCAGACCCTGCCGCAGACCGACGGCAGCCTGCGCCTGGCCGGGCCGCGGGCGGAGATTCGCATCGAGCGCGACGCCGACGGCATCCCGCGCATCCAGGCCGCGTCGCTGGAGGATGCGGTCTTCGGTCTCGGCTTTGTCCACGCGCAGGACCGGCTGTGGCAGCTCGAGACGCACCGGCGCATCGGCGCCGGGCGCCTGGCCGAGGCCTTCGGCGAAGCGGCCCTGGACAACGACCGGTTCCTGCGCGCGCTGGGCGTGCAGCGCGCCGCGGCGGCGCAATGGGCGCAGGCCAGCCCGCAGGCCAAGGCGGTGTTGACCGCATATGCCGACGGGATCAACGCCTATCTGCGCGACGCGATGAAGGCGCGGCCGCCGGAGTTCGTGCTCCTCGGGCTGACCCCCGAGCCGTGGACGCCGCAGGACTCCATGGCCTGGGCGATCATGATGGCCTGGGACCTGGGCGGCAACTGGAGCACGGAGCTGCTGCGCATGCGACTGGCATTGAAGCTGCCGGTGGCGCGCATCGACGAGCTGATTCCGCCCTATCCGGGCGAGAAGCCGCTGGTCACCGCGGACTACGCGGCGCTGTTCCGCGAGCTGCGCGTCGACGGCAAGTTGGGCCAGCAGGCGCTGGCATTCGCGCCCGAGTCGGGCGTGGAAGGCATCGGGTCGAACAACTGGGTGCTCGCCGGCTCGCGCACGACGACCGGCAAGCCGCTGCTGGCCAACGATCCGCACCTCAAGCTCAGCGCGCCGGCGCTGTGGTACCTGGCGCGCCTGGAAGCGCCGGGCGTCAAGGTGGCCGGCGCGACCATGCCCGGGCTGCCCGGCGTGGTGCTGGGTCAGAACGAGCACGTTGCGTGGGGCTTCACCAACACCGGCCCCGATGTGCAGGACCTGTACCTGGAGCGCATCAAGCCCGACGATGCGGCGCAGTACCAGACGCCGGACGGCTGGGCGCGCTTCGAGACGTTCGACGAGGTGATCAAGGTCAAGGGCAAGCCCGACGTCACGCTGACCGCCCGCGCCACGCGGCATGGTCCGGTGATCTCCGATGCCGGCCGCGTCGCCGAGGGGCTCACCGGTCCGGCGGCGAAGCCGGCCTATGTGCTGGCGATGCGCTGGACGGCGCTCGATGCGGACAGCGGCGTCATCGACACCTCGATCCGCTTCGGCCAGGCCCGCTCGGTGCCGGACTTCATCGCCGCCTCCACCGGCTACACCGCGCCGATGCAGAACATGGTGGTCGCCGACCGCGAAGGGCACATCGGCTTCGTCGCGGCCGGCCGGGTGCCGCTGCGCCGGCCCGACAACGACCTCAGGGGCCTGGTGCCCGCGCCCGGCTGGGAAGCGCGCTACGACTGGGCGGGCAGCGTCGACGCCGGGCAGACTCCGCGCGAGGTGGATCCGGCGCGCGGCTGGATCGCGACAGCCAACCAGCGCATTCACGGCACGGACTACGCGCACTACATCGGCAACGAGTGGGCGCTGCCGTATCGGCAGCAGCGCATCGAGCAGCTGCTCGCGGCCACCCCCCGGCACAGCATGGCGAGCCTGGCGACGATGCACGGCGACGTGGTGTCGCTGGCCACCCGCCGGCTGCTGCCGTTCCTGCAGAAGGCCCAGTCGACACACGTGCTCGCCGCCGCAGCCCGGAAGGAGCTGGCGGATTTCGACGGCACCATGTCGGCCGATCGCGCGGCGCCGCTGATCTTCTGGGCCTGGACGCGCCACCTCGCGCAGGGCCTCTTCGCCGACGAGATCGGCGCTCCGCTGTTCGACCGCAGCGGCCGCAGCTTTCGCGACGCGATGGAGGCGGTGCTCGAACGCAACGACGCCTGGTGGTGCGACGACAAGACCAGTGCGGCAGTGGAAAGCTGCGAGCAGCAGATCGGTGCGGCCTTCACGCGGGCGCTGGATGAGTTGAATGCGGCGCAGGGCCCGGACGTTGCGGCCTGGCGTTGGGGCCGCGCGCATGTGGCGCGATCGGAGCATCGACCCTTCAGCCGCGTGAAGCCGCTCGCTCGCTGGTTCGAGCTGCGCACGCCGGTGGGCGGCGACACCTACACGATCAACGTGTCGCGGGTCGGCTTGCGCCCGGACAACACCACCGGAGAGCTGTATCTCGACGAGCATGGTCCTTCACTGCGCGCGCTGTACGACCTGGGCGACCTGTCGCAATCGCGTGTCATGCAGTCGAGCGGCCAGAGCGGCATCGTGTTCTCGCCGCTGTACCGCAGCTTCGTGGAGCGATGGGCAAGAGTGGAGTACGTGCCGCTGTGGGGCGGCAAAGCGGACAAGACCTTGGTGCTGCTGCCGGGGTCGTAGGCAGCGGCGTCAAAGCTGCCCGAACAACACCTTGCGCTGGGCGGTGTACTTCCACCATGGCGCGGCCGGGGCGCCGCTCATGAAATCGGTGGCGGCCATGAAAGTGTCGAGCACGCACGGGTCTTGACGCTGTCCGGTGGCGGCGCACAGCTTCTGGTACAGCACGAACGCGTCCTTGCCGCGCAGGTCGCGCGGCTCCAGGATGCCGATGAGGCGCAGATCGGCGGCCAGCGACGGGCCGATGTTCGGCAGTTGCTCCAGCGTCTTGCATTCGGCGGCGCTGGCCGCCTTCGGTGCCTTGATCACCATGGACGCCTCCATCGCGGGCATCACATCAGCATGTTGTTGCGGATGAGGCCGACGGCCAGGCCTTCGAGCTGGAAGTCGACGTCGCCGAACGGCACCACGATGGTCTTGAACTCGGGGTTCTCGGGGATGAGCTCGATGCTGGTGCGCGTGCGCCGGAACCGCTTGACGGTGACGTCGTCTCCGAGCCGCGCCACCACGATCTGGCCGTTCTTCGCGTCGGTGGCCTTTTGGACCGCCAGCAGGTCGCCGTCCATGATGCCGGCGTCGCGCATGCTCATGCCGCGCACCTTGAGCAGGTAGTCGGGACGGCGCGCGAACAGCGTGGCCTCCATGAGATAGGTCTGGTCGATGTGTTCCTGCGCCAGGATGGGGCTGCCGGCGGCGACGCGGCCCACGAGCGGCAGCGACAGCTGCGCCAGGCTGGGCAACGGCAGGCTGAATTGCTTGCCGCGGCTCTGGTTGAGTGCGCGCAATGTGTCAGACTTCAAGCGGATGCCGCGCGAGGTGCCGCCCACCAGCTCGATGACCCCCTTGCGTGCGAGGGCCTGCAAGTGCTCCTCGGCGGCATTGGCCGAGCGAAAGCCGAGCTCGGTGGCGATCTCGGCTCGGGTGGGTGGTGCACCGGTGCGCTCGATCGCGCTTTGGACCAGGTCGAGAATCTGCTGCTGCCGTTCGGTGAGTTTGGGGGCGTCCTGCACGGGGTCCTCGCTTCGCTGGGCTGCTCTGTGGCCTGGGTCGTGACTGGGCATTCATCCAGTACCTGTATTTTCATCCAGCTTCGAAAAAAATGCAAAACCAGGCAGCCACCGTCGTGGTGCTCGGCACCGGCGGCACGATCGCCGGAAGGTCCGCGAATGCTTCGGACAACGTCGGCTACACCGCAGGTCAGGTCGGCGTCACGCAGCTCCTGCAGGCCGTGCCCGCTCTGGCAGGTGCGCCGCTCGAGAGCGAGCAGGTCGCGCAGCTCGACAGCAAGGACATGACCCACGCCGTGTGGCGCGACCTCGCGGCGCGCTGTGCCCACCACCTGGCGCGGGCCGAGGTGAGCGGCGTGGTCGTGACCCACGGCACCGATACGCTGGAGGAGACCGCATGGTTCCTGCAGCGCGTGCTCGCGCCTGCCAAGCCGCTCGTCATGACCGCCGCGATGCGGCCTGCCACCGCGCTGCAGGCGGACGGTCCGCAGAACCTGCTCGATGCGGTGGCGGTGGCGCGCCATGCGGGAGCGAGGGGCGTCGTGGCGGTGCTGGACGGGCGAGTCCACGGGGCGAGGGACGTGCGCAAGGTGCATCCGTACCGCATCGACGCTTTCGACTCGGGCGACGCGGGTGCCATTGCCGCGATCGAGGAGGGCCGCTTGCGGTGCTTTCGGCCATGGCCCGAGGGCGCGGCGCTCGGCCTCGAGCGCGTGCCGGCCGATGGGTCGGCCTGGCCCGTGGTGGAAATCGTGACCAGCCATGCCGGTGCGCGCGGCGCCGCGGTGCAGGCGCTGTGCGACTCAGGGGCTCACGGGCTGGTGGTGGCATGCACCGGCAACGGCACGGTGCATCGCGAGCTGGAAGCGGCGCTCGTGACCGCCCAGGAGCGCGGCGTGCGCGTGCTGCGCAGCACGCGCACGCGCGCGGGCCGGGTCATCGGCGTTGCAGGCGATGCCTTGCCGAGCGCCGAGGACCTGACGCCGGAAAAGGCGCGCGTGGAGCTGATGCTGTCCCTGCTATCGCGGCCATGACGGTGCCGTGACACCGTCATGGCGCCGCGGCTTCAGATGAGGTTCAGGGTGACGTCGATGTTGCCGCGGGTGGCGTTCGAGTACGGGCACACCTGATGCGCGGCCTGCACCAGCTTCTCGGCCGTCTCGCGGTCCACGCCCGGCAGCGAGATGTCGAGCCTGGCCTGGATGCCGAAGCCAGTGGGAATGGGGCCGATGCCCACCTCGGCGTTGATCGACGTGTCGGCGGGGATTGCGATCTTCATCTTGCCGCCGACTGCCTTCAGCGCGCCGATGAAGCAGGCCGAATAGCCGGCCGCGAACAGCTGCTCGGGATTGGTGCCCGGACCGCCGGCGCCGCCGAGCTCCTTGGGCGTGGACAGCCGCACTTCCAGCGCGCCATCGGACGACTTGGAGGTTCCTTCGCGGCCGCCGGTGGAGGTGGCGCGGGCGGTGTAGAGCACTTTGTCGAGGGCCATGGTGATTCCTTGGGTTGTGGTTGGTGGGGTGAGAAAAGCGAAAGCAGACGCCCGTCAGGCAGCATCCGCGGCGGAGAAGGACTGGATCTGGTCGCGAAGCTGCTTGAGACGCCGGGTGATCGCGGTCAGCTCTTCGAGGCTGCAGCCCGCCGCGCAGGCGACGTGCGGCGGCACCTTGGCGGCGCGCGCCTTCAGCGCGCGGCCCGCCGGCGTGAGGTGCAGAAGCACGCGCCGCTCGTCCGCGCTGTCGCGCTGGCGCACCAGCCAGCCCGAGGCCTGGAGCCGCTTGAGCAGCGGCGTGAGCGTGCCCGAGTCGAGCTGCAGCCGCTGCCCGAGCTCTGAGACGGCGATGCCGTCGCCTTCCCAGAGCACCAGCATGGCCAGGTACTGCGGGTAGGTGAGGCCCAGCGGGTCCAGCAGGGGCTTGTACAGCTTGGTCATCGCGAGCGAGGCGGAATACAGCGCGAAGCAGAGCTGGTGGTCCAGCTTCAGCATCTCGGCCGGACTCGGCTTGGGCGAAGGCGATGTTTTCGACATGGCGCAATTGTATTGCACGCAATTTAAACGCGCAAGTGCTTTTGTCGGAGAAGTTCTCCGTGCGGGTACGTCGTTTGCCACCTTCGCGGCATGAACGACCGCGCCATACCGGCCGCGCTGCACCACTCGATGCGCGAGACATTCGGCATCGCACGCCTGCACGACGGCCAGCACCAGGTCATCGCGCGGGTGCTGCAAGGCCGCGACACGCTGGCGATCATGCCCACCGGGGCGGGCAAGTCGCTGTGCTACCAGCTTCCCGCGCTCCATCTGGATGGCGTGACCGTCGTCGTCTCGCCGCTGATCTCGCTGATGAAGGACCAGGCCGACAAGCTCGAGAAGGCCGGCGTCGCCGTCGAGCAGCTCAACAGCGCCCAGCCGCGCAAGGAGCAGGAAGCCTCGATGCTGCGCATTGCGCATGCCGGGGGCGCCATCGTCTTTGCCACGCCCGAGCGCCTGACCGATCCGCACTTCATCGCCACGCTCCAGTCGCAGCCGATCGCGCTGTTCGTCGTCGACGAGGCGCACTGCATCTCGCAGTGGGGCCACGATTTCCGCCCGGCCTTCCTGGAGATCGGCAACGCGATGAAGCAGCTCGGCGACCCGCCGGTGCTGGCATTGACGGCCACCGCGCTGCCCGATGTCGTGGACGACATCCGGCAGCAGCTCGGGCGGCCGCGCATGCACGTGGTCAACACCGGCATCTACCGCCCCAACCTGCGCCTGCAGGTGGTGCAGGCCACCCGCGACGAGGAGAAGTTCGACCGCCTGCTGGAGGCGCTGCGCAACGCAAGTGGATGCGGCATCGTCTACACGGCGACCGTGAAGGCATGCGAAGAAGTACACGATCGCCTGCGCGCCGCCGGGGAGGAGGTGGCGCGCTATCACGGCCGCATGCCGGCTGCCGAGCGCAACGCCAGCCAGGACTGTTTCATGGCCGGAAACGCCCGCGTGATGGTGGCGACCAACGCGTTCGGGATGGGCATCGACAAGCCGGACGTGCGCTTCGTCATCCACTACCAGATGCCGGGCAACATGGAGTCGTACTACCAGGAGGCCGGGCGCGCCGGCCGCGACGGCGAGCCGGCGGACTGCGTGCTGCTGTTCCACCTGAAGGACAAGCAGGTCCAGCAGTTCTTCCTCGCCCGCCGGTATCCGACCGCCGATGACCTGCAGGCCGTGCACGCGGTGCTCTCGGCGGCGCCGCATCCGGTCGGCATCGAGGACATCGACGGCACGCTCAACGGCATGCCGCGAACGCGGATCAGCGTTGCGCTGCAGCTGCTGAGGGAAGCCGGCATCGCGCAGTCGGATGCATCGCGCGCGTGGTCGCTGAATCCGAAGGTGTCGGCGGACATCGGCCGACTCGAGGAAATGGCCACGGGCTACGAGGAGAAGGCGGCGCGCGATCACGAGGCGCTGGAGCGCATGGTCTTCTATGCGCAGACCGGCTTCTGCCGCTGGCGCGTGCTGCTGTCGTACTTCGACGAGCCCGTGGACGCCGACGAGCATTGCGGGCATTGCGACAACTGCCTGCATCCTCCCCCGGTGCGCGACGTGCCGGAGCAGGCCGTGACGATGCCGGCGCTGATCGAGCCCGCGTTCAAGGCGGGCGACGAGGTGCGCGTGCCGCGCTATGGCGGCGGGAAGGTGGAGCAGGTGGCCGGCGAGGAAGTGAAGGTGGTGTTCCCGGACGGTGCGCGCCGTTCCTTCATCGCGCAGGTCGTGCGCGCCGCGTGATCAGGCGTTCAAGGCGTCGATCTGCGTGCTGAGCTCCAGCCACTTGCCCTCGAGCTGATCGATCTCGTCGGTCACCGCCTTCAGCCGCTTGCCCTTGTCGGCCAGCTGCTCGGGCGCCAGCGAGCCGCCGGCGAACACCGCCTCCAGCTCGTCGCGCTCGGTGAACAGCACGCCCAGCCGGTTGTCGATCCGAATCAGCTCGCGCTTCAGCGGCTTCACCTGGTCGGCGCGCTGCTGACGGGCGAGCGCCGCGGCCTTGCGGTCCTCGCGTCGGCTGGGCCCCGATTCGGCGCTCGGCGCGGCGGACGACTCGCGCAGCGCCTTGGCCTGCTCCTTCGCGGTCTCCAGCAGCCAGCGCTGGTAGTCGTCGAGGTCGCCGTCGAAGGGGCGCACGCCGCCGCTGCTCACCAGCCAGAACTCGTCGCACACCTCGCGCAGAAGCGCGCGGTCGTGACTGACCAGCATCACCGTGCCTTCGAACTCGTTGAGCGCCATCGAGAGCGCCTCGCGCGTGTCGAGGTCAAGATGGTTGGTCGGCTCGTCGAGCAGCAGCAGATTGGGTCGCTGCCACACCAGCATCGCCAGCACCAGCCGCGCCTTCTCGCCGCCGCTGAGCGTGCCGACGGCCTGGTGGACCATGTCGCCCTCGAAGCGGAACTGGCCGAGGAAGTTGCGCAGCTCCTGCTCGCGCGCCTGCGGCGACACCTCGCGCGCCAGCCGGATCATGTGGTTGAGCGGCGAATCGTCGGGCCGCAGGACGTCCATTTCCTGCTGGGCGAAGTAGCCGATCGCCAGGCCCTTGCCCTCGGTGATGGTGCCGGCCAGGGCCGGCTGCGTGCGCGCGATCGTCTTGACCAGCGTCGACTTGCCCTGTCCATTGGCGCCGAGGATGCCGATGCGCTGGCCGGCGAGCACGGAGCGGTCGACGCCGCGCACGATGATCTTGTCGCCCGACGCGGCCTCGGGCTGTCGGTACCCGCATGCGACCTGGTTCATCGCCAGCATCGGATTCGGCAGCGACAGCGGCTCGCGGAACTCGAAGGAGAAGTCGGCGGCCGTGAGCACCGGCGCCAGCTTCTCCATGCGGGCCAGCGCCTTGACCCGGCTTTGCGCCTGGCGCGCCTTGGTCGCCTTGGCCTTGAATCGATCGATGAACTTCTGCAGGTGCGCGATGCGTTCCTGCTGCTTCTCGTAGCTCGCCTGCTGCTGCGACATGCGCTCGGCGCGCATCTCCTCGAAGGCGGTGTAGTTGCCGGTGTAGCGCGCGAGCTTGGCGTCTTCGAGATGCAAGGTGACGCGGGTGATGGCGTCGAGGAACTCGCGGTCGTGGCTGATGACGATGAGCGTGCCGTCGTAGCGCTGCAGCCAGGCTTCCAGCCACACCAGCGCATCGAGGTCGAGGTGGTTGGTGGGCTCGTCCAGCAGCATGAGATCGGCCGGGCACATCAGCGCGCGCGCCAGCTGCAGCCGCATGCGCCAGCCGCCGGAGAAGCTGGCGACGGGCGCGTCGAGCTCGCCCGGCTTGAACCCCAGGCCCAGCAGCATCGCTTGCGCGCGGGCGCGCGCGTCGAAGCCGCCGGCGTCGCTGATCGCGTGGTGCGCTTCGGCAATGGCATGGCCGTCGTCGGCCGCTTCGGCTCGTGCCAACTGCGCCTGCGCCTCCACCAGCCGGGTGTCGCCTTGCAACACGAAGTCGGTCGCGCCCTCTTCGGTCTCCGGCATGTTCTGCGCGACCTCGGCCATTCGCCAGCGCGGGGGCATGTCGACGTCGCCGGCCTCGGCGTGCAGGCGGCCGGCGAGCAGCGCGAACAGCGACGACTTGCCCGCGCCGTTGCGGCCGACGAGGCCTACTTTCTCGCCAGGCTGCAGCGTCACCGTCGCGGCATCGAGCACCACCTTGACGCCGCGCCGCAACGTGACCTCGCGCAGGTTGATCATGGCTTGCGGCTCCAGCGCTGCAGCGCCTCGCGTGTGACCAGCAGCACCTGGTCGTCGCCGGCGCTGGTTTCCAGCCACACCACTTCCAGCCGGCGGAAAGCGTGCTCGAAATGCGCTCGTTCGTGGCCGATCTCGAGCACCAGCACGGCGTTGGCCGTCATCTTCGACGGCGCATCGCGCAGGATGCGGCGCACGAGGTCCATGCCGTCGTCGCCGCCGGCCAGCGCCATCGCGGGCTCGTGCCGGTATTCCTGCGGCAGCGCCTGCATGCTGTGGGTGTTCACGTAGGGCGGATTGCAGACGATCAGGTCGTAGGGCCCGCTGACCTGGTCGAGCAGGTCCGACTTGATCAACGTGATGCGCCCGGCCAGACGGTGCCGGTCCACGTTGATGCGCGCCACGGCGAGCGCGTCGTCGGAGACGTCGGCCGCATCGACCACCACCTCCGGATAGGCCATGGCGGCGATGACCGCCAGGCTGCCGTTGCCGGTGCACAGGTCGAGCACCTTGTTCGTTCTGTCGGAGAGCCATGCATCGAGGATGCCCGTGCCTTCGCCGTCGGCCAGCAGTTCGGCGATGAAGGAGCGCGGCACGATGGTGCGCTCGTCGACGTAGAAGGGAACGTTCTGCAGCCAGGCCTCGCGGGTCAGGTAGGCAGCGGGCCGGCGGGTCTCGATGCGCTGCGTGATCAGGGCCTCGGCCTTGGCCTGTTCGTCGGCGCCCAGCGTGCGCCTGGCGTGCTGCTCGAGCGCGTCGAGTTCCATGCCCAGGGCCCACAGCACGAGCCACGCTGCCTCGTCGAAGGCGTTGGTCGTGCCGTGCCCAAACGAAACGCCCGCCTGTTTGAGGCGGGCGGCTTGGGCCGTGATGAGTTCGATCAGCGTCATAGGACGAGATTTTCCATCGTCCGGCGATAGATGTTCTTCAGCGGATCGATGTCTGCGACGGCGACATGCTCATCGATCTTGTGGATGCTGGCGTTGACAGGCCCGAACTCCACCACCTGCGGGCAGATCCTCGCGATGAAGCGGCCGTCGGAGGTGCCGCCCGTGGTCGACAGCTCGGGCGCCAGGCCGGTCTCGCTGCGGATCGCCTTGGTCAGCGCCTCGCTGAGCGAGCCGGTCCGGGTGAGGAAAGGCTCGCCGCCCAGCGTCCACGCCAGCTCGTACTCCAGCTTGTGGCGGTCGAGCACCGCGTGCACCCGTTCCTTCAGCGACGCCGGCGTCGACTCGGTCGAGAAGCGGAAGTTGAAGTCGATCACGAGCTCGCCCGGGATGACGTTGCCCGCGCCGGTGCCGCCGTGGATGTTCGACACCTGCCAGCTCGTCGGCGGGAAGTGGTCGTTGCCGCGGTCCCACTCGACGGCGACCAGCTCGGCCAGCGCGGGCGCGGCGAGGTGGATGGGGTTCTTCGCCAGCTGGGGATAGGCGATGTGGCCTTGCACGCCCTTGACCGTGAGCCGGCCCGACAGGCTGCCGCGGCGGCCGTTCTTGATCATGTCGCCGACCCGGTTCACCGAGGTCGGTTCGCCGACGATGCAGCAGTCGAGCCGCACGCCCTGCTGCTGCAGCCGTTCGACGATGCGCACCGTGCCGTCGACGGCCGGTCCCTCCTCGTCGCTGGTGAGCATCAATGCGATCGAGCCCCGGTGCTGGGGGTGGTTGATCACGAACTCCTCGATCGCGATGACCATCGCCGCGAGCGAGGTCTTCATGTCGGCCGCGCCGCGCCCGTACAGCTTGCCGTCGCGATGCGTGGGCACGAACGGATCGCTGCGCCACTGGTTCAGCGGGCCGGTGGGCACGACATCGGTGTGACCGGCGAAGGCGAGCAGCGTCCCGTCGTCGCCGGCACTGCCGCGGCGCAGCGCCCAGAGGTTGGTGACGCGAAAGTCCTCGGGGCCTGCGATCAGCGTCTCGCACTGGAAGCCGAGCAGCTCCAGGCGCTGCGCGAGCAAGGCCTGGCAGCCGCCGTCGTCCGGCGTCACCGACCGGCAGGCGATGAGCTGCTCGGTGAGCTGGAGCGTGCGCGACATCAGTAGCCGCTGAGCGTGGAGTTGCGCGTGCTCATTTCCTCGGGCCGCACGTCGAGCGTGATCTCGGTGAAGGTGGGCTGGTCGTCCACCTCTTCCTTCTTCTGCACCGCGCGCGACACCGGGCTCATGTCGTTCTGCAGTCGCCACATCAGGTTGGTGGGCGAGTCGGCGAAGGCCAGGCCCTCGTCGCGCGTGATGGTGCCCTGGGTGATCAGGCGCGCGAGATCCTGCTCGAAGGTCTGCGAGCCCTCGGCCAGCGACTTCTCCATCGCCTCCTTCACGCCGTTGAAATCGCCCTGCTCGATGAGCTCGGAGACGAGCTTGGTGTTCAGCATGACCTCCACCGCGGGCACGCGGCCGCCGGCGGTCGCGCGCACGAGACGCTGCGACACGATGGCGCGCAGTCCCGAGGCCAGGTCGGCCAGCAGGGCAGGGCGGGCCTCGGGCGTGTAGAACGACAGGATGCGGCCCAGCGCGTGGTAGCTGTTGTTGCCGTGCAGCGTCGAGAGCACCAGGTGGCCCGACAAGGCGTAGGAGATCGCGGAGGTCATCGTCTCGCGGTCGCGGATCTCGCCGATCAGGATGCAATCGGGCGCCTGTCGCAGCGCGTTCTTCAGGCCCACCTGCAGCGACTGCGTGTCGCGCCCGACCTCGCGCTGGTTGACGACCGATTTCTTGTTGGTGAACAGGAACTCGATCGGGTCCTCGATGGTGAGGATGTGACCGGCCATCTGCTGGTTGCGCTGCTCGAGCATCGACGCGAGCGTGGTCGTCTTGCCGGTGCCGGTGGCTCCCACCATCAGGATCAGGCCGCGCTTTTCGAGCACCAGCGTGTTCAGCAGCGCCGGCAGGTTCAGTGTGTCGAGCGCCGGAATGTGGTGGGGGATGCAGCGGAACACGGCGGCCACCGAGCCGCGCTGCTTGAAGCCGCTCAGCCGGAAGCTGCCGACACCGGCCAGCCCCACGCCGACATTGAGCTCGCCGGTGTCGTCCAGCTCTTCGAGCTGCGACGGCGTGAGCAGCTCCGACAGCAGCTGGCGCGGCTGCGTATGGGTCAGCGGCTGGTCCGACAGCTGCAGGATCTGGCCGTTGATCTTGATGAGGATGGGCGTGTTCGCCGAGAGATAGACGTCGGATGCGCCCTTGTCCGCCATCAGCCGGAGCACCCGCTCCATGTTGCCGCTCATGCTGGTTTCCTTCCCGCTTCCAAAGACAGGATCATTTCACGCTTTCCGGCCCCATCTCGGTGCCGAACACGCTGTAACGGTTGCCGTCGCGATGCTTGGCGAGGTACATCGCCTCGTCGGCACGCTGGATCAGCTCGGGCGCGTCGAACGCATCGCGCGGGTACAGGCTGATGCCGATGCTGGCGCCCAGATCGAGCATCAGCTCGCCGACGGGCATCGGCCGCGAGAAGCGGTCCAGCAGCGTCTCGGCGACGCGGCGGGCTTCGTGCTCCTCGTCCATCGCTTCGAGCAGGATCACGAACTCGTCGCCGCCCCAGCGGGCGACGGTGTCGACCTCGCGCACCGCCGCCTTCAGCAATGCCGCCGTCTCCACGAGGGCCAGATCGCCCACCGCGTGGCCGTGGCTGTCGTTGATGTGCTTGAAGCGGTCGAGGTCGATGAACAGCACTGCGAGGCAGCCCCCGTTGCGACGCGTGGACAAGATGGCGTGCTCGAGCCGGTCGAGGAACACCGAACGGTTGGGCAGCCCGGTCAGCGCGTCGTGGCGCGCCATGTGGGCCAGGCGGTTGCGGCTGGCATCGAGCTCGGCCATGGCCGAGCGGATGCGCGTCTGCATCTCGTCGAAGCCACGCGCCAGCTCGCCGATCTCGTCATGGCGCGCGGTGGGCAGCTCGCCCACCGCCTGGTCGCTGGAGAAGCGCTTGACCTCGCGCGTCATCTGGTTGAGCGGACGCGTCACCAGGCGGGCCGCGAACATGGCGAGCACGATGGCGATGGCGCTGAAGGCGAGCACGATCTGGATCGTCGTGCGGCCGAGGATGTGGGTGGACGCCAGGATCTGCGACAGCGGCTGCGCGACCCCCAGGATCAGGAACCGCCCGCGTCCTCCCTCGGGCGCCGCGGCGACGGTCCCGAGCTTGCCGGCGGACGAGTCCGCCTGGCGCCCCAGCGGCAGCTTGATGAAGGCGCCCAGCACCGGGTCGGGCTCGGCCTGGCCGAAGTCAGCGCGCGCCAGCAGCGGCTGCTGGCTGTCGTGCAGCAGCGGCTCGACGGCCGCGAAGCTCTCCTGGATGAGCACGCGCCGGCCCTGGTCGAAGCCGAAGGCCTGCGTCGGGTCGGGATGGATCAGGAAGTCGCCCCACTCGTTGGTGAGGAACAGCCTCAGGTGGGAAGGCAGGTCCGCCTTCAGCGCGCCGAACACCCGATTCACGTCGACGCTGACGACGATGAGTCCGGCCGCCGCACTCTGCGCGCCCGGCACCGGGCTCGACACGTACAGCGTCGGCTGGTTCAGCGCCGCATGCGAGCCGACCTCGTGGTTGATGCCCATCTTCGACAGGAACACCTCGCCGGTGCGCAGCGACAGAGCGCGAAAGACATAGGGGAAATGCGCCTTCTCCTGCAGCAGGTCATCGGCCACCCGCACCGTGCCGGGGCCGTCGCGGTCGACGCGCACCACCTCCAGCCCGTGATCCTGGGCGCTGATGAAGCGCACCTGGAAGTAGTCGGGATTGGCGCGCAGCACGGCATGGAAGGCGTCGGCCAGCGCTGCCTTGCGCATCTCCTGCGCGGCCCCGTCGCCCTTGGCGAGGCTGCGCGTCAGCTCCAGCTCGGTCAGCATGCGCACGTCGTCGCTGACGCTGCTGATCGCCGTGGACAGGCGGCGGCCGAACACCTGCGTCGAGGTCATCAGGTCCCGTTCGGCAGCACGCACCAGCAGTTCGCGGCTCTGGGTGTACGAGTACAGCCCCGTCAGTCCCGTGGCCAGCACGCCGAACGCCGCCAGCAGGATGCCGAGGCGGAAGCGGATGCCCAGGCGCATGGCGTTGCCGGGCCTCAACGCGACTCGAGCGCCACCGGCCGGTCGCCGGAGACGATGTGCCCCCACGTGCGGGAGCGCCGGCTCGCATCCTCCACCGGCTCGAGCCAGATGATCTTGTTCTTGCGGTCGTCCATCTCGCTCGGTTCGACCGTGTTGGCCAGGCCCTGCCGCTCGGTCAGCGCGCGGCTCACGGGCTTTTCGAGCATGTAGTTGATCCACGCCTCGGCCAGCGTCTTGTTCTTCGCGCCGCGGGTGATGGTCCAGCAGTCCAGCCAGGCCAGTGCTCCTTCCTTGGGAATCACGTAGCCGATATCGGCGCCGGCCTTCCTCAGCTGTTGCACCTGCTGCGTGCCGTAGTTGGCGAACAGCAGCGCGACCTTGTGGTCGCGGAACAGCTCGACCGACTCTTCCGGCAGGCTGTAGAAGGTGAGCACGTTGCGCCGCAGCGCGATCAGGTGGGCGGCGATGTCGCGGTAAGCGGCATCGTCGAGCTGGAAGGGATCCGGCTTGCCCAGCGCCAGCGCGGCGATCGAGAAGTTGTGGCCGCCGGTGTCGAAGGCGAGCACGCGGCCCTTGTACTTGGGGTCCCACAGCGCGGCGATCGACGTCGGCGGCTCGGGGAGCTGCTGGCGATCGTAGATGAGGCCCATCTCCGAGAAGGTGTAGGGCACCGCATAGACCGCGCCGTCGCGCATGAGGTTGGGGATGGCGAAGCGGTCGCGAAAGCGTGGCAGCTGCTGCGCGACGTTCGGGATGTTCGCGAGGTTCAGCGGCACCGCCAGGCCCTTGTCGACGTAGCGCTTCAGCTCGGCCGTGTTGACGGCGAAGACGTCGAAGTCGCCGCCGTTGTTGCCGTTGACGCGCTCCCACAGCGTCTCGTCGGAGCCGACGACGGTCACCTGCACGCTGACCTTGTGGCGCTGCTCGAAGGCCTTGACGATGTCGGGATCGGCATAGCCGGGCCACGACAGCACCCGCAGGGTCTCGACTGCCTGCGCGGCCAGCGGCAGCAGGGCTGCGAGCGTGAGCGCCGCCGCCCTCCGCAGGCCGGCCCGGCGGGGTGGGCGCTGGACCTGCCGCGACAGCATCAGGCGCGCAACAGCTCGTTGATGCTCGTCTTGGCGCGCGTCTGCGCGTCGACTCGCTTGACGATCACGGCACAGTAGAGGCTGTACTTGCCGTCGGCGCTGGGCAGGTTGCCGCTGACCACGACCGAGCCGGCCGGCACGCGTCCGTAGTAGGTCTCGCCGGTGGTTCGGTCGTAGATCTTGGTGCTCTGGCCGATGAACACGCCCATGGAGATGACGCTGTTCTCCTCGACGATCACGCCCTCGACGACCTCCGAGCGCGCGCCGATGAAGCAGTTGTCCTCGATGATCGTGGGATTGGCCTGCACGGGTTCGAGCACGCCGCCGATGCCGACGCCGCCGGACAGGTGCACGTTCTTGCCGATCTGCGCGCACGAGCCGACCGTGGCCCAGGTGTCGACCATCGTGCCCTCGTCGACGTAGGCGCCGATGTTGACGTAGCTGGGCATCAGGATCACGTTGTTGGCCAGGTACGAGCCGCGGCGCGCCACCGCGGGCGGCACGATGCGCACGCCCGAGGCGCGGATCTCCGCCTCGTCGAGGTGCGAGAACTTGGTCTTCACCTTGTCGAAGAAGGCCAGCTCGCCGGCGTGCATGAGCTGGTTGTCCTGCAGGCGAAACGACAGCAGCACGGCCTTCTTCACCCACTGGTTGGTGGTCCACTGGCCCACGCCCTGGCGCTCGGCCACGCGCACGCGGCCCTTGTTGAGGTCGGCGATGACCTGCTCGACCGCCTCGCGGATTTCGGGGCTGTTCTCGGACGTCAGCGATGCCCGGTTCTCCCAGGCGAGTTCGATCGTTGCTTGCAGTTGATGCGTCATGGAATGGATACCGGGGAGGGATGAAGGGAGCGTGCGTACGCGACGATGCGTCGGGCGGCTTCGAGGCACTCGTCGACCTCCGCCACGAGCGCCATGCGGATCCGCCCGGCGCCCGGATTGCTGCCGTTGGATTCGCGGGCCAGCAGGCTGCCCGGCAGCACCGCAACATTGTATTGAGCGAGCAGGCCCCGCGCGAAGGCGACGTCGCCGCCTTCCGGCGCGATGCGCGACACGTCGGCCCACAGGTAGAAGCCGGCGTCGGGCAGCGACACGTCGAGGACCTGAGCCAGCAGCGGCGCGACCTGCTGGAACTTGCGCCGGTACAGCTCGCGGTTGTCGATCACGTGCTGCTCGTCGCTCCAGGCGGCGATGCTCGCGCGCTGCACGGTCGGGCTCATCGCGCTGCCGTGGTAGGTGCGGTACAGCAGGAAGGGCTTCAGGACGGCTGCGTCGCCGGCGACGAAGCCCGAGCGCATCCCGGGCACGTTCGAGCGCTTGGACAGGCTCGTGAAGGCCACGAGACGGCGGAAGTCGGTGCGGCCGAGCTGGGCCGCCGCCTCCAGCGAGCCCAGCGGCGGCACGTCGCGGAAGTAGATCTCCGAATAGCACTCGTCCGAGGCGATCACGAAGCCATGCCGGTCGGACAGGTCGAACAGCTTCTGCCACTCGGACAGTGGCATCACCGCGCCGGTGGGATTGCCGGGCGAGCAGACGTACACGAGCTGCGTGCGCGCCCAGGTGGCCTCGGGCACGGCGTCCCAGTCGGGGGCGAAATTGCGCCCCGGGTCGCTGTTCGCGAAGGCGGTGCGGGCGCCGGCGAGCAGCGCCGCGCCCTCGTAGATCTGATAGAACGGGTTGGGGCAGACGACGGTGGCCCCGGGCTGGGTCGGATCGACCACCGTCTGCGCGATCGCGAAAAGCGCCTCGCGCGAGCCATTGACCGGAAGCACCTGGGTCGCCGGATCGAGCACCACGCCATAGCGGCGCGTCAGCCAGTCGACGATCGCCTGCCTGAGAGCCGGATCGCCGGCCGTGGCCGGGTAGCTGGCGAGGCCCTTGAGGTTGTCGACCAGAGCCTGCTGGATCAGCTTCGGCGTGGGATGGCGGGGCTCGCCGATGCCCAACCCGATGGGCTTCAGCTCGGGGTTGGGAACGATGTCGCGGGTGAGGGCGCGCAGGCGCTCGAACGGATAGGGATGGAGCCGGGCGAGCAGCGGATTCATCCCCCGATTATCGGGGAGCGACCCTGGTGGAACGGCGGCCGGTGCGTCACGCCACCGCTGAGCGTGACGGGGATCGCATTCCTACGGCCTCGCCTTGGTGCGCATGCCGAAGCCTTCGCTGCCGGTGCGAATGCGCGGCGCCTGCCAACCGGGCGGCCAGACCGGCTGGCCCTTGCCGGCCAGCGGGGTCGCCAGGCCCAGCTTGCGCATCAGCGTCGCCGCGTCGTAAGGCGCGTGCACCTTCACGTCGTTGTCGAAGTAGCAGTAGATGTCGCGCTTTGCGCGCCGGGGCGCCGGCCGCGACGAAGCGAGCCGCGCATCGGCGACCTGGCCGCCTTCGCTCCAGGTGCGGATGCGTGCGGCCCAGCGCTCGAGGGCGGCGTCGCTGTAGCCGCTGGCGTAGAGCTCCTGGTCGCCATGCAGCCGCAGGTACACGAAGCCCGCGGTCAGGTCTTCCAGCAGGGGCCATTTGCCGGCCGTGTCGGCGACGACGAGCGCGATGCGATGGCGCCGCAGCAGCGCCACGAAGGCCGGGTCGACGAAGCTCGGGTGGCGAATCTCCACCGCGTGGCGCAGCGGCCTCTTGCGGTCAGGCACCAGGCTGGTTCGTCCCGCCACGCGATGGTCGTGGCGCGCGGCGATGGCAGCTGCCGCCTCGGTGTCGTGCGGCAGCTGGGCGAAGAACGCCTCGAAGCGATCGGCCTGGAAGGACAGCTGCGGCGGAAACTGCCACAGGATGGGCCCGAGCTTGTCCTTCAGCTCGAACATGCCGTTGGCGAAGAAGTTCGCCAGCGGCGTCTCGACCTGGTTCAGCCGCCGAAGGTGGGTGATGTACTTCGGACCCTTCACCGCGAACACGAAGCCCTCGGGCGTGTCGTCGTGCCACTCGGCGTAGTAGGCGGGGCTCTGCAGCGAGTAGAACGATCCGTTGATCTCGATGGTCGGCAGCATGCGAGAGGCGTACTTCAGCTCGCTGTGCTGCGGCAGCTTCTCGGGGTAGAAGACGCCGCGCCAGGGGCCGTAGCGCCAGCCGGAGATGCCGATGAGGATCCGCCCTGCCATGCGTCTGCGCGGCAAACCGCGTGCCGCATCGGCTGGGCGGCGGCCTACGCGATTCCGCTTTCCTGCCCGAGGCGGGGCAGCGCCACGACCGGCTGCGGCTTCCATCCCTTCTTGCGGTGCTCGGCCACGACGTTGGTGAAGATCCCGCCACGCACGTACCACTTCGCGGTGATGCGGATGAAGCGCGGATCGGTGGCCTGCACGATGTCGTCGAGGATGGTGTTGGTCACCTTCTCGTGGAATGCGCCCTCGTTGCGATAGCTCCAGAAGTACATCTTCAGGCTCTTCAGCTCCACGCAGAGCCGGTCGGCGATCATGTCGATCGTGAAGTGCGCGAAGTCGGGCTGGCCGGTCAGCGGGCAGTGGCAGGTGAACTCGGGCACCTGGAACTGGATGACGTAGTCGCGCTCGGGCGCCGGATTGGGGAAAACGTGCAGTTCCTTGCTCGGCGCGGTGGGGGGATTGGCCGGCATCTCGCGCTGCTTGGGCGCGGGCCTGGAAGTGCCTTTCGGCGCGGCGTTCTTGGCCATGGCGGTGACTTTTCGAGAGGGTTTCGGCGGGGGGCGCGATGGTATCATCCAGCCCGTCCGAGAACCCGCAGCCCTGCGGGTTTTTTCAATGAAATCAACGACTTAACGCGAAGCTTCGTTATCGCGTCGGCAGTCCATCCATGCGCCTGAATTCGATCAAGCTCTCCGGCTTCAAGTCGTTCGCCGAACCCACCAATTTCCAGCTGCCGGGGCAGCTGGTCGGCGTGGTCGGCCCCAACGGCTGCGGCAAGTCCAACATCATGGACGCGGTGCGCTGGGTGCTCGGCGAGTCCAAGGCCAGCGAGCTGCGCGGCGAGTCGATGCAGGACGTGATCTTCAACGGCTCGGGCAATCGCAAGCCGGCCAGCCGCGCCAGCGTCGAGCTGGTGTTCGACAACAGCGACGCGCGTGCCGGCGGCCAGTGGAACCAGTTCACCGAGATCGCGGTGAAGCGCGTTCTGACCCGCGACGGCACCAGCAGCTACTACATCAACAACCAGCCGGTGCGCCGCCGGGATGTGCAGGACGTGTTCCTCGGCACCGGCCTCGGCCCCCGTGCCTACGCCATCATCGGCCAGGGCACCATCAGCCGCATCATCGAGAGCAAGCCGGAAGAGCTGCGCCTGTTCCTCGAGGAGGCCGCCGGCGTCTCCAAGTACAAGGAGCGCCGCCGCGAGACCGAGACGCGCCTGAAGGACACCCGAGAGAACCTCACCCGCGTCGAAGACATCCTGCGCGAGCTGAACAGCAACCTCGACAAGCTCGAGAAGCAGGCCGAGGTCGCCACCCAGTACCGCTCGCTGCAGGAGCAGGGGACGCTGAAGCTGCACCAGCTGTGGTTCCTCAAGCACCGCGATGCGTCCAACGAGGAAGAGCGCGTCAGGAAGGAAGTGCTGGCCGCGACCAACGCGCTCGAGGAGCGCCTGGCCGAGCTGCGCCACGGCGAAGCCGAACTCGAGACGATCCGCCAGGCGCACTACGCGGCCGGCGACGAGCTGCATGCAGTGCAGGGTGCGCTGGCCGAGGCCGCCCTCGAAGTGAGCCGGCTCGAGGAGCGCATCCGCTACGTCGTCGAAGGCCGCCAGCGCATCGAGCAGCGGCTGGCCGAGCTCAAGGCGCAGAGCGAGCAGTGGACGCAGCGCCAGACGCAGGCCCAGGAAGAGCTGGAGCAGATCGCCGCCCAGATATCGATGGCCGACGAGCAGAGCGAGGTGCTGGGTGCGCAGGCCGAGGAGCAGGCGGGCAACCTGCCCGGCTTCGAGGACGCGCTGCGCGCCGCGCAGGGCCGCAGCAACGAGCAGCGCGGCGCGGTGGCCGGCGTTCAGCAGCAGATCCAGGTGCTCGCCGCGGAAAGCCGCAACATCGACGAGCAGACCCGTCAGCTCAACGGCCGCCGCGAACGGCTCGATGCCGAGCGCCGCCAGCTTGCCGCGCCCGACACCGAGCGGCTCGAAGAGCTGAAGCGCCAGTTCGCGGTCGCCGAAGAGGCGCACCAGACCACCGATGCCCGGCTGCACGAGCTGACCGACCAGGTGCCTGCGCTCGACGAGGAGCGCCGCCTGAAGCAGGAGCAGGTGAACACCGAGACGGCCAGGCAGGCCGACCTGAGCGCGCGGCTCGACGCGCTGCGGGCGCTGCAGGAGAAGGTGCAGACCGAGGGCAAGCTCAAGCCCTGGCTCGCCAAGCACGGCCTCGATGGCCTGCAGGGGCTGTGGACCCGCATCCACATCGAGAACGGATGGGAAACCGCGCTCGAAGCGGCGCTGCGCGAACGCATCAATGCGCTCGAGGTCGGCCGCGTCGAGACGGTGCGCGCCTTCGCGCTCGACGCGCCGCCGGCCAAGCTCGCCTTCTACACGCCGCCTCAGGCCGCGATCTCCAACACCCACCAGACGCTGCCCCGCCTGTCGGATCTGCTGCGGCTGGGCGACGCCGGACTCAAGGCGCTGCTCAACGACTGGCTCGAGGGGGTGTACACGGCCGTCGACATCGACGAGGCGCTGGCCGCCCGCTCCAGGCTGACGCACGGCGAAGTGATCATGACGCGCGAAGGCCATGCGGTGAGCCAGTTCGCCGTCGCCTTCTACGCCCCCGATTCCGAGCAGGCCGGCATGCTGGCCCGAGCGCAGGAAATCGAGAACCTGGAGCGCCAGGCGCGCGCGCAGGCGCTGATCGCCGAGGAGGCGAAGAGCACGATGGTGCGCGCCGAGGCCGCGTACACCGATGCCTCGCAGCGGCTGGTGGCCGCGCGGCGCGAAGCCGCCGAAGCGCAGACGCGGGCGCACCAGCTGCAGGTCGAACTGCTGCGCCTGTCGCAGCAGGCCGAGCAGACCAGCACGCGGCGTGCGCAGCTCGACAGCGAGCTCGCCGAGGTCGACGTCCAGCTCGAAGACCTGAACGAGCGCCGCGCGACGGGCGAGGCCAGGTTCGAGGAGCTGGACATGCAGCTCGCGAACACGCAGGAGCGCCATGCCGAGCTCGAGGAGGGCGTGATCGCCGCCGAACGCAAGCTGGCCGACGCGCGCGAGCAGCTGCGCTCGCTGGAGCGCCAGGCCCAGGAAGCGCAGTTCTCGTCGCGTGCGCTGGCCGCGCGGCGCGGCGAGCTGCAGCGCAGCATCGAGACGGCGCTGCAGCAGGTCGCGTCCAACGAGCAGTCGGCTGCGCAGCTGCAGGAAGAGCTCACCGTGCTCACCGATGCCGCCGCGCAGGCCGGTCTGCAGACCGCGCTGGCGCTCAAGGTCGAGCGCGAGGCGGCGCTGGGCGCCAAGCGCAGCGAGTACGACGACCTCACGCTGCGGCTGCGCCGGGCCGACGAGCAACGCATGGCGCACGAGCAGAGCCTGCAGCCGCTGCGCGACCGCATCACCAAGCTGCAGCTCGAGGAACAGGCCGCGCAGCTCGGCGGCGCGCAGTACATGGAGCAGCTCACGGCAGCCACCGTCGACCTCGAGGCGCTGGCCCGCAACGTCGCCGACAACAACGTCAAGCTCTACGGCCTGCAAGGCGAGATCGATCGCATCAACCGCGACATCGCTGCGCTCGGCGCGGTCAACCTGGCGGCGCTGGACGAGCTGACTGCCGCACGCGAGCGCAAGACCTTCCTCGACGCGCAGTCGGCGGACCTCGACGAGGCGATCACCACCCTCGAGGACGCCATCCACAAGATAGACCTCGAGACCCGCGACCTGCTCGGCAGCACCTTCAACCAGGTCAACGAGCATTTCGGCCGCATGTTCCCCAGCCTGTTCGGCGGCGGCAATGCCAAGCTGGTGATGACCGGCGACGAGATCCTCGATGCGGGCGTGCAGGTGATGGCGCAGCCGCCCGGCAAGAAGAACAGCACCATTCACCTGCTCTCGGGCGGCGAGAAGGCGCTCACGGCCATCGCGCTGGTGTTCGCGATCTTCCAGCTCAACCCTGCGCCGTTCTGCCTGCTCGACGAGGTGGACGCGCCGCTCGACGACGCCAACACCGACCGCTATGCCAAGCTCGTGCAGGAGATGGCCCAGGGCACGCAGTTCCTGTTCATCAGCCACAACAAGATCGCGATGGAGATGGCCGAGCAGCTCATCGGCGTGACCATGCAGGAGCAGGGCGTGTCGCGCATCGTCGCGGTCGACATGGAAGCGGCGGTCGGCATGGCCGAGGCGGCATGAGCCTTGATCGATGAGTGACCTGTTCATTGCGCTGGCCGCCGTGGGGGGCGTGCTGCTGGCGGGCGTGGTGGCGCACGGTGCGTGGCAGGCCCGCAAGGCCGGGCCGAAGCGCGCGGCCCTCGAGCCCGTCCCGCCGCGGACCGAGGCGCGCGAGATGCGCGAGCCCGTGCTGGACGCGCCGGCGCCGCCGTCGTCCGGCATGGCAACGCCCGCAGTCGAGGCTCGCGCGCCCAGGCGGCCCTCCTTGCGGCTCGATGCGCTGATCGATGCCATCGCGCCCTTGACGGTGGAGGCGCCGGTGAGCGGCGAGCTGGTGCTGATGCACCTGCCGACGACGCGCCGCGCGGGCAGCAAGCCCTTCCTCATCGAGGGCCTGGATGCCGATACCGGCGAGTGGGAAGCGCCGGCGCCGGGCCGCCGCTACAGCGAGTTCCAGGCCGGCGTGCAACTGGCCAACCGCACCGGCGGCCTGAACGAGATCGAGTATTCCGAGTTCGTGCAGAAGGTCCAGGCCTTCGCCGAGGCCGTGGGCGCCATGGCCGACTTTCCCGACATGCTCGACGTGGTCGCGCGGGCGCGCGAGCTCGACCATTTCGCCGGCGAGCACGACGCTCAGCTGGCGGTGCACCTGCAGGCGCGCGCGGCGGCGTGGAGCGTGGGCTACATCCAGCAGCACGCCTCGCGCCACGGCTTCGTCGCCGGCGTCGTGCCGGGCCGGCTGGTGCTGCCGTCGCCCGAGGAAGGAGCGCCGCCGGTGCTGACCTTGACCTTCGATCCGCAGGCTGCATTCGCCGACGACCCCGGGCGTGCGGCCGTGCGCGACGTCACCCTGAGCTTCGACGTGCCGCAGACCGATCCGGCTGCCGAGCCTTTCGTCGCCTGGCAGGCCAGCGCGCAGGCGCTGTCGCTCGGAATGGACGCCAGCATCGTCGACGACCACGGCCGGCCCTTGACGCCGGAAGGCTTCGCCGCGATCGGCGGCGAGCTGAAGCAGCTGTACGAAAAGCTCGAGGCGCACGACCTGGCGGCCGGCTCGCCGGCCGCACGGCGGTTGTTCTCGTAGCGGGGGTCCGCTTCGCTCCGTCGGCAAGCTGCGAATACGATCCCGGGATGACGACCGCTTCTCCTGCCGCACGCGCCGCCGAGCTGCGCGACCTCCTCCATCACCACGCACATCGCTACTACGTCCTGGACGACCCCGAGATCCCGGACGCGGAGTACGACAAGCTGTTCCAGGAGCTGCAGGCGCTCGAAGCCGGTCATCCCGATCTGCTCACGCCCGACTCGCCCACGCAGCGCGTCATCGGCAAGGTGCTCGACGGCTTCGTCCCGGTGCGCCATGCCGTGCCCATGCTGTCGATCCGCACCGAGACCGACACCGAGGCGAGCGGCGCCGTGGCGTTCGATGCGCGCGTGCGCCGCGAGCTGGGGCTGGCCGACACCGAGCCGCCGATCGAATACGCCGCCGAGCTCAAGTTCGACGGCCTGGCGATCAACCTGCGCTACGAGAATGGCGTGCTGGTGCAGGCGGCCACGCGCGGCAACGGCGAGACCGGCGAGGACGTGACGCAGAACATCCGCACCATCCAGCAGATCCCGCTGCGACTGCGCAACCACCGTGAAGCGCCGCAGGTGCTCGAGGTCCGCGGCGAGGTCTACATCCGCCGCGACGATTTCGATGCGCTGAACGAGCGCCAGCGCGAGCTGATCGCGCAGGGCGCGAAGAACGAGAAGACCTTCGTGAATCCGCGCAACGCTGCCGCCGGCGCGGTGCGGCAGCACGATCCGGCGATGGCAGCCAAGCGGCCGCTGAAATTCTTCGCGTACGGCGTCGGCGAGGTGCGCGGCTGGGAGCTGCCGGCGCGCCACAGCGACGTCGTCGATGCGCTGCATGCAGCGGGGCTGCCGGTGGACCCGCAGCGTGCGGTGGTGCTGGGCGCGGACGGGCTGGTGGCCTTCCATCGCAAGGTCGGCGAGAAGCGCGACGCGCTGCCCTTCGACATCGACGGCGTCGTCTACAAGGTCAACGAGCGCGCGCTGCAGCAGCGCCTGGGCTACGTCTCGCGTGAGCCGCGCTGGGCCGTGGCGCACAAGTACCCGGCGCAGGAGCAGATGACCACGCTGCTCGACATCGACGTGCAGGTCGGCCGCACCGGCAAGCTGACGCCGGTGGCGAAGCTGAAGCCGGTGTTCGTCGGCGGCACCACGGTGAGCAACGCCACCCTGCACAACCAGGACGAGATCGAGCGCAAGGACGTGCGCCTGGGCGACACGGTGATCGTGCGGCGCGCCGGCGATGTCATCCCCGAGGTCGTGGGCGTCGTCGCGGACAGGCGGCCGGCGGACGCCCCGCGCTTCGACCTGCACGCTCGGCTGAAAGGCAAGTGTCCGGTCTGCGGCAGCGAGATCGTGCGCGAGGAAGGCGAGGTCGACTGGCGCTGCAGCGGCGGGCTCTTCTGCGCGGCGCAGCGCAAGCAGGCCATCCTGCATTTCGCGGGACGGCGGGCCATGGACATCGAGGGGCTGGGCGACCGCCTGGTCGACCAGCTCGTCGACAGCGGGCTCATCCGCACGCTGCCCGAGCTCTACAAGCTCGGTGTCGCCAAGCTCAGCGCGCTGGAGCGCATGGCCGACAAGAGCGCACGCAACCTCGTCGACGGCCTCGAGAAGAGCAAGCAGACAACGCTGACGCGCTTCCTCTTTGCGCTGGGCATCCGCCATGTGGGCGAATCGACCGCACGCGACCTGGCCAAGCACTTCGGCGCGCTCGACCGCATCATGAATGCCAGCGTCGAGCAGCTGCTGGAGGTGAGCGACGTCGGTCCCATCGTCGCGCAGAGCATCCACACGTTCTTCGCGCAGTCACACAATCGCGAGGTGGTGGAGCAGCTCAGGGCCTGTGGCATCGCGTGGGAAGAGCACGACGGCCACGGCGACCTCAGTCCCAAGCCGCTGGCCGGCAAGACCTTCGTGCTCACCGGCACGTTGCCCACCCTGACGCGCGACGAAGCCAAGGACCTGATCGAGGCCGCCGGCGGCAAGGTTGCCGGCTCGGTCTCGAAGAAGACCCACTACGTCGTCGCCGGCGCCGAAGCCGGCAGCAAGCTCGACAAGGCGCAGGAACTCGGCTTGCCCATCCTGGACGAAGCGGGGCTGCAATCGCTGTTGAAGGAAGCTCGATGAGACACCACGGGGCAATCAGTGCTTTGCGGGCCGCTCCCAAGCCGGGCCGCGTCCCCTCGGGGGACCGGACGCGGTACTCCGCGGACGAGGGGCTCCGGTTTTTGCGGCCCGAGCGCCGGGCCGCTCCCAAGCCGGGCCGCGTCCCCTCGGGGGACCGGACGCGGTACTCCGCGGACGAGGGGCTCCGGTTTTTGGCGGCCCGAGCGCCGGGCCGCTCCCAAGCCGGGCCGCGTCCCCTCGGGGGACCGGACGCGGTACTCCGCGGACGAGGGGCTCCGGTTTTTGCGGCCCGAGCGCCGGGCCGCTCCCAAGCCGGGCCGCGTCCCCTCGGGGGACCGGACGCGGTACTCCGCGGACGAGGGGCTCCGGTTTTTGCGGCCCGAGCGCCGGGCCGCTCCCAAGCCGGGCCGCGTCCCCTCGGGGGACCGGACGCGGTACTCCGCGGACGAGGGGCTCCAATGACCGTCCGTGAGATCCTGAAGATGGGCGATCCGCGCCTGCTGCGCGTGGCGGCACCCGTCACCGCGTTCGACACGCCCGAGCTGCACGCACTCGTCGCGGACATGTTCGACACCATGCACGCCGCCGAAGGCGCCGGGCTGGCCGCGCCCCAGATCGGCGTCGACCTGCAGCTCGTGATCTTCGGCTTCGGCAAGAACCAGCGCTATCCCGATGCGCCGCCGGTGCCCGAGACGGTGCTGATCAATCCGCAGATCACGCCGCTGTCCGACGAGGAAGAGCTGGGCTGGGAAGGGTGCCTTTCCGTGCCGGGGCTGCGCGGCGTCGTGCCGCGCTTCGCGCGCATCCGCTACACCGGATTCGGGCCGCGCGGCGAGCGCATCGAGCGCGAGGCCGAGGGCTTCCACGCCCGCGTGGTTCAGCACGAGTGCGATCACCTGATCGGCAAGCTCTACCCGATGCGGGTGCGAGATTTCAGCCAGTTCGGGTTCACCAGCGTGCTGTTCCCGGAACTGGACCCCGCCGGGGACGACTAACCCGACATAGGACGTCCGAGCGGCGTCCCTGTCTGGCGCGCACTTGTAAAGCAAGGTTTCCGTCCGAGCGAACCGTCAGCGCGAGCGCGCACCGTCGCGTTGTCCGGACACGGCACTTGTTGCCGAGGGCTGACCATGATGCTGATGCGCCGATTCCTGACTTTTCTGGCGGTGCTCTTGTGCACTGCAGCGACCACCGCCTGGGCCGACCCTCCCGGACGCGTCGGGCGCGTCGGTGAGCTCACCGGCCAGGTCTGGCTGTACACGCCGGACGCCGGCGAATGGGTGAGCGCCGAGCGCAACCGGCCGCTCACCACCGGCGACCGGTTGTCCACCGATGCCTCGGCGCACGCCGATGTGCACATCGGGTCGACCACGATACGGCTCGATTCGGGCACGGAACTCGAGGTGCTGGGCATCGACGACGACACCCTTTCGCTGCAGCTGCACAGCGGCTCCGTTGCCACACGGCTGCGCGATGCCGAGTCGGCGCGCGAATTCGAAATGCGCACCGCGGAAGGCCGTTTCGTCACCCACCGGCCCGGCCGCTACCGCTTCGACCGCAACGACCAGACCAGCCACGTCACGGTGTGGAGCGGCGAGGCGCTGTACGAAGGTCCTGGCAGCGCGCTGACGGTCAACGCCGGCCAGCATGCGGAGTTCTGGATGGAAGGCGCGGCGGCTCAGTACAGCATCACCGAGCCGGCGCGTGATTCGTTCGCGGCCTGGAACAACGAGCGCGACCGCCGCGACGAGCGCAGCGCGTCCACGCGCTATGTCTCGCCCGAGATGACCGGTGTCGAAGACCTCGACCGTTACGGGCGCTGGGAGCAGGCGCCCGAGTACGGCACGGTCTGGGTTCCGCGCAACGTACCCGCCGGCTGGGCGCCGTATGGCGCCGGCCATTGGGTCTGGATCAGCCCCTGGGGCTGGACCTGGGTCGACGACATGCCCTGGGGCTTTGCCCCGTTCCATTACGGCCGCTGGGCCTACTCTAACCAGCGCTGGTGCTGGGTGCCGGGGAGCTACGTGCGTCGCCCGGTGTATGCACCCGCGCTGGTGGGCTGGGTCGGCGGGCCGCACCTGAGCGTGTCCGTCAGCATCGGCAACCGCGGTCCCGGCGTGGGCTGGTTTCCGCTCGCGCCGCGCGAGGTCTACGTGCCGTACTACCGCGTCTCCCCGCGCTACGTCCAGCAGGTCAACGTGACGCACGTGACCCAGATCACCAACGTGACGACCATCATCAACAACCCGCAGAACGCGGTGCGCGACATCGACTACCGCAACCGCCGCTTCCCGCATGCGGTGACGGTGGTGCCGCAGGAGGTGATGGTGAACCGCAAGCCGGTGGCGCCCGCCGCGGCGCAGTGGCGCACGACCGCGGTGCAGCAACTCGCCAACCAGCCGGCGCGTGATGTCGTCGTGCCGGCGCCGACGGTGGCGTCGCCGGTGCTGCCGCCGGCCGCGGCGGAGGCCAGGCGTGTGCGTCGCCACGACATGGATCCGGGCCGGCCGGGCTTCCAGGCGGTCGCACCGTCGACCGTCGTCGTGCCGCCGTCGCCGGTCAGGGCAAACCTGGCCACACCGACCGATGCCCCGGCAAACGTTCGCCGGTATGGCGGTGACCGTGCTCGCGGGCGCGATGGGGACGACGTCCGCGCGGCACCGTCGGTGCAGTCGCCGGCCGCCGCACCGCGCGCTGTGATCGTTCCGCCGCAAGCCGCTGCCGTGCAGACGCCTCCGCCCGCCGCGGCCCCCAAGCCGCCGGCGGCGGTGCCGGCGCCACCGTCGCGTGTCGCGCCGCAGCCCGATGTGGATCGGAATGACCGCGCCGACTGGCGACGGAGATCGCAGGATGTGCCGGGTCCGCCGCAGGCCAGCCGTCAGGTCGAAGCCCCCGCACCGCAGGCGGTCGCGCCGCGGCCGCAGCCTCAGGCGGTCGCGCCGCAGCAGCCGCATGTCGCGGCCCCGCCGCACGTGCAGCCCGCCGAGCCGCCGCGGCCCGCGCAGGTGCAGCAGCCGCCCGTCCAGCGTCGGCAGGACGGCAACGTCAACCGCGAGGCCCGCGGGCAGGGACAGGGCCGCGAGGAAAACCAGGCGCGCGGGCGCGGCGAAGGACGCGAGCGGCACGCCGATTGAGCGCGGCTACTGGAGCAGCTTCGCCAGCACCGGCCAGATGTTGGTCAGGATGATGGGGTGCGCCTGCGCCCGCGGGTGGATGCGGTCGGGCTGGAACAGCGCCTCCGATTGCGGCACGTCGGCCACGCCCTTCAGCATGAATGGCACCAGCGCGGCGCCTTCCTGTCGAGCCACGGTCGCGTACACGGCGGCGAAGTCGTCGCTGTACTTGCGGCCGTAGTTCGGCGGCACCTGCATCCCGACGATGAGCACACGCGCGCCGGCGGCCTTGGCCGCCTGCGTCATCTGCGCGAGATTGGCCTGGGTCATGTTCAGCGGCAGGCCGCGCAAGGCGTCGTTGCCTCCGAGCTCGAGGATCACGTGGGTGGGCTGGTGCTGCTGGAGCAGCTGCCCCAGCCGCGAGCGTCCGCCCGACGTGGTGTCGCCGCTGACGCTGGCATTGACCACGCTCGCCGCGATGTGGTCCTGAGCGAGGCGCTTCTCGAGCAGCGACACCCAGCCGCTGCCGCGCTCGAGGCCGTATTCGGCCGAGAGGCTGTCGCCCACCACGAGGATCTTCGCCGGCGGCCTGGCCGCAGGCGACCGGCCCGGCATGCAGGCGAGCGCCAGCAGCGCGGTACAGTGCATCAGCCATCCCCGGCGCGACGTCTTCATACGATCCCCACCACCCAGTTCATGACTCAACCCATCATTGCCGTGGAGCGCGTCACCAAGCAGGTCCAGGACTCCACCGGCACGCTGACGATTCTCCACGAGATCGATTTCACGCTGCAGCCGCAGCACTCGGCGGCCATCGTGGGCGCCTCGGGTTCCGGCAAGAGCACGCTGCTGTCGATCATCGCCGGCCTCGACACGCCCACCACCGGCACCGTGAAGCTGGCCGGCACGGACCTGTTCGCGCTCGACGAGGATGCCCGCGCCGCGGTGCGCGCCTCCAAGGTGGGGTTCGTGTTCCAGAGTTTCCAGCTGCTCGGCAACCTGACGGCGCTGGAGAACGTGATGCTGCCGCTGGAGCTGCAGGGGCGCAGCGACGCTCGCCTGCTGGCCACCGAGATGCTGCGCCGTGTCGGGCTCGGGGAGCGCCTGCGCCACTACCCCAAGGTGCTGTCCGGCGGCGAGCAGCAGCGCGTCGCGCTGGCGCGCGCCTTCGTCGTGCGTCCGGCGGTCCTGCTGGCCGACGAGCCCACCGGCAGCCTGGACTTCGCCACCGGCGAGAAGGTGATGGAGCTGATGTTCGACCTCAACCGCGAGGCCGGGACCACGCTGGTGCTGGTGACGCACGACCGCGGCATCGCCGAGCGCTGCGACCGCCAGCTGCGCATCGAAGCCGGCCGGGTCGACATGGGCGACGTCGCACTGTCCGCCGCCGGCTGATTGCCGCGGCGGCGCATTGGTGACACGATGCCGCGGTTCATCACCCACCCAGAGGAGAGACCATCGTGAAAGCCGGAATCGACCAGGACGCGTTGATCGAGATGTTCGCAAGCGCGAGCGCCAAGCAGGGCGAGCAGCTTCGCGATGCGGTGCGACAGGCCACGCTGGGCGCCCTGCAGGGACGCGAGCTGAGCCTGAAGAACATCAAGGATGTGCTGAGCGCGGTGACCAAGGCCGCCACGACAGGCGCCGCGCAAAGCAGCCTGCCCGCCGTCGACGTGGAAAACCTGCTCAACAGCGCCGTTGCCGGGATGGACGACGCGCTGCTGAAGGCAGTCGATGCCAACCGGGTCGCGCTGCAGCAGTTCGTCGAGCAGGGCGTCGACCTGCAGGAGAAGCAGCTGAAGAAGGCAGTCGCCGATCTCGAGAAGTTCGAGGACACGCTGATCGGCGTGGTGAAGAAGTCGGCCGAAGCGGCCAGCGCGCAACTCGGCGCGCCGTGGTCGCAGGTGCTCGAGAAGCTGCAGGCCGGCGGCACGCTGTCGGGCGCGCAGGCCGCCAGCACCGCCGAGCAGCTGGCCGATCAGATGCAAAGTGCCGTGCGCAACAGCCGCGCGGCCGGCCTCAAGGCGGCACAGGCGCTGGCGCAGAGCTACTCGGCGCTGGTGAGCGGCGTGCTCATCGGGATGTCCGAGGCACTGCAGCAAGGCAGTGCCTCGCCTGCCGCCAAGACGCGCAAGCGCTGACCCGGCAATGAAAAGAGCGCCCTGCGGGCGCTCTTCTTTCGTGTCCGGGCGCTGGGATCACTGCGCCGAGAACTTGTAGTCGGTCTTCGACTTCTCGCGGATGTCGTCGCGGAACTTGGCCAGCTTCTGCTGCTCCAGGCGCTGCTTGATCTGCGGCGTCACGTCGGCCAGCGGCGGGAACTGCGCTTCGCGCGTGTCCTCGAGCTTGATGATGTGATAGCCGAACTGCGACTTCACCGGCGTGTCGGTCATCTGGCCCTTCTTCAGCGAGGTCATCGCCTTGCCGAACTCGGGCACGTAGGCATCGGGCTTGGCAAAGTCGAGGTCGCCGCCGTTCTCGGCCGAGCCCGGGTCCTTGGAATTCTTCTTCGCGACGTCTTCGAACTTGGCCCCGCCCTTGATGTCGGCGATGAGCTTCTTGGCGTCTTCTTCCTTCTCGACCAGGATGTGCCGGGCGCGGTACTCGGTGCCGGTGGCCTGGCCCTTGAACTTGTCGTACTCCGCCTGGACCTCGGCGTCGGTGATCGGGTTCTTCTTCTTCTGGTCTTCGAACAGCTCGCGGATGAGGATGGTCTGGCGCGCGAACTCCATCTGGGTCTTGTAGTCGGGCGACTGCGCCAGGCCCCGCTTCTCGGCTTCCTGCATGAACATCTCGCGCAGCACGACTTCGTCGCGCGCCTGCTTCTCCAGCTCGGGCGTGCGCGGCTGTCCCGCCTTCGTGGCCTGGCTGATCAGGGCGTCGACGCGCGACTTGGGCACCGGCTTGCCGTTGACGATGGCGACGTTCTGGGCCAGGGCCAGCGGCGCTGCCAGGGCGAGCGACAGGCAGGCGGCAACGGACAACTTTCTCATGGGCGTAAGCCTTTCAAACTCGAATGCGGGAGGTGACCTGAGCGGGCGCCAGGCGATAGGAGTGCGGGGGGTGGGGAAGGTTCAAGGATCGCCCGGTGCGCGGGCGTCGATGGCCAGGGCGTGGATGCCTCGCGGGATCAAGCTGCTCAAGGAATCATATACGAGGCGATGACGCGCCAAACGTGACAAACCGTTGAAGCGCTCGCTGACGATGCGCACGCTGAAGTGACGGCCCTCGCGGGCGCCGGCGTGGCCCGCATGCAGGTGGCTGTCGTCCTGGACCTCCAGCACGACGGGCGCCAGTGCCGTCCGCAACGCGGCATCGATGTCCTGCGCAAGGACGCTCATCGATGAGGCTCCGCCGGCTGCTTGCCATCCGGCTCGGGCTTCAGGTAGCGGCTCAGGTAGATCACCTGGCCCACCGAGAACACCAGCATCAGGCCGGTGGCGCCGAATACCTTGAAGCTGGCCCAGGTGGAGGTGGAGAAGGCGTATGCGACGTAGAGGTTGAGCAGCCCCATCAGGCCGAGGAAGCCGATCCAGGCGAAGTTGAGGCGCTGCCACACCGGCGGCGGCAGTTCGAACTCGCCGCCCAGCATCTCCTGCAGGAGGTTCTTGCCGAACATGCGGCTCACCCAGAACGACAGGCCCAGTGCCCAGTAGGCGATGCTGGGCTTCCATTTGATGATCACCGGGTTGTGGAAATAGATGGTCGCGCCGCCCAGCACCAGGACCAGCGCCAACGTGATCCACAGCATCAGGTGGATGGGCCGGCGCATGAGCTTGAGCAGCACCACCTGCACCAGCGTGATGACGCTCATCACGACGGTGCCGATGAGGACCGGTGCCTCCTCGGGACCGACCACGCCGCCGGACACCATGAAGCCGAACCAGCTCGTCGCGAAGGCGGCGGCCCATTCCTTGTTCTTGTCGGCGTAGGTGAAGGTGCCGAAGAAGAGGATCAGCGGCAGGAAGTCGAGGAACAGTTTCATGCGGGGAGCAGGTCGGGGATCGGCGGGACGATCCCTGCCCGGGCACGGATCACTTCTTCTCGGCCTCGAAGTTTATCGCCGCGGAGTTGATGCAGAAGCGCTCGCCGGTCGGGTCGGGCCCGTCTTCGAACACATGGCCGAGGTGCGATCCGCACTTGTTGCAGCGCACCTCGACGCGGACCATGCCGTGGCTGTGGTCGACCACGCGCTCCACCACTTCGCTGTTGACCGGCTGGAAGTAGCTCGGCCAGCCGCAGCCGGCGTCGAACTTGGTGGACGAGTCGAACAGCGGCGTGCCGCAGCCGACGCAGTTGTAGCGGCCCTGGTCCCAGTGGTCCCAGTACCGGCCGGTGAACGCACGCTCGGTGGCGGCGTGGCGCGTCACCTCGTACTGCACGGGGTCGAGCTGGGCGCGCCATTGCTCGTCGGTCTTCTTGACCTCGTAGTCGCGACTCATGATGAACAGGACACCTCGATGTGTTGCGCCCAGTCGGGCGGGAAGTCGGCATAGGCCGCATGCTCGGGCTGTTCGTCGAACGGGCGCTGCAGAACTTTCAGCAGTCGCCGTGTCTCGTCGTAGTCGCCGTTCTGCGCGCGATGGATTGCCTCCTGCGCCAGGTGGTTGCGCAGGACGTACTTGGGGTTGACGCGGTCCATTGCAATGGCTCGCGCGGCGTCGTCGCTGCCTTCGGCGATCAGCCGGGCGCGGTACTGCAAGGCCCATGCATCGAACGCTTCACGGTCGAGGAACAGGTCGCGCACCTCGCTGTTGTCCGCACCTTCCACCGTTCGGAACTGCGCCAGGCGGCGAAACGCGATGGTGAGGTCGGTGCGGTCCTGCGCCATGCGCCTCATCAGCCCGTCGATCAGCTCGCCGTCGCCGTCGCGCTCGGTGGCCATCCCCAGCTTGGCGCGCATGCGGGACGTCAGCGCACGCGGGAAGACCGTCTTGTAGGGCTCCAGCGCCTCGAGCGCCAGGTCGCTGTCGCCGATCAGCGGCATCAGGGCCTGGGCCAGCGCATGCAGGTTCCAGAACGCGACGTTGGGCTGGCGGGCGAAAGCGTAGCGCCCCTCGTGGTCCGAGTGGTTGCAGACGTGGCCCGGGTCGAAGCCGTCGAGAAAGCCGAACGGGCCGTAGTCGATCGTGAGGCCGAGGATGGACATGTTGTCGGTGTTCATCACGCCGTGGCAGAAGCCCACTGCCTGCCACGAGGCGATCAGCTCGGCGGTGCGGCGCGACACCGCATCGAGCAGTGCCACATAGGGTTGCGCCGCATCCCGGCATTCGGGCAGGTGGTGCTCGATGACGAAGTCGGCGAGCCGGCGCAGCGCATCGGGATCCTGCGCCGTGTGCGTGAAGTGCTCGAAGTGGCCGAAGCGGATGAAGCTCGGCGCCGTGCGTGTGCACACCGCGGCGCTCTCGATGCTTTCGCGCCGCACGGGCATGGGGGAGGCGACCACGCACAACGCGCGTGTCGTCGCGATTCCCAGCGCATGCATCGCCTCGGAGCAAAGGAACTCGCGGATCGACGAGCGCAGCACCGCGCGGCCGTCGCCCATGCGCGAGTAGGGCGTGAGGCCGCTGCCCTTGAGCTGGAGCTCCCGCGGTCCGTGCGGTCCTTCGATCTCGCCCAGCCACAGCGCGCGCCCGTCGCCGAGCTGTCCGGCCCACACGCCGAACTGGTGGCCGCTGTAGACGCTGGCCAGCGGCTGCATGCCGGGCCACGAGGCGTTGCCGCTGACGACCTGCAGCGCCTGCCACTCGGCACGGCGCGACCAGCCGTCGGGCAGGCCGAGCTCGTCCCGGGCACAGGCCTCGCTGACGACCACCCATTGCGGGTCGGGCACGCCCTGCGCCGGCAGTGCCGTATAGAAGACATCGCCGAGCGCCGCGAAGCGGTTGCTGAAGCGCACCGGCGGGGCGTCGGGGGACAGGGCCGGGGGCAGCGGGACGGCGCTCATGCGGACAAGTGTAGGGGCCGCTGCCCGCGCGCAAGCCGGTGCACTGCGATTGTCCACGCGGCGCGTCGTGCATTGGGGAAGTCCTGTAGGCGCACTGTCTTCGCGACGACACCCGCCGGCCGCCGCAGGGGGCACACTTTCGGCTTCCCCGCATCCTTCGGAGACGACCATGGCAGCCTTGATGGGCCAGATGATGCAGATGCCGCTGATGATCTCGTCGGTGATCGTTCACGCGGCGCGCCACTTCGGCGACACCGAGATCGTGTCCAAGCGTGCCGAAGGCGACATGCACCGGACCACGTGGAAGGCCACCGAGCTGCGTTCGCGCAAGCTCGCGCAGGCGCTGGCCCGGCTGGGGTGCGAGGCCGGCGACCGTGTCGCCACGCTGGCCTGGAACGGCTATCGCCACGTCGAGATCTACTACGGCGCGTCGGGCTCGCAGCTGGTGTGCCACACCATCAACCCGCGGCTGTTTCCCGAGCAGATCGCGTGGATCGTCAACGATGCGGCCGACAAGGTGCTGTGCTTCGACCTCACGTTCGTGCCGCTCATCGAGAAGCTCGCGCCGTCGCTGAAGAGCGTCGAGCATTTCGTGCTGATGACGGACCGCGCGCACATGCCGGCGCAGACGAGCATTCCCGACTTGCGGTGCTACGACGAACTGGTCGAGGCCGAGAGCGGCGACATGCTGTGGCCCGAGTTTGACGAGAACACCGCGTCGAGCATCTGCTACACGTCCGGCACCACCGGCAACCCGAAAGGCGCGGTCTACAGCCACCGTTCCACCGTGCTGCATGCCTACGCCTCGGCGCTGCCCGACGCGCTGGGCTGCTCGGCCAAGGACGTCATCCTCCCGGTGGTGCCGATGTTCCACGTCAATGCCTGGGGCCTGCCGTACTCGGTGCCGCTGGTCGGCGCCAAGCTGGTGCTCCCCGGGCCGCACCTCGACGGGAAGTCGCTGTACACGCTGTTCGAGAGCGAGAAGGTCACCTTCAGCGCCGGCGTGCCGACCGTGTGGCTGGGCCTCATCACCTACGTGCAGCAGAACCAGCTGAAGTTCAGCACCTTCAGGCGCACGGTGATCGGCGGCTCGGCCTGCCCTCCGGCGATGATGCGCACGCTCGAGAACGACTACGGCGTCGAGGTCATCCACGCCTGGGGCATGACCGAGATGTCGCCGATCGGCACGGTGTCCAAGCTCAAGAGCAAGCACGACGGGCTCGATGCCGAGTCGCGCCACAAGCTGCTGGAGAAGCAGGGCCGCGCGGTCTATGGTGTCGACATGCTGATCATCGACGACGACGAGAAGCCGCTGCCCTGGGACGGCAAGTCCTCGGGCAACCTGGTCGTGCGCGGACCCTGGGTCATCGCCCACTACTTCCAGATCGAGCGCTCGCCGCTGGTCAGCGTCGAGGGCCGGCAATGGTTCCCGACCGGCGACGTGGCCACGATCGACGAAGACGGCTTCATGCAGATCACCGACCGCAGCAAGGACGTCATCAAGAGCGGCGGCGAATGGATCAGCTCCATCGACCTCGAGAACATCGCGATGGCGCATCCCGCCGTGCACGAGGCGGCCGCCATCGCCTGTGCGCATCCCAAGTGGGACGAGCGGCCGCTGCTGGTCGTGGTCAGGAAGCCCGACGCGCAGGCCTCGGAGGCGGACATCCTCGGCTTCTTCGAGGGACGCATCGCGAAGTGGCAGATCCCCGACGAGGTGGTGTTCGTCGACGAGCTGCCTCACACGGCCACGGGCAAGATCCAGAAGCTCAGGCTGCGCGAGCAGTTCAAGGGCCATCGTTTGCCGACCGCGTAAGCCCACGCTGTCTCTATGGCGACAAATTGCTTGGGGGTAGTCCCGTACCCCCCGCGATCGCCACATCCAGTACCGTTGACAGTCGTTGCCCAAGCTGCAGGAGACAAGCACATGAAGCTCTCGAAAATCACATTCGGCATCCTGGTCGGAACCGGTTTGTCGGTGTCGGCCGGGGTCGCGATGGCCCAGGCGAAGCCCGCGGCGAAAGCCGGCAAGCCGCTCGAAGGTCAGGTCATCAAGATGGTCCGCATCGATGCGCTGTCGGGCCTGATGGCGCCGGTGGGCAGCAACCAGCTGAAGAGCTATCAGTTCTTCGCGGAGAAGTTCAATGCCGGCAACCCGGCGGGCGTGAAGTTCGAGGTCAGCGGCATTGACAACAAGCTCAGCCCGACCGAGACGCTGAACGCGCTGAAGGCGGCCATCGACCAGGGTGTGCGCTACGTGATCCAGGGCAACGGATCGTCCGTGGCCGCTGCCCTGATCGATGCGGTGAACAAGCACAACGAGCGCAATCCCGGCAAGGAGGTGGTCTACCTCAACGACGCCGCGGTGGACCCCGACTTCACCAACAGCAAGTGCAGCTACTGGCACTTCCGCTTCGACGCCGACACGTCGATGAAGATGGAGGCGCTGACCACCTTCATGAAGGACCAGCCCGACGTCAAGAAGGTGTACCTGCTGAACCAGAACTACTCGCACGGCCACCAGGTCGCCAAGTTCGCCAAGGAGAACCTGGCCCGCAAGCGGCCCGACATCCAGATCGTCGGCGAGGACCTGCACCCGCTCGCGCAGGTGCGCGACTTCGCGCCGTACATCGCGAAGATCAAGGCCTCGGGCGCCGACACGGTGATCACCGGCAACTGGGGCTCGGACCTGTCGCTGCTCGTGAAGGCGGCCAACGAAGGCGGCTACAACGGGAAGTTCTACACCTACTACACCGGCGTCACCGGCACGCCGACGGCGCTGGGCACCGGCGGCGCGGGCCGTGTCTTCCAGGTGGCCTACAGCCACTACAACATGGGCGGGCAGATGGAAGCCTGGATGAAGGAGTTCAAGCAGAAGTTCAACGACGACTTCTACACGGGCTCGGTGATCCACGTGTTCACGGTGCTGTCGCAGGCGATGGCCAACGCCCAGTCCACCGATCCGGTGAAGGTCGCCGCGGCGATGGAAGGCCTGAAGGTCAAGAGCTTCAACGGCGACGTGGAAGTCCGCAAGACCGACCACCAGCTGCAGCAGCCGCTGTACCTCACGGTGTGGCAGAAGGCCGATTCGCAGTACCCGTACAGCCCCGAGAACACCGGCATGACGCTGGTGCCGGTGAAGGAGTTCCCGTCGTACGTCTCCAGCACGCCGACGAGCTGCCAGATGAAACGCCCCGGCACGGCCTCGAGCTGATCGCCCGCCTCGCTCCTGACCAGGGGCCCGACCTGCTCGGGCCCCTTTCTCTTCCCGGATGAGGGCTATGGAGTTCTTCACCGTTTCCATGCTGAACGGCCTGAGCTACGGCCTGCTGCTGTTCATGCTCAGCTCCGGCCTGACGCTGATCTTCAGCATGATGGGCGTGCTGAACTTCGCCCACGCGAGCTTCTACATGGTGGGCGCGTACGTGGCCTACACCATCTCGCGCCTCGTCGGCTTCTGGCCTGCGCTGATCGTCGCCCCGCTGATCGTCGGTGCGCTGGGCGCGCTGTTCGAGCGCTTCGCGCTGCGCCGCGTGCACAAGTTCGGCCATGTGCCCGAGCTGCTGATCACCTTCGGGCTGTCGTTCGTGATCCTGGAGCTGGTGCAGCTCGTCTGGGGCCGCGCGTCTCTGGAGTTCCAGCCGCCCGAGGTGCTGCGCGGGCCCGCGTTCACCCTGATCAATTCGTCGGTCGAGGGCATCAGTGTCGTCTGGGGCACGGCGCCGGCGGCGCTGTGCAGCGCTGCCGACGCGGCGGTGCGCGTCGTGTGCTCGCCGTTTCCCGCGACGCGCGGCTTCATGATGCTCGTCGCGCTGATGATGCTGCTCGCACTGTGGCTCATGCTGACGCGCACCCGCATCGGCCTCGTGATCCAGAGCGCGCTCACGCATCCCGAGATGGTCGAGGCGCTGGGCCACAACGTGCCGCGCGTGTTCATGCTGGTGTTCGGCGCGGGCGCGGCGCTCGCCGGCCTGGCCGGCGTAATCGGAGGCAGCACCTTCGTGACCGAGCCGGCGATGGCTGCCACCGTCGGCTCGGTGATCTTCGTTGTCGTCGTGGTCGGCGGCATGGGCTCGCTCGCCGGAGCATTTCTCGCCTCGGTTCTGATCGGCGTGATCCAGACCTTCGCGGTGGCACTCGACTATTCGCTGCTGAGCGTGCTCTCCGGCTTCGGCCTGCAGGTCGGCGCGGCAGCGGCGGCCAACACGCTGATGAAGCTCACCATCTCGCAGATCGCGCCCATCCTGCCGTACCTGTTCCTGGTGCTGATCCTCATCTTCCGGCCCAAGGGCCTGCTCGGCACTCGGGAGGGCTGAAGCATGTCCGCTGTGATGTCCACTTCCACGGACGAAGCCGTCGAGGCGTCACCGGCGCCGGTGGCGACGCCATCCGCTCGCGGCGCGGTCTACAGCTTCCGCCCGTACAACGTCGGCCGCGCCGTCGTCTGGGCCGCCTTCGCGCTGCTGCTGATGGTCGCGCCGATGGTGTTCAGCGGCGGCCTCGGCATGACGATCCTGTCGCAGATGGGCATCGCGATCGTGGCCTGCCTGTCCTACAACATGCTGCTGGGGCAGGGCGGCATGCTGAGCTTCGGCCATGCGGTGTACACCGGGCTGGCCACCTTCGTCGCGGTGCACGTGCTCAACCGCATCGGCGCGGGCCTGCCGATTCCGGTCAGCGTGCTGCCGCTGGTGGGCGGCATCGCCGGCATGCTGTTCGCGGTGGTGCTGGGCTTCGTCACCACCAAGAAGGCCGGCACGCCGTTCGCGATGATCACGCTGGGCATCGGCGAGCTGGTGTTCGCGATGTCGCTGATGATTCCGGAGTTCTTCGGCGGCGAGGCGGGCGTGTCCACCAACCGCGTGGTCGGCAAGCCGGTGATGGGCATCACCTTCGGGCCGCAGATCCAGGTGTACTACCTGCTCGCGCTGTATGCCTTCGTGTGCACCGCCGCCATGTTCGCCTTCACGCGCACGCCGCTCGGCCGCATGCTGAACGCGGTGCGCGACAACCCCGAGCGGGTGGAGTTCATCGGCTACAGCACGCAGCACGTGCGCTACCTGTCGTTCATCATCGCCGGCTTCTTCGCCGGCGTGGCCGGCGGCATGTACGCGCTGAACTTCGAGATCGCCACCGCCGAGGTGGTGGGCGCAGGCCGTTCGGGCGCCTACCTGCTGTTCACCTTCCTCGGCGGCGCCACCTTCTTCTTCGGCCCGATCATCGGCGCGGTGCTGATGGTGATCGCGGGCGTGCTGCTGTCGGAGTTCACCAAGGCATGGCTTCTGTACCTGGGCCTGATCTTCCTGTTCATGGTGATGTACGCGCCCGGCGGCATCGCCAGCCTGATCATGATGAACCTGCGTGTGGCCGCCTTCGGCAAGCTGCGCCGGCTGTGGCCCTCGTACCTCGCGCTGGCCGGCACCGCGCTGGTGATGCTGGTGGGCGCCGCCGCGATGATCGAGATGGTGTACCACCTGCAGCTGAACGCGGCGCTCGGCACCACCTTGCAGTTCATGGGCGCCACGCTCGACGCCAAGGGCATCGACAGCTGGGTCGGCGCGATCCTGGTCACGCTGGTCGGTTTGGGCCTGTTCGAAGCCACGCGCAGGACCTTCGCCGTGCAGTGGGGCGAGATCCAGGGCGAGATCGAGAAGGAAATCCGGCGGAGGGAGACGCTGTGAGCGCCAACCCGTCCTCCGCGCATGCCGTCGAGCTTCGCGACCTGCGCAAGTCATTCGGCAAGACCGAGATCATCCGCGGCGCCAACCTGGCCGTCGCGCCCGGCGAGCGCGTCGCCATCATCGGTCCCAACGGCGCCGGCAAGTCGACGCTGTTCAACCTGATCAGCGGCCGCTTCGGTCCGACGTCGGGACAGATCCTGCTCAACGGCCAGCGCATCGACGGCAGGAAGCCCTACGAGATCAGCCGCCAGGGTCTGGCGCGCAGCTTCCAGATCAGCAACCTCTTCGGCCGGCTGTCGGTGTTCGAGAACCTGCGCTGCGGCGTTCTCTGGTCGCTGGGCTACCGCTACTCCTTCTGGCACCGCCTGTCGCGCCTGGCCGACGCGAACGACCGCGCCGAGCAGCTCATGAAGATGATCAAGCTCGACCGCAAGCGCGACACGCTGGCGATGAACCTCACGTATGCGGAGCAGCGCGCGCTCGAGATCGGCATCACCATCGCCGGGGGCGCCGACGTCATCCTGCTCGACGAGCCCACCGCCGGCATGAGCAAGAGCGAGACACGGCGCTTCATCGAGCTGATCCGTGAGGTCACGGCCGGCAAGACGCTGCTGACCGTGGAGCACGACATGGGGGTGGTGTTCGGCCTGGCGGACAAGATCGCGGTGCTGGTGTACGGCGAGGTCATCGCCTTCGACAAGCCCGATGCAGTGCGCGCCAATGCGAAGGTGCAGGAGGCCTACCTCGGATCGGTGCTGGCCGAACAGCAGGCCGCGGGAGCGCACGCATGAGCGCACCCGGCCGCTCCCAGGCGATCGTCCCGTGGCGCTTCGTGCGGAGGACAGTCCGATGAGCAGCAATCTCCTGAAGCTCGAGAACGTCCACGCCTTCTACGGCAAGAGCCACATCCTGCACGGGGTCGACATGCGCGTCGGCGAAGGCGAGATCGTGAGCCTGCTGGGCCGCAACGGGGCGGGGCGATCGACCACCGTCAAGACCATCATGGGCCTGGTCGACGGCCACGGTTCCGTGCGCTTTCGCGACAAGGAGATCCTCGGCCACAAGGCCTTCGAGATCGCGCACCAGGGACTCGGCTACGTACCGGAGAACCGCGACATCTTTCCGAAGCTCACCGTGCACCAGAACCTGATGCTCGGCGAGAAGCGTGCTCACAAGAAGCCGCGCTGGGGCTTCGCCGACATGTACACGATGTTCCCGCGGCTGAAGGAGCGCCAGCACACCGAGGCGGGTGTGCTGTCCGGCGGCGAGCAGCAGATGCTGACGCTGTGCCGCACGCTGATGGGCGACCCGGACCTGATCATGATCGACGAGCCGACCGAAGGGCTGGCGCCCAAGATCGTCGAACTGGTCGCCGAGTACCTGAAGGAGCTGAAGCGGCGAGGCGTCTCCGTGCTGCTGGTGGAGCAGAAGCTCACCATCGCGCTGGAGATCTCCGAGCGCTGCTACGTGATGGGCCATGGCCGCATCGTCTTCGAGGGGACTCCTGCGCAGCTGCGCGCCGACGCCTACATTCGCAAGGAGTGGCTGGAGGTTTGACCGCGCCCCGCATGCCCGACGCGTCCCGCCGTGGCGGGACCGTCCTGTCGCCGCAGAGACAACACAGGCCGAGGCTGCTGCCTAGAATCGCACGGTCGTTCTATTTTTCTCACCCGTTCTCCTGACGAGGTCACCATGAGCGCCAATTACGAAGTCCGCGGCAATGTGGCCGTGATCACCCTCGACAACCCGCCCGTCAACGGCCTCGGCCACGAGACCCGCAAAGGCATCACCGACGGTCTCGAGAAGGCGCTGGACGATGCGGCGATCAAGGCCGTCGTCGTCACCGGGGCCGGCAAGGCCTTCTCCGGCGGCGCCGACATCCGCGAGTTCGGCTCGCCCAAGGCCATCGCCGAGCCCAACCTGCTGAGCGTCATCCTGGCGCTCGAGGCCAGCGCCAAGCCGGTGGTCGCCGCCATCCACAGCGTCTGCATGGGCGGCGGCCTCGAACTTGCGCTCGGCTGCCACTACCGCGTGGCCCAGGCCGGCACGCAGATCGCGTTGCCGGAGGTGAAGCTGGGCCTGGTGCCCGGCGCCGGCGGCACGCAGCGCCTGCCGCGCGTGCTGGGCCTGGAGAACGCGCTCAACATGATCGTCAGCGGCGAGCCGGTGGCCAGCGAGCTGCTCGCCAAGGCACCGGGCCAGAAGCTGTTCGACAAGCTGGTCGATGCCGACGTGCTCGACGCGGCGATCGCCCTCGCGCAGGAGAAGGCCGACGTGCGGCCGCTGCCGCTGGTGCGCAACCTCAAGGTGGAGCACCCGAACGCGCAGGGCTACCTGCAGTTCGCCCGCAACACCGTCGGGGCGATGAGCAAGAACTTCCCCGCGCCACTGAAATGCATCGACGCCGTCGAGGCCTCGATGACCAGGAGGTTCGACGACGGCATGCGCCTGGAACGCGAGTTCTTCATGGGGCTGATGTTCACGCCCGAATCGAAGGCGCTGCGCCACGCGTTCATGGCCGAGCGCGCGACGACCAAGATCCCCGACGTGCCGGCCGACACGCCGGTGCGCGAGATCCGCAAGGTCGCCGTCATCGGCGCCGGCACCATGGGCGGCGGCATCTCGATGAACTTCCTGAATGCCGGCATCCCCGTCGTCATCCTCGAGATGAAGCAGGAAGCGCTGGACCGCGGCATCGCGACCATCCGCAAGAACTACGAAGCGCAAGTCAAGAAGGGCAAGCTCAAGCAGGACAAGTACGAGCAGCGCATGTCGCTGCTCGGCACGACGCTCAACTACGCCGACCTGAAGGATGCCGACCTGGTCATCGAGGCCGTGTTCGAGGACCTCGGCGTGAAGGAGCAGGTGTTCAAGACGCTCGACGAGGTGATGAAGCCGGGCGCCATCCTCGCATCCAACACGTCCACGCTCGATGTCGACAAGATCGCGTCGTTCACCAAGCGGCCGCAGGACGTGATCGGGATGCACTTCTTCAGCCCGGCCAACGTGATGAAGCTGCTCGAGGTGATCCGCGGCGAGCAGACGGCCAAGGACGTGCTGGCCACCGTGATGCAGCTGGGCAAGAAGATCAGGAAGACCTGCGTGGTCTCCGGCGTCTGCGACGGCTTCATCGGCAATCGCATGATCGAGCAGTACTCTCGCCAGGCGGGCTTCCTGCTCGACGAAGGCGCCACGCCCGAGCAGGTGGACAAGGCGATCGAGAAGTTCGGCTTCGCGATGGGCCCGTTCCGCATGGGCGACCTGGCCGGCAACGATGTGGGCTGGTACATCCGCAAGCGCCGCTACCAGGAGAAGCCCGACATGCGCTACAGCAAGACGGCCGACCTGCTGTGCGAGATGGGCCGCTTCGGCCAGAAGACTGGCGCCGGCTGGTACGACTACGTACCGGGAAAGCGCGACGCGATCCCGAGCCCGGTGGTCAACGACATGATCGAGAAGCACCGCAAGGCGCTCGGCGTCAGCCCGCGCAAGATCAGCGACGAGGAGATCGTGCAGCGGCTGGTGTTCGCGCTGGTCAACGAGGGCGCCAAGATCGTCGACGAAGGCATCGCGTTGCGCGCCTCCGACATCGACATGGTCTACCTCACCGGCTACGGATTCCCGCTGCACCGCGGCGGCCCGATGAACTACGCCGACACGGTGGGGCTGTTCAACGTCGTGCAGGCGATGAAGCGCTTCGCGAAGAACCCGCAGGACGATGCGTCGTTCTGGCAGCCTGCGCCCTTGCTGGCGAAGCTGGCCGCCGAAGGGAAGACTTTCAGCTGATCCAACGAATTCTTCAGCGACCTTTCGCAGGAGCCCGACATGACCAACGCAGTGATCGTTTCCACCGCCCGCACCCCGCTCGCCAAGAGCTGGAAGGGCGCCTTCAACATGACCCATGGCGCGACGCTGGGCGGGCACGCCGTCAAGGCGGCCGTCGAGCGCGCCGGCATCGACGGTGCGCTCGTCGACGACGTCATCATGGGCTGCGCGACGCCTGAAGGCGCGACCGGCAGCAACATCGCGCGCCAGATCGCGCTGCGCGCCGGCCTGCCCATCACCACCAGCGGCATGACGATCAACCGCTTCTGCTCGAGCGGCCTGCAGACCATCGCAACCGCGGCGCAGCGCATCGTGGCCGGCGAAGGCGAGGTGTACGTGGCGGGCGGCGTGGAGAGCATCTCCTGCGTGCAGAACGAGGCCAACAAGCACATGCTGGCCGACGCGTGGCTGCTCGAGAACAAGCCCACGATCTACTGGAACATGCTGCAGACCGCCGAGCAGGTGGCCAAGCGCTACGGCATCGCGCGCGAGCGCATGGACCAGTACGGTGCGCAAAGCCAGCAGCGCGCCACCGCGGCGCTGGAGGCGGGCCGGTTCAAGGACGAGATCGTGCCGATCACCGTCACCGCCGGCGTCGCCGATCCAGTGATGGGGCTGCGCACCAAGGAAGTCACCGTCAGCAACGACGAGGGCATCCGTCCCGGCACCACCTACGAGGCCGTGTCGGGCATCCGCCCCGCGCTGCCCGGCGGCGTGATTGCGGCCGGCAATGCCAGCCAGTTCAGCGACGGCGGCGGCGCCTGCGTGGTGGTCAGCGAAGCCTTCGCGCAGAAGAACAACCTGAAGCCGCTGGGCCGTTTCCTCGGCTTCAACGTCGCCGGCTGCGAGCCCGACGAGATGGGCATCGGCCCGGTCTTCGCCGTGCCCAAGGTGCTCAAGCGCCTGGGGCTCACCGTGGACGACATCGACCTGTGGGAGCTCAACGAGGCCTTCGCGGTGCAGGTGCTGTACTGCGCCGACAAGCTGGGCATCCCGATGGACAGGCTCAACGTCAACGGCGGCGCCATCGCGGTGGGCCATCCCTACGGCGTCAGCGGCCAGCGCCTCACCGGCCATGCGCTGATCGAGGGCAAGCGGCGCGGCGCGAAGAAGGTCGTCGTCACGATGTGCATCGGCGGCGGCATGGGGGCGGCCGGCGTCTTCGAAGTGCTGTGAGCGAGGCTGTCGGGGAGGCCGCAGCCGACCCCGACATCACGCGGTGCGGTGATGCCATCGGGACATCGCATGCCCTGCAGCGGGTGTAAGGTGCACCGATGAGCTACCGCCAGACCACCGACTTCTTCCTCTACGACTGGCTCGACGTCGAGTCGCTGCGCGCGCGTGCGCGCTTCGCCGATCACTCGCGCGAGACCTTCGACTCGGTGCTCGACACCTGCGAGCGCATCGCCCGCGAGAAATTCGCGCCGTCCAACCGCATCGCCGACACCGAAGAGCCGTGGTTCGACGGCGAGAAGGTGCATCTGCCCGAGAGCAGCCACGCGGCATCGCGCGCCTACGTCGAGTCCGGCATGCTGGCCGCGGCGCAGGACTACGAGATCGGCGGCATGCAGCTGCCGTGCGTCGTCGAGATGGCGGCCAACAGCTTCTTCTCCAAGGCCGGCATCGGCATCGGCGGGGGCGGCATGCTCACCAGCGGCAACGCCAACCTCCTGATGGCGCACGGCACGCCGAAGCAGCAGCAGGTGTTCGCGCGCAACGAGTTTGCCGGACGCTTCTTCGGCACCATGTGCCTCAGCGAGCCTCAGGCCGGCTCCAGCCTGTCGGACGTCGCCACGCGCGCCACGCCCGACGGCGACGATTTCGAGGGCGATCCGCTCGGTCCGCGCTACCGCCTGCGCGGCAACAAGATGTGGATCTCGAACGGCGAGCACGAGCTGGCCGAGAACATCGTGCACCTGGTGCTGGCGAAGATCCCCGGCCCCGACGGCAGGCCGGTCGCCGGGACCAGGGGCATCTCGCTGTTCATCGTGCCGAAGAAGCTGGTCGACGCCGAGGGCGGTCTCACCGGCGAACGAAACGACGTCGCGCTTGCGGGCCTCAATCACAAGCTCGGCTACCGCGGCATCCCGAACACGCTGCTGAACTTCGGCGAAGGCAAGTACCCGGTGCGCGGCGGCCCGGGCGCCATCGGCTACCTCGTCGGAAGGCCAGGCGATGGCCTGCGCTGCATGTTCCACATGATGAACGAGGCGCGCATCGCGGTCGGCCTGGGCGCCGCGTCGCTCGGCCACGCGGGCTACGAGGCCAGCCTCGACTACGCGCGCAACCGCCCGCAGGGCAGGCCGACAGGCACCGCCGGCAAGGATCCGACGCAGCCCCAGGTGCCCATCATTCGCCACGCCGACGTCAAGCGCATGCTGCTGGCGCAGAAGAGCTACAGCGAGGGCGCGATTGCGCTGGAGCTGTACTGCGCGCGCCTGGTCGACGAGCTGCACACCGGCGAGCCGCACGATGCGGCCGAGGCCGGCCTGTTGCTGGAGATGCTGACGCCGATCGCCAAGAGCTGGCCCAGCGAGTGGTGCCTCGAAGCCAACAGCCTCGCCATCCAGGTGCTCGGCGGCTACGGCTACACGCGCGACTTCCCGGTCGAGCAGTACTGGCGCGACAACCGCCTCAACATGATCCATGAGGGCACGCACGGCATCCAGGCGCTGGACCTGCTCGGCCGCAAGGTCGTGATGGACGGCGGGAAGGGCCTGGCGCTTCTGGCCCGCAAGATCAACGACACCGTCGAGCGCGCGATGCGCGTCGAGCCGCTGGCCGAGCACGCCAACGCGCTCGCCGGTGCACTGAAGTCCCTGGGCCACGCGACCCGCGCCGCCTGGGCCACCGGCGATCCGGAAGAGGCGCTGGCCAATGCGACGCCTTACCTGCAGGCCTTCGGGCACACGGTGCTCGCATGGATCTGGCTCGAGGTGGGCCTGTGCGCCCACGGCAGGCTCGCACGAGGCCGGGACGACCTGCTCCAGGGCAAGCTGAGCGCGATGCGCTACTTCTTCCGCTACGAGCTGCCGCGCATCGGTGCCTGGCTGCAAGTGGTCGAAAGCCGGGACGACACCTGCCGCCGCATGGACGAAGCATGGTTCTGAAGATGAAAGCCGCCACCCTGGACAAGCTGATCTGGACGCTGGTCTATGCCGGGCTGGCCGGTGTCGGCCTCGGACTTTCGGTGCAGCGCAGCGACGATGCGATCGGCTGGAGCCTGGTCGGCGTCGGCGCGGTCGCCGCCGTCGTGGGCGCGCTGCTCGTCGTCGTGCGTTCGAGGATGCGAGACCCGCAATGATCCGCCACGTCGTCATCTGGAAGCTGAAGAACCCCGCCGACGCGCCGCGCTTCAAGGCCCTGCTCGATGGCTGTGCCGGCCTGGTCGCCGGCATGCTGGAGTTCGACGTCGGGATTCGCAGCGACGGCATGGAAGCCAATGCCGATGTGGTGCTGGTATCCACCTTCAGCGATGCGCAGGCGCTGGAGGCCTATCAGCGGCATCCGCATCACCAGGCCGTCAGTGCGCAACTCGGGCCGCTGCGCGACACCCGCAGCGTGCTGGACTATCGAAAGGAAACGCGATGAGCACTCCCGTTGCCCAGCTGTTCGACCTCCACGGCCGCAATGCCCTCGTCACCGGCGGCTCGCGCGGCCTCGGCCTGCAGATCGCCGAAGCGCTGGGCGAGGCCGGCGCGCGGATCTTTCTCACGTCGCGCAAGGCCGGCGACCTCGAAGAGGCCGCCGCGCACCTGAAGGCCAAGGGCATCGCGGCGCAATGGATCGCGGCCGATGCCAGCCAGCCCGACGAAGTGCAGCGCGTCGCGGCCGAGGCGATGCAGCGCCTGGGCGCGATCGACATCCTCGTCAACAACGCAGGCGCCACCTGGGGCGCGCCCACCGAGGAGCATCCGCTCGAGGCCTGGGACAAGGTGATGAACCTCAACGTGCGCAGCGTGTTCCTGATGAGCCAGGCCATCGGCAGGCTCAGCATGATCCCGCGCCGCTACGGCCGCATCATCAACGTCGCATCGATTGCCGGACTGTCGGGGTCCTCGGCGGCGATGAAGTTCATCGCCTACGGCACCAGCAAGGGCGCGGTCGTCAACTTCACGCGCACGCTGGCCGGCGAGTGGGGCCCGCACGGCATCACGGTCAACGCGCTGGCGCCCGGCATGTTTCCCAGCCGGATGACCAAGGACACCTTGCAGGCGGTGGGTGTCGACCGCATCGCGGCGGCAGCGCCGCTGGGCCGCATCGGCGACGACGACGACCTCAAAGGCGCCGCCGTGCTGTTCGCGTCGCAGGCCGGCAAGCACATCACCGGCCAGATCCTCGCCATCGACGGCGGCGTCAGCGCGATCCATCACTCGGCGTAGGGCCTGGCATCGATGGAATTCCAGGTCCGCATCCCCTTCGTCGAAGCGCTCGGCTTCGAGCTGCTGCGCTTCGAGGAAGGCACATCCGAAATCGCCTTCACGCCGCGCGCTGAGCATCTCAACTCGTGGAGCGTGGTGCACGGCGGCGTCACGATGACGCTGCTCGACGTGGCGATGGCGCATGCCGCGCGCAGCCCGCGGCAGGGCGCCGCCCCCGATGCGCGCGGCGTCGTCACCGTCGATATGAAGACCAGCTTCATGCGCCCGGGCATCGGCCGGCTGCTGGCGCGTGGCCGGGTGCTGCACCGGACCGCGAGCCTCGCATTCTGTGAAGGCTCCATCGTCGACGGCGAGGAGCAGCTGGTGGCGCATGCGACCGGCACCTTCAAGTTCCTCAAGGCGCTGCCGGCCGGCGGCCGCCAGCTCAAGCGCCTGAACGCATCCGACTGAAAGGACTTTCCATGACCACCAACAAGCAGATCCACCTCGTGTCGCGTCCCCAAGGCGAGGCGACCGTCGCCAACTTCAAGCTCGTCGAGGCGCCGATGCCGTCTTTGAACGACGGGCAGGTGCTGGTGCGCCACCACTTCCTGTCGCTCGATCCGTACATGCGCGGGCGCATGAACGAGAGCAAGAGCTACGCGCAGCCGCAGCCGCTCGGCGAGGTGATGATCGGCGGCACGGTGGGCGAGGTGGTCGAGTCGCGGCACGAAGGCTTCAGGCCAGGCGACAAGGTCGTCGGCATGGGTGGCTGGCAGGAGTACTCCGTCGTCGACGCCGCCCATCAGGGCATGCTGCGCAAGGTCGACACCACGCACATCCCGCTGTCGGCCTATCTCGGCGCCGTCGGCATGCCGGGGGTCACGGCGTGGTACGGCCTGGTGAAGATCTGCGAGCCGAAGGCCGGCGAGACCGTGGTCGTGAGCGCGGCCAGCGGTGCGGTCGGCGGCGTGGTGGGCCAGCTCGCGAAGGCGCGCGGCTGCCGTGCGGTGGGCATCGCCGGCGGGCCGGACAAGTGCCGCTACGTCGTCGAGGAACTGGGCTTCGACGCCTGCCTCGACTACAAGCTGCACAGCGACCTGAAGTCGCTGTCCACGGCGCTGTGGGATGCCTGCCCCAGCGGCATCGACGGCTACTTCGAGAACGTCGGCGGCATGATCCTCGACGCCGTGATGCTGCGCATGAACGCCTTCGGCCGCATCGCGCTGTGCGGGATGATCTCCGGCTACGACGGCCAGCCGATTCCCATGCAGTTCCCGCAGCTGCTGCTGCAGTCGCGGCTGAAGCTGCAGGGCTTCATCGTCAGCGAGCACATGCAGGTGTGGCCCGAGGCGCTCAAGGAGCTGGGCACGCTGGTGGCCACGGGCAAGCTGAAGTACCGCGAGACGGTCGCGCGGGGCATCGAGGCCGCGCCCGAGGCCTTCCTGGGGCTTCTGAAGGGCCGCAACTTCGGCAAGCAGCTCGTCAAGCTGATCTGAGCGGCAAGCCCGGCGCAGCGGGCGTGAAAGGCATTCGAGAAGGGCACACCATGGACGCGACACATGAAGTGTTCAACCAGCCGGCGCCGCTGGCCGACATCGACCTGTTCGCGACCCACCGCCCGCTGCGCGACGCGCTGCGCTGCCACGCGCCGTCACTGGACACGGCCGAGCTGGCACGGCTGGGCGCCGCGGCCGGCAGCGCCGAGATGCAGGCGCATGCCCGCCTGGCCAATGTCCACCCGCCGCAGCTGCACACGCACGACCGCGTCGGGCGCCGCATCGACACGGTCGAGTTCCATCCGAGCTACCACGCGCTGATGACGCTGGCCACCGGCGCCGGCCTGCACGGAACGCCCTGGGCCGGCGGCGCGCATGCGCACCTGCGCCGCGCCGCGGGCTTCATGCTGTTCACCGAGCTCGAGGCGTCGACGCTGTGCCCGATCTCCATGACGTACGCCGTCACGCCGGCACTGCAGGGCAACGCCGCTGTCGCCGCCGAGTGGGGCCCGCGCCTGACGAGCCGCGCCTACGACCCGCGCTTCGTGCCGGCCGCGCAGAAGGCCGGCGTGACCATGGGGATGGGGATGACCGAGAAGCAGGGCGGCTCCGACGTGCGCGCCAACACGACGCAGGCGCGGCACGACGGGCGCGACGCCTGGGGCGAGCGCTACCGCCTGGTCGGCCACAAGTGGTTCTTCTCGGCGCCGATGTGCGATGCCTTCCTCGTGCTCGCGCAGGCACCGGCAGGGCTGTCGTGCTTCTTCCTGCCGCGTTGGCTGCCCGACGGCAGCGTCAATGCCGTGCGCATCCAGCGGCTGAAGGACAAGCTCGGCAACAAGGCCAACGCCAGCTCGGAGGTGGAATTCCGGGATGCGCACGCCTGGCTGGTCGGCGAGGAAGGGCGCGGCGTGCCGCAGATCCTCGAGATGGGCACGCTCACTCGCCTCGACTGCGCCCTGGGCACCAGCGGCCTGATGCGCCACGCCCTGTCGCAGGCGCTCAACCACACGGCGCAGCGCAGCGCCTTCGGCAAGCCGCTGATGGCGCAGCCGCTGATGCGCAACGTGCTGGCCGACCTGGCGCTGGAAAGCGAGGCGGCCACCGCGCTGGCGCTGCGCCTGGCGCATGCGTTCGATGCCGCGGGCGACGAGCACGAGGCACTGATGCGCCGCCTGCTGACGCCCGTTGCCAAGTTCTGGATCTGCAAGCGCGGCAGCCACTTCGCCCAGGAGGCGATGGAGTGCCTGGGCGGCAACGGCTATGTCGAGGAAGGGGGCGAGGGCGTGATGGCGCGCATCTACCGCGAGATGCCGCTCAACTCCATCTGGGAAGGCGCCGGCAACATCATGGCGCTCGACCTCCTGCGCGCCTTGCGCAAGGGCGGTGCGATGGCCGATGCCCTCGCCGCCGAGCTGGAGCCCGCGCGCGGCGCGCATGCGGCCTTCGACCGCTTCGCCGCCGGCCTGCCGCAGCGGGTCGACGAAGCGGCCGAAGAGACCGAGGGCCGCCGCCTGGCGCAGGACGTGGCGCTCGCCGTGCAGGCTTCGCTGCTGCGCCGCCATGCGCCCGACTTCGTCTTCGAGGCCTTCTGCATGTCGCGTCTCGCAGGTGACTGGGGACATGCCTTCGGCACGCTACCCTCGCGCGTCGATTTCGATGCCCTCATCCAGCGAGCGATGCCCACGACATGAGCGATCTCATCCTTCACCACTACGCGGGCTCGCCCTTTTCCGAGAAGGTGCGCCTGGTGCTGGGATTCAAGGGCCTCACCTGGAGCTCGGTCACGGTGCCGGTCATCCTGCCCAAGCCAGACGTGGTCGCGCTCACCGGCGGCTACCGGCGCACGCCCTTTCTGCAGGTCGGCGCCGACATCTACTGCGACACCGCGCTGATGTGCCGCGTGATCGACAGGATGGCGCCGACGCCCCCGCTCTATCCCGATGCGGCGGGCGGCATGCAGCACGTGCTGGCGCAATGGGCCGACACGGCGCTGTTCTGGGCCGCGATTCCGTACACCATGCAGCCGGCGGGACTGCCGCACATCTTCGGCGGCGCGCCGCCCGAGGTGCTGAAGGCCTTCGCCGCCGACCGCGCCGCCATGACCGCCGGCATGCGGCGTCCCACCACGGCCGACGCCGCCGCCCAGCTGCACGGCTACTTCGGCTGGCTGGAGCAGCAGCTGGCCGACAGCCGCCTGTTCCTTCTGGGGGCCGCGCCGTGCATCGCCGACTTCTCGGTGGCGCAGTCGCTGTGGTACATCCGCCGCGCGCCGCCGGTCACCCACGTTCTATCGCCGTTTCCGAAGCTGCTCGCGTGGATCGAGCGTGTGCAGGCCTTCGGCCACGGCCGGCACGAGACGATGCCCAGCAGCGAGGCCATTGCCGCCGCACGCGCGGCGCAGACGACAGCCGTCGTGCCCTTCGACGACCGGCAGGGCTTCGCGCGCGGCGAGGAAGTCACGGTCACGCCGACCGACTACGCGCAGGATCCGGTGACCGGCCGCCTGCACGGACTCACGCACGACGAGGTGGCCATTGCGCGCGAGGACGAGCGCGCCGGCCGCCTGGTGGTGCACTTCCCGCGCATCGGCTACCAGGTGAAGAAGAGCGACACGGCGAAGTGAGAGGAACAGCAGGATGAAGACCTTCAAGGGCAAGACGGCGGTCATCACCGGCGCCGCCTCGGGCTTCGGCCTCGAGACATCGCGGCTGGCGGCGCGCGAGGGCATGAACGTCGTGATGGCCGACGTGCAGCAGGACGCGCTCGACCGTGCCGCCGCGGAGATCGCGGCGCTGGGCGCCGCGGTGCTGCCGTTCCGCCTCGACGTGTCCAAGGGCAGCGACGTCGAGGCGCTGGGCGCCGCCGCGCTGCAGCGATTCGGCGTGCCGCACCTGGTGTTCAACAACGCCGGCGTGGGCTCGGGCGGGCTGATGTGGGAGTACACGCAGAAGGACTGGGAGTGGATCGTCGGCGTCAACCTGATGGGCGTCGCGCACGGCATCCGCGTGTTCACGCCCCCGATGCTCGATGCCGCCCGGGATGATCCGGCGTACCAGGGCCACATCGTCAACACCGCGTCGATGGCCGGCCTGGTGAACATGCCGAACACCGGCTCGTACAACGCGACCAAGAGCGCGGTGGTGGCGATGACCGAGACGCTGTACCAGGACCTCGCGCTGGTGACCGACCAGGTGCGCTGCTCGCTGCTGTGCCCGTACTTCGTGCCCACCGGCATCGTCCAGAGCGAGCGCAACCGCCCGGCCGAGATGAGCGAGGACAGGCCGCCCACCAAGGCGCAGCTCGTCGCCAAGGCCCTCGGCGAAAAGGCCGTCAGCTCCGGCAAGCTCACGGCCGCGCAGATCGCGCAGTTCGTGATGGACGCGGTGGCGCAGGACCGCTTCTACATCTTCAGCCATCCCCATGCGCTCGGGCCGGTGCAGACCCGCATGGAGGACATCGTGCAGGGGCGCGATCCCAGCGACCCGTTCAAGGAGCGGCCGCAGATCGGCGAGAACCTGAGGAAGGCGTTGCGGGAGTGACAGCCCTCACCCCGACCCTCTCCCGCAAGCGGGAGAAGGGGTAAGAGAGGCATCCCCTCTCCCGCTTGCGGGGAAAGGGGCCGGGGTGAGGGCCAGCGCGAGCGGATGAATCGCGCCCCGCCTGCGTACACCTCGGCATGACGCGCATCCTGCTGCTCTGGATGGCCCTGGCCGTCCTCCCCGCGCACGCCGTCGCACCCGGCGATCCGGCCCCGGATTTCCAGCTCGCCGGGCTGCGCGGTCCGGTGAGCCTGGCCGACTTCAAGGGCAAGCTGACCTACGTCGACTTCTGGGCCTCGTGGTGCGCCGCCTGCAAGCAGTCGTTCCCGTGGATGAACGAGATGCAGGCCCGGTACGGCGCGAATGGCTTCCAGGTGGTGGGCATCAACCTCGACCGCAAGCGCGAAGACGCCGACCGTTTCCTGGCCGAGCGACCCGCGGCGTTCGCCATCGCGTTCGATGCCGGCGGCGAGAGTGCGAGGCGCTACGGCGTCAAGGGAATGCCCACCTCGGTGCTCGTCAGTCCGGAGGGCAGGGTGCTGTTCGTGCACAGCGGCTTTCGCCCCGAGCAGCAGCAGGCGCTCGAGGCTCGCATCGCCGCGGCGCTCGGTTCGAAGTAAGGAGATCCGCATGCACATGGTGTCGACCGCGGCGTTGCTGGCGGCCGTGCTCGCCGGCTGCGGCAGCGCCCCGCAGGCCTGGGAGAAGGGCGACCTGGCCAAGCCGGAGATGACGATGAACCCCGACACGCTGGAGCTGCGTCTCGGCCAGCGGGTGTACAGCAGCAAGGAGAACGCCTCGGGAGGCTACGGCGTGGGCGGAGGCGGCTGTGGCTGCAACTGACGCCGCCCGGCCGAGCGCCATCCTGATGGCGGCGCTGATGCTGCCGGGCATCGTGCCGCGGGCGCAGGCCGAGACCGCTCCCGAGCGCGGCGTCTTCAGCGCACGCTACCTCGACTATCGCGACGGGCAGCCGGGATTCGACCGCATCACCGTGCACTCGCCCGCGGTCTACGTGCTGGCCCCCATCGCCACCCGCTGGGCGATCGAGGGCTCGCTGCTGTCCGACAGCGTGTCGGGCGCATCGCCGCGCTATCACACGGCCATCTCCGGCGCCTCGCGCATGAGCGACTTGCGCCATGCGCTCGACGTGAAGCTCACGCGCTACGAGGACCGGCACGCCTTCTCGCTCGGCGCGGCCGCGTCCAGCGAGAACGACTTCGAGTCGCGTGCGGTTTCGGGCGAGGTGCGCCTGGCCAGCGAAGACAACAACCGCACCTGGAACATCGGCCTGGGCTACACGCGCGACCGCATCGGCTCGGCCGACTTCGAGCTGCTGCACGAGCGCCGCCGCACCGTCGAGGCGATCGTCGGCCTGACCCAGGTGCTCGGCAGGACCGACCTCGTGCAGGTGGCGCTCACCGCCGCGCACGGTCGCGGCTACTACAGCGATCCGTACAAGACGCCGGACTCGCGCCCGCGCAGGCGCGACCAGGCGATGGTGCTGCTGCGCTGGAACCATCACGTCGAAGGCACGGGCAGCACGCTGCGCACCAGCTACCGCTACTACACCGACAGCTTCAAGATCCGGGCGCACACGGTGCAGGCCGAGTGGGTGCAGCCGGTGGCGCAGCGCTGGACCGTGTCGCCGTCGGTGCGCCTGTACTCGCAGAGCGCGGCGAGCTTCTACTTCGATCCGGTCTACGACCCGGTGCTCGGTGCCCCCTTCCCGGTCGGCTTCACCAGCAACCCGCCGCAGTTCGTCTCCGGCGACCAGCGACTCGCGGCCTTCGGCGGCGTGACGCTGGGCCTCAAGCTGGCGCTGCAGCTCACGCCCGACTGGTCGGCCGACATCAAGGCCGAGCGCTACGAGCAGCGCTCGAGCTGGCGCTGGGGCGGCGGCGGATCGCCGGGGCTGGACCCGTTGCGGGCGACCCTCGTGCAGGTGGGCCTCGGCAAGCGCTTCTGAATGTCGCTCGGATTCGACTTCCAGGCCATGGCGTGCGGCTGCCAGGTGCGGCTGGCCGGCGCGGGCGAGGACGAGCTCGCGCCGCTCGCCCACGACGCCATCGCCGAAGTGCGCCGCATCGAGACGGCCTACTCGCGCTTCCGCGAGGACAGCATCGTCTCGCGCATCAATGCTGCGGCCGGCGGCGCCGCTGCGATCGAAGTCGACGACGAGACGGCCGGCCTGCTGAACTTCGCCGCGCAGCTGCATGCGCAGAGCGGCGGGCTGTTCGACATCACCTCGGGGGTGCTGCGGCGCGCCTGGAACTTCCGCACCGGCGTGCTGCCGTCGCAGGAGGTGCTCGCGCAGCTGCTGCCGCGGGTCGGCTGGTCGCAGGTGGAATGGGACGGCCGCAGGGTGCGCCTGCCGCGGTCCGGCATGGAACTCGACTTCGGCGGCTTCGGCAAGGAGTACGCCGCCGACCGCGCAGCGGCCGTGCTCGCCGAACGCGGCGCGGCGCACGGTTTCGTGAACCTCGGCGGCGACATCCGCGTGATCGGCCCGCAGGCCGACGGCCGCGCCTGGCGGTTCGGCATTCAGCATCCGCGGCGAGAGGACGCCACCATCGCCGGCATCGCGCTCGCGGGCGGCGCACTGGCGACCAGCGGCGACTACGAGCGCTATTTCGAGCACGAAGGTCGCCGCTACTGCCACATCCTGGATCCGCGCAGCGGCTGGCCGGCGCAGCACTGGCAGTCGATCAGCGTCGTCGCGCCGCTCGCCGTGGCGGCGGGGGCGATGACGACGATCGCGATGCTGAAGGGCCGTGACGCGCTGGACTTCCTGCGTGCGCAGGGCGTGGGCTTTCTCGCTGTCGATGCGCAGGGACAGGTGACGGCCGAGGGCGTGTGAGGGGGATCGCCCCGGCCGGACACCCCCGCAGTAGCATCGCCCCATGCAAAGGCGCCAGGCCCTCACGGCGGCCCTGATGCTGCCCTTCACCGGCGCGCTGCGCGCCGCGGCGGACGACTTCGCGGCGAAGCGGCGCCGCATGATCGACGACATCGCGATCATGGCCCGCGACACCCGCACCCCCATCGCCGAGCGTGTCATGTCGGTGCTCGCGACGCTGCCGCGACATGAGTTCGTTCCGCCGGAGCAGGTGGGCAACGCCTACCAGAACCGGCCGCTGCCCATCGGCCACGGGCAGACGATCTCGCAGCCGTACATCGTGGCGCTGATGACCGACCTCGCGAAGCTCGAGCCGGACCATCAGGTGCTGGAGGTCGGCACCGGCTCCGGCTACCAGGCGGCCGTCGCCGGGCGGCTGGCGCGCGCCGTCTACACCATCGAGATCGTCGAGCCGCTGGGCCAGCAGGCGATGCAGCGCCTGCAGCGACTGCGCCACGACAACGTGCACGTGCGCCTGGGCGACGGCTATCACGGCTGGGAGGAACACGCGCCGTACGACGCGGTCCTCGTCACCGCGGCGGCCAGCCACGTGCCGCCGCCGCTGGTGCGCCAGCTCAAGCCCGGCGGCCGCATGGTCATCCCCGTCGGCGCCCCGTTCATGGTCCAGCAGCTGATGCTCGTCGAGAAGCGGGCCGACGGCGGGGTGTCGACGCGACAGATCCTGCCGGTGGCCTTCGTTCCGCTCACCGGTCAGCGCTGAGGTGCGCATGTCCGCGCCGGTGATCGCCGTTGCGCTGATCTCGGCTGCGTCGCTCGCCTACGAGATCCTGCTGATGCGGCTGTTCTCCATCGTGCTGTGGCACCACTTCGCCTACATGATCATCAGCCTGGCGCTGCTCGGCTACGGCGCGAGCGGCGCAGCGGTGCTGCTCGCGCAGCGCTCGGTGGAGCGGCACTTCGCGGCGCTGTTCAGCGGCTGCGCCGCTGCCTTCGGCATCGGGTCGGTGGGCTGCTTCGCGCTGGCGCAGCGCCTGCCTTTCAATCCGCTCGAGCTGCTGTGGGACCCGTGGCAGCCGGTGCATCTGCTGTCGATCTACCTGCTGCTCCTGCTGCCCTTCCTGTGCGCGGGCGCCTGCGTCTGCATGGCGCTGACCCATTGGCGCGGCATGCAGTCGCGCCTTTACAGCGTCGACATCCTCGGCGCCGGCGCGGGCAGCCTTGCGGTGATCGTGCTGCTGTTCCGGCTGGAGCCGCAGCAGCTGCTCCGGTTGATCGGCGTGCTGGGCGTGCTCGGCGCGGCCGCGGCGTGGCTCGAATGCGGCGGCGGCCGACGCGGGCGCGCAGCCATGGCGCTGCCGCTGGCCGGCGCGCTTCTGCTCGTGCCTGCGGCGTGGATCACGCCGGTGATGTCGCCGTACAAGGAGCTCTCCCAGGCGCTGCGCCTGCCGCAGGCGCGCGTGGTGGAGCAGCGATCGAGCCCCCTGGGCCTGGTGAGCGTGCTCGAGAGCCCGCGCATTCCGCTGCGCCATGCGCCGGGGCTGAGTCTCACGGCATCGACCGAGCCGCCGCCGCAACTGGGCGTCTTCACCGACGGCGAGGGGCTGAACGCACTGACCCGCTTCGACGGCAGGCGAGAAAGCCTGGCCCACCTCGATCAGCTGAGCTCCGCGCTGCCTTACCACCTGCTGCAACGCCCGCGGGTGCTGGTGCTCGGTGCCGGGGCGGGCTCGGACGTGCTCCAGGCCCACTTCCACGGCGCGGCCCGGATCGATGCGGTGGAGCTCAACCCGCAGGTCGTGGACCTGGTGCGCCATCGCCACGCCGGCTTCGCGGGCGACCTGTACTCGAGCATCGCCCGTGTGCACGTGGCCGAGGCGCGCGGCTTCGTCGCCGCGAGCCGTGAACGCTACGACCTCATCCAGGTTGCGCTGCTCGATTCCTTCAGTGCGTCGTCGGCGGGGCTCCATGCGCTGTCGGAAAACTATCTCTACACGGTCGAGGCGCTGCAGGACGACCTGCGGCACCTGGCGCCCGGCGGGCTGCTCGCCATCACCCGCTGGGTCACGCTGCCGCCGCGTGATGCGCCGAAGCTGTTCGCGGCGGCGGTGGTGGCGCTGGAGCGCTCGGGCGTGAGCGATCCGGCGTCGCGCCTGGCGTTGATCCGCAGCTGGAAGACGACCACGCTGCTCGTGCGCCAGGGCGCCTTCGACGCCGGGCACATCGCCGCGATCAAGGCCTTCTGCGCGCAGCGGTCGTTCGACCTCGCCTACTACCCGGGCATGCGCGCAGAGGAGGCCAATCGCTACAACGTGGTCGAGCCGCCCGACCTGTTCGACGCCGCCGCGGCGCTGCTCGGGCCGGATCGCGACGCCTTCCTGGAACGCTACAAGTTCCATGTGGCGCCCGCCACCGACGACCGGCCGCACTTCTTCCATTTCTTCAAGTGGCGCTCGCTGCCCGAGCTCCTGTCGATCGAAGGCGGCGCAGGCCTGCCGCTGCTCGAGTGGGGCTATCCGGTGCTGGTGCTGACACTGGTGCAGGCGGCGCTTCTCAGCGTGCTGCTGATCGGACTGCCGATCGCGTGGGCGAGCCGGCGCGCCGCACGCGCGGCAGCATCCCGCGCGCGGGTGCTCGTGTACTTCCTCGCGATCGGCTTCGGCTTCATGTTCATCGAGATCGCGTTCATCCAGAAGTTCGTGCTCTTCCTGAGCCACCCGCTGTACGCGGTCGCCGTGGTGCTCTTCGCCTTCCTCGTGTTTGCCGGCATCGGCAGCCGCTTCTCGCCGCGCCTGCGCCTGCGCGTGCGCACGGTGGCGCTTGCCATCGCCTTGGCAGCCGCCGGCTGCGTGGCGGTGCTGCCGTGGCTGTTCCAGCATGCGATGGGGCTGCCCGATGTGCTGCGCATCGCGATTTGCGCGGGTCTCATCGCGCCGCTGGCGTTCTTCATGGGCATGCCGTTTCCGATCGGGCTGGCACGTGTCGAGCAGGCCGGTGCGTGGTTGATCCCGTGGGCGTGGGGCATCAACGGCTGCGCATCCGTCACGGCGGCGGTGCTCGCCACGCTGCTGGCGATCCACGTGGGGTTCACGGCGGTGGTGGTGCTGGCGCTGCTGCTGTACGCCGTCGCGGCAGCGTCCACGCCGTGACCCCCACCCCGGGAACCCCTTGCGCCGTCCGTGTCGGACGGCCCGCACATCACGCAATGCTCTTCGTGTGCCGGAAGAGATTGTCCGGGTCGTAGGTGCGCTTGAGCGTCGCCAGCCGATCCAGAGTGGGCCTGCCGTACGCCGCCTCGATGCGATCACGCCCTTCCTCCTCCGTGAGGAAGTTGATGTACGTGCCGCCCGTCGAGAACCCGCGCGTGGCCTCGAAGCACTCGCGGCTCCAGCGCACGTTGGCGGCATCGTCGGCGGCGCTCTCCCATGACGCGGCGATGTTGAGCACATACGCGGCATCGCGGTTGCCGGCCGGCGAATGCTCCGCCGAGCGCTCGCCCAGCGCGCCGCCGATCTGGAAGACGAGGATGGCCGAATGCGGCGACGGCAGGCGCTTGGCGTGCTCCATCAGCACGTCGATCGCCTGCGATTCCACGCGCGGCAGGTAGTGCGACTTCCAGTAGTAGCGCCGTCCCTTCGGCTGCGTCGCGTCCAGCAGGCTCTGCATCTGCGTGTACGGCCGGCGCGTGACGATGTCGGCCACCGGCTTGCCGCAGGCGCGCAGCGGTGCCAGCACCTTCTCGCCTTCCTCGATGCTGCCGCTGTGGCAGACGAACACCGCGACGATCGGCTTGCCGTGGATCTCCTTCGGCAACCACGGCGCAGGCGGCGCGATGCGCAGCACTGCGACGCAGGTCGTCTCGCGCGGCGTGGTGGCGCTGAACTCGCGGTAGAACTCGAGCACCTCCTTCGCGTCCTCGGCACGCCAGGCGATGGCGCCGCCGAGGATCTCCGGACCGACCGGGAACAGCGTGTACTCGAAGGAGGTGACGATGCCGAAGTTGCCGCTGCCGCCGCGCAGCGCCCAGAACAGCTCGGCGTTCTCGTCGGCCGCGGCGCGCACCACCCGGCCTTCGGCGGTCACCACCTCCATCGAGACCACCGTGTCGCAGGTCCAGCCGTGGCGCCGCGTGAGGTAGCCGAAGCCGCCGCCCACCGTGAGACCGGCGATGCCGGTGGCCGAGACGAAGCCGAGCACCGCCGCCAGCCCGTGCAGTTGCGTCTCGCGGTCGACGTCGCCCAGCGTGCAGCCGGCCTGCGCGCGTGCGGTGCGCGCCTTGGCGTCGACCCACACGCCTTTCATCAGCGACAGGTCGATCATCAGCCCGCCTTCTGCCACGGCCAGCCCTGCGATGTTGTGGCCGCCGCCGCGCACCGAGACGAGAAACTGATGCTGGCGCGCGAAGCGCACGGCGGCGACGACGTCGGTGGTGCCGGTGCAGCGCACGATGAGTCCGGGCCGCCGGTCGATCATCGCGTTCCAGATCTTGCGGGTCTCCTCGTAGTCGGGGGCGTCGGGTGCGAGCACCGGCCCGCGAAAGCCCGCCTTGAAGGACTGCAGGATCTCGGGCGAGACCTGCACCTTGCCGCCGTCGGCGGCCTTGAGTTCGATCGTCATGTTGGAAGCTCCTTCGAGTGATCTGCGCGATGCGCCTGCGCAGTCTGCTTGCGACGGTCGGGCATGCCATCCACCGGCCGGATGGTTCTGCGGTGTGGAAGCGGCGGCGAGGCGATAGTCAGAAATGACTAGGCAGCCCTCACCCCGACCCTCTCCCGCCTAGCGCGGGAGAGGGAGCCTTTTGGGGTTCCTGTGGCGACAGCAGCCCGTGCCGCGCCGCGAACGCCGCGGCCTCGGCGCGATTGGCCGCCTGTGTCTTGCCGAGGATGTTGCGCACATGGATGGCCACGGTGGCCGGGCTGCGGCACAGCGCGTCGGCGATCTCCTGGTTGGTCTTGCCGGCGGCGACCAGGCGCAGGACCTGCACCTCGCGCGCCGACAGGCCGGCGGCGTGGACCTCCGGCTTGCGTGTCGTGGACAGCTGCGCCTGCAGCTGCGCAACGCGGGCCTCGAGTGACTGCATGCCCAGCTCGCGGGCGTCGTCCAGCGCTTGCGTGAGCAGCGATGCGGCGCGCTCGGCGTCGCCGCTTTCGGATCGCCGCAGCAACATGGCGGCGAACTCGCAGCGCGTATGCGCCAGCCAGGGCCGGCCGCCGGTGCGCTCATCGAAGCCGAGTGCGAAGTCGAAGTGGCGCTGCGCGTCGTCGTAGCGTGACAGCAGGGTCGCCAGCATGCCCAGCAGGCGCGCGCCGGCGCCGAACGACGCGGTGTGCGCGCCGAAGACGATGTTGCGCTCGGCATAGGGCATCAGCAGCTCGTACAGCGTGGCGGCGCGGGACACGTCGTGGAGGTGCACGCAGACCTCGGCCAGGTAGGCCAGGCTGGCCGCGCGGATCGCGTCGTGTACGACGCCCGCGAAGCCTCCGGCGGCAAGCCGGTCGAAAAGATCGCGTGCCTGGTCGTCGGCGCCCAGCTCGCAGTACAGGATCGCCAGGCCCGGCCGCCACGCCGCGGCCGGCGCTTCGCTGTCGAGGAACTGCTTGAGCACCGGCGCGAGCTCGCGCAGCCGGCCTTGCTCGCGTCTCAACGTGAACATCTGCGCGCCGAAGATGCCGGCGGCGTTGTCGCGGTCGAAGCGCTCGCCGCAGCGCAGCGCCTGCACGGCCAGCTGCTCGGCTTCGGCGAAGCGGCCCTGATGCGTGGCGATCATGGCCAGCGCCACCCGCGCGACCGCCTCGATGAAGGGCTCGCGCGTGCGTTCGCCGACGGCGAGATGAAGGCGGCTGATCTCGTCGGCGGCGGCAGTGTCGCCGGCCTCCATCAGGTCGCCGGCGTGCCAACCCGTGAGCGTGGAGACGGCCCAGTGCGCGTGATCGCGCCCCTGCACCAGGGCGAGCGCCTGCCGCGCCGACTCGATGCGCACCGCCAGGCCCTCCGGGTACCAGCGCCCCGGCACGATGGCGCTCAGCGCACCGAACAGGATGCGCGGATCGTCGACACGGCGCGCCATGGCCACGGCCTCGTGATAGGCAGCCTCGGCCTGCTGCGGCCGGTTGGAGAACAGCAAGGCGCGGCACAGCGAGCTGAGCAGCGATGCGCGTTCGCGGCTGTCCGCGGCCGGCGCCGCGGCCAGCGCCTCCTCGATGAGCTCGACGGCCTTCGAGCCCTCACCACCCATGCGCCACTGCGCGTTGCCATACCCGATGGCCGCGCGTGCGAGCAGCGAAGCGTCGTACAGCCGGCGTGCGCAACCGGCGGCGTCGGCGAAGGTCGCCAGCGCGAGCGCGTTGTCGCCGGCGCCGATCTGCGCCTCGCCCAGGCCCAGCAACAGCGCGCCGCGCTGCGCGTCGTCCGAGGCGCCCGTGCCCAGCGTCGCGCAGGCGAGGGCGTAGTGACGGGCGGCTTCTTCATGCGCCTGCATCGCGGTCGCCCGCTCGGCGGCGCGGGTGGCGTATTCGATCGCTTTGGCCGGGTCGCCGGCGGGTCCGGCGGCGTGGCAGTGGTGCGCCAGGCTGGACAGCGCCGGCGCAAGATCGCCGGCGTGCAGTGCCTCGAGCGCGGCCGCGATGCGCTGGTGCAGGCGTGTGCGACGCACCGCGGGCAGTTCGTCGTACAGCGTGTCGCGCACCAGCGCATGGGTGAACTGGTAGCCGCCGAGGCTTGCCGATTCGTCGACCAGGCCGGCCTCCCGCGCTTCTTCCAGGGCCGCCAGGCACTCCTCGTCGGTCAGCTCATCGAGCAGGCGGCACAGCAGCGCGAAGTCGAACTCGCGCCCGATCACCGCGGCGTTCTGCAGGACCGGCACGCAGGCCGGCGACAGGCGGTTCAGCCGCGCCCCGATCACGTCGCGCACGCCGCGGGGGACCCGGCGGGCAGGCGGGCCGTCGCTGCGCGCAGTGCGTGACTGGACCAGGTCGCGCGCCAGTTCGGTCAGGAACAGCGGATGTCCCTCGGTCTGCTCGTACATCGCCTCCGCCAGCGGGGCCGATGCGGTTCCCGCGGCCGCGACGACGAACTCGGCGGTCTCGGCCGGACTCAGGCCGCCCAGCAGCAGCCGCTGCACCTGGGCGTGCCGGTGCAGCTGCGCCAACGTGTCCGACAGCGGGTGCCGGCGCGAGACCTCCGAATCGCGATACGTGCCCAGCACCATGAGCCGGCTCGCGCCGGCTTCGGCCATCACGAACTGGAGCAGGCGCAGCGACGGCACGTCGGCGCGGTGCAGGTCGTCGAGCAGCAACAGCAACGGCTGGCGCGCCGCCGCGCGCTGCCAGAAGGCGGCGATGGCGTCGAAGAGGCGGAAGCGCGCCTCGACCGCGTCGGGACCGGCTTGCGCACTGCCGGGCACGGAAGCCTGCTGCGGGTCGAGCGCGGAGAGGGCCGAGGCCGCCGCGCCCAGCGTTTCGGCCAGCGTGCCCTCGTCGTGCAGTGCGGCGTAGCGCCGCACGAGCTGCAGCCAGGGCCAGTAGGGCGGGGCGCCGGGCTCCTCCGGGCAGCGGCCCCACAGGGCGAGGACGCCGCGGCGGCCGGCGTGCTCGACCAGCTCCTGCGCGGTGCGCGTCTTGCCGATGCCCGGCTCGCCGGTCAGCAGCACGATGCCGGGCCGCCCGTCCACCGCCCGCGCCAGGGCGGCCTGCAGGGCGTCGAGCTCGGAGCGCCGCCCGATGAACCTGCGTTCGGCGTCGCCGGCCATGCGCGCTCAGCCGGCCATCGCCGGCGGGCGGATCTCGGACACCTCGATGACGACGTCGGCCGGGAGGTTCGCGCGGCGTGCCGCTTCGCGGATGGCCTCGGCCGACGGCGCCTCGTACAGGCAATAGGTCTTCTTCTTGTCGGCCGACAGGAAGGAGAAGAGCCAATGCACGCCCGCACTGGCGTTGATCTCGCTGACCAGGCGTGCGGATTCGTCGGTGAGCTGAAGCTGTTCGGCGAAATTGCGCTCGATGACGAACAAGGCCATGCGGGTCCCCCGGGCGGATGCGATCTTGTACTCCGTTGGAGCGGCGTCGCAAAGCCCGAATACGCCTCAGGCAGAGACCCTGCCGCCGTCGCAGTTCGGCTTGCGGTCGGCGGCCATCGGCGTAAGCTGGCATCGCCACCCGACGGAACCGATGGCCGAAAGGACCTCGCAAGAGGGACGAGTAAAGCGATCAGTCGCTGAAGAGTGACGGCAGCCCGCCTCCGGATCAAACCTCAGGTGGGCTGTTCCTTTTCAGGGCGCCGCTGCACCTGCAGGCTGCGGCGATGGCCAGGTCGTAGACCCGGCTAGCGTCGTCCTCGCGCCGTCAACGCCCGCGCCTGCAGCAGGATGGATCCATCGGGCAGCACCGGCATGCGCTCGCGCAGGCGTTCACGCAGTTGCTCGCGCACCGGCTCCTCCAGTTGCATGGCATGGGCCGGCGCCGGCCCCTGGCCGGCGAGGAAGGGACGCCAGTAGTCGTCGAAGTCGGCGAAGCGCATCGGGATCTCGATGGCGGACACCTCGACCTGGCGCAGGCCGGCGTCTGCGAATGCCGAGGCGAGCGCATCGGGCTGGCACAGCGGAAAGCGCTCGCCCTGGTCCTGCGCACGGGCCTGCGCATCGAACTGCGCGGCCACATCCCAGTAGAGCCGGATCAGGTCCATCTTGCGCGCGTAGTCCCACACGTAGGCGCCCACCGAGCCGCCCGTCGCCGTGACGCGGACCATCTCGCGCAGCGCGGCGCCGGCATCCGGCACGAAGTTGAGCATCAGCGCGGACACGGTGGCGTCGACGGACGAATCGTCGAGCGGCAGCTGGCCCGCGGATGCGCGGTGCAGGACGACCTCCGCCGGCAGCAGTTGCCGGGCGGTGGCCAGAAAGCCTTCGGACGGGTCGATGCCGACGACGCTGCGCGGCGCGCACCGGGCGACGATCTCCGCGCAGAGCGCCCCGGTGCCGCAGCCGACGTCCAGCCACCGCCGGTCGGCGGGCACCTCCATCCAGTGCAGGAACCGGGGCGCCACCTCGCGGCTCCAGCGGCCCATGTAGCGCTCGTAAGCGTCGCCGAGCTGCCACTTGTCGTTGCGGTTGTTCGCTTCCATCGGTGCCTCCTGGCAAAGCTATTGGCGCAGCGGCAACCTGCCGATGAAGCGCCGCAGCGCGGCGTTGAATGCCTCGGGGGCATCCATGCTCGGCAGGTGCGCCGCGCCTTCGAGCATGACGCGCTGCGCGCCGGAGATGCGACGCACCAGCTCCTCGCAGCGCGCACGCAGGTGCGGCAGGTCCAGGTCGCCCCACAGCACCAGCGTGGGCACCTGCAGTTCCTGCAGCCGGCGCCAGGCCGTGGCCGCCGGCTCCAACGCCTCGCCTACATCGTCGGCGCGCAGGGCGATGCCGTTCATCGCAAGGAAGAGCTCGCGCGTCGCGCCGCCCACCCGTCCCGGTGGCGCCGCGGGGCCGTCGAGCCAGAGCTGCGCCTCGAGCTCGTTGACCGCATCGACATCGCGCCGCGCCGAGGCCGCGTCGATGTCGCCGGCGAGCCGTTGCACCCGGCCGGTCAGCTCGGCCTGCGGTGCGCCGCCCACCGCCGGTGCGACCAGCACCAGAGCGCGCACGCGCTGCGGTTGCGCCAGCGCGGCGTCGATCGCGACGCGGCCGCCTTGCGAGCAGCCGACGAGCACGGCGCTGTCGAACCGCGCCGCGTCCATCACCGCCCACAGGTCGGCTTCGCGCGAGTGGCGCGTGGGCGCGAGCGTTCGCGTCTCGCCGAAGCCGCGCCGGTCGTAGCGCAGCAGCGGATGCGACGCCGCAAAGGCTTCCCACTGCGCCTGCCACATGCGGCGGTCGCACACGCCCGCGTGCAGGAACACCAGCGGCACGCCTTGCGCGCCATGGCTCGCCTCGACCTCGGCGGCGAGCACCGCGCCGTCGACATTCACCCACGTCGTCGTGCTCATCGACCGTGCCTCTCTTCGAGCTCGCCCGCGATGGTCACCGGCTCGATCGCATCGGCGGGCGCGAAGCCGAACACGCGGCCGTAGAAGTACAGCTCGGCCTCGAGGGTGCGGCGCAGCGTCTCCAGGCGGCGAAAGCCGTGTCCCTCGCCTTCGAACGCAAGGAAGGCGACCGGAACGCCGCGCGCCTTCATCGCTTCGACCATGCCCTGCGATTGCGACGGCAGGACCACCTTGTCGTCCAGCCCCTGGAAGAAGATCACCGGCCGCTTGAGCCGGTCGGCGTGCAAGGCCGGAGAGCGCTCGCGGTACAGGCGCTCGCGTTCGGGCGGTGGGGCGACCAGGTACTCGGTGTAGCGCGACTCGAACTTGTGCGTGTCGGCATCCAGCGCCGCCAGGTCGGTGACGCCGAAGTAGCTCGCGCCGGCCTTGAACACGTCGTGGAAGATCAGCGCGCACAGGGTCGTGTAGCCGCTGGCGCTGCTGCCGCGGATGGCCATTCGCTGCGGGTCGACGCTGCCGCGCTGCGCGAGGTGGCGCGCGGCGGCCACGCAGTCCTGCACGTCGACGATGCCCCACTGGCCCTTCAGCGTCTCCATGTAGGCACGGCCGAAGCCGGTGCTGCCGCCGTAGTTGACGTCGAGCACCGCGAAGCCGCGGCTGGTCCAGAAGTTCACCGGCAGCCGCAGGCTGGTCCCGCTCATCGACGTCGGCCCGCCGTGACTGGTCACGATGAGCGGCGGGCGCTCGCCGGGCGGCGCCTCGAAGTCGGGATTGGTCGGCGGATAGTGGAAGGCGTGGGCGATGCGGCCGCCCTCGCTCTCGAAAGCCAGGCTTTCAGGCCGCGCCAGCCAGGCCGCATCGGGCAGGTCGGTGGCGCTGCGCGCCAGCACGGTGTGCGCACCGCTGTCGAGGTCGATGCGCAGCAGGTGCTGCGGTTGTGTCGGCGATCCGGCGATGGCGACGATGAAGCCGGGACCCACCTGCAGCTCCTCGAAGTCGGTGCGGTCGGTGGCGATCGGCTGCCAGGCGCCGCTGCGCACATCGATGCGGCCCAGCCGGCTCACGCCCTGGTCGATGCAGCTGGCGATGATCTCGTGCGCGCCATGAAAGCCGTACAGGTGACGTCCGAAGACCCATTGCGGCCTGGCGAACTCGGCGTCCGTGGGGCACAGCGGCTGCAGCGCATCGCGCTCCATGCGATGCAGGTTCCAGAATCCCGAGCGGTCCGACACCACGAACAGCTGCCCGTCGGGCGACCATTGCGGCTGGCACAGGGAATCGTCCGCGCCGCCGGCGAGGCGCCGCGGCTGCACGAGGCGGCCGTCGTCCGACACATCGGCCAGCCACAACTCGGTGCCCTGGAACGGCATCAGCGGATGGTTCCAGCACAGCCAGGCCAGGCGGCGGCCATCGGGCGACAGGCGCGGCGCGGCGTAGAAGTCGTGGCCGCTGGCCAGCGCCGCGGCATCGCCGCGGCCGTCGAGCGGCAGGGCCACCAGCAGGTTGCGCGGCTCGTGCCCGCCTGCGGCGTGGTCCTCGCGCACGGCGATGAGGCGCTGTCGGGGGGCGTCGAGCTCGAAGTCGGCGTGGCGATGGCGGCTCTCGTGCGTGAGGGGCTCGATGGCGCCGTCCGGCGCGCGGCGGTAGACGAGGTTGTCGGCGTAGTGGGAGAAGTACAGGACACCACCGGCCGCGATGCAGGCGCCGCCGCCGTACTCGTGCACCCGAGAGCGGACGTTGTACGGCGCGGCGGTCAGCATCTCCGTCGGCGAGTCGGCCGTACCGTCGCTGCGCATCGCCGCGACGCGGCCGCCTTCCCCGGGCAGGCCTTCGAGCCAGACCACCGACGAGCCGTCGATGTGCGGCGCGGACAGCGGCCGGCTTGCGCTGGCGACGCGCTGTGCGGTGATCGGTGAAGCCCAGGTGCCGAAGGAGGCGATGGTGCGGCCGGGCATGCGAAGCTCCTTGGTCGGTGAACGGGCGCAGGTTAGCGCCATTCGCTGCCCGTGTTTCAACAGGAGGCGTTCATGTCCGCACTGATGATCCTCGTCGCAGGTCCCTACCGTTCCGGCACGAACGACGATCCGGCACTGATCGCGAAGAACGTGGCCGCGATGACCGAGGCCAGCCTGCGGCTGTTTCGCGCCGGGCACCTGCCGGTGATGGGCGAGTGGTTCGCGCTGCCGCTGATCGAGCACGCCGGCTCCACGGGCATCGGCGATGAGGTGTTCAACGAGATCTTCCATCCGGTTTCGAGGCGCCTGGTCGCCAAGTGCGACGCCTGCCTGCGCATCGGCGGTCCCTCCGCCGGCGCCGACGAGATGGTCGCCATCGCGCGCCAGCATGGCAAGGCGGTGTTTCACGGCCTCGACGAGGTGCCGGCACCCTGAGTCCCCCCGCAGACCCCCGCACCCCGCACGGTCATTGCCCCGGCGATACAACGTCCGACTCCGTCTCGACGCAAGGATCACCGTGGACCTCGGCCTCAGCACCAAGCACGCACTCGTCACCGGCTCGACCGCCGGCATAGGACTGGCCACCGCCTGTGCGCTCGCACGCGAAGGCGCAGCCGTCACCGTCAACGGCCGCACGCAGCGGCGGGTCGATGAAGCGGTGGCGCAGGTGCGCAAGGCCGCGCCGCGCGCCGCGGTGAACGGCATCGCGCTCGACCTGTCCACCGCGGACGGCTGCCGCGCGATCACCGAGGTGCTGCCCGATGTCGACGTGCTGGTCAACAACCTCGGCATCTTCGAGCCGAAGCCGTTCGAGGACATCCCGGACGAAGACTGGCTGCGCTTCTTCGAGGTCAACGTGATGAGCGGCGTGCGCCTGTCGCGCCACTACGTCGCCGGCATGCGGGCGCGCAACTGGGGCCGCATCGTCTTCGTCTCCAGCGAATCGGGACTGCAGATCCCGACCGAGATGATTCACTACGGCATGACCAAGACCGCACAGCTTGCCGTCGCCCGCGGCCTGGCCGAGACGCTGGCCGGCACCGGTGTCACGGTGAACAGCGTGCTGCCGGGCCCCACCGCTTCCGAAGGCGTCGGCGGCTTCGTCGCCGACATGGCCCGCACGCGCGGTGTTGACGTCGCCACCGTCGAGCGCGAGTTCTTCAGCAGCGCGCGGCCCTCGTCGGTGCTGCGCCGCTTCGCCACGCCCGACGAGGTCGCGTCGATGATCGTGTACGCGTGCAGCGCGGCCGCGTCGGCGACCACGGGCACGGCGCTGCGGGTCGACGGTGGCGTCGTGCGCGCCATCGCCTGAGGGGACGCCGAGGTGGCCCGGTGAAGCGGCTGCGCATCCTGGTGACGCACGATGCCCAGGCGCGGCGCCTGTACTACGGCGACGCGGCGATCGCGCGCCTGCGCGCGCTGGGCGACGTGAGCGTCAACGACACCGGGGGACCATTGCCGCTGCCGCAGCTGGTGGCGCTCGCGCGCGACTGCCAGGTGATCGTCAGCGACCGGCAGACGGCCGCGCCGGCGGCCGTGTTCGAGCAGCTTCCCGGTCTCGCGGTGTTCATGCGCTGCGCGGTCGACATCCGCAACGTCGATGTGGCCGCTGCCAGCGCACACGGTGTGCTCGTGACCCGCGCGAGCGCCGGCTTCGCGACCGCGGTGGCCGAGTGGGTGATGGCCGCCATGCTCGACCTGAGCCGCCACACGAGCGAGTACGTCGCCACCTGGCGCGCCGGCGCGGTGCCGACCGCCCGCATGGGCCGTGAGCTGCGCGGGGCCACGCTCGGCGTGCTCGGCTACGGTGCCATCGGCCGCGCGGTCGTTCGCCTCGGGCTGGCCTTCGGCATGCGGGTGTGCGTGGCCGATCCGAACGTGCAGGTGGACGATCCGGCCGTCGAGCAGCTCACGCTGGACGCGGTGCTGGCCGCGGCCGATTGTGTCGTGTGCCTGGTCGTGGCGACGCCGCAGACGGAGAACCTGATGAACGATGCGCGCTTCGCGCAGATGAAGGACGGCGCGTTCTTCGTCAATGCGTCGCGTGGCGAGCTCGTCGACGAGGCCGCGCTGCTGCGCGCCCTCGACAGCGGCCGGCTGGCGGGCTGCGCGATGGACGTGGGCCGCGCCCCGGACCAGATGCCATCGCGGTCGCTCGCCGCGCATCCGCGTGTCGTCGCCACGCCGCACGTCGGCGGCCTCACGCCGCCGGCGGTGTCGCACCAGGCGATCGAGACCACCGAGCAGCTCGCGGCCATCACACGCGGCGAGACGCCGCGCGGGGCGGTGAACCCGGAGCACGCGCGGCGCTTGCAAACCTTGTAGGACCTCCGCCATGCATCTCCAGGGTTCCTGCCACTGCCGCGCCGTGACCTTCTCCGTCGAATCGACGTCGCCCGTCCCCTTCATGCGCTGCTACTGCTCGATCTGCCGCAAGACCGCGGGCAGCGGCGGCTATGCGATCAACCTGGGCGCCGACTTCCACACGCTGAAGGTGAAAGGACGCCGCCATCTGCGCGTCTACCGGGCGCGGATGGGCGAAGGCGACGACGTGCGCACGAGCAGCGGGCAGCGTCACTTCTGCGGCCGCTGCGGCAGCCCGCTGTGGCTGTGGGATCCCGCCTGGCCGGACCTGGTGCATCCGCACGCCGGTGCCATCGACAGCGAGCTGCCGCCGCCGCCCGAGCATGTCCACATGATGCTGGGCTCGAAGGCGAGCTGGGTGCCGGTGGAAGGGCGGCGCGACGATCCGCGCTACGAGGACTATCCGGACATGTCGCTCGCCCAGTGGCACGAGCGGCACGGTTAGACGGGCACGACGGGCGCGCACAGCTCGCACGAGAACACGCCGGTCTTCTCGTCGAAGGCGAAGTCGGCGCCGTAGATCTCGATGCGCGGACCGTCGTCGGGGCGGTAGCCGGTGGCCGGCAACCCTTCGATCATGAAGCGGCCCCAGGCGCCGTCGACCTCGTCGGTCGCGCCGGAAAAGCGCGTGCAGGCATAGCGCCCGCCCGGCAGCGCCTGCACACCGATCTCGCCATGGGGCAGGAACCCGGGACCGACTTCGACGCAGGCGTCGTAGCGGCATTGCTGCGGCGACGTCACCATCGGGTTGTCGTGCGCCACGCCGTACATCGTGCGGCGCGGCTGCATCAGCCCCTGCTGCTCGCACCAGGCGGCAAAGCGAAGCCAGGTCTTCGGAATGCCGGAGTTGCCGTAGGGGCCGACGCAGCGCATGTAGGCCACCCGCACCTCGGGCAAGGTCCTGATCTGCACCTCCATCGGATCTCCTTGTGCCGGCTCGACGCTGCCCGTCGGCCAGAGCTCGGGATCGTGCTTGAACGCCAGTGCCACCTCTTGATGCGTGTTGCGATCGGCTTGATGAATCTTGCTGAGCTGTCGCCAGCGCGACTCGGCCCAGTCGCGTGACGCCCCGCGCCGCCAGGCCGTGGGCGTGACGCCGAAGTGCGCGCTGAAGGCGCGGGTGAAGACCTCGGCCGAGCCGAAACCCACTTCCAGCGCGATGCGCGAGGCCGCCATCTCGGGCGCGGCCACCAGGCGCCCCGCGCTCACCTCGAGCCGGCGCCGACGCACGCACTGGGCCAGCGTCTCGCCGGTCGTCTCGTGGAACACGCGATGGAAGTGCCAGGGCGAGAAGTGCGCGACTGCGGCCAGGGTCTGCAGGTCCAGCGGCTCGGTCAGGTGCGCATCGATGTAGTCGATGACCCGGTTGATGCGGCTGACGGTGGAAGGATGGGCGGGCATGGACAGCACTATGCAGCGCTGTTGGCGGAATTGCCGTCTGCGGGATGTCCGGCAGGCGTCAGCCGTTCTTCGCCACCCACTCGATGAACGCATCGAGCGAAGGCGTCGCACGCGCCGCCTGCGGGTGGTTCACGATCGCCGCGACGGCGTACACCTTGCCGCTGCGCGCGCGCACGTAGCCGGCCAGCGCACGCGTGTCGCGCAGCGTGCCGGTCTTCAGCCACGCCTGGCCGGTCGCCGACCCGCTGCGCATTCGCTGCGCGAGCGTGCCGTCCACGCCGGCGATCGGCAGCGAATCCACGAAGACGGTGGAGCCGCCGGCGCGCCAGGCACCCAGCAGCAGCTGCACCATCGCCCTCGGCTTGCCGCGCTCGGCTCGCGACTGGCCCGAGCCGATGTCGATGTGGATGTCGTCGTCTGCCAGGCCCTTTTCGCGCAGCCAGCCGTGCACCCGCTCCTGCGCGCGTGACAGCGCGCCCAGCGGCGTGGTGGCGCCGCTGGCCAGTGACAGCAGCAGGTTGCGGGCCGCCACGTTGTTGCTGGTCTTGTTGATCTCCCGGATCAGCTCCGGCAGCGGCGTCGACACCTCGCTGCTCCACGCCGGCGGCGGGGCGTCCGCGGCGTCGGGCGCCGCCGGCCGGCGCTGTGCCTCCACGACGCGGCCGCCCAGCTTGCCGCCGGTCTGCGCCCACAGCGCCGTGACCAGCCGCGGCGTCGGGACCACCGCCGGGGCCGGCGCGGCCAGGCGCATCGCCGCGGTCGGCCGCACGAAGGCGACGTCGCGCGCACCGCAACCGTCGTCCCAGCGGCCGCGCACCCACAGCGTCGGCAGGCCGGAAGTCTGCTGCGGCGACTTCCATTGCGCCCAGGCCTGGCAGCCGCCGCCCATGAAGACGTCGTTGACCACCTGTACGCCCAGCGGATGCGGGCGCAGGGTGACGGCGGCGCGCTGGGACCTGGTGGGATGCACCGCCACGACCAGCGCGCCTCGGTTGAAGGTGCGCGCATCCGACGCCATGCCGGTCGCGCGCTCCTCGGCGGCGGTGCCCGCCTGGGTCGGATGCTCCTCGTGCAGAAGGTCGAGCCGCTCCAGGACGATGTTGCCGGCGACGTGCACCAGGCCCTCGGCGCGCATCTGGCGGAACCAGCGCGCCAGCTCGGTCGGCGTGAGGCCGGCATCGCCGCCGGCAATGACCAGATCGCCGGCGAGACGACCGTTCACCAGCGGGCCGGCGGCGTAGGCCTCCGTGCGCCAGCGGTGCGCCTCGCCGAGAAGGTCGAGCGCGGCCAGCGAGGTGACGATCTTGGCAGTCGATCCGAGGGTGAACGGCCGCTCGGCGTTCAGCGTCGCCAGCGGAGTCGGCGCGCCTGCGTCGACCGGGCGCACGTCGAAGCCGAAGCTCGCCAGCGGCAGCCCGGAGGCGCCCAGCGCTTTCGCCACCTCGGTCGGAAGCGCCGGGGCGGCCTGCACGATGGCCGAGCACAGCCCGACCGCGACGCCGAGCCAAAGGGTTCGCGCACGATGTTGCACGTCGCTGTCGAGGCAAGGAGCATGCCTCGCGAGCCTGCGGGGCGCGTGGCGGCGCGCCGCCCGCGTTCCGGCAAAACCTGCCGGAAGGCCGGCAAAAAAGTCGGCCGGTCAGGCGATCTGATCGAGCGTGACGCCGGCGCGCCGAACGGCGGCCCAGAACACCTTGGAGAACAGGTCGCGCTGCGGATCCGCGTCCTGGACGCTGCTCGACGACATGGCGAGCGCCTGTGCCGTGAGCGGCAGATTGGGCCCGGGCATCGAGCCGCTGAGGACCTGGATCTCGCAGGCACGCTGAAGCACGTACATCCAGTAGAAGGCCGATGCGATGTCGTGCTCGGCGACGAGCAGCCCGTGGTTGCGCAGCAGCAGGCAGGTCTTGTCGCCGAGATGCTCGACCAGCCGCGCCTGCTCGCCTTCATCAACCGTGACGCCTTCGAAGTCGTGATAGGCGACGCGCCCATGCAGGAAGGCGGCGTAGAAGTTGTCCATCGCCAGGCCCTCGGCCTTGCACGACACCGCGATGCCGGCCGAATGGTGGGTGTGGATGATGCAGTGCGCGTCGTCGCGCGCGCGGTGGATCGCGCTGTGGATGACGAAGCCCGCGCGGTTCACCGGATGGTCGTCGCGGCCGATCGTGTTGCCGGCGAGGTCGACCTTGACCAGGTTGCGGGCCGTGACCTCGCCGTAGTGCAGGCCGAACGGGTTGATGAGGTAGTGCCGCTCGGGTCCCGGCAGGCGCACGGTGATGTGGTTGAAGATCTCCTCGACCCAGCCGCGCCTGTCGAAGACACGGTAGCAAGCCGCGAGCTCGAGCCGCAGTCGCCATTCGTCGAGCTCGCAATCGTGCGGGCGCGTACGCTCGATGTCGTTGATAGTGAACATGTTAAGTATTCCGGAAGCGGGCGCTATGGTACTCCCGACGCCGAGGTGTCGCCATGCCCGAGCATCGGGCTGGCCGCGATGACGTGCCGCAGCCGTCGGGTGACCTCTTCGGGCATCTTCCACTCCGGCGTCCGGCGCAGCACCGCGGCGATGCGGTGCATCAGTGACAGCTCGCGATAGCCCTCGTCGAGTGCAGGCTCCGGCTCGCTGCGGCTCATGTTGCGGATCTTCACCGGATGGCCGGCCGCGCGGCATGCGAGCGCCTGGCGCGTGCAGCTGCAGCGCGCGTTCTCGTCGACCAGGCCGCAGCGTCCTTGGAGGAAGTCATGCAGGCGCCGGCGGCCGCGCGACAGCCGCTGGCGATACGCGGCCGGACTGATGCCGAGCACACGGGCCCCGTGCGCCGTGTCGACGCCGAAGATCTCGCTGAGGACCAGCGCCAGGCGCTGGTCGACGTCCAGCCCCATGAGCATGCCTTGCGTGCAGCGCAGGCCGAGCTCTCTGGCTTCGTGCCGCAGCGCCGGGTCGTCGCGGTGGCTGCCGATGTCGGCGTGCGCTGTCGCGGCCAGCCCCGCATCGAGCCGCTCGGCCATGGCGTCCAGGCTGGCCATCGCGCGCCTGTCGCGTCGCTCGGCGGCATCGCGCAGGTGATTGGCGGCGATGCTGTGGACCCAGGTCGCGAACGTGCTGCGGCGCTCGAACGACGCCAGCGAGGTGACGATGCGGATCAGGATCTCCTGCGACGCGTCCTGCGCGTCGGCCGGCGAGCCGAGCATGCGCAGCGACAGGCGGTACACCTGGTGCTGGATGCCGGCGATCAGCTGTTCCAGCGCGCGCTCGCTGCCGGCGACCGCGGCCTCGATCAGCGGCAGGGCCTCGTGGTCGTTCATCGCGCGTCCTCCTTGGCCTGCGGCCGCACCACCGCGATCGTGGCCAGTGCCGTCGCCACCAGCTCGCGACGCCCGCCGTCGAGCGCGTACACGTCGGCGCGGCTGACGACCTGCCGCCGGCCGGCACGCACCACTTCGCCGATCACCTCGAGCAGCTCGCCGCGAGCCGGCGCCAGCAGGTTGATCTTGTACTCCGAGGTCACGACATCGCCGACCAGCGTCGCCGCCGTCCACGACGCGGCCGTGTCCGCGAGGTAGCCCAGCACCGCGCCGTGCACCTGGCCGTGATGCTGGCGCAGGTCGTCGCGGACCGGCAGTTGCAGCACGACCCGGCCCGGACGGATGTCGCCTATGCGCGTGCCCATCCAGCGGGCGAACGGACTGCGCGTGATGACCTCTTCGCAGATCGCGCGCAGCTCGGCGGGATCGGTGGTCAGGGCAGCGGGCGCCGGGACGGCGGCCGCAACGGTGGAGGTCGGGGAGGTCGGTTGCATGACGGGCTCCTGGGCTGTGGAACCTGGTTGGACGGAGCGACCGCCGTCGTTGTGACTGAAGACAGCGCCCGGTCTCAGGAGCCGGCCGCCGCGGCCCCCGCGCCGCGCTGCCGGCTGACCGCGCCGGGCGACATGCCGACGAAGCGCTTGAAGGCGCGGCTGAACGCCGCTTCCGACTGGTAGCCGACGCGGCTCGCCAGCCGCGCGATGCCTTCATCGTGCTGCTGCAGCCGGATCAGCGCGACGTGCATGCGCCAGCGCGCGACGTACTGCATGGCCGGCATGCCGACCAGCTCGGTGAAGCGCGCCGCGAAGGCGGAGCGCGACATGCCCGCTTCGCTCGCGAGCGAGGCCAGGGTCCACGGCTGTGCCGGGTCGCGGTGGACCGCGGCCAGCACCCGCCCGATCTGCCGGTCCTTCAGCGCGCCCAGCCACCCGGCACGTGCAGCGGGCGCCTCGGCGATCCAGCTGCGGATGGCCTGGATCACCAGGATGTCCGCCAGGCGCGTGACGACCGCCTCGCCGCCGGGGCGCAGCTCGCGTGCTTCGGCGGCCATCAGGCGCAGCGTGCTGTGCATCCAGTCGGTGTAGGGCGAGCCGGGGGCTTCCATGCCCAGCACGCGCGGCAGCATGGCGACGAGGTGATGCGCGGCGGGATCGTCGAAGCGGACGGCGCCGCACACCAGGTGCGTCGCGGCCCCGCCGCCGCCCTGGCGCAGGATCTCGTAGCGCTCGCTCAGCGTCTCGCGCGGCAGCTCGAACAGCTTCGCTGCCGCGCCACCCGGCTCGCTCGCCAGTCGATGTCCCTGGCCGTGCGGCACCAGCGTGAGGTCGCCCGGCTGCAGCATGCGCGGCGCTTCGCCCGGCACCTCGAGCCAGCAGCGGCCCGCGGTGACGACGTGGAACATCAGGCAGTCCGGCATCGGCGGCAGCTCCAGTCCCCAGGGCGCCGTGAAGTCGGAGCGGCAATAGAAGACGCCGCTCATGCGCAGGTGATGCAGCGCATCGCCGAGCGCGTCCACCGGTGACCAGGGATCGGGGTGTTCCATGGGGCTATGGTGCGATTGGGGAGCTTGTTCGTCCAGCAAGTCTGGACGATCGAGCATGAAATCACGATGCGCAATCATTGGAAGTCCTGACTCCGCCGCCGAAACTGGATCCATCGCAAAACTTGATTAGAAGGAGATGAGCGATGAAGGTCCTGGTGGTCGGAGCGACGGGTGGCTCGGGGCGGGCGGCGGTGAGCGGCCTGCTCGCGGCAGGGCATGAGGTGACGGCGTTCTCGCGCCGTGCGCAGAGCCTGCAGGCGATGTCGCCCGCGCTGCGCTGCGTGAACGGCGACGCCATGAGCGCCGGCGACGTCGAGCGCGCCGTGCAAGGGCATGACGCGGTGATCGTGGTGCTCGGCATTGCCGAGAGCGCGCTGCGGGTGCGGCTGCTGGGCAGCGCCGGCACGCCGATGGACGTCCGCTCGGCGGGCACGCGCAACGTCGTTGCCGCGATGAAGCGGCATGGCGTGCGCCGCCTGGTGGTGCAGTCCAGCTTCGGTGTCGGCGAGACGCGCCACAAGCTGCCGTGGGTGTACCGGCTGATGTTCGCGCTGCTGCTGAAGCCGCAGATCGCCGACACGGAGCGGCAGGAGCGCGAGGTGCGCGCCAGCGGCCTCGACTGGGTGATCGCCCAGCCGGTGAACCTGACCGACACGCCCGCCGACACGCCGCCGTTCGTCTCGGCCGAGGGTCAGACCCGGCGCATGCAGGTGTCGCGGCAGCAGGTGGGGCGCTTTCTGGCCGACGTGGTGCGCGGCGACGCTTTCGTCGGTCGCTCGGTGGCCCTGTCCGGCGGGTGAGACTCAGTGCACCAGGTCGCGCGCGACGCTCGCCGACGCGTCCGTCGCCGCTTCCATGCCGTTGCGGAAGAGTTGCTCCACGGCGGCGCGAAGTCGTCGCGAGACTTCGCGTCCCATGTTCATCTGCACGAGCGCGAACTGCTCGACATCCTGCCTGTACAGCGCATGCAGGTGAGCGGAGCGGATCTCGATCGCGCTGCAATCCTCGAGGGCCCTGACCGAGGCGCTGCGAGGCATCAGGTCCATCAGCGCCATCTCGCCGAAGCAGTCGCCTTCGGCCAGTTCGCGCAGCAGGAACGACTGCCCCTTCCAGTGCTTGAGCACCGCCACGCGGCCCTGTTCGAGCACGTACATGCCGGTGGCCGCATCGCCCTCGTGAAAGAAGAACTCGCCGGCGTGTATCGACACCGACCGCGCCTGGTCCAGCAGGAAGCGCAGGATGTCCTCCCGAATGGCGCCGAAGATCGGCATGCCCTGCAACAGTTCGACTCGAGTGGTCTGCATCACCGCTCCCAGACCTCCGGAACGCACCGGTATTGGTCAGTGTAGGCCCCATGACAGGGCATCGCGATCCCTCGAGATGAGCGTGATGGCTCCGGACAAACCCCTGGATGTCGGACGCTCGCTTTAGGGGGTCAGGGGGTCAGCACGCTTGACAACCCGAAGTGCCGCAGGCTTCATACAAGGTCGGTCCGTTCGCCGAGTTGTGGAGTTGTAGAAGGGGGTGCGATGCGACCAACAGTCACTGGAGAAGCCCGCAGGCATCTGGCGGCGTGCTCCCGCTGCGGAGCTGCCAACGGCATCACCGCCTTGGCCTGCTGGCAGTGCGATCTTCAGCTCATGCCCGAACCGTTGCCGATGCGCCCGGCGGCGTCGGTACCGCCGCCGGTCGAGGACGAGGTGCCGGTGGTCGACACGGAAGTGCCGCCGGCAGTGCTCGAGCAGATCCGTGCGCGCGCTGCGGCCGCCGTCGATCACGACGGCCCGCGCACCCTGCCGCCGTTCGCGCCGCCGCACGACACCGTCACTGCCAACGATCCGCTGTTCGCCAGCGCGGCGCCGTCAGCCGCCAGGCCCTCGCGGCTGGTGTGGGCGGTGGCCGCGCTCACGCTGGTGGGCGGCCTGATCGGCTCGCTGCTGTGGCGAGGCGACGAGGCAACGCCGGTGAACGCGAAGGATGCGCGCGCTCCAGCGGTGCCGGCGGCCGCGCCCGTGAAGCGCGCCGAGGTCGATCCCCCACCGGTCACGCCGCCGCCGGCCGCTGCCGTCGCCGCGCCCCAACCCGTGGCGGTCGCGCCGGTCGTCGAGCCGCCGGCCCAGGCGGTGCCGCCGCCGGTGAAGACCGCGCGCAGCAAGCCCGTCGAGCGTGTCGCGCCGCGTGCGCCGACGCGCAGCGTCGCCGTGCTTCGGCAGGATCCCGTGCCCGAGAGTCCGCCTCGGCCGGAGCAGCCCCCGCCGCCGGTCAAGGCCGCCTGCACGCCGCAGGTCGCCGCCCTGGCGCTGTGCACGCTCGACCGGTGAAGGAGACGCGACGCATGCCCTGGAGATTCATCGCTGGCCTGGTCGTGGCATGCCTGGCGGGATCGACCGCCTTCGCGTCCGCGAGCTACAAGATCGTCACCGCGTCGGAGCGCGGCACCTACATCCAGATCGGCCGTGACCTCGCGAAGTTCATCGCGCCGCCGGCCGACATCGAACTCGAAGCGCTGCCGTCCGCGGGCTCGGCCGAGAACGTGGAGCGCCTGCGCTACGAGCCCGGCGTGAAGTTCGCGCTCGTGCAATCCGACGTGTACCAGGCCTTCCTGGATCACGCCGCCGGCGGCAATGCCGACGCGGACGCCATGATCCGCCCGCTGCGGGTGATCCTGCCGCTGTACAACGAAGAGATCTACTTCATCGCGCGATCCGACTCGCCGCTGAACTTCGTGCACGAGATCAAGGACGCGAAGATCAACGTCGGCGCGCTGCGCAGCGGCACCGCGATGTCGTCGACCACGATCTTCCGCCAGATGTTCGGCTCGGCCATCCCCGAGGGCAACGCCAGCTACCTGAGCAACGAGGAGGCGCTGGTCAAGCTGATCGGCGACAAGAGCATCGACGTCGTGGTCGTCGTGGCCGGGCAGCCCGCCAAGCTGCTGGTCGACATGAAGCCCGAGGCGCGCCAACTCATCAAGCTGCTCAAGTTCGATCCCAACCACCCCTCGAGCAAGGCGGCACTGCGCACCTACTTCAATGCCACGGTGCGAGCGGCGAGCTATCCCAACCTGCTGGCCGAGGACATTCCCAGCGTCGCGGTGAAGGCGTTCCTCGTCACCTACGACTACAAGCTCGCCTCCACCAGCGATCACCTCAACCGCTTCGCGCGCTCGCTGTGCCAGAACTTCCCCCGGCTGCGCGAGCAGGGGCATCCCAAGTGGCGTGAAGTGGAGATCGGCCTGCCGGAACTCGGCCGCGGCTGGCTCTACTACCCGCAGACCGAGCGCGCGCTGCGCGCCTGCATGGCGAACCAGCCGAAGGTGCAGCCGGTGCGCGCATGCACGCAGCAGGAGAAGATCCTCGGGTTGTGCAAGTGATGGTGATGCACCACCTTCACTGAGGATCGCGCAGCAGCCGCGCGGCCAGCACCATGTTGCGCAGCGCCGCCTCGGTCTCCGGCCAGGCGCGGGTCTTCAACCCGCAATCCGGATTGACCCAAAGCCTTTGCGCGGGCACCACGGCCGCGGCCTTGCGCATCAGGTGCAGCATCTCCTCCACCGGCGGCACGCGCGGCGAGTGGATGTCGTAGACCCCCGGCCCGATCTCGTTCGGGTACTCGAACTCGGCGAAGCCGCGCAGCAGCTCCATCTGCGAGCGGCTGGTCTCGATGGTGATGACGTCGGCATCCATCGCCGCGATGGCCGGCAGGATGTCGTTGAACTCCGCATAGCACATGTGCGTGTGGACCTGCGTGCCATCGCCGACGCCGGCCGCCGTCACGCGGAACGCGCGTGAGGCCCACGCGAGATAGTCGGCCCATTGCGAGCGCCGCAACGGCAGCCCTTCGCGGATCGCGGGCTCGTCGATCTGGATCACGGCAATGCCGGCGCGCTCCAGGTCGAGCACCTCGTCGCGCATCGCGAGCGCGATCTGCAGCGCGGTGTCGGCGCGCGGCTGGTCGTCGCGCACGAAGGACCACTGCAGGATGGTGATGGGCCCGGTCAGCATGCCCTTCATCGGACGGCGCGTGAGGCTTTGCGCGTATTCGGTCCACTCGACCGTCATCGGCGCCGCGCGCGAGACGTCGCCGAACAGGATGGGCGGCTTCACGCAGCGAGAACCGTACGACTGCACCCAGCCGTTGGCCGTGAAGGCGAAGCCCTCGAGCTGCTCGCCGAAGTACTCGACCATGTCGTTGCGCTCGGCTTCGCCGTGTACCAGCACATCGAGGCCGATCGCCTCCTGCCGGGCGACCGCGTCCGCGATGGCGCTGCGCATCGCCTGACGGTAGTCCGCCTCCGGCAATGCGCCGCGGCGGAAGGCGGCCCGCACGCCGCGGATGTCGGCCGTCTGCGGGAACGAGCCAATCGTCGTGGTGGGAAAAGGCGGCAATTGCAGGCGAGCGTGCTGCACGGCGGCTCGCTGCTCGAACGGCGACTGGCGGCGATCGGCATTCGAGGGCAGGGTGGCGCAGCGCGCGGCGACGGTGGCGTTCTTCACGCGGGGGCTGCTCGCGCGAGCCGCAACGGCGGCGCGGGCGGCGAACAGCTCTCGGCGCACGGCCGCCGGTCCGTGGACCAGCGCCTGCTGCAGCACCCGGATCTCGTCCAGCTTCTCGACCGCGCCGGCGAGCCAGCTGCGCAGTTCGGCGTCGAGCGCGGAGTCGTCGCCGAGCGCGATGGGCACGTGCAGCAACGAGCAGGACGGCGCGATCCACAGGCGGCCCTGCCGCTGTGCCAGCGCCGGCTGCAGCAGCGTCAGCGCCGCATCGAGATCGGTGCGCCACACGTTGCGGCCGTCCACGATGCCGAGCGAAAGCTCGCGCTCCAGCGGCAGCCGCTGCAGTACCTGGTCGAGCTCGTGCGGCGCGCGCACGCAGTCGAGGTGCAGGCCGGCGACCGGCAGCCCGCACGCCAGCTCGAGATGCTGCTGCAGCGGCGAGAAGTAGGTGGCCAGCAGGATCGACATGTCGGCCGCCGCGAGCCGCCGATACGCGGGCTCGAAGGCAGCGACCCACGCGGGCGGCAGGTCGAGCCCCAGGATGGGCTCGTCGACCTGCACCCATTGCACGCCGGCCGCGCCCAGGCGGATGAGGACCTCGTTGTACGCCGCCAGCAGCCGCTCCAGCAGGCTCAGGCGGTCGAAGCCGTCGGCCTTTTCCTTGCCCAGCCAGAGAAAGCTCAAGGGCCCGAGCAGCACGACCTTCACCCGGTGACCCAGCGCCTGCGCCTCGGCCACTTCCCCGAGGAGGCGCCGCGAAGCGAGCCCGAAGCGCGTGTCGGCGTCGAACTCGGGCACGAGATAGTGGTAGTTGGTGTCGAACCACTTGGTCATCTCCAGTGCCGGCCGCCCTTCGGCCGCGGCATGGCCGCACGCGCAGCCGTCGTCGTGCTGGTGCTCCGCCGCGACGCCGCGCGCCAGCATGAAGTAGCGCGCGAGCTCCGGTACGTCGCCGGTGAAGCCGAAGCGCGCGGGCTCACAACCCAGCATCTGGATGTGGTTGGCGACGTGATCGCCGTAGGCGAAGTCGCCGACGGTGACGAAGTCCAGTCCGGCGTCGCGCTGCAGCTGCCAATGTCGGCGGCGCAGTTCGCGGCCGGTGGCTTCGAGCTCGGCGACTCCGATCTCGCCGCGCCAGTGGCGCTCCAGTGCGAACTTGAGCTCGCGGGCAGCGCCCATGCGCGGGAAACCGAGGAGGTGGGTGCAGACGATGGCCATGGCAATGAGGGGACAAACGAGCTGGCATCGTCGGCCTGCGCTCATTATGATTCAAGCGAAAGTTTCTTTGATCGATCATGAAAACCGCTCAACATGCAGTCGCCACTTGAGCTGCGACACCTAAAGACCCTGGTCGCCCTGCGCGAGGCCGGCAACCTGTCGCGGGCCGCGCAACTGCTGAACCTGACGCAATCGGCGCTGTCGCACCAGCTCAAGGCGCTGGAGGAGCATTACGGCGCGGTCGTCTTCGAGCGCAAGTCGAACCCGGTGAGCTTCACGGCGCCGGGCCAGCGCCTGCTCCAGCTGGCCGACGGCGTGCTCCCCCAGGTGCAGGACGCCGAGCGCGACGTCGCCCGGCTGGTGTCGGGCAGCAGCGGCGCGTTGCGCATCGTCGTGGAGTGCCACACCTGCTTCGACTGGCTGATGCCGGCGATGGACGCGTTCCGCGCCCGCTGGCCCGAGGTCGAGCTCGACATCGTCTCGGGCTTCCATGCCGACCCGGTGGCGCTGCTGCACCAGGACCGCGCCGAGGTGGCCATCGTCTCCGAGCTGGCCGAAGGCGAGGAGCAGGGCATCGAGTACCTGCCGCTGTTCAGCTTCGAGATCGTCGCGCTGCTGCCCCACAGCCACCCGCTGCTCGAGCGGCCGGCGCTCGCGGCGCAGGACTTTGCCGGCCAGACGCTGATCACCTATCCCGTGCCCGACGACATGCTCGACCTGGTGCGCCGCGTCCTGGCGCCGGCCGGCGTGGCGCCGGCACGGCGCACCAGCGAGCTCACGGTGGCGATCCTGCAGCTTGTCGCCAGCGGCCGCGGCCTGGCGGCGCTGCCGCTGTGGGCGGTGAAGAGCTACCTCGACCGGGGCTATGTCGCCAGCCAGCGCATCGGCGACGACGGCCTGGTCGGGCGCCTGTATGCCGCGGTCCCGGCGCGGCTGCGCGAACGGCCGTATGTGCGCGAGTTCGTCCGCCTGATGCGCGAGACCTCGCTGCTGAGCCTGCCAGGCGTATCGCTGCTGTGACTTGCGGCGAGGGACATGGTAGCGCTATCCTTTCACGCACGATGACCATCGATGCCGCCGTCCCTTCGCGCCGTGCCCGCCGCGGCACCGGCGCCATCACGTTGCACGAGGTGGCGCGCCTGGCGGGTGTGGCGCCGATCACCGCCTCGCGCGCCCTGAACAAGCCCGAGCAGGTGTCCGAGGAGGTCCGACGCAAGGTCGCCGAAGCGGTCCAGCGAACCGGCTACGTGCCCAACCGCCTTGCCGGTTCGCTGGCGTCGTCGCGCAGCCGGCTGGTCGCGGCCGTGGTGCCCACCATCGCCGGGCCGGTGTTCCTCGAGACCGTGCAGGCGCTGACCGAATCGCTTGCCGCAGAGGGCTATCAGCTGATGCTGGGCCAGAGCGGCTACGTCGACTCGCGCGAGGACGCGCTGCTCGAGGCCATCATCGGCCGCCGCCCCGACGGCATCGTGCTGACCGGCATCGTGCATTCGGCGCAGGGCCGGCGCCGCCTGCTGTCCGCCGGCATTCCGGTGGTGGAGACCTGGGACCTCACGCCGACCCCGATCGACATGCTGGTCGGCTTTTCGCACGACGAAGTCGGCCGCGCCGTCGTGCAGCATCTGCGGGCCAAGGGCCATCGGCGGCTGGCCATCGTGTCGGGGGACGACGAGCGCGCGCAGCGCCGCAACCGGGGCTTCATTGCCGCGGCGTCGGCCGCGCGGCTTCCGAAGGTGCGGATCGTCGAGGTGCCGGCGCCGACCACGCTGCGCAGCGGCCGCATCGCATTGAACGACCTGCTGATGCAGACGTCCCCGCCCGATGCGGTGTTCTGCAGCTCCGATCTCCTCGCGCTGGGCGTGCTCACCGAGGCGCAGGCGCGCGGCCTGTCGGTGCCGGACGACCTCGCGGTGATGGGCTTCGGCGACCTGCAGTTCGCGGCGGATCTTCAGCCGGCGCTGACCACCGTGCGCATCGACGGCACGGCCATCGGCCGGCAGGCGGCGCGCTTCATCGTCGATCGCGCGGAGGGGCGGGCGGTGGCGCAGCGCGTGGTCGACATCGGCTTCTCGATCGTCGAGCGCGACAGCGTCTGAGTCCTTTCGATACGTAGATCCGCGTACGCGAACCAGCTTGAAGACGACCCATGGTACCGCTACCATTGTGCCTCTGAACGGTAGCGCTACCAGCCGCCGGATCCACGAGTTCGCCGCGGGCCCACCCGCTCTACAGGAGACATGCCATGAAGAAGTTGTTGTCCGCCGTCGTCCTGGCGTGCGTCGCTGCCGGCGGCGCCCAGGCGCAAGCCACGGCCGGTTCGGGCCAGGCCTGGCCCTCGGCCAAGCCGATCACGCTGGTGGTGCCGTTCCCGCCGGGCGGCTCGACCGACACGGTGGCCCGCGCCATCGGTCCGAAGATGCAGGAGCGGCTCGGCCAGACCGTGCTCACCGACAACAAGCCGGGCGCGACCGGCACCATTGCCGCCGGCCAGGTCAAGCGCGCCGCGCCCGACGGCTACACGCTGTTCGTCACCTCGCTCGGACCGCTGGTCATCGTTCCCCACCTGATGAAGGGCCTGCAGTACGACCCGCTGCATGACTTCGATCCCATCACCATCGCCGTGCAGGCGCCCAATGTGCTGGCGGTGCCGGCGTCATCGCCCTACAAGAGCGTCGCCGACGTGCTCGCGGCGCTGAAGAAGGACCCCGGCAAGGTCACCTTCGCCTCGTCCGGCAACGGCTCGTCCGACCACCTGACGGCGGCGGTGTTCTGGCAGCAGACCGGCACCACCGGCATCCACGTGCCGTACAAGGGCGGCGGCCCGGTCATGCAGGACCTGCTCGGCGGCCAGGTCGACCTCTCGTTCCAGAACATCAATGCGGTGGTGCCTCACGTGAAGTCGGGCAAGCTGCGCGCGCTGGCGGTGACCAGCAAGCAGCGCGCCGCGACGCTGCCCGACGTGCCCACACTGGCCGAGGCCGGCGTCAACGGCGTCGACGTCTACTCGTGGCAGGCGGTGCTGGCTCCCAAGGGACTGCCGGGCGACGTCCGGTCCAAGCTGCACGCCGCCGTCGTGGCCGCGCTCGCCGACCCGGCGGTGAAGAAGCAGTTCGCCGACCTCGGCTTCGAAACGGTCGCCAACACGCCCGAGCAGTTCGCCGCCTACCAGCAGCAGGAGTACGTCCGCTGGAAGAAGGTGATCGAAATCGGCAAGATCACCGCCGAGTGAGCACACCCATGGCCACGTCTTCCTCTCCGACGATCACCGGGCTGCGCGTCATCCCGGTCGCGGGCCGCGACAGCATGCTGCTGAACCTCAGCGGCGCGCACGGTCCCTTCTTCACCCGCAACCTGCTCATCCTCACCGACAGCGCCGGCCGCACAGGCGTCGGCGAAGTGCCGGGCGGCGAGAAGATCCGCCGCACGCTGGAAGACGCAGCGGCGCTGGTCGTGGGCCAGCCGGTCGGTGCGCACCTGCAGGTGCTGCGCCGCATGGAGCGCGAGTTTGCCGACCGCGATGCGGGCGGCCGCGGCCTGCAGACCTTCGACCTGCGCACCAGCATCCATGCGGTGACGGCCGTCGAGTCGGCGCTGCTCGACCTCCTGGGCCAGCACCTGGACGTGCCGGTCGCCGCGCTGCTCGGCGAAGGCCAGCAGCGCGACGCGGTCGAGATGCTCGGCTACCTGTTCTACGTGGGCGACCGCGGCAAGACCGACCTGGCGTACCGCAGCGAGCCAGACGCGCAGGACGACTGGCTGCGCCTGCGCCACGAGACGGCGCTCACGCCGCAGGCCATCGTGCGTCTGGCCGAGGCGGCGCAGCAGCGCTACGGCTTCAACGACTTCAAGCTCAAGGGCGGCGTGCTTCGCGGCGAGGAAGAGGTCGAAGCGATCGTCGCGCTGCACGAGCGCTTTCCCACGGCGCGGGTCACCCTCGACCCGAACGGCGGCTGGCTGCTGAAGGACGCCATCCGGCTGATGCGCGACATGCGCGGCGTGCTGGCATACGCCGAAGACCCGTGCGGCGCGGAACAGGGCTTCTCGGGCCGCGAGGTGATGGCCGAATTCCGTCGCGCCACCGGCCTGCCCACGGCGACCAACATGGTGGCCACCGACTGGCGCCAGATGAGCCACGCGCTCGCGCTGCAGTCGGTCGACATTCCGCTCGCCGATCCGCACTTCTGGACACTGGCCGGCTCGGTGCGCGTCGCCCAGACCTGCCGCGACTGGGGGCTCACCTGGGGCTCGCACTCGAACAATCACTTCGACGTCTCCCTGGCGATGTTCACCCACGTCGGCGCCGCTGCCCCCGGCCGCGTGACGGCGATCGACACGCACTGGATCTGGCAGGACGGCCAGCGCCTGACCAAGGAGCCGCTGCAGATCGCAGGCGGCCATGTGCAGGTGCCGAAGAAGCCGGGGCTGGGCATCGAGCTGGACATGGCCGAAGTCGAGAAGGCGCACCAGCTGTATCGCGAGCATGGCCTCGGCGCGCGCGATGATGCGGTCGCGATGCAATACCTGGTGCCGAACTGGAGCTTCGATCCGAAGCGACCCTGCCTCGTGCGCTGACACTGAAGGAGTGCCTGAATGAGACCGAACAAGCTGCGCCAGATGTGGCAGGCGAACCAGGCCGTGGTCAACGGCTGGCTCGCCATTCCCAGCGGATTCAGCGCCGAGGTGATGGCGCACCAGGGGTGGGACTCCCTGACCATCGACCTTCAGCACGGCGTGGTCGACTACCAGGCGATGGTCGGCATGCTGCAGGCGATTTCGACCACGCCCACCGTGCCGGTGGTGCGGGTGCCGTGGCTGGAGCCCGGCATCATCATGAAGACGCTGGATGCGGGCGCCTACGGCGTGATCTGCCCGATGGTGAACACCCGCGAGGACGCGCAGCGCCTGGTCGCCTACAGTCACTATGCGCCGCGCGGCACGCGCAGCTTCGGTCCGGTGCGCGCACTGCTCTACGGCGGCGCCGACTACCCGGAGACGGCCAACGACACCATCGTCACCTTCGCGATGATCGAGACGGCGCAGGCGCTGGACAACCTCGATGCCATCCTCTCGGTGGAGGGGCTGGACGCGATCTATGTCGGTCCTTCCGATCTGTCGCTGGCGCTCGGCTGCAAGCCCAGCTTCGACGACGTGGAGCCGCCGGTCGCGCAGGCGATCGAGCACATCCTGGAGCGCGCGACCGCCCATGGACTGGTGGCCGGCATCCACAACGGCACGCCCCAGGTCGCGCGGGGACGCGTGGAGAAGGGCTATCGGTTCGTCACGGTGAGCTCGGACGCGCGGCTCATGGCGGCGGGCTCGCAACAGGTGCTGGCGCAGATGCGCGCAAGCTGATTCGACGGAGACCCATCATGCAACTCGGATTCATCGGACTCGGAATCATGGGCACGCCGATGTGCGGCCACTTGATCAAGGCGGGGCATCGCGTGTTCGTGCATACGCGCAGCAAGGTGCCGGCCGAGATCGCCGCGTCGGCGACCGTGTGCGCCAGCCAGCGCGAGGTCGCCGAATCGGCCGACATCGTCTTCCTGATGCTGCCGGACACGCCGGACGTGGAGGCGGTGCTGTTCGGCGAGGCGGGGGTGGCCAGCGGGCTGAGCCGTGGCAAGGCGGTGGTGGACATGAGCTCGATCTCGCCGCTGGCGACCAAGGAGTACGCGCGGCGCATCGTGGAGCGCGGCTGCGAGTACCTGGACGCGCCGGTGTCCGGCGGGGAGGTGGGCGCCAAGGCGGGCTCGCTGACGATCATGGTGGGGGGCACGCCGGAGGGGTTCGAGCGGGTCAAGCCGCTGTTCGAGCTGATGGGCAAGAACATCACGCTGGTGGGCGGCCACGGCGACGGGCAGACCACGAAGGTGGCCAACCAGATCATCGTGGCGCTGAACATTGCGGCGGTGGGCGAGGCGCTGCTGTTCGCGAGCAAGGCGGGGGCGGATCCGGCCAAGGTGCGCCAGGCGCTGATGGGCGGGTTTGCGGCCAGCCGCATCCTGGAGGTGCACGGCGAGCGCATGATCCAGCGCACGTTCAACCCGGGGTTTCGCATCGGGCTGCACCAGAAGGACCTGAACCTGGCGCTGGCCGGGGCCAAGGCGATCGGCGTGGCGCTGCCGCAGACGGCCGGGGCGGCGCAGCTGATGCAGGCGTGCGCGGCCAACGGCTGGGACCAGCTCGATCACTCGGCGCTGGTCAAGGCGCTGGAGCTGATGGCGCGGCACGAAGTGGCGCCGGGGTGATGGGCGAGCCGCTGCGCCATCGTGGCGACAACCCTCCTATCTGATGAAGTCGATCAATCCGCCCGAGTTGCTGCGCACGCTGTACGACGCGGCGGTGGCGCGGGCGCGGCCGGAGGTGGTGATGGGCGAGCACCTGCCGCCGCCACCGAAGGGTCGCACGCTGGTGCTGGGTGCGGGCAAGGCCGGCGGGGCGATGGCCGCGGCGGTCGATGCGCTGTGGCCGCGCGAGGCGCCGTTGAGCGGGCTGGTGGTCACGCGCTACGAGCACGTGCCGCCGGCGTACCGCGCGGCGCCCGGGCGCATCGAGGTGGTGGAGGCGGCGCACCCGGTGCCCGACGAGGCGGGGCGGCGCGCCGCGCAGCGCATCGTCGAGCTCACGCGCGGGCTGACGGCCGACGACCTGGTGCTGTGCCTGGTCTCCGGGGGTGGCTCGGCGCTGCTGTCGCTGCCGGCCGAGGGGCTGACGCTGCAGGACAAGCGTGCGATCAACCAGGCGCTGCTGCACAGCGGGGCGGCCATCGACGAGATGAACTGCGTGCGCAAGCACCTGTCGGCGATCAAGGGCGGCCGCCTGGGCGCGCTGTGCGCGCCGGCCCAGGTGGTGACGCTGCTGATCAGCGACGTGCCGGGGGACGATCCGGCGGTGATCGCCAGCGGGCCGACGGTGGCTGACCCGAGCAGCTGCGCCGATGCGCGGGCGATCCTGCAGCGCTACGGCATCGCGGTGCCGCAGGCGGCGCAGCGCGGGCTGGACAGCGGCGCGTTCGAGACGCCCAAGCCGGGCGACGCGCGGCTGGCCGGGCAGGTGGTCAAGCTGATCGCCACGCCGCAGCAGAGCCTGGAGGCGGCGGCCGCGCGGGCGCGCGCGGCAGGGCTTGGGGCGCACATCCTGAGCGACGAGATCGAGGGCGAGTCGCGCGAGGTGGGCAAGGTGCACGCGGCGCTGGCGCGGGCGGTGGCGCGGCGCGCGCAGCCGTTTGCCGCGCCGTGCGTGATCCTGTCGGGCGGGGAGACGACGGTGACGGTGCGCGCCGCGGGCGGGCGCGGCGGGCGGGCCACGGAGTTCCTGCTGGGCTGCACGCTGGCGCTGCAGGGCGAGCCGCGGGTGCATGTGCTGGCCGCCGACACCGACGGCATCGACGGGGTGCAGGACAACGCCGGGGCGGTGGCCGGGCCCGACACGCTGGCGCGCGCGCGGGCGCTGGGGCTGAACGCGCGCGACGCGCTGGAGCGCCACGACGCGTACCCGTTCTTCCAGGCGCTGGGCGACCTGGTGGTGACGGGGCCGACCTTCACCAACGTGAACGACTTCCGCGCGGTGCTGGTGCTGTAGAAGCCACGCCACATTGGTATCTAAATGGTATTTAAGTGGTTATAATCTCCCGACGCCGTGTCAGGAGACCTCATGCCCTTCCCCTCATCCTCGCTGGCCGCCCTGGGCGCCGCCGTCTTCGCCGCGACGGTACATGCCGCCACCCCCGCCGCCCCGCGCATGTATGTCGGCTACGCCGGCAGCTGGAACACCAGCATTGCGGACCTCGTGCCGGCCAACATTCCGAACTACTTCACCCACGTGAACCTGGCGTTCGCCAGGCCCGATACCCGCTATGTCAAGGGCAGTCATGCCTTCGATCAATCCGTGGCCGGCTTCGAGTTCGTCGAAGGCGCGTCGACGAGCAACGGCCAGCGTCTGCTCACGCCGCAGCAGGCACAGGCACTGCGCAGCAACATCGCGGCGCTGAAGGCGCGCGGCACCCAGGTCTGGTTGTCCGTCGGCGGGTGGGCCTACAGCCGAGGCAGCGAGTGGGCGAACTTCGATGCAGCCCGTGTGGTCGACCTCGCCCAGGACCTGGGCGCGTCCGGCGTCGACATTGACTGGGAGGCCGAGGGCTCCCGTTGCAACAAGCTGGACGCGGCCTCGTTCGGCTGCAACACCGACGGCCAGATCGTCGGCATCATCGACCGCCTGCACGACGAGATCGGCGCGCGCGGCGCGCGGCTCGGCATCTCGGTCGCCGGCTGGTCCACGGGCGCCTACTACGTGCGCGGCACGCCGTTCGAGGAGGGGAAGGTCCAGTCGGGCTCGCCGTTCGGCGGCGTGATGTACACGGTCGTGAAGACGCGGGCCTCCAAGCTGAGCCATGTGAACCTGATGTCCTACGACGGCGGCGACACCTACGATCCGCGCGAGGGCTACGAGTCGTACCGGGCGATCTTCCCGGGCCCGATCAACGTCGGGATGGAGATCGCGCCCGAAGGCGCCGGCGACGCGACGCTGCGCATCCCGGCCCATGGCGTCGCCCCTGACGCCGACATGCTGACCGGCCGGAACAATGTCGCCACGCCCTACTACAACGTGGAGACGCTGGTGAACTACGTGAAGGCCAAAGGAAAGCCCAACGACGGCTTCATGCTGTGGCAGATCTGGAAGCAGCGGGTGCACCAGCCGGCGCCCGCCGGGGCCGCGACCGAGAACAGCGCCGGTCAGTTCGTGTGCCGCAACCTGCCCTTGAAGGGCGATTGCCGCCAGACGATCCCGGCGCTGCCCAAGCTGCAGTGACGGCGCGCGGGCGGTGCCCCGATCCTCCGAGGGCGCATCGTGAGAGGGTCGGCCGGCGTGGCCCCGTCGTGCAGCCGCTACCATCCGCCCCCAGACGGTTTCCTTTCCCTTCCCCATGACCCATTGCGGTGTGCGGCCGGCACCACGGCCGGCGGCTTGCCTGAGCGAGCTGCCCCGCTGGCTGCGCGCCGGCCTCGTCGGCCTCGGCCTCGCCGGCTGCGGCGTGGCAGCGTCGCAGCCGATCTCCGATCCGCTGGTGGTGGCACCGGCGCACATCCGCCTCGGCATCGAGAAGCTGAAGTTGCCGGGCGGCGAGAACATGGGCCTGGTCGGCAGCAGCTACCTCATCGACCTCGGCCACGGCTTCTCCGCAGGTCCAGCGGTCTACGGTGCCATCAGCGGAAGGCGCGGCGGCCTCTTCACCGTCGGCGGCGAGCTCGCCTGGCAGCACGCACTCGCTGGCCCGCTCAGCGTGGACCTCGGCTTCTATGCCGGCGGCGGCGGCGGGGGCAGCGCGCCGGTGGGTGGCGGCCTCATGTTGCGCCCGCATGCCGACCTGCTGTGGGACTTCGGGCCGTTTCTCGCCGGCGTGTCGGCCTCGCGGGTGCGCTTCGCCAACGGCGACATCGACAGCCGCCAGCTCGGCCTGGTGTGGAAGGCGAAGACCGATTTCCGCTATGTGCCCCGCGACCGCATCGGCGAGCGCTCCGACCTCGGCGGACGTTCCGGCATGGGCTTCGATCGTGTCCAGGCGGTGGTCGGCACCTACCGTCCGCGACCGGGAGCGCGGCTCGTCAGCGGAGGTGAGCTGAGCCGCTCCATCGGATTCGTCGGCGCGCGGCTCGAACGCGCTGCCGGCAACCACCTGTACTGGGGCATCGAAGCCGGCGGCGCAGCGCGCGGCGGCGTGGCCGGCTATGCGGAATTCCTCGGCACCGTCGGCAGCGAACTGACCGTGTGGCCCGACGTGCTGACGGTCGGCGGGCGAGCGGCCTTCGGCATGGGAGGCGGCGGCGATGTCGACGTGGGCGGCGGTCTGCTGACGAAGGCGGCGGCCTATGCCACGCTGCGGCTGTCGCGCGAGCTCGGCCTGTCGCTCGAAGGCGGGCTCACGCAGGCGCCGCAGGGCAGCTTCAAGGCGCGGCACGCCGCGCTGTCGCTCAACTGGATCCTCGACGACCCGAGCGATCTCACCGCTCCGCCGCGCAACACGCGCACCGAGTGGGCGGGCGGCGTCGAGCGCTACGAGGCGCTGCGGCGTGACGGCAGCCGGCGCGCGCTGCAGGCGGTGTCGCTGAAGGCCAATCGATTCGTCACGCAGCACCTCTACCTCACCGGCCAGGTGCACAGCGCGGCCGGCGGGGGCGCGGGCGGCTACACGGCCGGACTGATCGGCGTCGGCCTGCAGTCGCCCGTCGGCGGACGCTGGCATGTGGGCGGCGAGGCGGTGATCGGGGCGGCCGGCGGAGGCGGCATCGAGACCCGGGGCGGCGCGATCGTGCAGCCCAGCGCCTACATCGGCTACGACCTCAGTCCCTCGCTGTCGCTGCGCGTCGGCGCCGGACGCATCAAGTCGCTGAAGAACGACGGACTCGACGCGAACATGGTCGATGTGGTCCTCGCCTTCACCTTCGGCGTGGCCGGTCACGGCTATCGATGACCCGCTCGGCGATCGTCGTCGGCGGCGGCCCGGCCGGGCTGATGGCCGCCGAGACACTGGCGCAGTCGGGCGCCCGTGTCGATGTCTTCGATGCCATGCCCTCCGTCGGCCGCAAGTTCCTGCTGGCGGGCAAGGGCGGCCTGAACCTCACGCACTCCGAGCCCTTCGATGCGTTCGCTTCCCGCTTCGGCGCGCGCCGGCCGCAGATCGAGCCGCTGCTGCGCGCCTTCGATGCCGGTGCGCTGCGGCAGTGGGCCGGCGGGCTCGGTGTCACGACCTTCGTCGGAAGCTCGGGACGCGTCTTCCCGCTCGACATGAAAGCCGCTCCGCTGCTGCGCGCCTGGCTGCACCGCCTGCGCGGGCAGGGCGTGCGCTTTCACATGCGCCACCGCTGGGTCGGCTGGGGCGATGACGGCGCGGGGCTGCGCTTCGCGACGCCGGCCGGTGACCATGTCGCTCGTGCGCCGGCGGTCGTGCTGGCGCTCGGCGGGGCGAGCTGGCCGCGGCTGGGCTCGGACGGGGCGTGGCTGCCGCTGCTGCGCGATCGCGGCGTGCCGGTGCGCGAGCTCCTGCCATCGAATTGCGGCTTCGACGTCGCCTTGCCGCACGGATGGAGCGAGTTCTTCCGCGATCGATTCGCCGGTCAGCCGCTGAAGAACGTCGCGCTGTCGTTCGACGGCGCCGACGGCACGCGCCTGCATCAGCAGGGCGAGTTCATCGTCACCGAAGGCGGCGTCGAGGGCAGCCTGGTCTACGCCGCGTCGGGCGCCTTGCGCGACACGATCGCGGCGACCGGGGTCGCGCTCGCGCACATCGACCTGCTGCCGCAACGCAGCGCCGGATTCGTCGCTGCGGAAGTCGCGCGCCCGCGCGGTTCGCGTTCGCTGTCCACGCATCTGAAGACGCGGCTCGGGATCGAAGGCGTGAAGGCCGCACTGCTGCGCGAGCTGCTGCCGCGCGAGGTGTTCAACGATGCGGCGTCGCTGGCCGGCGCGATCAAGGCGCTGCCGCTGCCGCTGGCGCGTCCGCGCCCCGTCGCCGAGGCGATCAGCAGCGCCGGTGGCGTGCCCTTCGAGGCGCTCGACGACGGCCTCATGCTGCGGGCGCTGCCGGGTGTCTTCGTCGCCGGCGAGATGCTCGACTGGGAGGCTCCCACCGGCGGCTATCTGCTGACGGCGTGTTTTGCGACGGGTCGCGCGGCGGGCGCGGCCGCCTCGATGCGCTGAGAAAAAACACCACCATCGCTATGGCACACTGCGCGCCTTCTTCGCAGTCTGCCCCTCCCGAATTGGACAAGATCCTGTTGCAACTGGCGGCCGAACTCAAGGTCCGGCCGGCCCAAGTGAACGCGGCCGTCGAACTGCTGGACGGCGGTGCCACGGTGCCTTTCATCGCCCGCTACCGAAAGGAAGCGACCGACGGACTCGACGATACGCAGCTGCGCGAGCTGGAGACCCGGCTCGGCTACCTGCGCGAGCTGGAGGAGCGGCGCGCCGCGGTGCTCAAGAGCATCGACGAGCAGGGCAAGCTCACCCCCGAGCTTCGCGCCGCCATCGAGGCCGCCCCGACGAAGCAGGAGCTCGAGGACCTGTACCTGCCGTACAAGCCCAGGCGCCGCACCAAGGGCATGATCGCCCGCGAAGCCGGCCTCGAACCGCTGGCCGACAAGCTGTTCGCCGATCCGTCGCTCGATCCCGCGGCCGAAGCGCTGGCCTTCGTCAACGCCGATGCCGGCTTTGCCGATGCGCTGGCCGTGCTCGACGGCGTGCGCGACATCCTGTCCGAGCGCTGGGCCGAAGACGCCACGCTGGTCGGCAAGCTGCGCGAGTGGCTCTGGTCGGAGGGCCTGTTCCGTTCGAAGCTGATGGACGGCAAGGACGAGAACCACCCCGACATCGCCAAGTTCCGTGACTACTTCGACTACGACGAGCCGATCCGCAGCGTGCCGTCGCACCGCGCGCTCGCGGTTTTCCGCGGCCGCACGCAGGAAGTCCTCGATGCCAAGCTGGTGCTCGACGAGGAGCCGGTTCCCGGCCAGCCGAGCCTGGCCGAGGGACGCATCGCCATCCACCTCGGCTGGAGCCACGCGAAGCGTCCCGCCGACGACCTGATCCGCAAGACCGTCGCCTGGACCTGGAAGGTGAAGCTGTCGCTGAGCCTGGAGCGCGACCTCTTCGCACGCCTGCGTGAAGAGGCCGAGCACGTCGCGATCAAGGTGTTCGCCGAGAACCTTCGCGACCTGCTGCTCGCCGCCCCTGCCGGCAAGCGCGTCGTCATGGGTCTCGATCCGGGCATTCGCACCGGGGTCAAGGTGGCCGTGGTCAGCGACACCGGCAAGGTGCTCGACACCAGCACGGTCTATCCGCACGAGCCGCGCAAGGATTGGGAAGGCTCCATCCACACCCTGGGTCGTCTGTGCGCAACGCACGGCGTGAACCTGATCGCCATCGGCAACGGCACCGCCAGCCGCGAGACCGACAAGCTCGCGGCCGACCTGATCAAGCGCATCCAGCAGGTGGCGCCGGGCACGCACATCGAGAAGGTGGTCGTCAGCGAGGCGGGTGCTTCGGTGTACTCGGCGTCCGAGTTCGCGAGCAAGGAGCTGCCCGAGCTGGACGTGAGCCTGCGCGGCGCGGTGTCGATCGCGCGGCGGCTGCAGGATCCGCTGGCCGAGCTGGTGAAGATCGAGCCCAAGAGCATCGGGGTGGGCCAGTACCAGCACGACGTCAACCAGAGCGAGCTGGCGAAGAGCCTGGACGCGGTGGTGGAAGACTGCGTCAACTCCGTCGGTGTCGACCTCAACACCGCATCGGCTCCGCTGCTGGCCCGCGTGTCGGGACTGAGCAGCGCGGTGGCGGCGAGCATCGTGCGCTGGCGCGACGCCAACGGCGCGTTCCGCAACCGGCAGCAGCTGCTCGACGTCGCCGGGCTGGGCGCCAAGACCTTCGAGCAGGCCGCCGGCTTCCTGCGCATCCGCGGCGGCGACAACCCGCTGGACCTGTCGGGGGTGCACCCGGAGACCTATCCGGTGGTCGAGCGCATTCTGGCGAGCGTGAAGAAGCCGGCGGGCGAGGTGATGGGGCGCAGCGACGTGATCCGGGCGCTCAAGCCCGAGGCCTTCGCCGACGAGAACTTCGGCGCGATCACGGTGAAGGACATCCTCGCCGAGCTGGAGAAGCCGGGCCGCGACCCGCGCCCCGACTTCAAGGTCGCGCGCTTCAACGACGGCGTCGAGGACATCAAGGATCTGCAGCCGGGCATGACGCTGGAGGGCACGGTGAGCAACGTCGCCCAGTTCGGCGCCTTCGTCGACCTCGGCGTGCACCAGGACGGCCTGGTGCATGTGAGCCAGCTCAGCCACAAGTTCGTCAACGACGCGCGCGAAGTGGTGAAGACGGGCGACATCGTCAAGGTGAAGGTGCTCGAGGTCGACCTGGCCCGCAAGCGCATCTCGCTGACGATGAAGCTCGATGCCAAGCCGGTGGGCAAGGGCGAGGCCGGCGGCAACAGCTTCCGGCAGCCGGGCCGCGGCGAGCGGGTGCCCTCGTCCGGCAACCGACAGGCCGCACCCCAGGGACAGTCGGCGATGGCCGCGGCATTCGCGAAGCTCCAATCCAAGAATTGATGCCGAAGGAAGCCGCGCTCGCGATCCACGCCGGCCCGCGCGCGCTGAAGCAGCTGCGCGAAGGCCGTCTTCGACCGCAGGACGTGCGCGCGATCCCCGCGGCGGCAGGCGGGCCCAAGGGACTGGTGCTGAGTCCGCTCGACCAGTTCATCTTCGGCGAATGGCTCGCGGCGAGCGATCACACCGTGCACCTGCTGGGCGCGTCGATCGGCGCCTGGCGCATGGCCACCGGCTGCCTCGACCGGCCGGCGGCCGCGTTCGCGCAGATGGCCGAGGATTACATCCGCCAGGAGTACGAGCACGCGCCCGGCAAGCCGCCCAAGGCAAGCCACGTGAGCGAGGTGTTCGGCGCCAAGCTCGCGGAGCGCTTTCTTCGAGAAGCCCACGATGGGCGAACCGGCGCGCAGCAGGTGTTGCAGCATCCGCGCTTTCGGCTGCATGTGTTCACCAGCCGCGGCCGGCATCTGATGCGGCGAGAGGGGCGCATCCGCACGCCGCTGGGCTACCTGGGCGCCTTCGCGACGAACGCGCTGAGCCGCAAGGCCATGGGCGGCTGGCTGGAGCGCGTGATCTTTTCCGATGCACGCGATCCGCTGCCGCTGCACCTGCACGACTACCGCACGCACATCGTTCCGCTCGATGCGCACAACCTGCAGCCCAGCATCCTCGCAAGCTGCTCCATCCCGTTCTGGCTCGAGGCGGTGCACGACATCCCCGGCGCACCGCGGGGCGCGTACTGGGACGGCGGCATCACCGACTACCACCTGCACCTCGACTACGCGTCGATGCATGAGGGCCTGGTGCTTTACCCGCATTTCCAGAAGACGGTGATCCCGGGCTGGCTCGACAAGGCCTTCAAGCACCGGCATCGCGCAACCCAGCATCTCGACAACGTCATCGTGCTGTCGCCCGAGCCGCAGTGGGTGAAGACGCTTCCCAACGGCAAGCTGCCGGACCGCAACGACTTCAAGCACTACGGCGACGACACGCCGGCACGTGTCAAGGCGTGGACGCGCGCGGTGCAGGAGAGCCAGAGGCTGCGCGACGAGTTCGCGGCCTGGGTGGGCGGTGCGGCAACGATCGAGCTGAAGCCGCTGACCTGACCTTTGCGCGCTACGGAAAACGCGGTGTTCGTCCTAATATCGCGACCGATCCTTCCCGACCACCACACCCAAAGAGGAGAGAGCGCATGAACCGATTCCACTCGCTCGCGGTTGCCGCCGCCTTGACGGCACTCGGCGGCTGCGGCAGCGCGCCGGAGAGCGTGGCCGCCAGCGGCAGCACCGCTAGCCGCGCCGCTCCGGCTGCACGCGCCAAGGCCACCGCCACGCTCGAGCCGACGCGTGGCAACACCGCGGCCGGCACGGTCACCTTCGAGCAGCACGGCGACCACGTCATGGTGGTCGCCAAGGTCACGGGCCTGAAGCCCAACCAGGATCACGGTTTCCATGCGCACGAGAAGGGTGACTGCTCGAGCGGCGACGGCATGAGCACCGGCGGCCACTTCAATCCGAACGGCAAGCCGCACGGGCCCCAGAGCGGCGACCACCATGCGGGCGACATGCCCGCGCTCAAGGCCGATGCCAACGGCAACGCCGATGCGCGTTTTCACCTCACCGGGGTGACCCTCGGCTCGGGCCCCGCCGACCTGATCGGCAAGGGGCTGATCGTCCACGCGCAGCCCGACGACTACACGACCCAGCCGACCGGCAATGCCGGCGGCCGCATTGCCTGCGGCGTCATCAAGCCGGCGTGACGTGGCGGTGGGGACCACCCCCACCCGAGGCGCTATGCCTGCGGCTTGAGCAGGTGCACATCAATCGCCCCAGGAGCACGCGATGAACCTGCCCAACCACGAGCTGACCATGACGGTGCTGATGACGCCCGACATGGCCAACTTCACCGGCAACGTGCACGGAGGCACCATCCTCAAGCTGCTGGACCAGGTCGCCTATGCGTGCGCGAGCCGCTACTGCGGGCGCTATGTCGTCACGCTGTCGGTGGACCAGGTGATGTTCCGCCAGCCCATCCATGTCGGTGAACTGGTGACCTTCCTGGCGAGCGTCAACTACACCGGCACGACCTCGATGGAGGTCGGCATCAAGGTTGTCGCCGAGAACATCCAGACCCAGACCCTGCGGCACGCCAACAGCTGCTTCTTCACCATGGTCGCCATGGACGCCGAGCGCAAGGCCGCCGCCGTCCCGCCGCTGGTCCCCGCCACGCCGGACCAGGTGCGTCGTCACCACGCCGCAAAAGCCCGGCGCGATCTGCGGCAGGAGTTCGAGCAGCGCATGAAGGCGATGCGCGCCGTCTAGCTTCATCAAGTGTCTGCATCCGGTTGGAGAAAGCCTGCGTAGAGCGGCTGAGGCACCGACCCCCGGTGTCCGGAGCCGGCCCCGCTGCGCGCGCGGCCGTCCGCCATGTTTGGACCCAGCCGGAAGGAAGACACACCATGAGCCATCGTTCACTACACCCGGGCCGCTTGCTGCCCGTCGTGGCCGCCTTGTGCGCCACCGCCGCGGGGCTGCTTGCGCTGCCCGCGCATGCCTCCAGCCATCGCGAGGCGCCCTTCATCACCACCGCGCCCAAGGTCGACGGCACCGACCTCTACATGTTCTCCAGCTACGAGCCCGGCCGCGAGGGCTACGTCACGCTGATCGCCAACTACCAGCCGCTGCAGGCGCCGTACGGCGGCCCGAACTACTTCCAGATGGACCACAACGCGCTGTACGAGATCCACATCGACAACGACGGCGATGCGCGCGAGGACCTCACCTTCCAGTTCCGCTTCAAGAACAAGCTCAACAACGCCACGCTGCCGATCGGCGGCAAGAACGTCGCGATTCCCTTGATCCAGGCGGGGCAGGTGACCGACGTGAAGTCGCCTTCGCTCAACGTCAGCGAGAGCTACACCGTCGATGTGGTGCGCGGCCACCGCCGCACCGGCTCGCGCGCGGCGGTCACCAACGCCGTGGGCGGCAGCGCCACATTCGACAAGCCTGTCGACAACATCGGCACGAAGACGATTCCGGACTACGCGGGCTACGCGGCCAAGCACGTCTACACCGTTGCCATTCCCGGCTGCAACATGCCCGGCAAGCTCTTCGTCGGCCAGCGCAAGGAAGCCTTCGCGGTGAACCTCGGCACGATCTTCGACCTGGTCAATGCGCCGGTGTCGGTGATCACGAATCCCGCGCTCATCAACGCCGCCCCCAACACCATCGACGATGCCAACGTCACTTCGCTGGCGCTGGAGGTCCACAAGAGCTGCCTCACCAAAGGCTCCGATCCTGTGATCGGCGCCTGGACCACGGCCAGCCTGCGCCAGGGGCGTCTGCTCGACCCCACGCCCAGGCAGGGTCTGCAGACGAGCGAGGTCGCGGGCGGCGCGTGGACGCAGGTGTCGCGACTGGGCATGCCGCTGGTCAACGAGGTCGTCATCGGCCTGCCCGACAAGGACCGCTTCAACGGCTCGCGTCCCAAAGACGACGGGCAGTTCGCCGACTACGTCACCCACCCGACGCTGCCGGCATTGCTCGAGATCGCGCTCGGCCTGCCCAACATCGCGCCGAAGAACCTGCCGCGCACGGACCTGGTGACGACCTTCCTGACGGGCATCAAGGGCGTGAACCAGCCGGCTGCGCCGACGCCGTCGGAAATGCTGCGTCTGAACACCGGCACGCCGCCGACGCCGGAAGCCATGCAGAACCGCCTCGGCCTGGCGGGCGGCGATGCGGCGGGCTATCCGAACGGCCGCCGGCCGAAGGACGACACCGTCGACATTTCGCTGGTGGCGGTGATGGGCGGGCTGTGCATGCTGAACGGCGACAACAACGCGCTGGGTCTCGGCGCCGACTGCAAGCCGGCCAACGTCCCGCTCGGCGCCACGTCGCTGAAGCTGCACGACGCGGTCGACCAGGCCGTGGTGCCGCTGCTGCCGAAGTTTCCCTACCTGTTCACGCCGACCCCCGGCGCCCAATGAGGGAGTGGCCATGAATCGCAGTCACACCTGGATCGCCCTGTTCTCGAGCGTCGTGCTGCTGAGCGCCTGCGGCGGCGGAGGAGGAGGCTCGCAACCGCCTGCCGAGGCGCCCGCGGCCACCGATGCGGTGCCGTCCGAAGCGAGCGCATCGATGGCGGGCCTGATGACCTACCTCACGGCGCTGGCGGCCGAGCCGGTGGAGCAGAAGGAAGCGCTGGACCTGGGCGGCTTCGCGCCGAAGAGCGACGAGGAGTCGGAGCCACAGCCGCTGCGCTGATCGCGTCACGATTGTTGCTGCATGCAAAGTGCGCGGCGTCCCGCCAACGGCGGGGCGCCGCATCCCGTTGATCGGTGCAGAGCCTCCGTCGCGGGGTGCCACAGGAGCAACGGGATGAGATCGTCCGCATTCGCCGCCGCCTTGGTCGCGGCCCTGATCGCCACCGGCTGCGCCACCCCGCGGCACGGCGCACCGGTTCCTGCCGCCCCGCAGGGCGGCAGTTACTACGGCAGCCAATACGGCGTTGTCCAGAGCATCGACACCGTGAGGGCGCAAAGCCAGACCAGCGGCGGCGGCGCCCTCGTCGGCGGCGCCGTCGGCGGTCTGGTGGGCCGCCAGCTCGAGCACGGCCGCAACCGCGACCTGGCCACCGGTGTCGGCGTCGTGGCCGGCGCGATCATCGGCAACGAGATCGAGAAGAACAGCCGCGGCGCACGCGACATCTACCGCGTCACCGTGCAGCTGCGCGGCGGCGGGCTGCGCAGCTTCGACTACGCCTCCCTGAACGACGATCTGCGCGTGGGCGATCGTGTCCGCATCGAGAACAACCAGCTGTATCGCTGGTAGGCCGACCTTCGCCTACAATCGACGCTCTTCACGAACAAGGGCGAGAAAGGCAATGCCGGTTATGACACCGCGAACTACCACCAGCAGCACTGCTGTGTAGCTGGCCGCGGCTCGTCTCGACTTCATCCTTCTCGTTCCCACGAAGCGCGGCTCACCCCCGCGCTTTTTTGTTTTCTACGGAGCTTTTCCATGGTCTCGATCCAGTTGCCCGACGGTTCCAAGCGCGAGTACCCGAGCCCTGTCACCGTCGCCGAGGTGGCGCAATCCATTGGCAGCGGGCTGGCCAAGGCGGCGATCGCCGGGCGCATCGGGCAGGGCGATTCGGCGCGAGTGGTCGACACGAGCTTTCGCATCGACCGCGACACGCCGCTGGCCATCGTCACCGAGAAGGACCCGGCCGGCCTCGAGGTCATACGCCATTCGACGGCGCATCTGCTCGCCTACGCGGTGAAGGAGCTGTTCCCGGAGGCCCAGGTGACGATCGGGCCGGTCATCGAGAACGGGTTCTACTACGACTTCTCGTACAAGCGTCCTTTCACGCCGGAGGACCTGGCCGCCATCGAGGCGAAGATGAGCGAGCTCGCGAAGAAGGACGAGAAGGTCGAGCGGCGCGTGCTGCCGCGCGACGAGGCGGTGGCGTATTTCAAGGGCATCGGCGAGCACTACAAGGCCGAGATCATCTCCAGCATCCCGGCCGGCGAGGATGTGTCGTTGTACCGCGAGGGCGCATTCGAGGACCTGTGCCGCGGGCCTCACGTGCCCAGCACGGGGCGGCTGAAGCACTTCAAGCTGATGAAGGTGGCCGGCGCGTACTGGCGCGGCGACCACCGCAACGAGATGCTTCAACGCATCTACGGCACGGCGTGGGCGACGAAGGACGAGCTGCAGCAATACCTGCACATGCTCGAGGAAGCCGAGAAGCGAGACCACCGCAAGCTGGGCCGGGAGCTCGATCTTTTCCACATCGATGACCACGCGCCCGGCCTGGTGTTCTGGCATCCCAAGGGCTGGACGATCTGGCAGCAGGTCGAGCAGTACATGCGGCAGGTCTACCGCGACAACGGCTACCGCGAGGTCAAGGGCCCGCAGATCCTCGATCAGGGCCTGTGGGAGAAGACGGGCCACTGGGACAAGTACCGCGAGAACATGTTCACGACGGAATCGGAGAAGCGCGACTACGCGCTCAAGCCGATGAACTGCCCCGGGCACGTGCTGATCTACAAGCAGGGCATCAAGAGCTACCGCGACCTGCCGCTGCGCTACGGGGAGTTCGGCCAGTGCCACCGCAACGAGCCGACGGGCGGCCTGCACGGGATCATGCGAGTGCGCGGCTTCACGCAGGACGACGGCCACATCTTCTGCACCGAGGACCACATCCTGGCGGAGTGCGTCGCCTACACGGCACTGCTGCAGCGGGTCTACAAGGACTTCGGCTTCAAGGACATCATCTACAAGGTCGCCACGCGCCCCGACGCGCGGATCGGCTCCGACGAGGTCTGGGACAAGGCCGAGGCGGCGCTCATCGAGAGCCTGAAGGCCTCGGGCTGCGAGTTCGACATCGCGCCCGGCGAGGGGGCGTTCTACGGCCCGAAGATCGAATACACGCTGAAGGACGCCCTGGGCCGCCACTGGCAATGCGGCACGATGCAGGTCGACTTCTCAATGGCCGGGCGTCTGGGCGCCGAGTACGTGGCCGAGAGCGGCGAGCGGCGCACGCCGGTCATGCTGCACCGGGCGATCGTCGGTTCGCTCGAGCGTTTCATTGGCATCCTGATCGAGGAGCACGCGGGCGCCTTGCCCGTCTGGCTGGCCCCGGTGCAGGTGGTGGTGCTCAATATCACGGAAGCGCAAGCGGAATATGCGGCCGAAGTGGTGAAATCGCTTCAAAAACAAGGGCTTAGAGTTGAATCCGATTTGCGCAACGAGAAAATCAACTATAAAATCCGGGAGCATTCGATGCAGAAGGTCCCGTTTCTCCTTGTCGTCGGCGACAAGGAGAAGGCCAACGGGGCCGTTGCGGTGCGCGCCCGGGGCAATCAGGACCTGGGTGTGATGCCCCTGGCAGACTTCCACGCGAGGATCGCCAGCGACATCGCCCACAAGGTGTGAACCTCCGCCAGCAATGGCAGGGCGCGCGCATTTCGTCATTTGGGATTCCAAGAGGCCTTGGAGTCCGCTGAGAGGTTTGAACCATCGCTACTTTTGCTGACCGCCGTACTCCCAACGCCGAGCGCAAGCACCGCCTGAACCGGGAGATCATGGCACCGGAAGTCCGTTTGAACGGCGTCGAGAACGAGCCCCTGGGCATCGTTCCGATCCAGGAGGCCCTGCGCATGGCAGGCGACCTGGACGTGGACCTGGTGGAGATCGCCGCGCAGGCGGATCCCCCGGTGTGCCGCCTGATGGACTACGGCAAGTTCAAGTACCAGGAGCAAAAGCGCGCAGCGGAAGCCAAGGCCAAGCAGAAGGTCATCGAGGTCAAGGAAGTGAAGTTCCGCCCCGGCACCGACGAGGGCGACTACCAGATCAAGATGCGCAACCTGCGCCGCTTCATCGAGGAGGACGGCGACAAGGGCAAGGTGACCTTGCGGTACAGAGGCCGCGAAATCACCCACCAGGAGATCGGCATGCGCCTCCTGGAACGCATCCGCGACGAACTGGCGGATGTGGCAGTCGTGGAGAACATGCCAAAGCTCGAAGGGCGCCAGATGATCATGGTGCTGGCCCCGAAGCGGAAGTAAGAGAGTTCAGCGGTCCGGTCTGGTCACCGGGCCGCTGTCAGAAGCGTCTGAAGGCCTACAAGACGGCGAGCCTCGCCGGCGCCTGCAGCGCAAATCAGAAGGAGCAGTCATGCCCAAAATGAAGACCAAGAGCGGCGCGAAGAAGCGTTTTCGCGTTCGCCCGGGTGGCACCGTCAAGCGCGGTCAGGCGTTCAAGCGCCACATCCTCACCAAGAAGTCCACGAAGAACAAGCGCCACCTGCGTGGCTCTGTCGCCGTGCACGAGACCAACATGGGCCACATCGAGAAGATGCTGCCCTTTGCCGGCCTCTGACCCACTGCTGAAGGAGAAAACTCATGCCTCGCGTCAAACGTGGTGTCACCGCCCGCGCACGTCACAAGAAGGTTCTCGCGCTCGCCAAGGGTTTCCGCGGCCGCCGCAAGAACGTGTTCCGCATCGCCAAGGAAGCGGTGATGCGGGCTGGGCAATATGCCTACCGTGACCGTCGCACCAAGAAGCGTGTTTTCCGCCAGCTCTGGATCGCCCGCATCAACGCGGCGAGCCGGGGACTGGGGCTGACCTACAGCAAATTCATGGCTGGCTTGAAGAAGGCGTCGATCGACATCGACCGCAAGGTTCTCGCCGACATGGCTGTCAACGATCCTGCCGCCTTTGGCAGCATCGTCGAAAAGGTGAAGGCCCAGCTCGCTTGATGTCGCTGCCGCCGGGCCTTGCGGTCCGGCGGCGCGATCCGCCCGAGGCGAAAGCTTCGGTGCAAGCTCTCAAGGCCGACCTCACGATCGGCCTTTTTTCTTTCTGCATCCGATGAACGACCTCGATCAACTGGTGCTCGACGCCCAGACCGACTTCGCGAAGGCGCCGACGCCCGCAGAGCTGGAGAACGCGAAGGCGCGCTATCTCGGCAAGGCGGGCCGCGTCACCGAGCTGCTGAAGGCGCTGGGCGCGCTCACCGCCGAGGAAAAGAAGTCCCGCGGCGCGCTGATCAACGCCGCCAAGCAGCAGGTCGAATCCGCGCTCAACGCGCGCCGCCATGCGCTGGCCGAGGCCGAGCTCGAGCAGCAGCTCAAGAGCGAAGCGCTGGACGTCACGCTGCCGGGCCGCCGCCGGGGCGAAGGTGCCGTGCATCCGGTCATCCGCACGATGGAGCGCATCGAGCAGATCTTCGGCTCGATGGGTTTCGACATCGCCGACGGCCCCGAGATCGAGACCGACTGGTACAACTTCACCGCGCTCAACAGCCCCGAGAACCATCCGGCGCGCTCGATGCAGGACACCTTCTACGTCGACGCCAAGGATGCCGAAGGCCGCTGGCTCAATCTGCGCACCCACACCTCTCCGATGCAGATCCGCTATGCGCGCGCGCATGCGAAGAAATATGCGAGCGCGGCCCGCATGCCGGACATTCGCGTCATCGCCCCGGGCCGCACCTACCGGGTGGACAGCGACGCCACGCACTCGCCGATGTTCCACCAGGTCGAGGGCCTGTGGGTCGGCGAGAACGTGAGCTTCAAGGACCTGAAGGTGATGTACCTCGACTTCATCCAGGCCTTCTTCGAGACCACCGAGCTGCAGCTGCGCTTCCGGCCGAGCTACTTCCCGTTCACCGAGCCCAGCGCCGAGATCGACATCATGTTCGAGCACGGGCCGCTGGCCGGCAAATGGCTCGAGGTGTCGGGCTCCGGCCAGGTGCATCCGCAGGTCATCCGCAACATGGGTCTCGATCCGGAGCGCTTCATCGGCTTCGCCTTCGGCTCCGGCATCGACCGGCTGGCGATGCTGCGCTACGGCATCAGCGACCTGCGCCTGTTCTTCGACGGCGACCTGCGCTTCCTGTCCCAGTTCAAGTAAACGGAAACTCGAGCAATGCAATTCCCCGAGTCGTGGCTGCGCGAGTTCTGCGATCCGCCGCTGTCCACCGCCGATCTGGCCGACCTGCTCACCATGTCCGGCATGGAGGTCGAAGACCTGCGCCCGGCCGCACCGCCGTTCACGAAGGTGGTGGTCGGCGAGGTGCTGTCCGTCGAGCGGCACCCCAACGCGGACAAGCTCACCGTGTGCCGGGTCGATGCAGGCAGCGGGCAGATGCTGAACATCGTCTGCGGCGCGCCGAACGTGAAGGCCGGCATCAAGGTGCCCACCGCGCTCGTGGGTGCCGAACTGCCGCCGGCGGAAGAAGGCGGGAAGCCGTTTCAGATCCATCTCGGCCAGCTTCGCGGCGTGGAAAGCCAGGGCATGCTCTGCTCGGCACGCGAGCTCAAGCTGTCCGATGACCACGCGGGCCTCCTCATCCTTTCCGAGGACGCTGCGGTGGGCCAGGACATCCGCCAGCATCTGGGACTCGACGACACGCTGTTCACGCTGAAGCTCACGCCCAACCTCGGCCACTGCCTCAGCGTGTACGGCATCGCTCGCGAGGTCGCTGCGCTGACCGGCACGCCGCTCAAGCAGCCGTCCTTTCCGCCCGCGCAGCTGCGGCATGAGCAGAAGCTGCGCGTCACGGTGGAGGCAGCCGACCTGTGCGGACGCTTCTCGGGCCGCATCGTGCGCAACGTGGACACGAAGGCCCGCACGCCGGCGTGGATGGTCGACCGCCTCGCGCGTTGCGGCCAGCGCTCGGTCACCGCGCTGGTCGACATCTCGAACTATGTGATGTTCGAGTACGGTCGGCCGTCGCACATCTTCGATCTCGACAAGATCCAGGGCGGCCTCACCGTCCGCTGGGGCCGCCGCGGCGAATCGCTGAAGCTGCTGAACGGCAGCACCATCGAGGTCGACGAGCAGGTCGGCGTGATCGCCGACGACCAGGCGGTCGAGTCGCTCGCCGGCATCATGGGCGGCGACCGCACGGCGGTCTCCGACGACACGAAGAGCGTGTACGTCGAGGCCGCCTTCTGGTGGCCGCAAGCCGTGGCGGGCCGCTCGCGCCGCTACAACTTCGCCACCGACGCGGGCCATCGCTTCGAGCGCGGCGTCGATCCCGCGCTGACCGTCGAGCACATCGAACGCATCACGCGGCTCATCATCGACATCTGCGGCGGTGAAGCAGGCCCGATGGACGACCACGTCGTCGCGCTGCCCGAACGCAGACCCGTCACGCTGCGCGTGGAGCGCGCGGCCAAGGTGATCGGCATGCCGGTCACGCAGGCCGATGCGGCCGGCGTGATGAAGCGCCTGGGCCTGCACACCAGCGAGGGCGACGGCGTCCTGAAGGTCACGCCGCCCAGCTGGCGCTTCGACCTGCAGATCGAGGAGGACCTCATCGAGGAGGTGATCCGCATCCTCGGCTACGACAAGCTGCCCGACGCGCCGCCGATGGCGCCGGTGCGCGCGCGCGTGCGCAGCGAGTCGCGACGCAGCCCGCACGCGCTGCGCCGCACGATGGCCGAGCGCGGCTACGTCGAGACCCTCAACTTCAGCTTCGTGGAGGAGCGCTGGGAACGCGAGCTTGCCGGCAACGATGATCCGATCCGCGTTCTCAATCCCATTGCGAGCCCGCTGGCGGTGATGCGCTCCAGCCTGCTCGGCAGCCTGGTGCAGGTGCTGCGCTACAACCTCGCGCGCAAGGCGCCGCGGGTGCGGGTGTTCGAAGTGGGCCGTGTGTTCTTGCGCGATGCGTCCGTCACCGACACGGATGCGAGCGTGGCCGGCGTGCGTCAGCCGATGCGCCTGGGTGGACTGGCCCATGGCAGCGCCGACGATCTGCAATGGGGCGCCAGGGAGCGCCACGTGGACTTCTTCGATGTGAAGGGCGATGTCGAGGCGCTGTTCGCACCGAAGGCGGTGCGTTTCGTGCCCGCCAGCCATCCGGCGCTGCATCCTGGCCGCGCGGCCTGCGTCGAAGTCGACGGCCGTGCCGTGGGCATCATCGGCGAGCTGCACCCGCGCTGGCGCCAGGCCTACGAGCTGCCGACCGCGCCCATCGTTTTCGAGCTGGAGCTCGATGCGCTGGTGACGCGCGATGTGCCGCGCTTCGAGCCGATTGCGCGCCACCAATCGGTGTGGCGCGACATCGCGGTGATCGCCAAGGAAGCGGTGACGCACGATGCGCTGATGCAGGCCATCCAATCCGCGCAGACGCCGCTGGTGCGCTCGGCGCAGCTGTTCGACATCTACAAGCCGTCGCAGCCGGCAGCCGACATCCATGCCGGCGAGCGCAGCCTGGCGGTGCGCCTCGAGCTGCTGGACGACGACGCCACGCTGACCGACGAGCGTATCGACGCCGCGGTGGCACAAGTCCTCGATACCTTGGGCTCGCGCCTCGGCGTGCGGCTGCGGAGCTGACGCCATGGCCGACAACGACAACAAGAATCAACCCGGCGCGCGCGTCGTCCTGCCCAGCCTGGAGACGCCCACGCTGACCAAGGCCGAGCTCGCGGAGCTCCTGTTCGAGCGCCTGGGCCTCAACAAGCGCGAGTCCAAGGACATGGTCGAGGCGTTCTTCGACATCATCCATGCGACCCTGGTGTCGGGCCAGGACGTGAAGATGTCCGGTTTCGGCAACTTCAACATCCGGCGCAAAGCTCCGCGGCCTGGCCGTAATCCGCGAACCGGCGAGGCGATTCCCATCAAGGCGCGCAACGTTGTCACATTTCATGCGAGCCACAAACTCAAGGGGGTCGTGCAAGGCGACATACCTTCGGGGGAGGAGTTCGAGTAAAGTCTTAGCTTTCTCGTCGGAACTTATTGATTTCAATGGAGAAAGCGCTTCCCGCCATTCCGGCCAAACGCTACTTCACCATCGGTGAAGTCAGCGATTTGTGCGGCGTGAAGCCGTATGTGCTGCGTTACTGGGAGCAGGAGTTCACGCAGCTCAAGCCCATGAAGCGGCGTGGCAACCGCCGCTATTACCAGCACCACGAGGTGCTGCTGATTCGTCGCATCCGCGAGCTGCTGTACGAGCAGGGATTCACCATCAGCGGCGCGCGCAATCGGCTGTCCGAAGCGCCGGCGCCGCGTGCCGAGCCGCCGCACATCGACGGCCTCGAGGTCGACGAGGTGGCCATCGCCGACGTCGTCGAAGAGATCCGCATGGACCTGCCGGCCGAGCCGACCGCCTCCGCCCCCGCCGCCAAACCCTCGGAGGTGTCGCTGATGCAGATGCGGCAGGAGCTGATCTCCATCCGCGGGCTGCTCACGCTGTGAATGGTCGTGGCGCCGGCCGGAGGGCCGGGCATCTCACCGTATAATCCGCCCTTCGTCGGGGTGTAGCGCAGCCTGGTAGCGCACTTGCATGGGGTGCAAGGGGTCGCGAGTTCGAATCCCGCCACCCCGACCATTGAAATCAACGGGTTAGCTTCCGCAAGGAGCTAACCCGTTCTGCTTGGTGGGTGCGTGGCAACAGAATTTTGGTTGGGTGCGACCCGCGGCGCCTGTACAACTGGTTCAAGTGCCGGCTTCGCTTGAGCCTTTCGGTTGCCCGCGTCCGGTGTGCGTCATGCCGAGTAGCTCGTATTCGTTCTCCGGCAAGTTGCGAATCTCGAGCGTTCCTGGCACGGGTGTTGACGTCGGGTCGCGCTCGAGCGCCTGCTCGCGTGTCATGAGGTACCGCGTCTTGATGCGCTTGCGCGGGCCGGTCTCGGCCCATGTCTCCCAGCGGTAGAACTCAGTCGGCTTCATGGCACGAGCTTGAGGGCTCGGTAGCTCACTAGATGATGCCGAAGGCCTCAGCCCCCTGAGCCCAAAGCAGCGTTGCAAGCAGTTCGCCGGTCTTCCTGGTCGTACACCAGGATTTCCGGTTTCTCCTTCGTGCTCCAGCGCCGGAGGACGATGCGATAACCCCTTTGCGTGCCTCGGTCTAACTCGATCGCAGCGTGCGCTGCGTCCCTCCGTACGACCCCGCGACTCCTAGCGCGGGTTAGCCCCCAACTTCAACTCGGGGCTTCTCTTAGCACTTTCCTTCGGCGGGTCACCCGGCTGCACAGCCGGGTTCTGCAACAACTCCTCCGCGGCAAGGATCGGAGCCATCGTCCTGAATCGATCGATGGCCAAGCCGCGTGGATGAGTGCCTTCGCGTCGTCGCGATCGACGTTGCGGCGGCGCCTCAGCATTGCATCCAGGCACCGCGCTTCCCACGTCTCTTGGGGCAACGTATCCGACTCGATCTGCTGCGACATATGGCCCCCGACGGCCTGTCGGCGTCGACGAGGCAGGCATGGGCCCGTAGACGGGCTGCTTGTTGTACGCGTTGTGCAGGTAGGCGTAGAGGTCGAGCGAACTCTGCGCGTAGATGTCGCCGTCGGTGCTCCACAGCAAGACCGGCACACCAGCGTCGACCATCTTCTGGGCCAGGTTGCCGACGGTTCGCTGCTCCCAGAACTCGGTGTAGTACGCCTTGGGGCCTCCTGCTTCGATGTCGGCCACGTTGGCGGCTCCGGCGGCCGCTGTGTCGCCAGCCATCGCAACCCCGATCACCCGCTGAAAATTGAGAGTCTGCGTCGGGACGCCGCCTGCAAAGTAGGTTTCCCGATAGAACTCTGCGCCCATGCAACTGGCCTGTGCGGCCTTGACCGGCGAGTTCGGCCCCAACGCAGCAATCGTGAAGGCCTGCGTGAGGCCCATGTAGGAATTGCCGTGCAGGCCCACCGTCGCCTTCGAGTTCTGCAGTTGATTGGCGGCCCACATGACGAGCTCTGCGCCATCGGACGCCCAGTCCCTATCCGGCGACAGCCGCCTGCGAAGAAGCGGGGTAGACGTGCTCGGCGAACCCGTCCGTTCGCCCCTGACGTCGCCGATCAAGCCACTTTCTGCAGATCCTGTGGCGGCCGAATCGATCGCCTGCCGCATCGCCCGGCGGTCGAGTCCCACGCGCAGCGGACGACGGTGTCGAGCATCCTGCGGTTGCGCTCCACTTGAGCCACTGGCCGCGGATGCGATTGATGCACGCACAGCATGCTCTGCTGCTCGTTGTGTGTCTGGTCGCCGTCGGAAGAAGCGCGATCGGGGGCAGGATCGGGTCAGAGTGAGCGCGGGGCCAGCCAATTCACCAGCCGCGGCCAGGTTCGCGTCACCGCCCCTGCGCCCGCCACCAGGCTGACGTGGCCGCCCTTGATCGTCACTTCTTCCTTGTCGCGGCTGCCGACGAGGCGCACGAGGTCTCCCGAGGCCGCCGAAGGAACGACGTGATCGTGCTCCGCGACGACATGGAGCACCGGAACGGTGATGTCGCGCAAGTTGGCCTTTCGTCCGCGAACCTCGAATTCGCCTTTGCAGATCTTGTTGTCGTGGACGAAGTCGTGAGCCAGCTGACGGAAGGTCTCACCAGGCAGGGGCAGTGCGTCCGCGCCCCACCGCACGATCCGCAGGTGTGCCTTCACGAACGCAGGGTCTGCGGCATTGTTCAGCAGGGTCGCCTGGCCCGCCGCTTTCTGCAGCGGACGCATCAACTGGAACGCGGCCTCCACCATTGCGGGCGGGATGTTGCCCAGCGTGTCGACGATGAGATCCGGGTCCAGTCCCTGTGTCAGCAGCTTGCGCTGCAGTTCCATGCCCTCTGCGTTGACGGGGGTGGCGATGAACAGCAGATTCTTCACCGGTCCACGGGGATTCATTGCCGCATGCAGGGCGGTGAAGATGCCGCCAAGGCAATAGCCGATCAGCGTCAGCTCCCGCTGACCTGAATGCGCCTGCACCTGCGCGATGCATTCGGGAATGAGCTCGGCCACGTAGTCGTCGACCTTCATCTCGCGGTGCTCCGACCGGGGTGTGCCCCAATCGATCAGGTACACATCGAAGCCGGCGCGCACGAGGTGCTCGACGAAGCTCTGGCCGGGTGTGAGATCGAAGATGTACGGCTTGCTGACGATCGACATCACGATCAGCAGGGGCACGCGAAACACATCCGCGGTTTGCGGCAGGTAGTGATGGAGCCGCAGCGTGCCCTGTGCGTGGATCAGCTCCTTCGGCGTGGTCGCGGTTTCGCGCAGCATCTCGGCTTCGAGTGCTGCCATCGCCTCACGGTGTGCATCCAGCACGGCGGTGCCCACCTTCATGCGCGCCGCTTTCGAGCCGGCTTGGTTCGCACCGCGGTCGTTTCGGATGCAGAAGGCTGAGCAACGGCGGGTGACGGCAGCTTGCGACCGCGCGTGGGCTTGGCGGACGCAGTGGCATCCAGCGAATGTCGCAGCTGGACCAGGTTCGCCTCCACACGCGCCACGGCGTCTTCGAGGCTGCCAAGACGCTCGGACAACGCCACCAACTGGTCCTGAGTGGGCACGTTCATCATGGCCATCGAGCCGGCCATGCCTTCCTTCACCATCTGACTGGCGTACAGCGCGGCATTGATCTCCTGCCCCAAGGCGCGCGCCGTGGCGTCGTCCTTCATCAGGCGGGTCAGGCCCTCGCTCCAATCACGTTCGGATTGAGTGAACCATTCACGCCAGGCTTTCATCGGATCGAAGCGGGCGGCCGGCGTCGGATCTTTGTTCATGTCGTTGTCGCCTCAAAGGCTGATTGGACCTCGGTGTGTTGGAACACGTTCAGTTCCGATTTTGAGCCACATTGATGAAAAACGGAATAGAGCATAGAATTTCCTCGAACAGGAGCATTCGACCCATGTCGTATCCATTCGCTGGCATCACGGTGCTCGACCTCACCCAGATCTACAACGGACCCTATGCCACTTTCCTGCTTGCGCAGGCCGGCGCGGAAGTGATCAAGATCGAACCGCCGGGAGGCGAGCACCTGCGCAAGCGCTCCGGTGCTAGCGGTGCGGCCATGCCGTTCGCGATGCTCAACGCGAACAAGCGGACGATGACGCTGAACCTGAAGGCGCCGCGTGGGCGCGAGTTGCTGTTGCAGCTGGTCGAGCAGAGCGACGTGCTCGTCGAGAATTTCGCGCCGGGCGTGATGGACAGGTTGAATCTCGGTGAGAAGGTGCTTCGCGAAGCGAACCCCCGACTCATCTACGCATCGGGCTCGGGCTACGGCAAGACGGGGCCCTACCGCGACTACCCGGCGATGGACTTGACCGTGCAGGCGATGACGGGCGTCATCGACACCACGGGGTACCCGGAGGATCCGCCGGTGAAATCGGGTCCCGCCATTGCCGACTTCATGGCGGGCATCCACCTGTACGGCGCAATCACCACCGCACTGTTCGAGCGCGAACGCACCGGCCAGGCGCGCACCATCGAGGTCTCGATGATGGAAGCGGTGTATCCCACCCTCGCATCGAGCCTGGGCCTCTACTACGGCTCCGGCGGCGGGGCGGCTGCGCGCACGGCGAACCGGCATACCGGCATGTCCTTGTGCCCGTACAACGTGTACCCCACGTCCGACGGATACATCGCGATCATCACGAACAACGAGCAACACTGGCGTTGGCTGGTCGAAGCGCTGAAGTGTCCGCAGCTGGCGGAGGATGAACGCTTCGTCACCGTGAAGCAGCGCGTCTTCAACATGGATGCAGTCGATCACGCCATCGCCGAGATCACCCGTGGCTACAGCAAGGCCGCGCTGTTCGACCTGCTCATCAAGAACCGGGTGCCGTGTGCCCCGGTGCGCACGCTGGTCGAGGTGGTGAACGATCCGCACCTGCACGAGCGCGGCTCGTTGCGGTGGATCGAACATCCGGAGTACGGGCGCATCGTCGTCCCCACGACACCGCTGCGCTTCAGCGGCGAGGACGCTGCCGTTGCGTACCAGCCGAGCGCTCGCCTTGGCGCCGACACGACGGCGATCCTCGAGGAGCGCCTCTCGCTGGACGCCGCTCAGGTCGAGGAGCTGCGCGCACAGCAGGTGCTTTGACGTTGGTCGGTCAGACGGCCTGCCTGCCGCCGTCGGCCGGCAGCGTCACGCCGTTGACGTAGCTCGCAAGGTCCGAGGCGAGGAAAACAGCAGGCCCCGCGATCTCTTCAGGCCGGCCCAGCCGGCCGGCCGGAATTCGAGCCATGAAGCGGCCCAGCCGCTGCGGATCGTTGCGGGTGGCCTCGGTCATCTCCGTCTCGATCACGCCTGGCGCGATGGCGTTGACACGAATGCCATCCCTGGCGAGATCGGCCGTCATGGCTTGCGTCAGCATCTTGACGGCGCCCTTCGAGGGTGAATAGCCGACGCAGCCGGGCAGGCCCGTGAGGGCTGCGCCGGAGGCGATGTTGATCACGCATCCGCGTGTCCTGCGCAAGGCCGGCAGGAACGCATGCATCGCGTTGAAGGTGCCGAAGTAGTTCACCTCCATGAGTCGTCGAACCGCCTCGTGGACACGCGGGCTGTCCACGCTCTCCCGGATCATCAGGCCGGCGTTGTTGACCAGCACCTGCAGGTCGCCGATGTCGCGCTGAACGTCGGCGGCCAGCCGCGCACAGGCTTCGGGATCCGACACATCGAGCGCGAAGGCCCACGCAGAGCCGCCGCTGGCTTCGATCTCCGCCTGGATCTCGGTGCAAGAGGCGCGGTCGATGTCGGTCACGATGACGCGGGCGCCTGCGTGGGCATAGGCCAGCGCGATCGCGCGGCCGATGCCCCGACCGGCTCCAGTCACCAGGGCCAGCTTGCCTTCCAGCAACAGCACGGGATGCATCTCGCTTCCTTCCTAGATCACGTCTTGCTCGCGCAGGGTCCGTCGCTTCGCCTCGTCGTAGCCGAGGAGTTCGGCGAGCACTTCATCCGTGTGCTCGCCCAGGCTCGGCGGCGGCAGGCGGTATTGCACCGGCGTGTCCGACAGCCGGATCGGGTTGGCCAGCATCGGCATGTCCGCTCGTTTCGGATGCGCCATGTGAACCAACATCCCACGCGCCAGCACCTGCGGGTCGGCGAACACGTCTTCGAGTTCGTTGACCGGTCCACAGGGCACGCCCACCGCGGCCAAGGCGTCGATCCAGTGCTGCTTCGGTCGCGTCAGAAAGATCGAATCCAGCACGGCGTTCAGCGCTGCGCGGTGGCGGATTCGGTCCGGATTGGTTGTGAAGCGAGGATCGGTCGGCAAGTCAGGTCGGCCGAGCACGCGCGTCAGCTTTTCCCATTGAGCCTTGTTGCCGACGACAAGCATGATCGGCCCATCCTCGCAGCGGTACATCTGCGAAGGCGCGGCCGTCGGCGAGGCGGTTCCGGATCGGGGCGGGGCTTCACCCGACACGAGGTAACCCATCGCCGCGTGGGAAAGCGACGCCACTTGCGCGTCGAGGAGCGCCAGGTCGATGTACTGGCCTTCGCCGGAGACGGCGTCGCGATGCTCCAGTGCGGCGAGGATCGCGACGGATGCGTACATCCCGGCCATGAGGTCGGAAACGATGAGACCGACCTTCTGTGGCCCACCGCCCGGCTCGTCGTCAGGCTGGCCGGTGACCGCCATGAGCCCGCCCATGCCCTGGAAGATGGAGTCGTAGCCGGGCTTCCTGCAGTACGGACCCGTCTGGCCGAAGCCGGTGATGGAGCAGTACACCAGGCGCGGGGAGCCTGCTTGCAACGAGGGGTAGTCGAGTCTGTAGCGAGCAAGGTCGCCGACCTTGTAGTTCTCGATCAGCACGTCGCAGGTTTTCGCGAGTGTGCGGACGATCTCCTGGCCTTCGGGGCGGGAGATGTCCACGGTGACCGACTTCTTGTTGCGGTTGGCGCTGAGGAAAAAGCCGGATTCATGGGTCGGGGCGCCTTGGTCGTCGAGCAAGAACGGCGGTCCGAGCCGGCGGGCGTCGTCGCCTTCGCCGGGGCGCTCGACCTTGATGACTTCGGCGCCGAGATCGGCCAGCATCTGTCCGGCCCAGGGGCCCGCGAACACGCGGCTCAGGTCCAGCACGCGCAGGTGGGAGAGGGCGCCGCGGCGCGGAGTCGGCTCGCGATCCATGGCGCTCAATCCAGCTGAAGGTTGAGCGGCTTGACGATGCGTTCCCAGGTTCGGGTGTGCTCTTCGATCAGGCCACCGAACCGTTGGGCGTCGAGCGTCGGGGCGATGGCGCCATGGGCCTCGAGTTGCGACCTCACCTCGGGCATCTTCAGCACCTCGTTCACTGTCCGATTGAGCAGTTCGACCACCGGCCCCGGCGTCGCGGCCGGCGCCACCAGCCCATACCAGGAATAAGCCACCATCTGCGGCAGCCCGGACTCCTTGAAGGTCGGAACACCGGGCAGCAAGGGCGAGCGGGTGTCCGACGTGATGCCCAAGCCCTTCAGCTGCCCACTGCGGATGCGCGGGATGGCGGTCGACACCGCGTCGAAATTCAGCTGCACGTGACCGGCAAGCAGGTCGCTGCTCGCGGGACCGGAACCCTTGTACGGGACGTCCGGGATGTCGACGCCGGCGGCCGATCGCAGCATCTCGTCGACGAGGTGCGTCGAAGAGCCGGGGCCCAGCATGGCGAAGTTCAGCTTGCCGGGATTGGCGCGGGCATAGGCAAGGAGCCCGGCCGCATCCTGGGCCAGCACGGAAGGGTGCGCCACCAGCACGAAAGGCGTCAGCCCGGTCAGGGCCACGGGGGTGAAATCCGTCACCTTGTAGGTGAGCTTGCGGAACATCAAGGGGTTGGTGGAAAGAGTGCTCGTCGTGGCCATCAGCAAGGTATAGCCGTCGGGCGCCGATCGGGCCACGGCTTCGGCGCCCAGCATGGTGGAGGCGCCGGGCTTGTTCTCCACGACGACCGGCTGCGCCAGTTTCTCGGCCAGCCTGGTGGCCACCAGGCGAGCCAGCACGTCGGTGAAGCCCCCGGGTGCGTAGGGCACCACGATGCGGATGGGCCGCTCGGGCCAGGCGGCGGAGGCGGGTCCATGGACAAGGGCAGCCGCTGCGGTCAAGGGAAGGAGGAGCTTGCGCAAGAACGACATCGTCGTCTCCGATGGGATTGCCAGGTCGCCGCGGGCCGTCAACGACGCTGGCGCACCCGTTCGAGCAAGTCGTAGACCGGGTCGGCCGGCGAGCGCTCGCCGGTGGGCTGGCGCGCCGCAAACAACGCGACGTTGTGCTGCGCGAGTTCAGCGCGCGTGCGCTCCTCGATCCAGTCATAGACCACGGTGCGTGCGGCGATGCGCCATTCGCCCTGGCGGCGTTCGAAATGATCGAGATAGCGGCCGCACAGCAAGGTGCGCAACGTGGGGGCGGCCACGTTGGTTTGCAGAGCGAAGAAGCTGCTTTCCACTGCGGCAGCGTCGCCATGCAGCTCGATCAGGATGTTGTTGACCTGGTGGACGCCGCGGCCACCAGCGCGCAGTCGCGGCAGGGCGTGTTCGATGAAGCCGTTGGCGGAGCCGACGTAGGCGCCGTGAGTGTCGTGCGCGTCCGGCCAGTAAGCGGAGCGCAGCAGTTCCTCGTCGGCGCGATCGATGCCGCGGCAGTATCGGTACAGGCAGTCGCGAATCGCTTCCTTGTCGACGAGTGCGCGCAGCTCGGCCTGACTGGTTGCTTCCATGCGGCAAGCATACGTCTGAAGTGGAACGTAGTCCACTAAGCGGACTCAAAGGAATGCATTGATGCGAAAGGCGGTGAAGCCTGGGAGACTTCACGACATGGATCTGTCGCAGGAACAGGTGCTTGCGATATAGTTCCATGCACCGAAACGGGAACCAGGAAGGAAATCATGATTCGTGCCGTCGGCCGTGCGCTGGCCATCTTCGATGCCTTTGACAACGAGCACCTGAGCCTCTCGCTGCAGGAGATCGCCGAGCGCATCAAGATGCCCAAGACGACTGCATTTCGCCTCGTCAATACGCTCGAACGCGCGGGCTTCCTTGTCCGCATGGACAACCAGCAGTACTGCCTGTCGCTGAAGATGGCCCGCCTGGGCGGGCTGGTGCGCAGCACCTTGAGCGTGCGCGAAATTGCTCGTGCAGTCATGCTCGAGGTGAACGCGCAAACGAAGGAAACGATCACGCTGAACGCAGCCATGGGGAACGAGCGAATGGTGCTGGAGGTGGTCGATACCCCTTCGCCCCTGATGTCGATGGCACGGCTTGGGCAGCACATGCCGATGCTGCTCGGCGCCGCCAGCCGAGTTCTGCTGGCGTACATGGACCCGCGTGAGTTGGAGCAGGTGCTGAAGGTCAACACGGCGGGTGTCGACAACTTCGACCGCGTGGCGTTCGACCGTGAGCTCGCGCGCGCCCGCCGACAGGGCTACGCGGTCACCCGCGGCACGCGGGTTCCCGGCCTCACCGCCATCGCCGTGCCGATCTTCGACATCCAGAACCAGGTGCCGTACTGCCTGGCGGTCACCGGCCCCAGCGTGCGCGTCGATCCTCGTGACTTGGAACTGGCCGACATCATGATCGCCGCCGGCCGCGACATCTCCAATCGGCTGGGCGCCAGTCCGGAACACGGTGTCGACATGAAGCTGCTCATGTCCGACAAGTCCATGGATCGCGAGGAGGCGCCTGCCAAGAAGAAGCCCGCCGCAAAAAAGAAGCCCGCGGCGAAGAGGTTGCTCGCGGCCGCCTGAGCCGCTGCGGCGCTGCGAGGGCGCTCAGGCTGCGGTGGGCGCAAAGTCCTTGAACCCCTTGCCCTCGTCCACCAGCCGCCTCAGAAGCGGCGCCGGCGTCCAGAAGGCGCCGTGCTGGCGCTCGAACTCGCAGATCCGCGCGTAGACCGTGGAGAGCCCCACCGTGTCGGCATAGAACATCGGTCCCCCGCGCCAAGCGGGGAATCCGTAGCCGTTCACGTAGATGAGGTCGATGTCGGAGGAGCGCTGGGCGATGCCTTCCTCCAGCACCTTGGCGCCTTCGTTGACCAAGGCATAGATGCAGCGTTCCACGATCTCCTCGTGGGTGATCGCTCGGCGCTGGATGCCGGCTTCCTTCGCGCACTGCTCGATGATGTCGTTCACCAGGGGGTCGGGCACCGGCGTGCGGCTGCCCGCTTCGTACTTGTAGAAGCCCGCGCCGGTCTTCTGTCCGAAGCGGCCCATTTCGCAAAGGCGATCCGCCACTTTCGAGTAGCGCAGGTGCACCGGCCGCGTCGACGCCTGGCGCTTTCGGCTGGACCAGCTGATGTCCAGGCCGGCGAGGTCGGACATCGCGAACCGCCCCATCGCGAGGCCGAACTGCTTCAGCGCGCCGTCCACCTGCTCCGGGCTGGCGCCTTCCTCCAGCAGGAACTCCGCTTCTCGCGCGTACTGCGCCACCATGCGGTTGCCGACGAAGCCGTCGCACACGCCCACGAGCACCGGCAGCTTGCCGATCTTGCGCACCACGGTCATCGACGTGACGATGACCTGCGGCGAGGTGGCCCGGCCGCGCACGACTTCCACGAGGCGCATCACGTTGGCCGGGCTGAAGAAGTGCAGGCCGATCACCGAGGCGGGACGGGACGTGCTGTCGGCGATCTCATTCACGTCGAGCCGGGAGGTGTTGGTGGCGAGCACGGCATCGGGCTTGCAGATGGCGTCGAGCTTGCCGAACAGATCTTTCTTCACGCCCATGTCCTCGAACACCGCCTCGATGACGAGGTCTGCGTCGGCGACTGCAGCGAAGTCCAGCGAAGTCTCGATCCGTGCGACGCGGCGATCCGCCTCTTCCTTCGACAGCTTGCCCTTGGCGACGGTACCGGCGTAGTTGCTGCGGATCGTCGCGAGGCCGCGGTCGAGGGCTTCCTGCTTCATCTCCAGCAGGACGACCGGAATGCCGGCACTCGCAAAGCTCATCGCGATGCCACCGCCCATGGTGCCCGCGCCGATGACGCCGACCTGGCGAACTTCCGCGGCGGCGATGTCGGCCGGAATGTCAGACACCTTGGCCGCTGCCCGCTCGGCCAGGAACAGGTGGCGCAGCGCTTTCGACTCGGTGCCGTTGACCAGCACGTCGAAGCGCTCGCGCTCGAACTTCATGCCGTCTTCGAACGGCATGAAAACCGCCGCCTTGATGCACGCAAGACACTCCAGCGGCGCCGGCAGGCCGCGCTTGGCGGCCGTGATACGCGCGTGCTCGGTGTCGAAGAACTTCGGATCGGCAGGCGCGAGCGCCTGGCGTCGCGACACCACCGGGTGGTCGCTGCGCTGTGCAACGCGCTCCGCGAAGGCGATGGCGGCCGGCAGCAGGTCACCCGCAGTGACTTCGTCCACCAGGCCGATGGCGAGCGCTTGTTCCGCCGTGACCGGCTCGCCTTCGGTGATCATGCGCACCGCGGCCTCGACACCCGCCAGCCGGGGCAGGCGCTGAGTGCCGCCACCGCCGGGAAGCAGCCCGAGCTTCACCTCCGGCAAGCCCAGCTTCGCACCGGCCTGCGCAACGCGGTAGTGGCATCCCATGGCGAACTCGAGGCCGAGGCCGAGGGCGCTGCCGTGGATCGCCGCGATCACCGGCTTGTGCGACTGCTCGATGTTCTTCACGATGGTGCGCGAGCTCGGCTCGGCGCGCGAGGCCGGAGTGTTGAAGGCCTTCACGTCAGCGCCGCCGCAGAACAGCTTGCCGGCGCCGATGATGACGACGGCCTTCACCGCCGCATCCGACCAGGCGGCGTCGAGGTGGGCGGCCAGCTCTCGGCGCACTTCGTGGCCCATCGCGTTCACGGGCGGGTTGTTCAGCCTGACGACGGCCACGGCGCCATGGAGGGAGTAGTTTTCGGTCAGCATGGCGACGATTCTAGGATTCGGAATTGATTCCAACAAGCGAAACTTCTATCATCGCCGCATGAGCAGCATCGACATGGAACGCCGCGGCGCCGTCGCCATCGTGACCCTCGACAACCCGGCTGCCCGCAATGCGCTGGACCTTGAAATGCGGCGCGCGCTGCTGGAGACATTTCGAGGTCTCGCCGAGCAGGACGACGTCCGCGCAGTGCTTCTTACCGGCGCAGGCGACGCGTTCTGCGCCGGAGCGGATGTAGGGAAGATGGGCGGCCGCGACCTGGCCGGCGCACGGCAGCGAATGAAGACCATGCACGCGATGATCCTTGCGGTGCACGGACTCGACAAGCCGGTGGTGGCCGCCGTGCGCGGCCCGGCCGTGGGCATCGGTTTCAGTCTGGCGATGGCCTGTGACGTGGTGGTCGCATCGTCGCAGTCGAATTTCTCGCAGATCTTTACCAAGGTGGGACTCGCCCCCGACGGCGGGGCCATCTGGTTCCTGGCGCGGCAGATGGGCTTCTCGCAGGCGCGGGAACTGGTGTTCGGGGCGCGCAAGCTGGGCGGCGACGAGGCGCATGCGCTCGGGCTGGTGAACCGGCTGGTCGAGGACGAGAAGGTGTTCGACGAGGCGCTCACATTGGCAACGCAGTACGCCGAGGGCCCCGGCCTGGCGATCGCGTTGGCCAAGCAGTTGTTCGCCGCCAGCGTCTCCCCCAGCCTGGCGCAGTTCCTCGAGGCCGAATTGCTGGTCGGTCCGCAGCTGTCGCAGACCGCCGACCATGCCGAGGGGCGCGCCGCGTTCGGCGAGAAGCGCAAGCCGCGGTTCACCGGGCGCTGATTCAGACGGTGCTGGCGTTACCCAATACCACCGTGCTCTGGCTCGACAGCACGCCGCCATTGCCGTGGGCGATGGCCGTCTCGCAGCCGGGCACCTGACGAGCGCTGCATTCGCCTCGCAGTTGCCTCACGGCCTCCATCAGCACGAACAGGCCGTACATGCCCGGGTGGCAATAGGACAGGCCGCCGCCGTTCGTGTTGACCGGCAGCCTGCCGCCGGGGGCGATCGCGCCGTCGGCGACGAACCGGCCGCCTTCTCCCTTGGGGCAGAAGCCGAGGTCTTCGAGAAACAGCAACGTGGTGATCGTGAAGGCGTCGTACACCATCACCACGTCGATGTCCCGTGACGTGAGACCGGCCATGGCGTAGGCCTGCGCCCCGGAACTGGCCGCGCCTGTCACAGTCAGGTCGGGCATGCTGCTGATGTTCTGGTGGCTGATGGTCTCGCCCGTTCCGAGCACGAACGTTGGCGGCTTGCGCAGCGTCCTTGCCCGCTCCGCCGAGGTCATCACGAGCGCGCCGCCCCCGTCGGTGACCAGGCAACAGTCGCGAACCGTCAATGGAGAGCTCACCAGGCGAGAACCGAGCACCTGCTCGACGGTGAGCGGCGTCTTCTCCCACGCGGCCGGATTGAGAAGCGCCCATCCGCGCGCCGCCACCGCGATCTGCGCGAGCTGCTCCCGCGTCGTGCCGTACTGATGCATGTGCCGGGAGGCGGCCAGCGCGTAGGCGCTCGCGGGTGTGACCGGCCGATACGGCGTTTCGTAGGGATTCACTTCGCGCGGCGCCGTGTTGCTGCGTCCGGCGCTGCGCTGCGTGCTGCCGTACGCGATAACCGCGACCTCGCACAGCCCCGCCTCGATGGCGGCTTGGGCGTGGGCCACGTGGGTCATGAACGATGAGCCGCCCATCATGGTGCAGTCCTGGTATCGGGGCGTGAGCTGGAGGTACTCGCACAGGGCGGTGCTCGGCATCCGGCTCTGGCCGGCCGCCGCGAACACGCCGTCGACGTCGGCGAGGCCGAGGCCGCAATCGGCGAGCGCCCGTTGCGCGCCTTGCGCCATGAGGTCGATGACGCTCATGCCGGCCGCCACTTCGCCGAGGTCCGACTCGGCGACACCGACGATCGCAGCCGCGCCTCGTCTCAGCGTGGGCTTCATGCGGCGTCCACCGGATCGAACACGGGGTAGGGGCCATCGTTCTCCTCGGCAGGGTGGATGCGCGCCTTGACGCGCATGCCGATGCGGACCTGCTCGGGGGGGATGGACTCCACCCGGCTCATGAGCCGGAAGCCTTCGTCCATGTCGACGAGAACCACGTTGTAGGCGGGCTCGCCCTTGGGCGCGATCACCGTGGCGGCGTACACGACGCCCAGGCCCTTGCTGGCCACCCAGCGCAGCTCGCCTTCGTAGCCTGCCGGCGCCACCACGCGCGGATAGAACAGCGGACGGCCGTGGTCGTCCACCTGGTAGGCCAGTTCTCCCCGCGAAAGGTGGGATCGGTACTGCTCGAGGGGAGAAGTCTCGAGGGAAGGAGTTGGATGAGTCGTCATCGCGGTGCCAGTTCCATTCCGTGGAAGCTCGTTCATTATGCCCACGGCAAAGCCATGTCGCAAAGAGTCATTCCACTTGACGAACCAAGTTCCACATTGGAAACTAGATCAGATTCCACCGTCCCCGCCGCATTGACCCGGCCCCGCTCAATGAACACTGACAGCTGGGAACTCCCCGAGGAGCTCCGCCAGATCCAGGACACCGTCGCCCGCTTCATGTCCGCGGAGGTCAAGCCCGCCGAGGACAAGCTTCCTCACGACGCGTACGAACTGCCGGCCGATGAGCTGGACCGGCTGCAACGCAAGGCTCGCGACATCGGGCTCTGGTGCGTGAGGTCGCCCGAGGAATACGGTGGTGCGGGCCTCAGCCTGCTGGGCCAGGCGGTCGTCGCAGAAGAGGCGGCCAAGTGCCGCATGGGTGCCTACGTGCCGGCCTGCGGTGCCTTCGGCGCCGACCCGCCGAACGCGATCTGGCTCGGCACCAAGGACCAGATCGAGCGCTTCGGCGTGCCCGGGATCCGGCAGGGCAAGAAGATCTACTTCGCGATCAGCGAAGCCTCCGGCGGCGCCGACCCGGCGCGCTCGATACGCGCGCGTGCCGTGCGCAAGGGCGACAAGTACCTCCTGAACGGCAGCAAGATGTGGATCACCGGCGCCAAGGGCGCCGACTGGGGAATCGTCTTCGCGCGCACCGGGGAGCAGGGCGATCGCGGCGGCATCACCGCCTTCATCGTCAAGGGCAATCCGGAAGGCATGAGCTTGAAGCCGATCCCCGTGATCCGCTCCTACGCGCCCTACGAGATCACCTTCAAGGACGTGGAAGTCCCGGTGGAGGACCGCCTGGGCGATGAAGGGCAAGGCTTCGCGATCTGCGAGACGTGGCTCATCGAGGGCCGCATTCCGTACGCCGCGGGCACCCTGGGCGTGGCGCAGGCAGCGCTGCAGATCGCGATCGACTGGGCGAAGGAGCGCGAGACCTTTCGCTCAAAGCTGGCGGACAAGCAGGCCATCCAGTGGATGGTCGCCGACAGCGAGATGGAACTGCGCGCGGCGCGCCTGCTGACCTGGCAGGCCGCCTGGATCGCCGACCTGGGGCGAGGAGACCTGAAGATCGCCTCGTCGATCGCCAAGGTCACCGCCACTGAAACGGCGGGCCGCGTGGTGGACCGCGCGATCCAGATCCTGGGCGGCCTGGGGGTCTCGCAGGAGTTGCCGCTGGAACGCTGGTACCGGGAGCTGCGGATCAAGCGCATCGGCGAGGGACCCTCCGAGGTGCATCGCATGGTGCTCGCCCGCCACCTGCTGGGCTCGAGCCGCTGACCATGTCCATCGACCTCGACGTCCCGGAAGACGGCATCGTCGTCATCACGATCAATCGGCTGGAAAAGCGCAACGCGCTGGACGCCGAGCACTACCAGGCGCTCACCGAGGCCTGGACGCGCGTGCGCGACGACGACGCGATCCGGGTGGCGATCGTCACGGGTGCGGGGGACAAGGTGTTCAGCGCGGGTGCCGACCTGAAGTCATGGATCGGACGTGCGGCGCCCCTGTCCGAGATGTGGCAGACCCAGAAAGGGATGCTGCTCAATCGCGGTCTGGAGATCTGGAAGCCCGTGATCGCGGCCATCAACGGCCACTGCCTGGCGGGCGGAATGACGTTGATGCTCGCCACCGACCTGCGGGTGACGGCCGACCATGCGACCTTCGCTCTCAGCGAAGTGAAGCGCGGCATCATTCCTGCCAATGGCGGCACGCAGCGGCTTCCGGCGCAACTGCCGCACGCCATCGCGATGGAAATGCTGCTGATCGGCGATGCCATCGACGCGCCAACGGCGCAACGCTGGGGGCTCGTCAACCGCGTGGTGCCAGCAGACCGGGTCATGGAGACGGCGCTGGAGCTTGCCCGTCGCGTCGCGGCCAATGCGCCGCTGGCCGTGCAGGCCATCAAGGAGCTCGCGCTGCGTGGACAGTCCGATGGCCTGGCCGCCGGCCTGCGCTTCGAGCAGTTCGTGCAGAAGGTGCTGCAGTCCACCGAGGACGCCGCGGAAGGCCGGCAGGCGTTCGCCGACAAGCGACCGCCGCGGTTCAAGGGGAGCTGATGGGCCTCAGCGGACGGTACGTGATCGGTGGCATCGGCCACACTGCCTTTGGCAAATTGCCGGGCCGCGACACCGTGTCGATGAACGTCGAGGCTTGCCGCAATGCACTGGCCGAGGCCCGCATCGAGAAGTCGGTGGTGGACGCGGTCTTCGTGAAGGTGCCGAGCTCGGCGCACCAGTTCATGTACGGGCAGAAGGTCGCCGAGGCGCTGGGCATCGCGCCCCGCATGGGCGGTGCCTGGGATCAGGGAGGCGCCGCCAACATCACCTTGCTGTCGTTCGCGATCATGGGGATCGAAGCCGGTCAGTGCGACGTCGCGCTGGTCTGCTACGCCGACAACCCGCGAACCGGGAATCGCGCGCACTTCGGTCGCCCACGTGGCGATGACGCTGCCTACGGCTGGTTCTCCACTGCAGCGGGCTACGCCATGATCCACCGGCGCCATGCGATCGAATACGGCACGCGCCCCGAGGACTTCGCCGCGGTCGCCATCGCCTGCCGCAAGCACGGTGCGGCGAACCCGCAGGCCCAGCTGCGCGCGGCCATCGACCTGGACAAATACATGGAATCGCCCTGGGTGGTGGACCCACTGCGCAAGGACGACTGCGCTCTCGTGTCCGATGGCGGCGCTGCAATGGTCGTCATGAGTGCGAAGCGCGCTCGCGAGCTGGGGGTGCCCGAGCCTGTTCCGGTTCTCGGCTTCGGCCATGGGCAGACGTCCTTCGAGCTTCCACAGCGCGCCACGCTCACCTCCACCGAGGCGGTGCGTGCGGGCGGTACCGCGTTCGCGATGGCTGGCTTGCAGCCGAAGGACATCGACGTGGCGCAGCTGTATGACTGCTTCACGATCACGGTCCTGATGACGCTCGAGGACTACGGCTTCTGCCGCAAGGGCGAGGCGGGTGCCTTCGTCGCCGACGGCGCGATCGAGATCGGCGGCCGCCTGCCGATCAACACGAGCGGCGGCCTGCTGTCCGAGACCGGCATGCCGGGACTGCAGCTGGTGATGGAAGGCGTGCGCCAGATGCGCGGCACCGCCGCGCTGCAGGTGCCGGGTGCGAAGACCTGCCTCGTCAGCAACCAGGGCGGGACCATGCACACCCATGCCACCCTGATCCTCGGTGCGTGACATGGACCTGCCCAAGCCCGAACCCACCGACGTGAGCCGCCCGTTCTGGGACGCCTTGCGAGAAGGTCATCTCGTGTTCCAGCGCTGCGCGTGCGGCCATGCGTTCCTGCCAGCCCGCCGGGAGTGTCCCGCTTGCTTGCGTCCCGACCCGACATGGGAGCGCGCCAGCGGCAAGGGCCGGCTGGTGAGCTGGGTCGTGTACCACACCGCCTACCACCCCGCCTTCGAAGGCCGCCTGCCCTACAACGTGGCGCTCGTCGAACTCGTGGAAGGGCCCCGCCTGCTGACCAACATCGTCGACCCGAACGACGCCCTGGCCGGAGACGCGCCGGTCGAACTCAAGATCGAATGGGAAGGCGAGACCGCACTGTCACGGTTCCGCCTCGCCGCCCGCTGAACCTCCCATCCCCGAGCAAATGCCATGCGTGAAGCCGTCTTCGTTTCCACCGCCCGCACGCCGCTCACCAAGGCACACCGCGGCGAATTCAACATCACGCCGGGACCGACGCTGGCGGCCTTCGCGGTGCGTGCAGCGGTGGAGCGCGCCGGCATCGATCCCGGCCTCATCGAGGACGTGATCCTGGGATGCGGCAATCCGGAAGGTCGCCAGTCGCGCAATCTCGGCCGGCAGGCCGTCATCCGCGCCGGACTCCCCGTCTCCATCGCCGGCACCACGGTCAGCCGCTTCTGCGCCTCGGGCTTGCAAGCCATCGCGGACGCTGCGGCCCGGATCGTGATGGACGGCGATGCGGCGCTCGTGGCGGGCGGCATCGAGAGCATCTCGGGCCTGAAGCCGCCGGTTCCCGGCCTCGAGGGCGGCAGCGATCCGTGGATCGTCGAGCACAAGCCGGCGTTCTACATGGCGATGATCGACACGGCGGACATCGTGGCGCAGCGCTACGGCATCGGTCGCGAAGCCCAGGACCGCTTCTCGGCGCAGAGCCAGCAGCGCACCGAGGCGGCGCAGGAGGCCGGCCGCTACCGCGCCGAGATCGTCGCCGTCACGACCACGATGGCCGTCGCGGACAAGGCCACCGGGGCGGTCAGCGAGCGCGAGGTGACGATCGATCGCGACACCTGCAATCGCCCGGGCACCACGTACGAGGCGTTGGCAAAGCTGGAGCCGGTGAAGGGCCCGGGCAAGTTCGTCACCGCGGGCAACGCCTCGCAGCTGTCCGACGGCGCCGCCGCCTGCGTGATGATGGATTCGCGCGCCGCCGAGCGCGCAGGCCTCCAGGCGCTGGGCGCCTTCCGTGGCTTTGCCGTGGCGGGCTGCGAGCCCGATGAGATGGGCATCGGCCCGGTGTTCGCGGTCCCCAGGCTCCTCGAGCGCCACGGGCTGAAAGTCGAAGACATCGGTCTGTGGGAACTGAACGAAGCCTTCGCGTCGCAGGCGATCTACTGCCGTGACCGGCTCGGCATCCCGGACGAACTGCTGAATGTCGACGGCGGTTCGATCGCCTTGGGGCATCCCTTCGGCATGACCGGCGCGCGCCTGGCAGGACACCTGCTGATCGAGGGCAGGCGCCGGCGCACCAAGTACGCAGTCGTCACGATGTGCGTGGCCGGCGGCATGGGTGCCGCGGGACTCTTGGAGATTTTCTGAAGGGTCCATCGCGGGGCTCCAACACTGTTTGTCAACCAAGGAGACAAGATGATTTATCGCAACTTCATCGTGGGGGCGACCATCGCGGCGTCGACCGCATTCGGTTCGGCAGTCGCCCAGCAAGGCGTCACGAAGATCGTGGTGCCGTTCAACGCCGGCGGTGGCACCGACACGTACGTCCGCATGCTCGCCGAAGAGATGACCAAGCGCGACATGCGCGTCATCGTCGAGAACAAGCCGGGCGGCAGCGGCGTCATTGCCGCCGACTACGTCGCCAAGGCGAAGCCCGACGGAACGACGTTGATCATGTCGTTCGTCGGCATCCTGGGGACCAACAAGGTCCTGTTCAACAAGCTGCCCTACGACCCGCAGAAGGACTTCACCTCCGTGACGCAAATCGCCTACCAGCCGACCATCATCGTGGGTCGCACCGAGCTGCCCTATCGCAACATCAAGGAAATGGTGGAGTACGCCAAGGCCAACCCGGGCAAGATCAATCGAGGCTCTCCGGGCGCTGCGATCCTGAGCAACCTGGCGCCGGTCGCTTTCGAGAAGTCCATCGGCATCAGCACCAATCACATCCCGTTCAGCGGCGATGCCCAGGCGATCCAGGCCATGCTCAGCGACTCCATCGACATCTACGGGACCTCGATCACCAGCGCGTTGCCGCATGTCAAGAGCGGAAAGTTCCGCGTGCTGGGGGTCATGGACGCGCAGCGCCTGTCGCAAGTGCCCGATGCGCCGACCTTCAAGGAAATGGGCTACGACTTCAGCGCGCCGCTGAACTACTACCTCTCCGTGACAGGTGGTACGCCGAAGGACGTCGTGGACAAGCTGAACCGCGTCGTGAACCAGGTGATCGCCGATCCGGCTTTCGTCACGCGTGCACGGGCGCTGGGCCTGGAGCCGCGCGGCGGAAGTCCCGCCGACATGGACAAGACCCTCAAAGGTGAGATCGATCGCTGGGTACCAGTCGTCGAGAGCTTGAACATTCCGAAGATCTGAGTCGCATCGGATGCGAAATGAACAAGGGGCGCCGCGGCGCCCCTTGTCTCTCGCTTCGGCCTTGTGCAGCCGCGGGGTCACTTCATGCCAGGGCCTCGTGCGTGGCTTCTTCCCACACCACCTCGTGGCGCAGTGGCAGAGGATCCAGCTTGGCCTTGACCTGGCGAGCAATGTCCTCCTGGGCCGTTGCCGGCCTGCCGCTCAGCCGAACCGTGATCAGCGTGCCGAGCTTTTCGTGCGCAGCCAGGCTCACGTCTGCCGAGACGGCCAGTTCTCGCAGGAACGAAAGCAGGCGACGGACGGCGCGTTCGGCTGCGTCCTTGCGCAATGCCGGCTTGAACACCTTGCCCACGGCCGTGAGCGGGATGTCGTCGAGCAGGTAGAGCTGCGTCGGAACCGCGGCCCGTTCAGGCGTGCGGGCTGCCGCCCACTTCAGCAACTCTGCGGGCGTCACTTCCATGCCCGCCTTGAGCTGCACGTAGGCCACCGGCAGCTCGCCGGCGTAGCCGTCCGGCTCGCCCACCAAGGCCGCCACCGCCACCGCGGGATGTTCGTAGAGGACCTCCTCGATGCCGAGCGGATCGATGTTGTGGCCGCCGCGGATGATCAGGTCCTTCGCCCTGCCGGTGATCCACAGGTAGCCGTTGGCATCGATGCGGCCGAGGTCGCCGCTGTTGACCCAGCCCGGCTCGACGAAGGGCGCATCCGGGGCGCCGGTGACATACCCCGAAAACACGCCGGGTCCGGCCATCGTGACCACGCCGATCTTTCCGCTCTGACAATCGCGAAGCACCTTTCCCTTGTCGTCGACGTCCACCACGCGAACACGGCTGTAGGGCAACGGGTGCCCGACGGATCCCAGGTACACCGGTCGCTCCGGATAAGAGATCGTGTGGCAGCTGGACGCTTCCGTCATGCCATAGGTTTCGAGCACCGGCAGCCCGAACCGGTGCTGGAATGCGTCGGCCACGGGCACCGGGATCGTGGACCCGCCGCCGCTGACGGTTCGGATGCTGGAGACATCCGCTCCTTCCATCGGGACGTTGAGCACTGCACCCAGCACCGTAGGAACGGCGGCCAGCACTTCCGGCTTGTAGCGCTCCACCAGCTTCCAGATGTTCGGCATCGCGTTCTTGTTGCGCCAGCCTGCGGCGGACAGAACGACGAGCGTGCCGCCGGCGCACAGCTGCTGCAGCCCGTGGGTCAGCGCACCGCCCACATGGAACAGCGGCAGTCCCATCAGCAGCGTCGAGGCGGGGCGAGTCCGCCACATCAGTGCGATTCCCCACGCCTGGTACACCTGGTTGCCGTGGGTCAGGGGCACCAACTGCGGCACGCCGGTGGTGCCGCCCGTGTGGTAATAGGAGGCGACGTCAGTGGGTTGGAACGTGCGGCCGCTCACCAGCCGGTCGACGGGTTGCCTCGCCACCAGGGCATCGAAGTCGATCGTGCCTTCGGGTTGCAGGCCCGAGCTGCCGACCACCAGGACGGCCTTCAAGTCCGGCAGGTCGGCACTGAACGACTTCACCTTCTCCCAGGTGTTGAAGCCCTCGGCGGGACCCAGTGTGATCAGCACCTTCGTGCGCGCGGCTCGCAGGATGTGGGCAATGTGCCCGGGTTCCAGGAACGCGTTGACCGGGTTGGCGATGGCGGCCGCCTGGGTGCCGTAGAGCGCGTAGAAGGCCTGCGGCACCAGTGGCAGCAAGAGACTCACCACATCCTTCGGCTGCACCCCGAGCGAGTGCAGGGCATTGGCCACCTGTGTCACGCGGCCGATGAAGCCTTCGTGGGATAGGCGCACGGGGTCGTCCTCGGCGCTGGCATTCGCGAGGAACAGGATGGCGGGCGCCGTCGGGTCGATCTCGGCACCGCGTCGCAAGGCTTCGTAGGTGCTGGGCGCGGCGATGCGTTCGTCGTACGGCACGGATTCGAAGGCGCGGACGTCGGCGTCCGTCGCGAGGCTGGGCCACTGGTCTCCAATGACGCGGTCTAGCGAATGCAATCCGGGCATGGCTGTCTCACAAGGTTCTTATAACGGAATTGAGTCCGCCTCTCGGAATATCGCCAACTTTAGGCTGGATGCCTGTGCGACGTCAAGGAAACTCTGCTGGATCGGCAGGCATTGGAGTCCACTGGACGCAATGGATTCCATTCCGACACTATACTGGCTCGACCGGCTCGCGGTGGGCAGGTTTCCAGCAGGAGAAGAGATTGATCAAAGCTGCCGTCGTCGAGGCCTTCGGGGAGCCGCTCGCCATCCGCGAGATCGAGATCGCTGCACCGGGCCGCGACGAGGTGCTGGTGCGTACGGCAGCAGTCGGGCTGTGCCACAGCGATCTGCACTATTTGCAGGGCATGCGGAAGTTTCCGCTGCCAGGGGTCCTCGGGCACGAGGTGAGCGGGATCGTGGAAGCCGCAGGCGATGGCGTGAAAGACCTGAAGCCCGGCGACCACGTGGTCGGCGCACTGTCGGTGTTCTGCGGTACCTGCAAGCAGTGCCTCGGCGGCCGCTTCGCGCTGTGCGCCGATCCCGAGGTCAAGCAGCCGCCTGGCAAGGCGAAGCGACTCGCCCGCGAGGGGCAGACGGTCAGCCAGGTGTTCAACCTGTCGGGCTTCGCGGAAAAGCTGCTGGTGCACCGGAACGCACTCGTGAAGATCCGCGAGGACATGCCGATGGACCGCGCGGCGCTTCTCGGATGCGCCGTCATCACGGGCACCGGGGCGGTGTTCCGCGGCGCCCGGGTGCCTGCCGGCTCATCGGTGGCGGTAGTCGGGTGCGGCGGCGTGGGCCTGGCAACCATCAACGGCGCGAAGATCGCGGGGGCAGCGCAGATCATCGCGATCGACAACTTCACGTCGAAGCTCGAACTCGCCCGCAAGTTCGGCGCCACCGACACGATCCTTGCCAGTGATGGCGATGTCGTGGCGCGGGTGCAGGAACTGACCCATGGCGGCGTCGAGTTCTCGTTCGAGTGCATCGGGCTGCCAGCCACCGTGGAGCAGTGCTTCCGGATGCTGCAACCGGGTGGGACCGCCACGGTGGTCGGACTGTTCGCGCCCGGCGTGAAGGCGTCGATCGAGGGCTGCGAGTTCTTCCTCGAGAAAAAGCTCCAAGGGACAGCCCTGGGATCCGCACGCATCCGCGAGGACATTCCGCGCTTGGTGGAGCTCTACATGCAAGGGCGATTGAACCTCGACGACCTCGTGTCGCGCCGGATCCGGCTGGAGGACATCAATGAAGGCTTCGCCGCGATGACGCGCGGCGAAGTGGCGCGCAGCGTCATCGTGTTCGATACGGCATGACGCAGGAGATCCCACGTACGCCCGAGGCGTTCGCCAGCGCCAACGGCCTTCGGCTGTGCTATCAGACCTTCGGCGACCCGGCGCATCCGCCGATGGTGCTCATCATGGGAATGGGCGCGCAGATGGTCGGCTGGGACGAGGACTTCTGCGAGATGCTGGCGGGGCGCGGATTCTGGGTGATCCGCTTCGACAACCGCGACGCAGGCAGGTCGACAAACTTCCACCATGCGGGCATGCCGGACGTCGCCTCCGCGCTCACCCGGGCGTGGATGCGACTGCCGGTCACTGCGCCATACCTGCTCGACGACATGGCCTTGGACGTGGCGGGCCTGATGGATGCGCTGCACATTGAAGAGGCGCACCTGGTCGGCGCGTCGATGGGGGGAGGGATCGCGCAGGCACTGGCGATCCGTCGGCCTCAGCGCGTGCTGTCCCTGACCTCGATCATGTCGACCACGGGCGATCCGGCATTGCCGTCGCCCCAGCCGTCGGCGATGGCAGCGGTGTTCAAGCCGCCGCCGAACGATGTGCGAGGTTACGTCGCGCAGTACGTCCAGACGTGGAAGGTCCTGCGCGCCGGCGAGTTCCCCGAGGAAGAGGCGCGTGACCGCGCACGGGCGGCGCGCAACCATGAGAGGGGTCTCAATCCTGGCGGTGCTGCGCGCCAGCTGGTGGCCATCCTGGCTTCCGGCAGCCGTCGTCAGGCGCTGCGCAGGGTGGTGGCTCCCACGATGGTGATTCACGGCGACGCGGACCCGCTGGTACCTCTGGCCGCGGGTGAGGACACCGCGCGACACATTCCCGGCGCCGATCTGCTGGTGCTGGAGGGCATGGGGCATGCGATGCCGATGCGCTTCTGGCCGCGCATCGTCGAAGGCATCGTCCAGGTGGCGCGCTGAACGTTCGCCAGCACCGGCTTGCCTTGACAGGCGAGGTCGGTGAATCGAGAATGCCAAAATGGAACGTGTTCCACGAGACGACCCACCATGACAGCAGACTACACGCGCTACCGTTACCTGGACATCCGGCTGGAGCAAGGCATTGCCACGCTGGTGCTCAATCAGCCTGACAACCGCAATGCCATCCATGCCGAGATGCACGCGGAACTGGAGCAGGTCTGGCTCGACCTGGCGGCTGATCGCGAGGTCAACGTCATCGTGCTGACGGGAGCCGGCAAGATGTTTTCCGCCGGCGGCGACATCAAGCGCATGGTGAATCGCTACGGCACCGACGAGGGCTGGCAGTTCTCTATCGACACGCCGGCATCCACCAAGCGGCTGTTCCAGAACATCCTGGAGGTCGAGAAGCCCATCATTGCCGCCATCAACGGGGATGCGGTCGGGCTGGGCGCGACGCTGGCACTCTTCGCCGACTCGACCATCATTGCGGAGTCGGCGAAGTTCGGCGACTCGCACGTGAAAGTGGGGCTGGTCGCGGGCGACGGCGGGGCGGTGATCTGGCCGATCCTGGTCGGTCCGAACCGCGCGAAGGAGTTCCTGATGCGCGGCAAGCTCATGAGCGGCAAGGAGGCCCATGAGATGGGCCTGCTGAACCACGTCGTGCCGGCCGAAGAAGTCATGGCGCGCGCCATGGAGATCGCCCGCGAGCTGAACGAGCTGCCCCCGCTGGCGATTCGCTGGACCAAGCTGTCGATCAACAAGTGGATCAAGCATCAGCTCAACCTGATCCTGGACGCGTCGATCGCCTACGAGATGCTGTCCATCAACTCGCGCGACCACCACGAGGCCGCGAAGGCCTTCCTCGAGAAGCGTCCGCCAGTCTTCCAGGGCAAGTGAAGGCGGGCGTCATGGAAGCGAACACGCAGCAGCGCGATTGGAACGGGCTGTCGGACGAGGAATTCCGCGAAGTTGCAGCCGACTTCTTCGCCAGCCATGTGCCGCAACACCTGCGTCACCTGAGCCGTCGCCCGCGATGGGCGGAGGTCAAGGAGTGGTACCTCACGATGTCGAACCACGGTTGGCTGGTGCCGTCGTGGCCGAAGGAATGGGGCGGCATGGGGCTGTCGCAGTCGAAGGTGCTGGTGTATCTCGAAGAGCTGGAGCGCAGCGGCGCCCCGCGCGTCATGGACCAGGGGCTGATGAACATCGGCCCGTTGTTGATCGCGCGAGGGACTGACGAACAGCGCCAGCGGTTCCTTCCGAAGATCTTGTCGGGCGAGCACACGTGGTGCCAGGGCTATTCGGAACCGAACGCGGGCTCCGACCTCGCCAGCCTGCGTACGGAGGCGCGCATCGAAGGCAACGAGTTCGTCATCAACGGCCAGAAGATCTGGACCAGCGTGGCGTTCGACGCGAACCACATGTTCGCGCTCGTTCGCACCGACAAGACCGTCAAGAAACAGGCGGGCATCAGCTTCCTGCTGATCGACATGCGCCAACCCGGCGTGACCGTGCGTCCGATCCGCAACATCGCCGGCCATGATGAGCTGTGCGAAGTCTTCCTCGACAACGCGCGGACGCCGGTCGCCAACCTCGTGGGCGAGCTGAACCGCGGCTGGGACATCGCGAAGGCCTTGCTGGGCTTCGAGCGCATCTGGTCCGGGTCGCCGCGGCAGTCGATGCTGGCGCTGCTGCGCCTGGAGAAACTCGCGCGCGCGAATGGGAAGATGGACGACCCCGTGTTCGTCGACAAGTACACCCAGGTCACGATGGATGTGCTCGACAGTGCGTCCGCCTACGAGCGCTTCGCGCAGATCATGCGCACCGGCGGCAGCTTCGGCTTCGAGGTGTCCATGCTCAAGATATGGGCCACCGAGACCTGCCAGCGCGTCACCGAGCTGATGGTCGAGGCGGCCGGCGACCTCGGCGCGCTCGGCGGCGAAGTGGACGTGGACGGCGAAGCCATCGACATCCTGTACCCCTTCCTCGACTGCCGGGCCTTCACGATCTACGGCGGATCGAGCCAGGTCCAGCGAAACATCCTCGCCAAGAACGTGCTCGACCTGCCGGCCTGAGAAAACACATCACCATGCAGGACATATCGATCACGGAAGCCGCGGAACAGCAGCAGATGCTGCGCGACAGCGCTGCCGACTTCGTGCGCGGCCGCGCCGACATGAAGCAGCTGCGCGAGCGTCGTGGCACGCTGCCCGGCTACGACCCCGCGACGGTGCAGCAGATGGGCGAACTGGGCTGGTTCGCCATCCTCGTGCCGGAGGCGCACGGCGGCCTCGGGCTCGCCCTGGCCGACATGGCCGTAGTGCTCGAGGAACTCGGCAAGGGATTGATGGCCGAGCCGATGGTTGCCGCGGTGCTCGCGGCTCGCGTTCTGGAACACGGCACGAACGAGGCGTTGAAAGCGCGGCTCTTGCCCGGCCTCGCGGACGCGAGTGAACGTCCATGCGTCGCATGGCAGGAGGACCGGGGAGGTGTCGATGCGGCGGGCTCAGAAACGCGAGCGCGCATCGAAGGCGATGCGGTCGTGCTCACCGGCACGAAGCGTTTCGTGGCCGGTGCGGCCGGTGCGTCGGGCTTCATCGTGTCGGCGCAGTCCGATGCCGGCCTGAGCCTCTATTGGGTCGACGCAGGCGCGTCCGGTCTGTCGGTGCGCCACGAATGGCGGGCCGACGAGACGCCTTCGGGCGTGGTCGAGCTGGCCGGCGTTCGCGCCAGCGCGTCGGATGCGCTGTGCGCGCCCGGCGCCGAGTCGCACGCGGCGCTCGAGCGTGCCGTGGAAGAAGCGGCCGTGATGGCCAGCGCCGAGATGCTCGGCGTGATGGAAGCGGCGCTGCAGATGGCCCTCGGCTACATGCGCACGCGGGTGCAGTTCGGCAAGCCGATCGGAAGCTTCCAGGCGCTGCAACACAAGACCGCAGACCTGTATGTGCAGCAGGAGCTCTGCCGAGCTGTGCTCGACGATGCGGTGCGTGCGCTGGACGGCCGCGTGCCGGCGCAGGAGCGCAGCCAGCTGGCGAGTCGTTGCAAGGCGCGCGCCAGCGACGCCGGGCTGCGTGTGACGCGGGAGGTGATCCAGTTGCACGGCGCGATCGGCTTCACCGACGAATACGACGCCGGGCTGTACCTCAAGCGTGCGCTGGTGCTGTCGGCTTGGCTCGGCAACGCCAGCGCACACCGCCGCCGGTTCGCGCAGCTCGCGCGGGGTGCGGTGGCGGCCTAGACGCTGCGGCAGCGTGCCCGTCAGTCAGGCATGCGCTTCGCGATGAGCGCATCCACCGCCACGAGGCGGGGTCCTGCGCAAATCAGCGGATTGACGTCGAGTTCCGAGATTCGGTCGCGCTGGTCGTGTGCAAATTCTGAGATGCGTGCGACCACGTCGGCCAGGCGGTCCAGGTCGACCGGCTCCGCGCCTCGAAAGCCTTGCAAGGCCCGCTGGCCTCTCAACTCGGCCAGCATCTCGCGCGCTTCCTGCCGGTCCACGGGCGCCAGGCGAACCGCCGTGTCCTGCATCAACTCGACGAACACGCCGCCGAGACCCACGACCACCAGCGGTCCGAAATGCGGATCCACGCGCGCGCCGACCATGATCTCGGTACCCCGCGGCACCATGGGCTGCACCAGCACCCCGTTGATACGCGCCGGCGGCGACACCGCTTGCGCCCGTTCCATGACCGCGTCGAATGCGCTTCGCACATCGTCCTCGGTGCTCAGGTCCAGCCGGATGACGCCGGCCTCGGTCTTGTGCGGGATATCGGGCGATTCCACTTTCATGGCCACCGGCCATCCGCAAGAACGCGCGGCGGCCACCGCCTCTTCGGCGTTGCGGGCCAGTGCGTCGCGCACCACGGGTATGCCATAGCGCGCAAGGACCTCCTTGCCCTCGCGTTCGGTGAGCGTGGAGTTTGGCGCCAGGTCGATCAAGTTCCCGGCGAGTTCTTTCGAATCCGGACTCGACAGGCGGCTGATGTGTCGGCCTTCGTGCGCCAACCAGTCGGCGCGTCGGTGCCATGCGGCCAGCGCGGTCATGCAGTGCCGCATCGAGCGAAAGAGCGCGACGTGCTCGTTGTGCTGCGCCTCGGTCGCTCCGGGTCCTTCGAGGTGCTGCGTCAGCCACACCGCGCAGGAGATCTTGCCGTGATCCGCCGCGGCCCGGCCCATGATCTCGATCCGTGCCGTGGCCGGTGCGTAGGCGTAGGTGTGCGGCACGACCAGTGCGCCGTACTGCGGGTCGGCCATCAAGGCTTCGAAGCACTCGTGCAGATGCTCTGGCGTCGACAGGACTTGGGCCGTCATGTCGCACGGGTTGCCGGGCGCACCGTACTCCGGGATGAGACGCTCGAGCACTGCCATCGTCTGGGGCGCGGGATGCGGAAGGTCGATGCCCCCTTCCTCCGCCTTGTCGGCCAGCATGATGCAAGCGCCGCCCGACACGGCGGCCACTGCCACGCCGCGGGCCTTGGGCGCGGCTGCCTTGGCGAAGAAGGCGCAGGTGTCCAGCAGTGCTTCCACCTCGTCGACCATGACGATGCCGGCGCGCGCGAAGGCAGCGCGATAGGCGGCCTGCGAGCCCGCCACCGAGCCGGTGTGAGACACCGCGGCCTGCGCGCCTCGCTCGCTGGTGCCGAGCTTGTGCACCACCAGCGGCTTGCTCGCCTCGTGACACAGCTTTGCGGCCTGCAGGAAGCGTTGAGGATCGGCCATGCCTTCGAACAGGCAGGCCACGGCCTTGCATCCGGGGTCCGCCGCGAGGTAGGCCACCTGGTCGGCGACGTCGACGTCCACGGCGTTGCCGCAGGTGAGCATGTGGCTGAGCGACAGGCCGTGCTCCTGCGCCTGCGCCAGCGCCGCGCCGACCGCACCCGACTGGCTCACCAGCCCGATTGCCCCGTGTCGCGGGGCGCCCTTGAACGAGGCCGTGCCGAAGGTGCCGATGACGCCGAGCCCGTAGTTCATGTAGCCCACGCAGTTCGGCCCGACGATGCGCATGCCTGCCTCGCCGCCGAGCGCGAGCAGGCGCTGCTGCAACTGCGCGCGCTCGGCCTGCCCGGTCTCCGCATAGCCGGAGGCGAAGACGACCACGCCGCCGACGCCGCGGCGCGCGCATTCGGCGACCACCGATTCCACCGCATCGCGAGGCACGGCCACGAAGACGCAGTCCGGTGTCTCGGGCAGCGCGGCGATGGACGGATAGCAGAGTGTCTCGCCGATACGGTTGTACTTGGCGTTGACCATGTACATCGATCCCGCGAAGCCGCCGAGCCGGGCGATGTTGGCCCAGGTGATCGATCCGAAGGACGCGGGATTCGTCGAGACGCCGACCACGGCGATGCTGCGCGGCGCGAACGTGCGCTGGAGCTCGTCGGGCCGGTAGAGGGCGCGGGAAGCGACGGCGGTCATTTCGCAGGACCTGTCGTCACATTGTCTTGGCCAGGCCCAGGCCGGTGATCACCGGCGCCCACTTGTCATATTCGGACTGGATGAATTTGGCCAGGTCTTGCGGTGTGCCGCCTCGACGCACCACGCCCAGCTGGCTGGCGCGTGCCGCGAAGTCCTTGTCCTGGAGGATCTCGTTCACGGTCTTGTTCAGCTTCTCGACGGTGGCAGGCGGCGTGCCGGCCGGCGCCATGAGGCAGTACCAGGCGTACGCGTTGAGCGGGTGGCCGGCCTCTTGCAGGGTCGGCACGTCTGGCAACTGCTCCAGGCGCTGGTCGTCGAAAACGCCCAGCACGCGCAGCTTGCCGGCCTTCACGTGCGGCAACACGATCGTGAGCGAACCGACGTACACATCCACCTGGTCGCCCAGCAGCGCCTGGATCGCCAGGGGGTCGCCGGTGTAGGGGATGTGCGTCGTCTGGATGCCCGCCGCCTTGTCGAGCATCACGCCGGCGAGGTTGGTGATGTTCCCTGCGCCGACCGAGGCGCGATTGACCTTGCCCGGATTGGCCTTGGCATAGGCGACATAGTCCTTCAGCGTGCTGAACGGCGCACTGGCGCGCGCGATCAGGATGCTCGGCTGGTAGCCGATGTGCGACACCGGGGCGAAGTCCTTGGCGGGGTCGTACGGCATCTTCTGGAACAGCACGACATTGTTGGCCAGTGTGCTGTTGGAACCCATGAAGAGGGTGAGCCCGTCCGGCTTCGAGCGCGCCACGGCGTCGCCCGCGATCATGCCGGACGCGCCGGGCTTGTTCTCCACGAAGGTGTGGATGCCGCGCTTGGTCATTTCTTCGGCGATCAGCCTCACATAGCCGTCAGTGGCTCCGCCGGCATTGAACGGCACCACGATCCTGGTGATGTTGGCTTGCGCGAAGGCGCCGATACCGGTGACGAGAAGGGCGCTGCCGCACAGCACGCGGCGCATGAGGCGGGTGAACGACATGGCGATGCAGTCTCCGAATTGGAATAGGTCCGGCAACGTGTTCCGTCGCGTGGAAAGGCGTCCATTTTGGGCGGGAAATGCCATGATCGTCAAGCGTTGTTCCGTTTGACGAACCTGGTTCCATTTGCAAGAATCACTGTCAACCCGGGTGCACGACCATGAATCTGGAAGAAGCGGTACACCGGCCCGCCGCGCAGCGAGGCCGTGCCGCCAGACAGTGGATTCCGATCGACTGGATCGCTGTGGAGCGGGACTATCGGGCCGGCGTCCTGTCGCTGCGCGAAATGGCGCACAAGCATCGGTGCTCACACTCCTCGATCGCAAATTTTGCAGAGCGGCACGGTTGGATGCGCTGAACGCGAAGGCGCGCCTCGACTGATCCACCTCTCGTCGCCAGGGAGTCCCGTATGCGTCACACGGTCATCGCTCCTTTCGACAGGGCGGATCGAGCTCAGGCATTTCGCCGCGACTTAGGGCCACGGAGGGGGACAGGAACGACAAACGAAGAGCTCAGGCCTGCCTACCGGAGCGTGCGAACCAACAGCGAACAAGAACTGCTGCCAGGTGATTGACTGCCAAGTGTCGGTGTTCGCCACGGGAAGGAGTCGTCCGCCGCTCTCGGCTTGGCGGGGTGCCGCGATGCATCCACCGGCGTGGCCAACTTCGAGTCGCCTGTGGCATCGCGAAAGGGGCGCTGCTGCTGTTGGCCCACGGCCAAAGTTGAATGACGACCACCTCTCGGTTTGTGCAAGCCCAAGCGGGGCGCGTAGATCAACCCCATGCATACGTCAGCGGTGTGGCGCTCAGCTGACCTTCGACAACGACGACTCGTCGGCGGGACCCGGCCAGTTGCTGTCACTCACTCACCAAGAAAGGCGTGTCGCCAACGCCGGTCCCAAGGTACGGCAGACGGAGGTCTGCGACCCGTGCGTGGTGACAAAATCTCCGAAGCAGTCACTCATGACCTTGATGCCAGTCGGCATCAAGGGCCGGCGGTACGTCTGCGGAACCAAGGGAGCGCACTGGCGCTGCCGAGTCTGGAAGCGACGATCGACAAGCTTCGGCGAAGGACTGGTGATGGCCGCGACTGCGAGTTCGCGCCCGCGCGCGACAGCGGTCCTTCGATGGTGATCGCCTGGGTGGCCAATGGCAGCTGTCAGCGAGCTTTGGGAACACGCAGTCCCGGCCATTTTGCTGTCGTTGGTGAAGGTCAGTTACCCTAGGAAAGTCCGTCGTGGCTGGCTTGGCGTAGCAACTGCAGGCGGATCATCTCGGCCATCTCGCGCTGCGAGTCGAGCGGTGCCGACGAAAAGTCGCACATTGGATCTGCTGAGCCGCCCAGACCGAACAACTCGTCGATGGAGCCGATCGAGGTTTCCTGCGGTAGAGAGGCCGGATCGGGGCTCGCCGGCGCGAGCGGACCGGGAAGTGGCATCGCGAAGGGATCGAAGTCGTCCGGCAGGCGGCTGCCCGATTGTCCGGCTGGCGCGCTGGGACGTTGCGGAGGCGAAGGCGTCACCGACGGCAGGGGCGTCTCAGCAGGCGCTGGGACCGGCGCCAGCAGATCGGCGAAAGAATCCCCCTCTGCGGCGGCCCTCGCCGCCTCCCATCGCACCCCAATGACGTAGTCGCCAATATGAAGCACGTCACCGGCTGCGATCGGCGCTTGCTCGCCTGTGCCGAGCGCCCGGCCGTTGAGGGCGATCGCGCTGGCGCCGCGGTTGACGACGCCGTACCTGCCCCCGCCAAACACCACGGCCGCCTGGACCCGCGAAATCCTGCGCTCGATGTCAGGCAGCACGAGTGAATTGCTGTTGGATCGACCGATGGTGCCGCCGCGTTCGTCGAACGAAACCTCCACAGGTTGCGCCAGCGGTAGTCCGTTGCGAGCAAGCAGGGTCAGGATCGGACGCCTCGCTCCCCCCAGGAACTCCGGTCGCGGGAGATCGTCATCTTCGCGGGAACGGCCCGCCGGCACTGCGGTGGTTAGCGCGCGAGGCGGCGCCATTTTGGAGTGAGTCGCGTCGGCGAGCGCCGCGAGGTCAATCCACTGGTATTGGTCCAGGCCGGGTGGCAGGGGGGTCTTGTCCAGCAGGACGGGCACCAGGCGCTTTCCGGTCGCCAATGCTGCCCGATATTCGCGCTCCACTTCGCGCGAATCGCTCGAATGCCGGCACCAGAACAGGACTACGTACGTCGCCGTCCGCAGCGCCTCCTCGAGCTTGCCGCGCCACAACTCGCCCGGTTCGATGCTATCGAGATCGAGAAACACCATGCCGTGACCGCCAAGTCGCAAGAGCTTGATGATCGGGACAACAATGGGCTCGTCATGCCGGCTGTACGACACGAACACTTCGAATTCGGGCATCGGCTCTCTCCCATGGGCACCGACCACCTGCATGCTACCGACGATGGCCCGATGGATCCAGACGCTGAGTTTCGGAAGCTTCATCGGACGATCGCCACGACGCGAGCCCAGCGTCAGCAAGGTGTCGGCGGCGCCAGTTCGTGACCAACGGATGCAGCCGTTCGGCCCCGAATGTGTCGCGATCGTCGATCGGCATCAGCGAACGACCGCTGTCACCTTGACGTGGGCGAAGGTCAAGTGCCGAGGTAGACGGGTCGTTCGCCGGGAAAACCGCCGCCGGCTCCTATGGGTCGGTCACGCTCGGTCAGCCGCCGGATCTGGCAGACAGGAATGCGGCCCCGAGCGGCGCTCAACGGATGAGCGACAGGTTGTTGCCAGTCAGCCGTCGTAGGAACGCGCGAGTCGGTCGCCGGGGCCCGGCCACTTCCAGTCCCTCAAGCGGCGGGAAATTCACGTCGGCAACGACCGCTTTCAAGGGCGGCAGACATTGCTCGGGGTCCGCGCACGATTGGGCAGAACCCGCGACGCTTGCAGCTGAAGGCCAGCAGCTTGTCGTGGCCGCACTCGCCGCAGCGCAGCCTCAGGAAGCCGTGCGCCAGGATGCCGCACTCAAGGAAGGCGTCGAACTCGACCTTGATGAACCGCGGCAGCTCCGATCTGGTACTGGCCTCGGTGTGCGCGATGAAGCTGGCCGCATGCTGCTGCACCAGGCGGTACAGCGTGGTCTGCTCGGGGCGGATGGGCTTGCCGGCGACCGAGGTGGTTCCGGGCGACATCGTGCGACTCACCCTTGGGGCCGCGGTGCCGGCGGACGCGACCATGGTCACCGGCGCGGCGATGATCGATTCATCCATGCTCACGGGCGAGTCGCTTCCTGTCGAGGCGGGCCTCGACACTCCGTGCCCGGCTGCTTGCGGCGTTGCTGATCGCGGCTGGATACTCGATGGCGCTGCCTGCCAGCGACCTGGTTCGGCTAGCGCTCACGGCCCTGCTCGCGAGCATCCCGGTCGCACTGCCGGCGACTTTCACTTTGTCCGCGGCCTTCGGTGCGCGCGTCCTCGCGCAGCACGGCGTGCTGCTGACGCCGTTGTCGGCTGCGCACGAGGCCGCCGCAATGGATGTGCTGTGCGCCGACAAGACCGGAACGCTGACGCGTAACGCGCTGGAGGTGGTCGACGTGGTGCCACCCTACCGACTTGTCCCTTGACGATGCCTATCGGTGGAATATCATCGAAGAGGGCACTGAGGGTTCCGACATGAGCGCTGCGTCTGTCTCTGCCTTACTGTGGCCATTCGTATGTGGGAAGACTAGCTTCGTCGTCATGGGCGTCCGCCAAACAGGCGCGCCCGCAACGAACGACATCGAGGAGTCCACATGCCTTTCACGTCCATCGCGCGCGTCCTCGTAGGCGCCGCACTCGCGCTGTCACTCACCGCGGCAAACGCCGCCGTCAGCGTACGAACCATCCAGAGCAGCGGCATCGCGCGGCTGCAGGCGTTGCCGATGGCCGGCGGCGGCCTGCAGTCGCCCGAGCTCTCACCCGCCTTCGCCGGCCGCGAGGAAGACGAAGGCGTCGCCGCCCACGGCGGCAAGAGCGACGAGGCGCGCGACAAGAAGGCGCTGCGCGCGGCGACCAAGCGGGTCGTCAACCGATCGATCGCAACCGCACGCGGCCTCGGCGTCGGCATCGCGCCGGTCGGTGTCCAGCAGGGCGACGCGCTGAAGACCTGGGACGGGCTGCGCTTCTTCGACCAGCGCTTCGCCAACGGCGGCAATCAGTTCAGCGTCGAACCTCCCGACCAGGCGCTCTGCGTCAGCGAGCAGTTCGTCGTCGAGTCGGTCAATGACGTCATCCGCTTCTACGACAAGAGCGGCGTGCCGGTGAGTGGCGTCATCGACCTCAACACGTTCTACAGCTACCCGGCGGCGATCCAGCGCACGAATCCGCCGGTCTTCGGGCCGTTCATCACCGACCCAACGTGCTACTACGACCCGGATGTCCACAAGTTCTTCCACGTCGTCCTGACGCTCGACGTCAACGAGAAGACTGGCGCCTTCACCGGCGACAACCACCTCGATCTCGCCGTTAGCAACGACTCCGATCCGCGCAACGGCTGGACAATCTACCGGATCCCGGTGCAGAACACCGGCCTGCCGGCCGACACGCCGAACCATCCGAACTGCCCGTGCATCGGCGACTATCCGCACATCGGCGCCGACAAGTACGGCATCTACCTGACGACGAACGAGTTCCCGTTCGCCGGCGGCTTCAACGCGGCGCAGATCTACGCGCTGTCGAAGAAGCAGCTCGCGGCGAGCGCTGCCAACGTCAATCTCGTTCTGTTCGACACGAGCGAGTTCCGCTTCCAGGGCAATCCTGGCTTCACGGTCTGGCCGGCAGTCTCGCCGAGCCAGGACTACGAGACGCGCTTCGGCGGCGTCGAATACCTGATGAGCTCGGTCGCGGTATTCTCGCCGTCGGGCAACGGCAACCGCATCCGCGTTTTCGCGCTGATGAACACAAGTGCGATCGACAGCGATCCGTCACAGATCTCGCTGGTCGACACCGCCGTGCACGTCAGCCTCTACGGCGTTCCGCCGCCGGCGGCACAGAAGCGCGGGCCGGCGCCGCTCGGGGAGTGCCTGAACGACCGCTCGATCAACCTCGGCGGCGGCTTCATTGGATGCTGGCAGCTCTTCGTCGACCCGCCGGCGCCGACCGAGCTCGTCCCAGAGCTCGTCGACACCAACGACTCGCGCATGCAGCAGGTGTTCTTCACGGGCGGGCGCCTGTACGGCGCGCTCGACACGCCGGTCAACATGCCGGGCGGACGCCAAGCAGGGATCGCCTACTACGTGATCCGCCCGTATCCGCAGGCCGGCTCGCTGGCCGCGGTGCTCGAGAACGAGGGCAAGTTCGGCGTCGCCGGCAACAGCGTCAGCTACCCGGCGATTGCCGCGCTGCCCGACGGACGCGGGATCATCTCGTTCACGCTGGTCGGGCCGGACTACTACCCTTCGGCGGCGTACATCCGTTTCAACGCCAGCGGTCTGAACGGCAACGTTCGCGTCGCCGGCGCCGGCCTGGGCCCGGAGGACGGCTTCAGCGGCTACGTGTCTCTCGGCGATTCGACCGTTGCGCGCTGGGGAGACTACGGCGCCGCGGCGCTGTCGCAGGGCACGTTCTGGATCGCGTCGGAGTACATCGGTCAGGTCTGCACATTGCAGGAATTCCTGGCGACGAACTTCACGTGCGGCGACACGCGCGGGGCGTTCGGCAACTGGTACACGCGGATCTCCGCGGTGGCGCCTTGAGGCCGTGAGCCGCTCACCCACACGAGCGGTGCGAGAGAACGCGCCACCCCGGCTCAGCGCCGGAGCGCGATAGACAGCATCAGCAGGCCGATCAGCACGGGCTGGGGTGCTTCTCTCGGGCGACTTCGTCCATCTCACGGCCAACTGGGAGGCGAAGCGCGTGCCATCGATCAACCATGACGCCGAGAAGAGCCTGCGCTCCATGAACGAGATGGACACCTTCATCAAGGCCAGCGGCGCCAGGTTGTTGATCAACCACGATCGGGAGCAGAGCGCCTCCATCCCGAAGTCACCCGCCTTTCTCGATTAGAGATATCGGATCAGCAGCGTGAAGCGGTAGCCGCGTCCTGGCACCGTGGCCAGCGCCTGGGCGCCGAGGCGCTTGCGCAGCCCCGATACATGCTGGCGAAGGTTGTTCTCCTCGAGCACCAGGCCGGGCCAGACGCGGGCCAGCAGTTCGTCGTCCGACACGACACGATCGTGCTCCGCCACCAGCACCAGCAGCAGGCCGAAGGCGCGCGCGCCGACCGGCAGCGGCGCGCCCTCGGCCAGCAGCAGGCGCTGCGCCGGCCGCAGCTCGAACCGGCCGAAGCGGCACGCCTCAGCGGGGGCAGGGGGTCGACATTGGGTGCCGAAGATTGGCGAGCGATCGGTTTCACAACGATTCACGGCGCCGAGATGGTGTGAGGGAAGCGCACTGGACACACTGCCCTTCACGCAAACCCACCCTCTCGATGGAGCTAAGGATGAACTTTCGCAAACTGACGATCGCCATGTGCTGCATGGCCGCTCTCGCCGCCTTGTACGAGACGGCGCAAGCCGCGGCCGCCGCGGGCGGCACCGACCTGCGTGGCGTCACCCAGAACTGGGACAAGGTCCTGCCCTCCGAAACCGGCGCCGGCTGTCCCAACTGGTCGACCCGCTTCACCTGCGTGATGAACAACTCGGCGGTGCGCGACAACGAAACCGGCCTGGTCTGGACCCACCCGCTTCATTGGCAAGGTCAGCCGTGGCCGATGTCCTGGCACCACGCGAAACTCGAATGCGCAAATCTGGCCGTCGGCAACCGCAAGGGCTGGCGCCTGCCTTCAGTGACCGAACTGGCCAGCCTCATCGACATGAGCAACCCGGCCGAGGTCAAGCTGCCCGCGAACAGGCCCTTCATCTACCAGCAAACTCCTCAAGGCCACGCCTATTGGACGTCGACCCCGCTCAAGCAACCCTTGTCGGACCTTGCGCCGGAAGTCTATGTCGTCGGTTTCCAGGGTGGCTGGGTCGCCACGATCGACGCCACGTATTTTCAAGGTCTTGTCTGGTGCGTTCGCGGCGGCCAACCGCCTGCAAGCGGCTACTGATCCGAACCCAGCCACCAGGAGACCTGCCATGTCCACCCCCATCGACCTCCACACCCTCAAAGCCCGCCAGCAGGCCGCCTGGGCCAGCGGCGACTACGCCGTCATCGGCACCACGCTGCAGATCGTCGGCGAGCACCTCGCCGAGGCCTGCGACCTGCGCACGGACGAGCGCGTGCTCGACGTGGCTGCCGGCAATGGCAATGCCACGCTGGCCGCGGCGCGCCGAGGCTGCATCGTCACGTCCACCGACTACGTCGGCAGCCTGCTCGAACGCGGCGCCGAGCGCGCCCGCGCCGAACGCCTGCAGGCCACCTTCCAGGTCGCCGACGCCGAGGCCCTGCCGTTCGACGACGCCAGCTTCGACGCGGTGCTGTCGACCTTCGGCGTGATGTTCTCGCCCGACCAGTCGCGCGCCGCCGCCGAGCTGGCGCGCGTGTGCCGCCCCGGCGGCCGCATCGGCCTGGCGAACTGGACGCCCGAGGGCTTCATCGGCCAGGTCTTCAAGACCCTGGGCCGCCACCTGCCGCCGCCGGCGGGCGTGCAGCCGCCATCACGCTGGGGCGTCGAGGCCAACCTGCACGCCCTGTTCGGCGAGACGGCCGGCGCCATCTCGGTGACGCCGCGCATCTTCAATTTCCGCTACCGCTGCGCGGCGCACTTCATCGACGTCTTCCGCACCTGGTACGGCCCCATCCACAAGGCGTTTGCCGCGCTGCCGGCCGACGCTGCGCAGGCCCTGGAGCGCGATCTGACGACGCTGCTGACGCGCATGAACCGCGCCGGGGGTGCCTCGCTGGTCGTGCCCAGCGAATACCTCGAGGTCGTCGTCACGCGGCGATGAACACCATGGTCACCGCCGCGATCGACGAGCGCCCGGTCCTGCCGGCCGTGCCCTTCCACCGCGAAGCCGGCAGCGGTCCGGGCGTGGTCTGCATCCACTGCAACGCGAGCAGCTCGTCGCAGTGGCGGCCGCTGATGGACCGGCTGGCGCCGCGCCACCGCGTGCTGGCGCCGGACACCCACGGCGCCGGCCGGGGTCCGGCCTGGCCGACCGACCGCCCACTGACGCTGCACGACGAAGTGGCGCTGCTGGAGCCGGTGTTCGAGCGCGCCGGCGCGCCGTTCGCGCTGGTCGGCCACTCGTACGGCGCGGCCGTCGCGCTGCTCGCCGCATTGAAGCAGCCCGAGCGGGTGCACGCGCTGGTCCTCTACGAGCCGACGCTGTTCGCGCTGGTCGATGCCGCGTCGCCGGCGCCGAACGCGGCCGACGGCATCCGCGAGACGGTGGCGCGCGCCGCCGCAGCGCTGGCCGCCGGCCATCGCGCGGCTGCGGCCGAAGCCTTCATCGACTATTGGATGGGTGTCGGCGCCTGGGCCGCCAAGCCCGAGTCGCAGCGCAGCGCGATCGAGGCCGCCATCGTCAACGTGCAGGGTTGGGGCGGGGCGCTGCTCGGCGAGACCACGCCGCTCGCTGCGTTCCGGGCGCTGGACATGCCGGTGCTGCTGATGCAGGGCAGCGAAACAACGACCTCGGCGCGGGCCGTCAGCAATCTGCTCGCACGAACACTGCCCCGGGGCGAGACGCAGACCTTTCGCGGGGTCGGCCACATGGGCCCGATCACGCACCCGGCAGTGGTCGACACGGCCATCGCGGACTTTCTGCGGCGCCATCCGGCGCCCCCTGGTGGGCCGGTGATCGCCCGAACCATGCGATCGTTGTGTTCGAACTGAAGACCACACGACCGGCACCAACGGGGCACCCGATGCGCAGTGGGGCAGGCCCCCGGCCTCGGGCATTGCGACGGTCATCGCCTCCAGCTTGCCGATCTGCGCGACTTCTACTCGACATCCTGCGCGCTCTTCCTGCCGCGGCGAGAGGCAGGCGATGCCGTCATCACGACGGCTTGGGCGGCCTGTTGGTCTCCATCGCAGCGATAGCGCAGGCGCGAGCGAGCCACTGTCAGAACGTCCGCTGTAGAGACAACCCCGGCGATGACGCGGTGTGGCTACACCGGGTGCTGCGGATGCTGCGGATGCCATGGCGCAATGGCTGGTCGCGCTGCCGTATCGACGGACAACCTGAAGATGTCCGGCCGGTGGTAATGCCCGGCCGCATCGAACTGCCGCCGCGCGGCGCGTACCTGGTCGAGGTCGACCTCCGCGGTGAGGATCGCCTCCTGCTCGCGCAGCGGCCCGGCCAGGATCTTCCCGTCGGGTCCGACGATCACGCTGTTGCCGACTTCCACCCAAGCACCGGCCGCGCTCTGGAAGCCGGGCCAGATATCGTTGCGACCAGTCAGGTTGGTGGGAATCTGCTCGGCCCGCAGGCAGGGGTTCACGCCGACGACGAAGCAGCGTCCTTCGCGCGCCACGTGCTGCATGGTCGCGACCCAGGCATCGCCGGTGGCCAGCGTTGGCGCGGCCCAGATGTCCACGCCCTGCGCGTAAAGCCAGAAGCGCGCGAGCGGCATGTAGTTTTCCCAGCAGGTCAGGCCGCTCAGACGCCCGAATGGCGTGTCGACCACCGGCAGCGTGGAGCCGTCGCCCATGCCCCACACCGTGCGTTCCGAGCCGGTGGGCACCAGCTTGCGGTGCTTGGCGAGCAAGGCGCCGTCCGGGCCGAAGTACAGAGTGGTGTTGTAGAGCGTGCTGCCGTGAGCCTCGCGTTCGTGCACGCCGATCACGACGTACGCATCGGCGTCCCGCGCGGCAGCCCCCAGTGCCGCCGTCACCGGCCCCGGCACGACGACGGCTTGCTGCACCAGGAGCGAGTACCACCGGGCGTCGCCGTCCCAGATCGGGCGGGTGTCGATCCAGATCGGTGTGCCCGGGATGAAAGCTTCGGGCAGCACCACGATGCGTGCGCCTTCGCGCGCGGCCTGGCCGATCAGCGCCACCGCCTTGTCGACGCAGGCGTCGCGGTCCAGCAGCACGTAGCTGGCCTGCACGGCAGCGACCACGGTGCGTTGCGGCAGCATCACTTGGTTCCTCCCGCCACGAGCAGCTCGCAGGGGCCGACAAAACCTTGCGGCGTCTCGAAGCGGCGCAGCGCGGTGGCGATCTCATCCCACACCGATGCATGCTCATCGACCGGCACCGACGAGAGCATCTGGTGCAGAGCGCCGAACGACTCCTTCTCGAAGCGCACGCAGTCGGCGGCCGACGGCAAGTGCAGCGGTGCCGTCACGGCTTGCACGCTCACGTTGCGAAAGCCCGCCTGCTCGAGCGCGCCCTGCAGCACGCCGGCATCGCCGAGGCTGAAAGGTCCCGGCTGGCCCGGCTCGGGTGCCGGTAGAAGGGCGCGCTTTCGGATGATGCCCACCGGCACCGAGAAGAACTGGTTGCGGTCTGCGGTCGAATAGACGATTGCGCTGAAGCGCCCGCCCGGCCGCAAGGCATTGCGCGCTCCAGCCAGCGCACGCCGCTGATCGGGGAAGTAGATCAGCCCGAGGCGGGAGATGACCGCATCGAACGAGGCCGGGGGCAGGTCGCCGAGGGCCTCGCCATCGAGTTCCTGCGTGTCCACCTTCACGCCCGCCTGCGCAGCGGCGCGCGTTGCGTAATCGAGGATGGCCGGCGATATGTCCGTCGCCACGACGCGGCCCCCGGGGCCCGTGCGGCGGGCCGCCGCGATGCTCTGGCCGCCTGCGCCGGCAGCCACGTCGAGCACGTGGCTGCCGGGCCCGACGCCCGCGATGTCGAGCATCTGCTCGGTCGCTGCGCCCAGCCAGTCTTCCAATGCGGGGCCCCAGCGGTGCCAGGCCTCGGCCGCCACCTGCCACTGCTCGCGCGTCGTGGCCTTGTATTGAAGCGGGTCGAATGTCATGTTTGCGATCTCCTTTGGGCAGCCAGTGTTTGCCAACGGCGCTGCGCGCGCATCCGTGGCCACTACGGAAACTGAGCTCCGTGGCCGGCACGCCCCGCTGAGCGGCTGCCGCATACTTGATCCATGGCGCCCCCTGCGGTCACCGATCTCACCAAGCGCGAGCGAGAGGTATGGTCGCTGGTCGCCGCCCACCTGACGAACAAGGAGATCGCCGACCGCCTGTTCCTCTCGGTGCGCACGGTCGAGTCGCACGTCTCCTCGCTGATCCAGAAGCTTGACGTGGCCGACCGGCGCGCGTTGGCGCGTTACCCAGGGCTGGCCCCTGTGGGCGGTCGGTGGACCGGCTCGCGCTGGCCGGCGCCGGCCAGCAGCTTCATCGGCAGGACGGCGGAGTGCACGGCGCTACGCGAAGCCATTGCCGCGCACCGCATGGTGACGATCACCGGTCCCGGCGGCGTCGGCAAGACACGGCTGGCGCTCCACGTCGTCGAGCCCTTGGCTGCCATGCGCCGCGATGGCGGCTGTTTCGTCGATCTGGTGCATGTGAGTGATCCGGCGATGGTGCTGGGTGCGATCGCCTCGGCCGCCGGCGTGGTGGCGCCAGTGGGCGGCTCGCTTGCGGATGCGCTGTCGACGGTGCTCGCCGGCAGCGACGCGGTGATCCTGTTGGACAACTGCGAGCACCTGATCGACGCAGTGCGCGATGCCGTGGCCCGGCTGATCCGGTCATGCTCATCGCTGGCCATCGTCGCCACCAGCCGCCTGCCGCTGCGCGCACCGTTCGAGTGGGTATTTCCAGTGCCTGGGCTTTCGTTGGCCGAGCGTGATGGCGACGCGGCGCGCCTGTTCGAGGAGCGCGCGCAGTCCGCCGGGGTCACGGTGCCGTTGGACGCGCATCAGGTCGCGGCGCTGTGCGCGTCGCTGGGCGGCATGGCTCTGGCGATCGAACTGGCGGCGGCGCGCTGCCCGGCCCTGGGGCTCGACGGATTGATCGCAGGGCTCGATCAACGGCTGCGGCTGCTCACCTTGGCCGATGGCGGCGATCGTCGGCATGGCTCGCTGCGCGAGGCCATTGCGTGGAGCTACCGGCTGCTGCCGGCGCCCGACCGCGATCTTCTGGCAACGGTGTCGGTCTTCGCGGCGTGGTTCGACGTCAGCGCAACGCTGGCCGTGCTCGAAGCCGGAACCCGTCGCTTCGACGCAGCCGATTCGCTGGCGCGACTGGCGGATCACAGCCTGGTGCTCGTCGAGCCCGGGCAGCCGACGCGCTACCGCCTGCTGGAGACGATCCGCCAGTTCGGCGCCGAGCAACTGAATGCGCTCGGCCGTAGCGAGAAGGTGCACGAGCGTCATCGCCGATGGTGCGGCGTCGCGCTGGCCCAGTTGGCCCAACAGCCGCGCGACGAGGCCTGGTGCGAGCGGCTGGATGACCTGGCTGCCGATGCGCGTGCGGCTGTGATGAACGCCGACAGCACACGCAGCGTGCCGGCCGCGCAGCAGGCCGCTCGCCTGGCAGAGCAGCTGGCGGGACAGGTGCTGCTGCGTGGAAGGCCTCAAGAGGCGCAAAGCGGCTACGAGCAAGCGGCCGCGCTGGACGTGGATCCCGTCCAGCGAGCGCGCTTGCTTCGACTGGCTGCGGGTGCCGCCGCCTGCAGCCTGGTAGGCAACGACACACTGCGCCTTCTGCGAGAAGCCGCCGACCAGGCCCTGGCCAGCGGCGAGCCGTGCGCTGCTGCAGTGGATCTGGCCGCGAGGGTGATGTTTGTGCGCTGGGCGCCAGGCATCCTCGCATCGCCGCCCGAGCGAGGCGCCGACGAAGTGTGGCTGGCCGAAGCCGAGTCGCTGGCCGGCGACGCCGCGGCGCCACGGGCCGTGATCGCCGTGGCCGCCGCGCTCGGCCTGCCCGACGACGATGCGCGAGTCGACGCGTTGATCGAGCAGGGCATCACCCTGGCCCGGCAAGCGCAGATGCCGCTGATCGAGAGCGTCGCCCTGGACAGGCTGTGCGCCTCGCACCTCGCGCGGGCCGAACTCCTGCGGTCGATCGAGAAGACCGCCCTGCGGGAGGACCTGCTGATCCGCCAGGGACTCGACGCCTCGACGGCCTACCACTTCAACGACTACTTGTTGATGGCATCGGAGCTCTGCCTCGCTGCCGGCCAACTCGAATCGGCGGCTGCGTATGCCGACCGGCTGGCCGCCCTGGACTGCTACCGCGACTATCCGCATCCGGCACTCGCGCGGCGAATCAAGGTGGACGCGATGGCCGGCGACTTCCAAGCTGTGGTCGAGCGCGGCGAGCAATTCCTGGCCGCCTGGCAACGCGCGGGCCGCCCGGTCTCCGGCACGCTGGGCGTGACGGCGTACGCGGTTGCAATGGTGCATGGCATGCGGGGTGACGAGGCCAGGCGCAGGCAGTGGATCGAACTGACCAAGACGCTGACGTCCCATGCCGTGCCCCTGAACACATGCGCCTGGGCGCAGGCGATGGACGCGCTGCTGGCGCTCGACCGTGGACAGCCGGAGATGGCCTTTGCGCGCCTGTCATCGGACGTCGACGACCGATCGGTCTGGAGTTCCTCGGTGTTGCGCATGTGGCGCCCCTGGTACGCGGCCCTATGGGCAGAGTCGGCGGCATTGGTCGGGCACTCGAGCGCTGCGGGGAGATTGGAGCGCGCCGCTGCAGCCACGCGGGAGAACGAAGTCGCTGCGACGATCGTGAGGCGCGCAGCTGATCTCCTGGCGGGGCGCCCCTCTTCGCTGCGCGAGCATTCCAACATCTTCCTTCGGCTTGGCTGCGACTATCAACGACGACGAACCGAGGCGCTGGCACATGGCGGCAGTAGTCCCGGTGCCTCAAGCAGCGCAGATTGATTGACGGCTGCGTGCCTGCTCACGTTCTTCGCGAAGCGCGATGACCCTTTACCCGATTCAGAAGCGGCCCAGAAGCAGAGACTTCCGGCTTCTCGGATTTCGCCGTTGTGTGTTGGCTCGAATTCGATTCGGCTGAGGGCCCGGATTGCCTCGCTGCTGCCGGCGCATAAGGAAGGACCGGACAGTGAGGTCTGGGCGACCGGCTACGACCGCGACTTTTCATGGGTGGAGTTGCCGGTATTGGACTCGGCCGGCGCGCCCATCCACACGCGCGGTGTGACGGCGATGCAAGGTCTCTACGTTTCGGCATGCCGTGGTTGCACAAGCGCAAGTCGACGTTCCTGGGCGGGTCGAGGTCGTGCGAACTCTGTTAGGTGCAGGGGCACCAGTCGCAGCGGAAGGTCAACTCGAACCAACACTTCACAAGACTGTACGAAGCGGCAACGTAGAAGTCGTGCGACTCCTGCTTGACGCAGGAGCTAACGTCTCAACGAACAGGCGGACTTCGCGGAAGCTCCGATCCATGTCGCTGCGGAGGAGGGCCATCCCGAGGTAGTGGAGCTACTGTTGTCGAGGGGCGCAGACGCGCTGCTCAAGAGCACTTTTGGTGGAACAGCACTCGATATCGCACTGGCTGCAGGGAAGGAGGCATGCGGTGCGTTGCTTACCTCAAGGCACTTTAGGGCCACGGAGGGGGGACAGGACAGGAACGACAAACGAAGAGCTCAGGCCTGCCTACCGGAGCGTGCGAACCAACAGCGAACAAGAACTGCTGCCAGGTGATTGACTGCCAAGTGTCGGTGTTCGCCACGGGAAGGAGTCGTCCGCCGCTCTCGGCTTGGCGGGGTGCCGCGATGCATCCACCGGCGTGGCCAACTTCGAGTCGCCTGTGGCATCGCGAAAGGGGCGCTGCTGCTGTTGGCCCACGGCCAAAGTTGAACGACGACCACCTCTCGGTTTGTGCAAGCCCAAGCGGGGCGCGTAGATCAACCCCACGCATACGTCAGCGGTGTGGCGCTCAGCTGACCTTCGACAACGACGACTCGTCGGCGGGACCCGGCCAGTTGCTGTCCTTCGAGCTTGGTAACAGAAGCGGTCATTCGGCGACGTGCTCGCCCCATCTGCTGCCTTGCAACCTTGGAGTCCCGTCGCTTCGACAGAGGAGCGCACGGTGACCTCTTCCGTGGACTCTCAGTGCGGGTGGGCGACATCGACCACAAGTCGCGGCGCGTCGTGTCTCAGTTCCACACCCCTTCCGAACGCGTGCAAGCCGTTGACATCCAAGACATGAATGCTGCCGTACTGCATGCGCACGAAGCCGGCCGCCTGCAGCTCGTGCAGGGCACGATTCGCGATCTGACGCGACAAGCCGCAAAGGCGTGCGATCTCCTCTTGCGAGATGCGCAAGGCGTCTGAGGTGACCGAGCAAAGTGTCGGGTTGAACAGCTCTGCCACGCACACTGCCACCTGTGCAGTGGTTGACTGCATTCGACAACTCTCCACGACAGCAACGAACTGGCCGAGTCGAGCGTTCAGCTGCCGCACGAGGAAATGGTTGAACGCCAGGCTGGTTTCAAAGAGCCAGTCAAACGTCTTCACGGGCATCAGCGCGATCCAGCTGTCTCGCAGCGTGACCACTTCGTAAGGCCTGAGTTCGCGCTTGAGCATCGACCCCTCTCCCAGCCACCCGCCGGAGGAGACGCCGATGAAAGTCGTGCTGCGGCCGTCCGCGGAAACGGTGTCGACCTTCACCATTCCGTCCAAGACGCCGAGCCAATGTTCGGCGGGCTCGCCTTCCTGAAACACGACAGACCCGGCGGTGTACTTGATCACCTGAGTCTCTGCCTCCACGCGCACCAGCTGCTCGGCAGTGAGGTGCTTGGCCCACGGAGCTTCCAGAAGGCGGTCGCGCAGTACGAGGGAGGAGGAGGAGGGCATGGTTTCCCCTAGCCGAAAGACGCGGCGAATGTACACCGATGGACAGTCAATCGGCGGCGCGGATTCCAGAATCATTCGAGTCAACGATCCGTCGACCGCGGGATCGGCGGCCCGACATGCGCGCCATGCATCTGCCGACAACAAGAAGGACTGAGACATGAACGTTGGAAACTGCAAGATGAGCCGGACACACGTGGTATCGCTCGTCGCTACGGGCTTGTGCGCCTTGCTGCTGTCGGCATGCGGCTCGGATGACGACGCAGCGGTGCCGGCAGCGCCCGTGGTGACTGCCCAGCAGGCCTGCGCTGCACTGTCCGGCAAGACGATTGCGGGCGCGACGCTGGCCGCCGTTGCGGTGCCCGCGAGCGGAGCGGTACCGACCTATTGCAAGGTCAATGGCACCATCGCACCGTCGTTGAACTTCGAGATGCGTCTGCCGGATGCCTGGAACGGCAAGCTCTACTACGGTGGCGGCGGTGGCTACAACGGCTCGATTCCCGCGTTGTCCTTGCCGGCACTCGCTCAAGGCTACGCATCGGTCGCCAGCGATTCGGGCCACCAGGGCAGTGCGCTGTCCGCCAGCTTCGCCTTGACCGACACCTTTGCGGCCCAGCTCTTCGGTAGCCTCTCGGTGCCGACGGTGATGTCGACCGCGCTCGAGACGGTGACTGCAGCCTACGGCGTGCCGCCGTCCAAGTCGTACTTCGAAGGCTGCTCCAACGGCGGGAGGGAGGCACTGATGAACGTGCAGCGCTATCCGAACCTGTTCGACGGCGTCATCGCGCGCGCACCCGCGTACAACTGGGTCGGATTCATGGGCGCGTTCAACCGCACGGCCAAGGCCCTGGCGGCTCCCGGAGGCGCGTTCAGCACCGCCAAGACGGCGCTGTTGGCGAAGCATGTGCGCGATGCCTGCGACGGACTGGATGGCATCGTCGATGGCGTCGTCTCAAACGCCGCAGCTTGCACGCCGGCGCTCGTCAACGTGACCGTCCTGCGCTGTGCCGGCGGCGCCGATACCGGCGACACCTGCCTGTCGGATGCTCAGCTTGCGGTGGTGACTTCGTGGACGACCGACGCCGTGTTCTCCGGCAGCAGTACCTTCCGCAATGCTGGCTGGCCCTTGACCGGAAACGAGGACGATCCGGGCGCATGGGCCGCGTGGGAAACGGGCGGCGGCAACGTCACCGGTGCGCTGCAGTTCCTGTTCCAGGACACGACGGTCAAGAACTATCTCGCGCGCGACCAAGCGGCGAATTCGCTGACCTACGCACCGTGGGACCAGAACCAGAATGCGCTCTATGCGATGGCCGCGCTTAACGACGCGACGAACACCGACATTCGACCATTCATCAACAGTGGCGGCAAGCTGATCCTGTGGCATGGCGGCAATGATGGGGCGCTCAGCGTGAACTCCACCGCCGAGTACGTTGCCAACATGCGAGATGCCGTCGGCGCGACGAATGCCGATGCATCCACTCGCTTCTACGTTGCGCCCGGCGTCGATCACTGCGCAGGTGGCCCGGGAGCGGACAGCGCCGACTTGCTGACCGCGCTGGATCAGTGGGTGACGAGGGGCGCCGCGCCTGCCACGCTGACTGCAGAAAAGCGCGATGCCTCAGGAGCGTTGACCTTCGCTCGGCCGTTGTGCCAGTACCCGCAGTACCCGCGCTACACGGGCCCGGCCAACGACGCTTCGGCGGCGAAGTTGGCAACGAACTACACCTGCACGGCGCCCTGATCAGGCACCTGGGCACGTACTTTCCTGAGGCCCTCGTACGGATCGATCGTCTGCATCACGAGCGGATCGGTTGCACTGGAGCGACGTCCTCCCCCTCTTTCGACACATCGTCGACGCCGGCGCGCAATGCACGCGTGTCCGGCATGCCTTGCTTGACCGGTGCGGGAAGTCCGCTATCGCTGCGCGAGGCGGACGCCTGCACGCCCACGGTAGGGCACAGACGGATGACGGAGGCCGATGGCGACAGTCGGATTGGCGCACGGCGATGCGATCACGCCATTGCTGAAGAAGTCGATCGCGCACTGCACGCGCATTGCCTGCAGCACCAGGGCCCGTGTAGATACGACCTCCACCGCATCTGCGAGAACGCGGTACGGTCCGACCTGGCGAATCAGGGGTGGGTAGCACATCCAGTGCGACATGTTCGTATATTGGCATGACGGTCATATAATGGAACGCCATGCCAACATGGAGGCTTCCATGTCCCGCAAGCCACTGTCCCATATCCGAGTCCTGGATCTTTCCCGGGTGATCGCCGGCCCGTTGGCAGCGCAGATCCTCGGCGATCTGGGCGCCGAAGTCATCAAGGTCGAACGCGTAGGCGCCGGCGACGACGCGCGCAGGATGGGGCCGCCCTTCCTCAAGGACACGGAAGGGCGCGATACGCGCGAGACGCCGATCATCCTGGGCTCCAACCGCAACAAGAAGTCGATCACCCTCGACCTCGCCCAGGCCGATGGGCAGGCGATCGCCCGCAGGCTGGCGACGATCTCCGATGTGCTCATCGAGAACTTCAAGGTGGGCGACCTCAAGCGCTATGGCCTCGACCAGGAAAGCCTGCGCTCGCTGAACCCGCGTCTCGTCTATTGCTCGGTGACCGGCTTCGGCCAGACCGGCCCGTACGCGCCGCGCCCCGGCTACGACTCGATCTTCCAGGCGATGGGCGGGCTCATGAGCGTCACCGGCTACCCGGACGAGGAAGGCGGCGCGCCGGTCAAGACCGGCCCGTCGATCGCGGACTTCATCGCCGGGCAGTTCGCCGCGATCGGCGTCATCACGGCCCTGTACGACCGCGATGCGAACCGCGAGGCGAGCCGCGGCCGTGGGCAGCACATCGACGTCGCCCTGCTCGACTCGGTGATCGCCTCGCTGTCGCACTACACCGCGCAGTACCTGGCGACCGGCGAGGTGCCGGTGCGGCGCGGCACCCAGGGCAACGGCGGGTTGCCGTCGCAGATGTTCCCGTGCGCGGACGGTGCGGTAATGGTCGTGTGCGGCAACGACGAGCAATACCGGCGCTTCTGCCAGGCCCTCGGTCATCCGGCGCTGGCCGACGACGAGCGCTTTGCCGGCAACCCCTCGCGTGTGCGCAACCGCAGGGCGCTGGCCGACACGTTCGACGCCATCACCCGGACCTGGCGCCAGTCCGAGCTGCTCGCCGCCCTGGAAGCCGCCGGTGTGCCAGCCGGGCCGATCTACGACCTTCGGCAGGTGTTCGAGGATCCGCAGGTCCGGCACCGGGGCGTCGCGGTGGAGGTGCCCCACCCGCTGGCCGGCCGCGTGAAGATCTGCACCAACCCCATCAAGTTCTCCGACACGCCGATCACCGACTACACGGCGCCTCCAGTCCAGGGACAGCACACCGAAGAAGTACTCAAAGGCTTGCTCGGCATCGATGACACGGAGCTGCGGCGCCTGGCCGCCGCGGGAATCATCTGACCCCGGTCTCCGGCAAAGGGGCTTGAGTGGTGCGGCGCGTTCGTTTATATTATCGAACATTGTTCACAAAATAAGCGCCGCAGACCGGAGACAAGCCGATGACCGACGACGCGATCCGCTGGCAACTCGCCGACACCGGTGTGCTGACCCTGACCTTGGCCCGGCCGGAGGTGAAGAACGCTCTCGACACCGCGGCGCAGGCGCTGCTTCTGCGCCGCGTGCACGACGCGGCGCGGCATCCCGGCGTCAAGGTCGTGGTGCTGGCAGGCGAGGGCGGGTCGTTCTGTACCGGTGCCGACGTCCGCTCGATGGGTGCGCCGGACCCGGACGACGCCATCGCTGCCGAGCATGGCCACAGCGAAGCGTGGATGGCGGCCGAGGCGCGCATCGACCGCTTGAAGCATCTCGCCCGCGCCGCCCAGTGGCTTCACGACATGGGCAAGCCCACGATCGCCAGGCTGCGCGGCCCGGCGGCCGGCCTGGGCTTCTCGCTGGCGCTCGCCTGCGATTTCCGCCTTGCCGCGGACAACGCCTTCCTCGTCACCAGCTTCTCGAAGATCGGCACCTCGGGCGACTATGGCGGCAGCTGGTTCCTCACGCGGCTGGTCGGCGCTTCGCGCGCCAAGGAGATCTACATGCTCTCCGAGCGCATCGGTGCGGCGGAGGCGCTGGCACTGGGCCTCGTGAACCGCGTGCTGCCCGACGCCGAGCTCGACGCGGCCACCGAGGCCTTCGCGCTCAAGCTCGCGCAGGGTCCGACGCTCGCGTGGCGCGCCATCAAGGACAACATCCATGCCGCAGCAACGCAGACGCTCGACGCATGCATGGACCTCGAGGCTCGCAACATGATCCGGTGCCGGGTGAGCGATGACTGCCGGGAAGCGCTGGCCGCCTTCGGGCACAAGCGCGAGCCGCGCTTCTGCGGGCGCTGAACGCCATGGAGCCGAAGACCTCCGACCGTCCTTCCGACATGACGCCGCTCACGCGCGAAGGCGCCGTGGCGGTGATCCGGCTCAGCTACCCGGCGCGCCGCAATGCGTTCGGCATGCAGATGCGCACCCAGCTTCGCGACCGACTGCGTGAAGCGATGGCCGACGAGGCGCTGCGCGCGATCGTCATCACGGGCGAGGGTGGGCACTTCTGCGCCGGCGGCGACATCAGCGAGATGGCGCAGCGCAGCCTGCTGCAGAACCGCGAGCGCTGGAACGTCGTCGTCGACCTGATCCGGCTGATCGCCACCGGGCCCAAGCCCGTCGTCACCGCCGTCGAAGGTTCCGCGATGGGTGCAGGCTTCTCGATCGCCGCGCTCGGCGACTACCTCGTCTGCGCGCGCGACGCGAAGTTCGGCGCCGCCTTCGCGCGCATGGGCCTGATGCCCGACATGGGCGCGCTGTGGAGCCTGCAGCACCGCGTGGGCCGCGCAAAGGCGCGCGAGATCCTCGGGCTGGCACGTCCGTTCGATGGTGCCGAGGCTTGTCGCATCGGCCTCGCCAACGAACTGTGCGAGCCCGGACAGGCGCTCGAACGCGGGATCGCGGTTGCGTCAGAGTACGCAGCGCTGCCGCCGGTGACCAGCGCGCTGCTCAAGAGCACGCTGGCCCAGGGCGTGGACTCGCTCGAGGCGGCGATTCGCAGCGAAACCGAGTTCCAGGCGGTCGCGATGGGCACGGCGGACCATCACGAGGCGGTGCGCGCCTTCATGGAAAAGCGCTCTCCGCGGTTCGAAGGCGCCTGACGGCATGCGATGTGACAAGCGCCGCGGCGCGTGCCTCTCTCGTCCGCCCGGCTGCGCGCTCGTGACCGCGGCACCTGCCACCGAATGAACGCGACTGGAGGGAAACGATGCCCCCACCGAACTTGAGCCCCGTCCGGTTGCGCGTGATCCTCGCCGTGCTGGTGATCACCGAGATCAACAGCGCCTTCGAGGTCGGGATGATGTACGGCATCCTCGGCACGCTGGTGCGCGAGTTTCGCGACCCCGTCGGCGTCGGCTGGCTCATCACCGGATTCCTGCTCGTCGGTGCAGCGTCCGCGGCGCTGTGCTCGCGGCTCGGCGATCTGTACGGCCGGCGCCGCCTGGTGCTGGTGATGTTGTTCTTCGCGACCTGCGGGTCGCTGGTCAGCGCCCTGACCGACAGCCTCGGCGGGCTGATCGCCGGACGCGCACTGCAAGGCGTGGCCGCCGGCCTGCTGCCGTTGTGCATCGGCCTCGCGCGGGAGCTGTTCCCGGCCGGGCGGGTTCCCGTGGTCATCGGCTGGCTGGCCGCCGTCGCGAGCTTCGCCGCGAGCGTCGGCATTCTCTGCGGCGGCTGGCTGGCCGACAACGTCGGCTGGCGCTCGACCTTCTGGATCGGCGCCGGTCACGCGGTGGTGTCGATCGCCTGCGTGGCGCTGCTGCTGCCACGCTCGCAGCGACGCCCACGGATCGGCCGGCTCGACATCCTGGGCGGCGTGCTGTTCGCACCGGCGGTGGCGGCCATCCTGTTGGCCGTCACGCGGGTCAAGGCCTCGGGCTTGGGCGATCCGGTGACGCTCGGCTTGGCCGCCGCCGGCATCGCCATGGGGGTGGCCTGGGTACGGCGCGAGCTGCAACACCCCGACCCGCTGCTCGACGTGCGCCAGTTCCGCCGGCGGCAGATCGGCCTCGCGATGCTGCTGATGCTTCTGTTCGGCCTCGGCACGTCGCAGCTGATGCTGGTGGTGCTGCTGATCGCGCAGCAGCCGGCGTGGGCCGGCATCGGGCTCGGCCTGACCGCCACCGCGGCGGCGTTGATCAAGCTGCCGGCCGCCACCGCGGGCCTGTTCGGCGCCCCCTGGAGCGGCCATCTGGCGGCGCGGCACGGGGCGCGGCGCGCCGCGATCGTCGGCACCGCCGTCATCAGCCTGAGCTGGATCGCGATGTCGCTGTGGCATCACACGGTCTGGCAGCTCGTGGTGCTCACCTTCATCGCCGTGGTGGGCGGCTCGATGCTGTATGCGGCGATTCCCAACCTGATCGTCGAGGTGGCGGCGACAGAGCGCACCAGCGAGCTCAACGGCATGTCGCACGTTCTGCGCACCGTCGGCACGGCGATCGGCACCCAGGCGGTGACGATGCTGCTGGCGAGCGCCACGGTTGCCGATCCGTCGGACGGTGCGGTCCATCACCCCGCGCCTGCGGCCTATATGCTGGCCTTCGTCGCCATCAACCTCTCCGCGGCCGTGTCCATCGTGGTCGCGCTCGCGCTGCCGCGCCGCTGCGGCCCCGTGCCGGCCGGAGCGGCGGCGGCTGCGGCTCATTGAAAGCCCTGAGCATGAGAAGAGCCGCGATCGTCTGCCCCGTGCGCACCGGCGTCGGCGCGTTCGGTGGCAGCCTGAGGGCGCTGACAGCCGACCAGCTCGCGTCAGCGGTCCTGAAGGCGCTGCTCGAGCGCAGCCGCATCGACCCGGCGCGCATCGACGAGGTGATCTCGGCGCAGTCTTACTCGAACAGCGAGGCGCCGTGCATGGGCCGCTGGGCGGCGCTCGATGCGGGCCTGCCGCTCGACGTCGCCGGCTACAACCTCGACCGCCGCTGCGGCTCGGGGCTGCAGGCCGTCGTGAATGCCGCGATGCAGGTGCAGACCGGCGCGGCCGACGTCGTCGTCGCGCTTGGCGTCGAGAGCATGAGCAACATCGAGTACTACAGCACCGACATGCGCTGGGGCTCGCGCGCCGGCTCGGTGAGCCTTCACGACCGGCTGCAGCGCGGCCGCGAGCGCTCGCAGCCGGAGCATCGCTTCGGCTTCGTCTCCGGCATGCCCGAAACCGCCGAGAACCTGGCGCGCGAACACGGCATCACCCGCGAGCAGAGCGATGCATTCGCGGTGCGCAGCCACCAACGCGCGGCCGCGGCGTGGGCGGCTGGCCGATTCGACGACGAGCTGGTGCCGGTGAGCGTTCCGCAAAAGAAGGGTGAACCGCTGAGCTTCGCCCGCGACGAGGGGGTGCGTGCGGACACGAGCCTGGAGGCGCTCGCAGCGCTGAAGCCATTGCTGAAGGGCGGCACGGTGACTGCCGGCAATGCGAGCCAGCAGAACGATGCGTCCGCGGCCTGCCTGGTGGTCGCCGAAGACAGGCTGGCCGAGCTCGGCCTCGAACCGATGGCCTGGTTCGGTGCCTGGGCCGCCGCGGGCTGCCACCCGGCGACGATGGGCATCGGCCCCGTGCCCGCGGTGCGCAAGCTGTTCGCGCGCACAGGCCTCGGTTTCGACCGCATCGACGTGGTCGAGCTGAACGAAGCCTTCGCCGCCCAGGCGCTCGCCGTGCTGAAGGGCTGGGACCAGCCGCTCGCGGAGATCGACGAGCGGCTCAATGTGAACGGCTCGGGCATTTCGCTGGGCCACCCGATCGGCGCCACCGGCGTTCGCATGCTGGCCACTGGCCTGCACGAGCTGAAGCGCCGGCGCGGGCGGCGGCTCCTTGCAACCATGTGCATAGGCGGAGGACAGGGCCTGGCCGCACTGTTCGAACGCCCGTGAACCCCTCGACCACCATGCTGAACACTCGCATCACCGACCTGCTGAAGATCCGCCATCCCATCGTCCAGGGCGGCATGCGCGGCCTGGGGCTCGCGCCGCTGGCCGCGGCCGTTTCCAACGCCGGCGCTCTCGGGATGCTGTCGGCGCACACGCATCCCGACGCGCCGAGCCTGCGCCGCGAGATCGAGCGCACGCGCGCGCTGACCGGCGCGCCGTTCGGGGTCAACCTCACCGTGCTGCCCTCGCTCGGCTCGCGCGATTTCGACGGCTACGCGCGCGTGATCGTCGAGACGGGCGTACCGGTCGTCGAGACGAGCGGCGGCAACCCGGCGAAGTACATCGCGCTGTTCAAGCAGCACGGCATCACCGTGCTGCACAAGGTGTCGTCATCGTTGCGCTTCGCGCTGAAGGCGCAGGACCTGGGCGCCGACGCGGTCACGCTGCATGGATTCGAATGTGCCGGGCATCCGGGCGAGGACGACATTCCCGGCCTGGTGCTCATTCCCGCGGCGGCGCGAGCCCTTCGCCTGCCGGTGCTGTGCTCCGGCGGCGTTGCCGACGGCCGGGGCCTGGCGGCGGTGCTCGCGCTGGGCGGCGAGGGCGTGGTCATGGGAACGCGCTTCATGCTGACGCAGGAGTGTTCGCTGCACGACGCCGTGAAGGAGCGCCTGCGTGCGGCAGGCCTGCGCGATACGGCGATGGTCGGCCGCACCGTGCGCGATCCGGCGCGCGTCTGGCGCAATGCCTTCGTCGAGCAGGTGCTCGCGGCCGAGAAGCAGGGGAGCGCCGGTCCCGAAGAGTTTCACCAGCTCGTCGACGCCGAACGGTGGATCGCAGCCTCTCGCCGCGGCGATTCCGAAGGCGGCGCGTTCCCTGCAGGACTGTCGCTGGGCCTCATCGACGACCTGCCCACCGTCGCGGATGCGGTGTCGGCGATGGTCGCGCAGGCCGAGGCGGTGATCCGCGATCGACTGGGCGGCATGCTGCGCGCCTGAAGGAGACAGACCGTGACCCGCTCGATCCTGCTCGTGGCAGCCCTGCTTGCCCTGGCCGCCGCGAACCCCGCCCGCGCACAGGAGTGGCCGAAGGCCAGGCCGGTGCACCTCGTCGTGCCTTTCGCGCCGGGCGGCGCCACCGACGTCCTCGGACGGCTGATCGGCGGCGAGCTGGCCAAGGTGCTGGGCCAGGCGGTGGTGGTCGACAACAAGGCGGGCGCCGCCGGCTCGATCGGCACCGACCTCGTCGCCAAGTCATCACCCGACGGCTACACGATCTGCTTCTGCACCACCGGACCGCAGGCGATCCTGCCTCACCTGACGAAGCTGCCCTTCGATCCGCGAACCGACCTGGTGCCCGTCGTGCACATCCACAACGTTCCGAACGTGCTGCTGTCACGCAGCCGGTTCGAGGCGAGCAGCGTCAAGGAACTGGTTGCGCGGGCCTTGGACAGGCCGGGCACGATCACCTATGCATCGACCGGGCAGGGCGGGCCGCAACACCTGGCCGGCGAGCACTTCCAGAAGCTTGCGGGCATCAAGCTCGTGCACGTGCCGTACAAGGGCGAGAACCCGGCATTCGCCGACCTCGTTGGCGGACAGATCGACCTGGCGATAGGCTCGATCGCGGTGGCCGAGCCGCTGCTGGCCGCGGGCAAGATCAAGGCGATCGCCGTCACGGGCACGAGGCGCTCGCCCTTGCTGCCGAACGTGCCGACGGTCGCCGAATCGGGGTTCCCGAACTACGAGGCCTTCACCCTCGTGGGCCTGAACCTGCCGGCCGGCACGCCACGGGACATCGTCGACCGGCTCAACACGGCCGCCAACCAGGTGCTGGCGACTCCCGCGGTGCGGGAAAGAATGCTGGCGATGGGTGTGGAGCCGGTCGGCGGCACGGCCCGGGGCTACGCCGACTTCCTCAAGTCGGAATACGAGAAGAATGGCCGCATCGTCAAGGAAGGCAGCATCGCGCTCAGGGATTGATGCCGCGCACGCGCTGCCTCAATTCGGCCTTGCGTACCTTCCCGGTGGGCGTGCGCGGCAGGTCGGGCACGACGAGCAGTGCCTCCGGAGTCTTCTGCCGCGCCACGCCTGCGGCTGCGAAATGGGCCTGCACCGCGGACAGGTCCAGCGTGGCGTGGCTGCGCAGAACCACCACGGCGCAAACTTTCTCGCCGTAGCACGCATCGGGCATCGCGACGACTGCCAGGTCCTGCACGGCCGGGTGGGTGGCGAGCAGGCGCTCGACCTCCTGCGACGAGATGTTCTCGCCGCCGCGGATGATGATGTCCTTGCGACGGTCGGTGATCGTCAGGTGGCCCGCCGCATCCAGGCGGCCGATGTCGCCGGTGCGGAACCAGCCGCCGGGAGCGAACGCCTCGGGCTCGAGCGCAGGGTCGGTGTACCCGATGAATGTCTCGGGACCGCGCACGAGGATGTCCCCGTCCTCGCCGGCCGGCAGGTCGCGGTCGTTCGAATCGACGACGCGCACCTCGGTGCCGGGCTGCACGACGCCGTCGCAGTGGGCGCGCTGCTCGAACGGCATCGCCGCCCAGCCGACGCTGACCGTGGAATGCTCGGTCAGTCCGTAGCTGCGGGAGGCGCGGATGCCGCGCGCTTCCGCCAGCGCCACGTGTTCCGGCGCGACGCCGGTGCCGCCGAGGCCGTACGCAGCGAGCGAGGAGATGTCGCGGCTGTCGCGCTGCGCGGCTTCGAGCAGCGCCTGCAGATGGAACGGCGTGCCGCCCGACAGGCGCACGCGGTGCCGCTCGATCAGCGCGGCGGCCTGTGCCGCGTCCCAGCGGTCGGTGAACACCATCTCGGTGCCGGTGACGAAAGGCCGCAGCAGGAAGTTGAATCCGGCGATGTGGCCGGCGGGAAAGGGCGTGTAGTACGGGCCGTCGCCATCGACGAAGGGCGTCAACCACTCGGCGCGCACGCTGTTGTGGCTGTGGCGCACTCCCTTCGGCGACGCGCTCGTGCCCGAGGTGTAGAGCAGAAGCGCCGTGTCGTCGGCCGGGCCGGACCAGCAGGCGATCGGGTCGCCACAGGCGCCGGCTTCCTCCAGCTCGGACCAGGTCAGGTGCGATACCGCGGGATTCGCGTCTGCGGCGAGGATCACGCGCTCGAGCGCGGGCAGATCGCCGCAGGCGGACAGGCGCGCGAGAAAGTCGATCTGCCGCCAGCGCGCTGGCACGGCGAGGAAGCGTGCTTGCGATTGGCGCAGGATGAACCCAAGCTCGGCCGGTCCGTAGATGTGAACGATGGGCACGAGAACCGCACCGAGGCGCAGCGCTGCGAGGTAGAGCAGCGTGGTTTCGATCGAGGTCGGCATCTGGACCGCGAACCGGTCACCTGCGCGCACGCCCGCGGCATGCAGGCCGATCGCGACGCGCCGCGAGCGCTCCAGCAGCGCCGCCGCGTTCGAGTGCTGCTCGCCTCGTTCGGTATAGAAATGGAAGCGCGTGCCGGGACGCTCGCGGGCGGCGGCTTCGAGCGTCTGCGCGAGCGTGAGGTCGCCATGCCAGCCGAGTGCGCGCCAGCGTTCGCGCAGCGCGTCGCGCTCGTCGTTCGGCATCACGCGGGCGGGCGCGCGAGCAGGCAGCGCAGCGTCGCCACGAGCGCCAGCGGCTGGTCGAGCATCAGGTGATGGTGAGCATCCGGGAGCTCGATCAGGCTGCGGCAGCGCGGGAGCATCGCTGCGATGCGACGTGCGCGGGGCGCGTCCAGCAATGCGCTGTGCTCGCCGCGAACCAGGTCCACCGGCACCTCGACCGCGCGCGCGTAGTCGTCCATCGGCAGACCCATCAAGTCGAGCGGCAGCGCGGGGTCGAACTGCCAGGTCCAGCCGCCGTCGACCTCGCGCAATGACTGGCTGGCGAGGTAGGACTTCAGGTAGCCGAGATGAGGCTGGTCGGGCAGCAACCGAAAGCGCGATTCGGCGAGCCGGCGGTCGGCATAGGGCCGAGGGTTGCCGACCGCCAGGCGAGGAAACGGCGCATCGCCGCGCATCGCGATGTGCGAGTCGAGCACGATCGCGTGCGAGATCAGCCGGCGCGTGCGGACACAGCCCTCGAGCAAACGTCCTCCGCCGAAGCTGTGCGCGGCGACGGTCACGCCGCCCTGCGGCGACTGCGGGGCCAGCTGCTCGACTGCGGCGATGACGTCGTCGGTGAACGCTGCGGTGGTGTAGATCGCGCGCGAGCCGCTTTCGCCCATGCCGGCCAGGTCGAGCGCGAACACCCGGTGGGTGGCGCAGAACCACGGCGCGATGAAGTCCCACCAGTGCGCATTGCCGCGGTAGCCGTGCACCAGCAGCAGCGGCGGCTTGTCGCGCTCGCCGGCATTCCAGCCGGCCATGTGGAGGCCGGTGCCGTCGCGGCTGGTCAACGCGTGGGCGCTGCGCGGCTGCGCCACGGCTTCGTGAAACCAGGCGGGCGCGCCGTCCTCCAGCGGCATCTTCATCGCGTGCGCAGCGCGTCCCACTGCCCGTCGTCCCAGTCCTGCATCGCGCGGAAGGTCGGCCCGCCGGCGCCTTGCATCCATCGGCCGCCGTCCATCACGATGAGGTCGCCGGTGAGGTAGCCCGATCCGTCGGCGGCGAGGTAGGCGTACAGGTCGGCCAACTCGCTGTGCTTGCCGAAGCGGCGCAGCGGCACGCCGCGTTCCTGTGGCTCGACCTGGCTGCCGGGCGGATACAGGCGCTCCCACGCACCTTCGGTCGGGAACAGGCCCGGCGCGACGCAGTTCAGGCGGATGCCTTTCGGGCCCCATTCGACGGCCAAGCTGCGCGTCATTGCCAGCACTCCGGCCTTCGCCGCGGCCGACGGCGCCGTGAACGACTGGCCGGTCATCACCGGCGTGGAGACCGTGGAGATCACGTTGCCGGGGCGGCCCGCCTCGATCCATCGCCGGCCGGCAGCGATCGTGCAGTAGAACGTGCCGTGCAGCACGATGCCCAGCACCGCGTCGACCGCGCGCGGCGAGAGCCTGTCGGTGCGCGCGATGAAGTTGGCCGCGGCGTTGCACAGCAGCACGTCGAGCGGGCCGCGGGTCCAGATGGTGTCCATCATCGACTCGACTTGCGCGGCATCGCGGACGTCGCACGCGACGGTGTCGACGCGCGCGCCCGCGACGGCGGCACGGAACTCATCGGCGGTGGCATCGAGCACTTCCTTGCGGCGGCCGCAGATCACGAGGTGCGCGCCCAGGTCGACGAAGTGCCTGCCGATGCTCTTGCCGAGCCCGGTGCCGCCGCCGGTGATCAGGATCTTCTTGCCCGCCAGCAGGTCGGCTTTGAACATGGTCATGGTGATCCTCGTCAGCGCCCGACGAAGCGCGCGACGCGCTTCTCGACGAAGGACCTGCGGCCCTCCGCCGCATCCTCGGTGCCATAAAGAAACGTGTTCCTCGCGGTGACATGGGTCGCGGCGTGGATCCAGCCCTGGCCCTGCGCGATGCGCGCGTTCTCGATCGTTGCCTGCACCGCGAGCGGCGCCTGCTCCGCGACTCGCTGCGCGAAGGCCAGCGCGCGCTCGAACTGCTGGCCGGCCGGAACGACTTCCTGCACGAGGCCGATGCGCAGCGCCTCGGCGCTGTCGAACTCGTCGCCGGTCAGTAGCCATTTCATCGCGTTGCCCCAGCCCGCGCGCTCGACGATGCGGAAGCTGCCGCCGGCGCCGGGCATGATGCCCCGCCTGACCTCCATCTGCGCGAAGCGGCAGTCGTCGGCGGCGATCACCACGTCGGCGGCGAGCATCAGCTCGATCGCGATGGTGAAGCACAGCCCCTGCATGGCCGCGACGACCGGCTTCCTGCGCCAGGGCTCGCGCATCTGCACCGGATCGACCAGGTGCAGCGGCACGTAGGGCTTGCCTTCCTTGCGGTACTCGGCCATCAGCGGCAGGTCGATGCCGGCGGAAAAGTGCCCGCCCTTCGCGTGGAGCAGTCCGACAAAGAGGTCGGGAGAGCTCTCCAGCAGCGTGTAGGCCTCGCCGAGCTCGCGGAACATCTTCGGCGTCACGCCGTTGCGCTTCTCGACACGGTCCAGGCCGATCAGCAGAACCGCGCCGCGCTTCTCGACGACGACCTGGCCTTCGGGGTGGCGTTCGCTCATCGTGGATCCTTTCAGAGGAATTCGCCGTAGGCCTCGACCTGGTGCTCTGTGTTGCCGAGCGTCATGTCGATCGCCGTCAGGCGCTTGAAGTAGTGGCCGCAGGCCATTTCGTCGGTCATGCCCATGCCACCGTGCAGCTGCGTTGCCTGCTGGCCGACGAAGCGGCCCGAGCGCCCGGCCATCGCCTTGGCGGCGATGGCGCCGCGGCGGCGCTGCGCGCGATCGTCGGCGTCGGCGCCGGCTGCGGCCATCAGCGCGAGCGCGCGCGCCTGCTCCACGGCGATGCGCATGTCGGCCGCGCGGTGCTGCAGGGACTGGAAGCTGCCGATGGGCTTGCCGAACTGCATGCGCGTGCGCAGGTGCTCGCACGTCAGCTCGGTGAGGCGGTCCATCGCGCCGACCGCCTCGGCGGCCAGCGCCGCGAGCGCTTGATCGACGGCCCATTCGAGCAGCGGGTAGCCTGCGCCGACCGCACCGATCACCTGGTCGTCGGCGACCCGCACCTGGTCCAGGCGAAGCTCGGCGACGCGCCGGTGATCGATCGTCGGAAAGCCTTGGGCGTGCACGCCGGCGGCAGCAGCGTCGACGATGAACAGCGTGACGCCCTCGGCGCTGCGTGCGGGGACGATGAGCCAATGCGCGCTGTCGCCGTGAGGCACCACGCACTTCGCGCCGTCCAGCACGAAGCCGCCGTCACGCCGTTCGGCGCCGGTACGGATGTCATTCAGGTCGTAGCGCGCCTGCGGCTCCAGGGCCGCGAGCGCGAAGCGCTGCGAGCCGTCGGCAATGCAGGGCAGCCAGCGCGAACGCTGCGCCGCGCTGCCGAAGCGCGCGATCAGACGCGGCGCGACGACGCCGGTGTCGATGTAGGGTTCGAGCACGAGCCCGCGCCCGAGCTGTTCCATCACCATCAGCGTCTCGACCGGTCCACCGCCGATGCCGCCGTGCTCGACCGGCACGTTCAGCCCGAACAGGCCCATGCCGGCGAGCGTGTCCCAGAGCTCTTGCGAGAAGCCGCCGTTCTTCGCCAGTCGCTTGCGCCGCGCCTCGAACTCGTACTCGGCGGCGACGAAGCGGCCCACCGTGTCGGCGAGCATGCGTTGTTCGTCATCGAGGGTGAAATCCATTTCTAGTGTCGTGAGTTGGAAATACGTGGCATTTCGATTCGACCAGATGGTGATGATCGGGCGGCTGCGCGAAGGGGCCAATACTGGACGTATTGGCCCCTTCGCGCAGGCGCCCGAGGGCGCCATCTGGTCGAACCGAAGGCGGGCCCAAACGGGGCGATCGCCGCGTTGCAGAGTCGGGTCCATACCCCCGGTATGGACCCGACTCCGCGCCTTGCGCTCATCCCCGTTTGGGCCCGTCGAAACGCCACGTATTTCCAACTCACGACACTAGGCTCCCACGATGGCTTTGCCGATCAGGCCGCGCTGGATCTCATTGGTGCCGCCGTAGATGGCGACCTTGCGCAAGTCGAGGTACAGGCCCGTGAGCGGGTTCAGCTCCGCGCCGCCTGCCGTCGCACCGGCGTGGTCCGGCGAGAGCGCATCCTCCACGTGAGGCACGGCATACGGCCCGGCGCACTCCATCAGCAGTTCGCCGAGCTCGGCCTGGATCTCCGAGCCGCGGATCTTCAGCATCGACGGCTCGGCGCCCAGGCCCTGGCCCGCCTGCTCCAGCGAGACGAGCCGCGCCAGCGCCCACTCGTGCGCGTGCACGTCGATCTCGATCTTCGACAGCTTGTCGCGAAAGCGCGGGTCGTCGATCAGCGGCCGTCCGCGCTTCGTCTGGGAGCGCGCGACCTCCTTCAGGCGGCGCAGCAGCCGCTTGCACATGCCCAGCCCGGCGATCGCGGTGCGCTCATGACCGAGCAGGTACTTGGCGATGGTCCAGCCGGCGTCCTGTTCGCCGATCAGGCCATCGAGCGGAACCCTCACGTCCTCGAGGAAGACCTCGTTGATGTCGAAGCCGCCGTCCAGCGTCTTGATGGGGCGCACCGTGATGCCGGGACTGTCCATGCGGATCAGCAGCAGCGAGATGCCTTGCTGCGGCTTGCCGTCGGTGCCCGTGCGCACGAGCGCGAACATCCAGTTCGCCCACTGCGCGAACGAGGTCCAGGTCTTCTGCCCGCTGACGACGTAGTGGTCGCCGCGGCGCACGGCGCGCGTCTTCAGGGAGGCGAGATCCGACCCCGCGCCCGGCTCCGAGTAGCCCTGGCACCACCAGTCGTCCATGGTCAGGATGCGCGGCAGGAAGCGCTGCTGCTGCGCGGGCGTGCCGAACTTCATCAGCACCGGCGCGATCATCGACAAGCCGAAGGGCATCTGGCGCGGCGCGCCGGCGACGAAGCACTCTTCCTCGAAGATGTTGCGCCGGACCGCGTTCCACCCGCAGCCGCCATGGGCGACGGGCCAGCCCGGCGCGCCCCAGCCATGTTCGGCAAGGATGCGCTGCCAGCGGACATAGTCCTCTCGCTCGACGCGCAGGAAGCCCAGCACCTTGCGGCGGATGTCGTCGGGCAGGCGTGCGGCGACGAACTCGCGCACTTCGCGCCGGAACGCGTCTTCCTCGGAAGTGGGGCCAAGGTCCATGCTCAGCGCCCGGTGAAGCGAGGTGGGCGCTTTTCCTTGAAGGCGAGCTTGCCCTCCTGGAAGTCCTCGCTGAGGTTGGCGCGCAGCATCTCCTCGCTGTCGGCAATGAGCGCCTCGTGCAGGCTCTGGAACGGCAGGTTCCAGAGCTGCCGCTTCATCACCCGCAGCGATCGCGGCGAGCAGGCCGTGGCGAGCTCGCGCGCATAGGCGTACGTGGCTTCGGCGAGACGCTCGTGCGGATGAAGCTGACTCGCGAGCCCGACGCGCAGAAGCTCCTCGCCGCGCACCTTGCGTGCCGACAGCAGCAGCTCGGCCGCGGCGGCCGGCCCCACGACGTTGCGCAGCGCCCAGGCCATGCCGTATTCGGAGGCCAGGCCGATGCGCGCGAACGCGGTGGTGACCACCGCATCGTCGGCGGCGATGCGGATGTCGGCGAACAGCGCATGCACCAGCCCCAGCCCGGCGGTCGCGCCATTGAGCATCGCGATGATGGGCCGATCGATGGCCGGGAAGTACGCGGCCCGGCTCTGGTAGTCGGGCCGGCGGCTGAAGTCGTAGGGCCGCGCCAGCTTGGTGAGAAGGGAACGCGGGAAGTCGCCGTCGTGCTGGCCCTTGAAGCCGGTGACATCGCCGCCCGCGCAGAAGGCACGGCCGGCGCCGGTGAGCACGATGACGCGCACCGCGTCGTCGCGCTCGGCCTCGTGCATCGCGTGCCAGACCTCCTCGGCCATCACGTCGGTCCACGCGTTGAGCGCCTCCGGCCGGTTCAGCGTGATGGTCGCGACCCGGTCGCTCACCTCATAGAGGACTTGCTGGTACTTCATCGAGTCTCCTCACGGCGGTCGGCTTTGTGCCGGTGACCTCGGCGATCTTCTCGTCCGTGTAGCCGAGCGAACGGAACACTTCGTGGTTGTGCTGTCCGAGTGTCGGCGGTGGCAGGCCCGGCATCGCGGGCGTGGCGGAAAACTGCGTGGCCACCTGCGTCGTCACCATCGCGCCTTCGGTCGGATGCTCATAGCGCCGGATGAAGCCGGTCTCGTTCAGGTACGGGTCGCGCAGCAGGTCGTCGAAGCGGGCCATCGTGCCGTTCGGGATGTCGATGGCGTCGAGCAGCACGTGCCATTCGGCGGTGGTCTTCAGCTTCATCTGCTCGGCGACCACGCCATACAGCGTGTCGATGTGACGGGTGCGGGCGGTGACCGTGCGGAAGCGCTCGTCGTCGACCAGCTCGGGGCGGCCGATCGCCGGCAGCAGCCGCTTCCACTGCTCGTCGTTGACGGCCAGCACGCAGATGAAGCTGTCCTGCGTCTCATAGGGACGGCGGTGCTCCGAGAGCAGCCGCACGTAGCCGATGCCCGAGCCGAGCGGCGGATCGAAAGCCGCGCCCCACAGGTGCTCCTGCAGGTTGAACGCGACCAGCGTCTCGAACATCGGAACGCACACCTCCTGCCCGAGCCCTGTGCGTTCGCGGGCGAACAGCGCCATGCCCACCGCCGAAGCAAGCGCATGGCCGCAGAACTTGTCGACCATCACCGTCGGGAGGTAGCGGGCACGCCCCACCGACTTGAGCATCAGGTCGGCGATGCCGGATTCGCCTTGCAGCACGTCGTCGAACGCGGGATCGTTGGCGCGGGATCCACCTGGCATGTAGCCGGGCGCGAAGGCGTAGACGATGCGCGGGTTGCGGTCGGCAATACGGTCGTGGCCGATGCCCAGCCGTCGGGCCGCCGAAGGTCGCATGCTGTGGACGAACACGTCGGCCGTCGCGACCAGGTCGAACAGGGCTTCCAGGGCTGCCGGCCGCTTCAGGTCGAGCGTGACGCTGCGCTTGCTGCGGTTGATGTTCATGTGCATCGCGGACATGTTCGGATGCCGCGATGGACCGGTCTGGCGGTTGGGATCGCCGAGCGGCGTCTCGATCTTGATGACCTCGGCGCCCAGGTCGCCGAGGATCATGGTCGCCAGCGGGCCCAGCACATTGACCGTCAGGTCGACCACACGCACGCCGGCGAGCGGGCCCGGGCCCGCTCGCCCACTTGTCGTGGCCGCCTTCACCGTGCCTCGCCTGCCGGGCGGCGTTTGATCATGCGCATCGGGGTGTACACCATGACCGCCTCACCGCGCTGGTTCACCACCGTGTTCCGCGTGCGGACCAGGCCGCGCCCGGGTCGCGTTTCCGACGGCCGCGATTCGATGACCTCGCACTCGACGTGGATCGTGTCGCCCGCAAAGGTGGGCCCGAGGATCTTCAGGTCCATGCCGAGAAAGGCGAGTCCCGTCCCCTGGTTCGCCGTCTGCGCGAGCAGTCCTTCGACGAAGCAGAACACCAGCGAGCCCGGCGCGAGCCGACCCTCGAAGCCGGCGTCGCGGTGCAGGAACTCCGTGTTCGTGAACAGCACCTCGGTCATGCCGATGGTGTTGATGAAGTTGACGATGTCCGGCTCGGTGACCGTGCGGCCGACCGTCCTGAACTGCCTGCCCTGCGGCAGGTCCTCGAGGTAGTAGCCGAGTCCGACTGTTTCCACGGCGCTTCCATTTCTGAACGATGTTCGGTAATATAAACGCCACTGCGCGCCGGAGTCAATCAACAAAGGACCGAGACATGAGCGAATCGCCCGACCGTTACAGCCGCTATTCCCGCCTCAAGTTCGACCGGCCGCACCCGCGGGTCCTGCGGATCACGCTGAACTCGCCGCTGAAGATGGGTGCGATGGATGCGCAGATGCACCGCGAGGTGTCGGAGGTCTGGGCCGACGTCGACGCCGACGACAGCGTCAACGCGGTCATCGTCACCGGCGACGGCAAGAGCTTCTCGGCGGGCGGCGACCTCAACCACGAGCGCAAGGTCTGCGACGACTACGCGCTGCGCATGCAGGCGATGACCGAGTCGCGCAACCTGGTCTACGGCATGCTGAACTGCCGCAAGCCCATTGTCGGCGCGGCGCGCGGATGGGCTGTTGGAGCCGGGCTCGCGCTGCTGATCCTGGCGGATGTGTCGATCGCGTCGAAGACGGCGATGTTCTCGGACGGCCACCTGAAGATCGGCGTGGCGGCCGGCGACCACGCGGCCATCGTCTGGCCATTGCTCTGCGGCATGGCCAAGGCCAAGTACTACCTGATGACCGCGGAGAACTTCAGCGGTGAGGAGGCCGAGCGCATGAACCTCATCTCGCTCGCGCTCGACGACGACAAGGTCGAGGGCCGGGCGATCGAGGTGGCCGCGCGGCTGGCCGAAAGCGCACCGGCAGGCCTGCGCTGGACCAAGCAGGCGCTCAACCACTGGATCCGCCAGGCCGCGCCCATCTTCGATGCCTCGCTGGCGCTCGAATTCATCGGCTTCGCGGGGCCGGAGGGCAAGGAAGGCATCGATGCCTTCCTGCAGAAGCGCCGGCCGAGCTTCGATCCAGATTCACCGGTGTGATGCCGTGCCATCCGACGCACGCACCGCGCATCGAGCGACCGCCGCGGATCGGCTTTGCCGATTGGCCAGCGGTGCCGCCTTGGAGGGCGGCCGAAGGCCGTAGGGGTGGTCCATGAACACGCTCGGCGAACTTCTGGCACGGAATGCGCGCATTTACCCGGATCGCGAGGCGCTCATCTGCGGCGCGACGCGTCACAGCCATCGCAGCCTGTACGACACGGCGCTGCGCGTGGCCGATGGCCTGCACCGGCTGGGCCTGCGGCGACAGGACCGCGTTGCGATCCTGTCCATGAACAACGTGCAGTATCTCGAACTGCTGGCCGCTGGCGACGTGGCTGGCTACATCGTCGCGGCAATGAACTTCCGCCTGGCCCCGCCGGAGATCGAATGGCTGCTCGGTGACTGCACGCCGCGCATCCTCGTGTTCGAGGCGCGGTACACGGCCACGGTGGACGCATTGCGGGGCCGGCTCGAGGGCGTCGAGCACTTCGTCTGCATCAGCGATGAGACTTCGACGACCACGCCTTCGTGGGCGCTGTCGTGGCAGTCGGTCGTCGGCGAGGGCAATCCGCAAGGCCCGCCGTTTCGTTCGCAACCCAACGACTACGGCGCACTCGTCTACACCAGCGGCACGACGGGCCGGCCCAAGGGCGCGCTGCGCTCGCAGTGGCGCTGGGTGGCCACGGCCCAAGGAGGCTCGCACAACAGTGAGTTCAACTCCGACACACGTGTGCTTCTGACCACGCCGGCCTTTCATGTGGGCGTGATCGGCTATGCGACGCAAGCCTGGTGGAACGCCGGAGCCGTCGTGCTGCACAGAAGCTTCGATGCGGTGCATGTGCTGCGGGCGATCGAGAGCGAGCGCATCACCTTCACCTTCGTCGTCGCGGCAATGCTGCAGGCGCTGCTCGATGTGCCGGACTGCGGACGCTACGACCTCGGCAGCCTGCGCAACGTCGTCGCCGCGGCCGCACCGGTACCCGTCCCGCTGCTGCGCCGGGCGATCGAGCGCATGGGCCCGATCTTCTCGGTGCAGTACGGCGCCACCGAGACCGCCGGCACCGTGATGCACCGCCGCGACGTCCGACCCGAAGGCAGCGAGCGCGATCTGAAGCGCCTCGCCTCGGTCGGCCACCCGGGACCCCGTTCGCGGCTCAAGGTCGTCGACGATGCCGGCCACGAGTGCCCGGTCGGTGTGGCCGGGGAGGTGCTCACCTTCACCGACGAGCGCTTCGACGGCTACTGGAACAACACCGCGGCGACGCTGGAGGTGTTGCGCGACGGCTGGTATCACACCGGCGACATCGGCTTCCTCGACGAGGACGGCTACCTGTTCCTCGTTGACCGCAAGAAGGACATGATCATTTCGGGCGGCGAGAACATCTACAGCCGCGAGGTCGAGAACGCCGTGCTCGCCCATCCTGCCGTGCAGGACTGCGCCGCAATCGGCGTGCCCGACGGAAAGTGGGGCGAGGTGGTGCGCGCGGTCGTCGTGCTCAAACCCGGCCAGTCGCTGAGCACCGACGCGCTGATCGCCCACTGCAAGACGCTGATCGCCAGCTACAAGTGCCCGAAGCAGGTCGACGTGGTGGCCGAGCTGCCGCGCACCGGCACAGGCAAGGTGAGCAAGATCGAACTGCGCCGTCGAGCGCAGCAAGAGGAGCGCTGAACCATGTTCGAACTCAACCTGCGCGGCCGCGTGGCCGAGGTGACGATGTGCCGGCCTCCGGTCAACGCGATCAGCGAGGAGTGGGGCGTGGCCTTCACCGAGTTGCTCGACGGCCTGGACGCGCGCGACGACTGGAGCGTGCTGCACCTGCGCAGCAGCCAGAAGGTGTTCGCCGCCGGTGCCGACCTGGCGCAGATCCAGTCCTGGATCACGGCGGAGCGGCCCGACGCGACGCTTTCCAGCTACATCGGCAAGCTGCAGGCCGTCTATCGCAGGCTCGAAAGCCTGTCGCGCGTCACGCTGGCCGAGATCGGCGGCGCTGCGCTCGGTGGCGGCCTTGAGCTCGCGCTGTGCTGCGACCTGCGCGTCGCGGCCGACGAGATCAAGGTCGGCTTGCCGGAGGTGGGCATCGGATTGATCCCCGGCCTCGGAGGCACGCAGAGGCTCACGCGCCTCGTGGGCCGCGGCACCGCCGCACGCCTCGTACTCAGCGCCGAGCCGGTCGATGGCGCGTCGGCGTGCGCGCTCGGCATCGTCCAGTGGAGCGTGCCGCGCGAGCGCCTCGCCGCGGAAGCAGCACGCATCGCCGACCGCATCGCTGGCCTGCCGCTGCCGGCCCTGAAAGTCGCCAAGGAGCTGATCGGCGCGCACGGCGCCGGTCACGACGCCGGCTACACGCTCGAGCGCGAGCTCGGCGGACGGCTGCTGCTGACGCCCGAAGCGCAGCAGCGCATCACTGCCTTCATCCAAAGGAGATCTTCATGAGCAACACCGACTGGCGCGCAGTCACCGACCTCACCGGCAAGACCGTCGTCGTGACCGGCGGTGCTTCCGGCATCGGCCGCGCGTCCGCGCGGCAGTTCGCGAGTGCCGGGGCCCGCGTCGTCATCGGCGATATCAACGAAGCCGATGGGCAGGCCACCGCGCTGGACATCAAGGCCGGCTTCGGCCAGGCCGATTTCCTGCGGCTCGACCTGACTGACGGCGCCGCCATCGACGGCTTCGTCGATGCCGCGATGAACCGCCTGGGCGGCGCTCCCGACATCATCGCCAGCATCGCCGGCGTGGATCGCGTGAAGCCCTTCCTGGAGAACACGCCCGAGGATTGGGAGCTGCTCACGAAGATCAACTACATCGGGCCGGTGCGCATGATTCATCGCTTCCTGCCGCACATGATGGAGCGGCGCGGCGGCAAGATCGTCACGGTTGCCAGCGATGCCGGGCGCGTCGGCTCCAGCGGCGAGACCTTCTACGCCGGCACCAAGGGCGCGGTCATCGCCTTCACGAAGTCGCTGGCGCGCGAGACGGCGCGGGCGGGCATCACCTGCAACTGCGTCGCCCCGGGTCCCACCGACACACCGCTGTTCAACGGCACCATCCCCGAGGGCACGAAGCTGCGCGACGCGCTGATCAAGGCGATTCCGCTGCGCCGGCTCGCCCAGCCGATCGAGATCGCCCACACCATCGTCTACCTCGCGACGCCTGCCACCGACTTCATGACCGGCCAGGTCGTGTCGATCAGCGGCGGGCTCACGATGCACGGCTGAAGGAGCGGCTCATGCATCCCGAAAAGGAGTATCTCGAGCACCTCGCCGCCGGGCGCTTCATGCTGCAACAGGCATGCTGCCCGGCCGGCAACGTGCTTGACGCGGACGGCCATGTCTTTCCGCCGCGGATCGCGCAGCCGGGTAGCGGCGTGACCAGGCTGGAATGGGTCGAGGCCTGCGGCCGCGCGACCGTGTATTCGACGACCGTGATCCGGCAGAAGCCGCCGGCGCCGAACTACAACGTGGCCTTGATCGACCTCGAGGAGGGCGTGCGCATGATGGCCCGTGTCGACGGGATCGCGCCCGAGATGGTGACGATCGGGATGGCGGTGCGAGCCCGTGTGATCCGCGAGAACGACCAGCCGCTGGTCGTCTTCGTACCGACAGAGGGCGACAGCCATGCATGAACGCTTTCCGCGCGGCCGGTCTGCCGTCGTGGGCGCGGCCACCTTCGGCTGCGGCGAGGCGCCCGGCTGGTCGAACATGGAGCTCGCGCACCAGGCGGGCGTGATGGCGCTGGCGCAGGCCGGGTTGCTGCCGCGTGACGTGGACGGGCTCTTCACCTGCATCATGGACGAGGCGCTGTCCGGCTTGAGCTTCGCCGAGACGCTGGGCGTGCATCCGCGCTTCCTCGACAACAACCGCACCGGGGGCTCGTCGTTCCAGGTGCACGCGATGCTGGCAGCGATGGCGCTCGACGCCGGGCTGTGCGAGGTGGCGCTGATCGCCTACGGCAGCAACCAGCGCTCTGCTGCCGGCAAGCTCGTGCAGTCGTCACGGCCCTCGCCGTGGGAGGCGCCGTACAAGCCGCTGCGTCCGATCTCGTCGTACGCGCTGGCCGCGGCACGCCACATGCACCAGTACGGCACGACGAAGGAGCAGCTCGGCGAGGTGGCGATCGCCGCGCGCCGATGGGCGCAGCTCAACCCGGAAGCCTTCGTGCGCGAGCCGCTCTCGATGGACGACTACCTGAGAGCACGGCCGGTCGCCGATCCGTTCAACGTGCGCGACTGCTGCCTCGTCACGGACGGCGCGGCCGCGGTCGTGATGACGCGCGCCGACCGCGCGCGCGACATCTGTCCGCGACCGGTCTACGTGCTCGGCGCGGCGCAGGGCACGACGCACCGCGAGATCGCCAGCATGCCGGACCTCACCGTCACAGCACTGGCTGAAGCCGCGCCGCGCGCGTACGCGCAAGCCGGCGTGAGTCCGAAGGACATCGACGTCGTCGAGCTCTACGACGCGTTCACGATCAACACCATCCTGTTCCTCGAAGACCTCGGCTTCTGCGCCAAAGGCGAGGGTGGCGCTTTCGTGTCGGGCGGCAGGATCGCACCTGGCGGTGCGCTGGCCGTCAACACCAACGGCGGCGGCCTGTCGTGCGTTCATCCCGGCATGTATGGTCTGTTCACGATCGTCGAGGCGACGCGGCAGCTCATGGGCCAGTGCGGCGACCGCCAGGTGAAGAACGCGCAACTCGCCATCGCGCAGGGCAACGGCGGCGAGCTTTCGCACGAGGCGCTGCTGGTCCTCGGCAGCCCCGAGACGCTATAGGACTCATCCATGCTCGACTACCACGCCTGCAAGAACTGGCGCTTCGACGAGATCGTGCACCGCTATGCCGAGCGCGACACGATGCTGTACGCGCTGGGGCTCGGCTGCGGCGGCGATCCCACGCACCGCGGCGAGCTGGGGTTCGTCTACGAAGGACGGCTCCAGGCCGTGCCGACGATGGCCACCGTGATGGGCTCGCCCGGCATCTGGTGGAAGGACTCGCGCACCGGCGCCGATGCGGTCAAGCTCGTCCACGGCGAGCAGGATCTGCGTCTGTTGAGACCGCTGCCCGTGGCGGGCACGCTGGTGGCGCGCAACCGGGTGCTGTCCCTCACCGACAAGGGAGCCGGCAAGGGCGCGATCGCCGTCGTCGTGCGCGAGCTCGCCGACGCCGCCAGCGGCGAGATGGTGGCGGAGTCTCGCAACGTCACGTTCCTGCGCGGCGACGGCGGCTTCAGTGCAGGGAGCGGCGTCTCGGATCCGGGGCCCGATCCGCTGCCGCCGGTGCCCGAGCGGCCGGCCGATGTGGATGTGGCATACACGACGCTCCCGCAGGCCGCGCTGCTGTATCGGCTGAGCGGCGACTACAACCCGCTGCATGCCGATCCGGAGTTCGCTTCCCGCGCCGGCTTCGACCGCCCGATCCTCCACGGCCTGTGCACCTACGGCATGGGCGCACGCGCCGTGATCGAGAAGGTGCTCGGGTTCGATGCGGCGCGCCTGCGGCGCATCGCGGTCCGATTCACGTCGCCGGTGTGGCCCGGCGACACGGTGCGCTACGAGCTGTGGCGCGAGGGCGAGCGCATCGTGCGCTTGCGCGCCACCGTCGATGCGCGAAAGGCCGTCGTGCTGGCCAACGGTCTGGTTGAAATCGAGTGAGCGACGCGAAGGTCTATTCACGGGGGCCTTTGGCGCTCTCGGCGCAGCGGTGGCCATCGCCGACGTCGTGGCCTTTCTGATCGGCGATGGCGCACGTGCCATCACCGGCGCTGCCATACCGGTCAGCGGCCGCATTTGACTGGGACAGAAGAGGAGACCGCCATGGCCAAGTGGCTCGCATCCACCGAGTGCATCCGTTTCGACGTCGCCGACCGCGTCGCACACATCACGCTGCACCGCCCCGACAAGCGCAACACCTTGACGCCGCAGACGCTGGCCGAATTGCATGCCGCGCTGCTCGAGGCCGACGACCGGACGGACGTCAACGCGATCGTTCTCGCCGGTGCCGGCAAGGACTTCTGCGCGGGCTACGACCTGGCCGGCGCCTATGCGGGGCAAGGCATGAGCGAGGGGCCGACTTATCGCAGCGTCAACGGCACGCTCGATGACGACGCCTGGCAGCTCGAGCAGACGCAGAAGCAGACCATCGCGATGTTCGACATGCACAAGCCGGTCATCGCACGGGTGCAGGGCAATTGCCTGGCCGGCGGCACCGACCTCGCGCTGATGTGCGACATGGTGATTGCCGCCGACGACGCGCGCATCGGCTTCCCGGCGGCGCGCGCCAACGGCACGCCTCCGCAGAACATGTTCGTCTACCACGTCGGCCCGCAGTGGGCCAAGCGCCTGCTGATGACCGGCGACTGGATCAGCGGCACCGATGCGGCCCGCATCGGCCTGGTGATGGACAGCGTCCCCGCCGATGAGCTGGATGCGAAGGTGGCCGAGCTGGCGCGCCGCGTCGCGGCAGTCGATGCGGAGCTGCTGGCGGCGCACAAGCGAGTGGTGAACCTGGCGCTCGAGCTCAGCGGCGCCCGCACGATGCAGCGCCTCGGCGCCGAGTTGGATGCGCGTGCCCATCTGTCGCGCGGACCGCGCCGCACCCAATTCCGCGCCGACATGGCCGAGCACGGCCTGAAGACGGCCCTGAAGAACCGGGATGAGCCCTTCGGCGACGGTCAGGTCCGGCTGGGCTCGGAATCCGCCCGCAAGCCTGCTTGAATTAGCCACCTCCGAAGCGCCCTCGGCGCTCCCCTTCAACGGGGGCGCCGCCGGCCGACCGGCAGAGCCGGATCCACGGCGGCCGCTTGATGCGTCGGTTCATGCCATCGGGTGCCGCCTGGCGCCGTGGAAGACTGATACGAACTGTCATCTCGGTTCGCATAGTAGAACGCAGTTCACAAATATCGGGTAAGTCCCAATGTAGAGTGGATTGACGGTCATGTGACGGTTAACAAGAATACGAACATCGTTCGACTATAAGTATCGACAGAGCGACGATCAGGGGAACGTCGTGGAGACAACGAGGTGCGTGCACCGCGCGCCTCGCCGCAGACACTGCTCACACAAGGAACCAAGAATGACGATCGCTCGAAGCTACAGGGGCAAAGTGCCCCACCGCGGGTTCGCCGTCAAGGCCGTCTGCTTCGCGGCCGCCTCGGCTCTGGCCGGACCGGCCGCGGCGCTCAAGCTCGGCTCGGACAACCCCGATCTCGAGATGGTGCTGGACACGACCGCCCGCTACAACGCCGCGTGGCGAACCGGCGAACGCGATCTGCGCCTGGTGGGTTCGCCGGCCGTCGACGAGGGCAACTGGCTGTTCGACAAGAACGACCAGGTGCTGTCGCGCATCGACCTGTACAGCGAGTTCGACCTGACCTGGCGCAAGGACGTGGGCCTGCGGGTCAGCGCCGCGGCCTGGGGTGACACGAACTTCCCGGACAAGAGCCGCAGCGACCCCCGCTTCGCCGCCGCACCGAACTACCCGAACAACGACTTCACGCCGTACATCGACCGCCACTACAAGGGGCCCTCGGGCGAATTCCTCGATGCCTTTGCGTGGGGGAACGTGCGGCTGGGCAGCACGTCGATGAACGTGAAGGTGGGCCGCTTCGCCTGGCTGCCCGGCGAGTTCCTGTTCAGCAACGGCGGCAGCTTCACCTACTCGATGGCGCCCAACGACGGTCGCAAGTCGGACCTGAGCCCGGGCTCGTCGGCCAAGGAGACGGCGCTGCCGATCGGACAGCTCGCGGCAACCTGGCAGCTCAACAACGAGTTCTCGGTCATGGGGCAGTACACGGCCGAGTTCCGCTCGTCGCGCATCTCCGAAGGCGGCACCTTCTGGTCGGTTGGCGACACGGCGCTCGAAGGCCCGCCGTTCATCTCCAACCCCGCGGTGCCGCGCGTCGCGCCGTTCCTGGGCGACAAGGGAGACGTCGCGCTGGGCGTGAAATGGAGCCCGGCGAAGCTGGACGGCGACTCCTTGGGGCTGTGGGTGCGCAAGTTCGACGACAAGACGCCGACCTGGCAGAACCAGGTCCGCATCGATGGCGCTGCGCGCAGCGGTCGCGCCGTCTACGCCAAGGGCATCGAGCTGGTCGGGCTGACCTACAACACCGGCGCCTTCGGCCTGAGCACCGGCTTCGAGCTGAACTACCGCCGGAAGATGCCGCTCAACGTGCGCAGCGGCTTCGCCTTCGGCACGGGGACCGGGCTCGTCGACGATCCCGGCATGGAGGGTCCGCGCGGCAACACCATTCATTTCCTGGCCAGCTCCGTGGTGACGCTGAACAAGAACGCGCTCTTCGACTCGGGCTCCATCGCGCTGCAGTTCGATGCGATGCGGCTGCAGAAGATCACGAGCGGCGCGAGCCTCTACAACGGCGAGGGCGGCAATACGGCCTGCGTCGACGAGCTCGTGCTGCGCGGCTGCTCGACCCGCCACGCCGCCAGTATCGGCGCCAACTTCACGGCCACCTGGCAGCAGCTATTCCCGAGCGTCGACCTGTCGGTGCCGGTCTTCCTGACCTACGGCCTGAAAGGGAACGCGGCGGCCGTGGGCGCAGGCATCACGCCGGAGGGATCGTGGCTGTTCCGGCCTGGCGTGCGGGTGGAATGGCTCGTGGGTCAGTACAAACACCAGTTCGACCTGAGCTATACCGCACGTGGAGGGAAGACGGGAGAATTGGACAACGGCGCCGGCGCCGTCAACGGCCACGGTGGAGCCGCCTTGTTCAACGCGTCGGGGCTCGCCAATTTCCGCGACCGCAACTACCTGAGTTTCACGTACCAGACCGCGTTCTGAACTCTCGAGGACATCGCCATGAAGCTTCATCACATCGCAGTTGCCGCCCTGTTCGCCGCCGGCATGGTCCAGAACGCAGTCGCCCAGGAGGGCGAGCGTCTGCCGTGGGGCGCACTGAAGGCCGGCAACAAGGACGGCACGATCCCGGCCTGGGAAGGCGGGTTGCCGGCCTCGGCCAGTCCGGCGGGATTCAAGAAGGATTCGGGCTTCTGGGCCGATCCCTACGCGGCCGACAAGCCGCTGTACTCGATCACCGCGAAGAACATGGAGCAGTACGCCGACAAGCTCAGCGAAGCGACGAAGGAGCTCCTCAAGCGCAACCACGGCTTCCGCGTCGACGTGTATCCCTCGCGGCGGCCGGTGAACTACTCGCAGTTCTTCATCGAGAACACGAAGCTCAATGCCGCCGGCCGCTGCAAGACCATCGAGAACGGCGAGGCCGTGACCGGCTGCTTCGGCGGCACGCCGTTCCCGGTGCCGAAGAACGGCCACGAGGCGATGTGGAACCTGATCCTCGTGAACAAGGGCGCGTCGTCGTGGACCTACGGCCAGGGCTGGTACGTCGACGCCAGCGGCAACAAGGTGATGACCGCCGAGGTCAACAACCGCAACCAGAACGACTACTTCAACGCGACGCTGACCGCCGAGCAGTTCTATGCCAAGGGCGGCCAGTACTTCATGAACAACAACACCTACACCGCACCGGCGCGGATCACCGGTGAAGGCAATCTCCAGCGCAAGTACATCAACCCGGTGGCCACGCCGGACAAGACCTGGGGCTACACGCCGGGCCAGCGCCGCGTGCGGCTGTCTCCGGACGCGGCGTACGATTTCCCGGTGGCCACCGCGGCCGGCGCGATGCTGTACGACGAGATCTACGCCTTCTCCGGCAAGCTCGACCGCTTCGACTGGAAGCTCGTCGGCACGAAGGAGATGATCATTCCGTACAACGCCTACAAGTACCTCGCGGGCAAGGCGGAAGACGTGATGACCCGCGGCGCGCCCAATCCGGACGTGATGCGCTGGGAACTGCACCGCGTGACGGTGGTCGAGGCCACGCTCAAGCCCGGCGCGCGGCATGTGGTGGCCAAGCGGCGCTTCTACTTCGACGAGGACAACCCCGACGCGGTGGTGGTCGACGCCTGGGATGCCAACGGCAAGCTCTCGCGCGGCACCTTCAATCCGTGTGCCTGGGCCTACGACAAGCAGGCGGTCATCCACGGCGGGACGTTCTACTTCGATTTCGGCACCGGCGCCTACTACAACTCGTCGATCCTGGGCAGCTACAAGGGCCTGTTCATCGCGACCGACACGGTGGACGCCGACGCCTTCTATAGCCCCGACGGCCTGGCGCGGCGAACCCAGCGCTGAGCGTGCGCCCGCTGCTCCTGCTCGCCCTGTCGTCGTTGCTGGCCTGGCCGGCAGCGCGCGGGGCCGAGGGCGCCTTCGTCGATCCGCTCGATGCGCCGGCGCGGCTGTCGCCGCGGGCCGCCGGCGCGCCGGTTCATGCGCTGGCACGCGTCGACGACGACCATGTCGTGGGCGTCGGCCCGCGCGGGCACATCCTGCGCTCGTCGGATCGCGGCAAGACCTGGGTGCAGCAGCCGAGCCCGGTCAGCACCGACCTGCTGGCCGTGCATTTCCCGTCGGCGCGGCAGGGCTGGGCGGTGGGGCATGACGGGGTCGTGCTGCACAGCGTGGACGGCGGCGTGAGCTGGAAGCGCGTGCTCGACGGGCGCACGCTCGGCGCAGCGATGGTCGCCTGGTACGAGCGCAAGGTCGCGCAGGGCGAGAGCGGGCTTTCCAAGGCGCTCGAGGAAGCTCGCAAGCTTGCGGCCGACGGGCCCGACCGGCCGCTGATGACGGTGCACTTTCGCAGCGAGCGCGAAGGCTGGATCGCCGGGCAGTTCAACCTGATCCTGTACACGGCCGACGGCGGCGCGACGTGGGAACCGTGGCTCGACCGCACCGAGAACCCCGAGGGCTACTCGCTGCACGCGATCGGCGCCGCCGGCGACGATGTGCTCATCGTCGGGGAGCTGGGCCTGGTGCTGAGGCTCGACGCTCCATCGCGGCGCTTCCAGCGTGTCAAGACAGCCTATCCGGGCACGTGGTTCGGCATGGCCGCGGCGAAGCACGCCGTCGTTGCCGGCGGGCTGCGCGGGTCGGCTTGGCGCAGTCTCGATGCGGGCGCGACCTGGAAGCCCCTCGCCACCGGCGTGCCTGCGGCCATCAATGGCGGCCTGTTCCTGCCCGACGGCCGCCTGGTGCTGCTCGGTGCGCAGGGGCAACTGCTGCTGAGCGGCGACCAGGGCGACAGCTTCGTGCCGCTGCGGACCGACGCCCCGCTGCCGGGCGCGTTCGCCGCGGCCGCCGTCGAACCCGGCTGGCTGCTCGTCGCCGGCCCGCGCGGCGTGCGCCGCGTAGCGCTTCCGCCCGGCCGAGGTGATTTCCGATGAAGATGACCAACGACGCCTTCGAGATCGTGACGAGCCGGGAGGCATTCGACGCGCGCTCGGGCAACGTCCTCGAGCGCCTGATCTTCAACCACCGGCTGGCCCTCCTGCTCGCCTTCGCGCTCGTCTCGCTGTTCCTGGGCTGGAAGTCGACGCAGCTCACGGTCAACGCCAACTTCGAGCGGATGATCCCGAGCTCGCACCCCTACATCCGCAACTACCTCGACAACAAGAGCGAGCTGCGCGGCCTCGGCAACCAGATCCGCGTCGTCGTCGAGAACACTCGAGGCGACATCTACGACCCCGACCACCTGAAGCTGCTGGCGCAGATCAACGACACGCTGTATGCCATGCCGGGCGTCGACAGGCCCTGGCTCAAGTCGCTGTGGACGCCGCTGCTGCGCTGGGGGGAAGTCACCGAGGAAGGCATGCGCGGCGGGCCGGTGATGCCCGACCGCTTCGACGGAACGCCCGCCAAGCTGGAGGAGCTCAAGGCCAACATCGCCCGCTCCAGCGCGGCGGCGCGCATCATCGCCGACGACCAGCGCTCGTCGATGATCCAGGTGCCGCTGCTCGACCGCTACCCCGACAGCGGCAAGCCGCTCGACTACCTCGCCTTGTCGCGCGATCTCGAGGAGAAGGTACGGGCGCGGGCCGACGGCAAGTCCCGCGTCTACATCGTCGGCTTCGGCAAGCTGGCCGGCGACCTGATCGAGGGCCTGACCACCGTGATCTCGTACTTCGCGATCTCGGTGGCCATCGCGGCGCTGTTCGTGTTTCTCTACACGCGCTGCATCCGCAGCACCGTCGTGCTGGTGGTCACCGCGGTGCTCGGCGTGATGTGGCTGATGGGGTTGATGCAGCTGCTCGGCTACGAGCTCGATCCGTATTCGATCCTCGTGCCCTTCCTGCTGTTCGCGATCGGCCTGTCTCACGGCGCGCAGAAGATGAACGGCATCATGCAGGACGTCGGCCGCGGCACGCACAAGTACGTCGCCGCGCGCTACACCTTCCGGCGCCTGTTCCTGGCCGGCCTGACCGCGCTCCTGACCAACGTGGTCGGCTTCATGGTTCTGATCGTCATCGACATCCCGGTGATCCGCGACCTGGCGGTGATGACGAGCATCGGCGTCACCGGACTGATCTTCACGAAGCTGGTGCTGATTCCGGTGCTGTTGTCGTACACCGGCGTGAGTCCGAGGGCCGCCCAGCGCTCGCTGAAGGTCGACGCCGACGAGCATGCCGGTCGCACGGCGATGGGCCGCGTCTGGTCGGCGCTCGAGCTGTTGACCGAACGCCGCTGGGCCGTGGTGGCCATCGCCTGCGCCGCGATCCTGAGCGTCGGCGCGCTCAGCCTGCGCACGGGTCTGAAGATCGGCGATCTCGACGAGGGGGCGCCGGAGCTGCGCCGCGACTCGCGCTACAACCTCGACAACGCCTATGTCACGCGGCACTACGGGCTGTCGAGTGATCAGTTCGCCGTGATCGTCAAGACGCCGAAGAGTGCCTGCGACCGCTACGCCGGCCTCGTCGATGCCGACCGGCTGGGCTGGGAGCTCGAGCACGTGGACGGCGTCAAGGCGGTAACCTCCTTCGCCGAGCAGACGCGGCGCGCCGTGGCCTCGTTCAGCGAGGGCTACTTCAAGTGGAACACCCTGGCGCGCGACCCGCAGATCCTGGGTCCTGCGGCCAACCGCGTGATCCAGGACAACCCCGACGCGATGAACCCGAACTGCTCGGTGTTCCCGGTCGTGGCCTACCTGAGCGACCACCGCGCCGACACGCTGGACCGCGTGCTCAAGGCGACCGAAGCATTCGCTGCCACGCACGACCGCGCCGACGCGCGGTTCCTGCCCGCGGCCGGCAGCGCCGGCATCGAGGCGGTGACGAACATCGTCGTGCACTCGTCGTTCTACATCATGCACGCGGTCCTGTACTGTGCGGTCGTCCTGTTGTGCTTCGTCACCTTCCGCTCTTGGCGCGCGGTGCTGGTCGCGCTGGTGCCGCTGGCGATCACGTCGATCCTGTGCGAGGCCATCATGGTCGTGATGGGCATCGGCGTGAAGGTGGCGACGCTGCCGGTCATTGCGCTGGGGGTGGGCGTCGGCGTGGACTACGCGCTGTACCTGCTGTCGATCCAGCTCGCGATCCAGCGACGTGGCGGCAGCCTGCGCGAGGCCTACACGCGATCACTGCAGTTCACCGGCAAGGTGGTCGCGCTGGTGGGTGCGACGATGGCCGCCGGCGTCGTCACCTGGGCGTGGTCGCCGATCAAGTTCCAGGCGGACATGGGCATCCTGCTGACATTCATGTTCCTGTGGAACATGCTGGGGGCGCTGGTGCTGATCCCGGCGCTGTCGCATTTCCTGCTGCGTGACGCGGCCGAGGTGACCCGCGGACCCCGGGTTGCACCCGGGCTGCAAACCGCCGAGTCTTCGTAGCCCGGGTGCAACCCGGGAATCGTCGGTCACTCTTGCGCTGTCCGCCGCTTCGCCGCGATCACCGTGTCCATCTCGTCGAGCCCGCTGCGCGGCACGTCGTAGCGGCTGAGGTCGTCGATCTGCGCGAGATGCGCGACGATGTCCTCGGGCGTTGGCGGGACCTTGCCCGGGCGGAACCAGCCCTCGGTGAGCCCCGCGAAGATGCGCGAGTACTTGCCGCCGAGCACCGAGTACATGTTCTGCGAGCTCGTGCAGCGGTCGCTCGCGAGGTAGCAAAGCATCGCCGCGACGAACGACGGCTGCATGCCGTCGATGTAGTGCGGCACCTTGGCACCGGCCGCCGCGAGGAACTCCGCGTCGGGCCGCACATCGCCGGGCTTGCCGCCGAGGCGGCCGCCGACCGCGTTGGGAAACAGGCAGTTGACGAGCACGTCAGTCGGCGCCTCCTGCGCGATCACATTCATCAGGCCCATCATCGCGGTCTTGGCTGCGCCGTAGTTGGCGCGGATCGGGTTGCCGAAGATGCCCGACTGCGAGCCGACCAGCACGATGCGGCCGTAGCCCTGGCGGCACATCAGCGTGTAGGCCGGCTGCGTGACGAAGAAGGCGCCCTTCAGATGGACCGCGAGCACCGCATCGATGTCGGCCTCGCTGAACTCGCCGAAGCGGCGGTTGCGCTGGTTGCCGGCGTTGTTCACGACGATGTCGATGCGGTCGAACGCCTCGATGGCCGCACGCACCATCCCCGCGCCGCCGGCCTCGGTGGCGACGCTGTCGTAGTTGGCCACCGCCTTGCCGCCGGCGGCGCGGATCTCGTCGACCACGCGGTCGGCGTAGTCCGTCGAGGCGCCTTCTCCGGCCGTGCTGCCGCCCAGGTCGTTGACGACGACGGCGGCGCCGCGTGCGGCCAGCGCCAGGCAGTATTCGCGGCCGAGGCCGCCGCCCGCGCCGGTGACGAGCGCGACGCGCCCGCTGAAGTCGATCTTGGTCATGCGGTCATTCCTCGGTGTCATGCATTGCGGAACTGCGGCTCGCGCTTTTCGAGCCAGGCCTTGCGTTTCTCGGCGGCGTCTTCGGTGGCCTGGGCCATGAACACGCCGCGCGCTTCGATCTCGCACGCCGCCTCCAGGCTGGCGACGCCCTGGTTCAGCCACAGCGACTGCTTGGTGAGCCAGACACCCAGCGGCACGTTCGCGAGGATGGACGAGGCGAGCGCGCGCGCCTCGGCGAGCAGCTGGTCGTCGTCGACCACGCGCAGCGCGAGGCCGATGCGCTCGGCCTCGTCGGCGAGGACCGGCCGCGCGGTCAGCAGGATCTCGGCAGCGCGCTGCGTGCCGACCGCGCGCGGCAGCATCCAGCTCATGCCGAGCTCGTGGCCGGTGCCGGCGTTGTGAATCGAGTTGACGAACTTGCCGGCGCGCCCGACGAGGCACAGGTCGGCGGCCAATGCGAACGCGAAGCCGATGCCGGCGGCGGCGCCGTTCACCGCCGCGATTACCGGCTGCGGAATCGCGCGCATCAGCAGCGGGATCTGCGCGATGCGGGTGATCGAGTGCTTGCTGGCGTAGGGCTTGCCGAGCTTCGGAGCGACCCAGGGCGCCGGCGACGGGCCGCGCAGGTCGTGCCCCGCGCAGAAGCCGCGACCGGCGCCGGTGAGGATCACGACTCGGGTCTGCGCGTCGTGGCGCAGGCCTTCGAGCAGGCCGATCAGCTCGTCGTACATCGCGAAGGTGAAGGCATTCAGCGCATCGGGGCGGTTCAGCGTCAGCGTGAGCACGCCGTCGGCGCTGCGCTCGCTCAGGATGTCTTCCATTCGATGCTCCATCGTGCCATCATGCGTTAGCATACACGAACGGTGTTCTGAAATATGATCGAGGCGGCATGCTGGATTTCCCGATATGCCAGGGATCTGTCCTTGCATTGACAGATTCTTGAACTACGTTAGAAAATGCGAACACCGTTCACGAAATCAAGCCATCCCATGCGCTTCGAGTTCTCTCCCGAAGATGAAGCCTTCCGCCGCGAGGTGCGGGCGTTCTTCCGCGAGCACCTGCCGCGCGACATGGCGCGGCGCTTCTACATCGGCGGCCATCCGCCGAACCGCGACGACGTGCGCGGCTTCCAGAAGCTGATGCATGCGAGAGGCTGGGGCGCGCCGCACTGGCCGGTGGAGTGGGGCGGCACCGGCTGGAGTCCATTGCGCAAGCACCTGTTCATGGAGGAGCTCTACAACGCCGACGGCCTCGACGGGAGCTGGCAGAGCCTGTACATGTGCGGACCGGTCCTGATCGCGTTCGGCTCCGAGGCGCAGAAGCGCCGCTTCCTGCCGCCGATGATCTCCGGTGACGAGTTCTGGGCCCAGGGCTTCTCGGAGCCCAACGCCGGCTCCGACCTTGCCCACCTGCGTACGCACGCCGTGCTCCAAGGCGACGAATGGGTGGTCAACGGCCAGAAGATCTGGACCAGCGACGCGATGATGGCCGAGTGGGGCTTCTTCCTGGTCCGCACCGACCCCGCGGCGAAGCCGCAGCGCGGCATCTCCTTCCTGCTGATCCGCATGGACTCGCCGGGCCTCACGATCCGCCCCATCGTCTCGATCGAGGGCGGGCACGGGCTCAACGAGGTGTTCCTCGAGAACGTGCGCGTGCCGCGCGAAAACATCGTCGGCGAGCCCGGCATGGGCTGGACCTACGCGAAGTACCTGCTCGAGAAGGAGCGCACCGCGAGCGCCTTTCTGTACTTCAACAAGCGCGAGCTCGAGAAGGCGCGCGAGATCGCGCGTGACCGCACGGTGCGCGGGACGCGACTGATCGACACGCCCGAATTCGCGCGCAAGCTGGCCCGCGTGGAGGTCGACGTGCTGGGCCTGGAGTACTCGGTGCTGCGCATCCTGTTGCAGGAGAAGAGCCGGCACAACCTCGACGCCGTGGTCTCCGCGTTGAAGCTGCGCGGCTCGGCGCTGCAGCAGCGCGTCACGGAGCTGCAGCTCGAAGCCATGGGCCTGCACGCGCTGCGTCAGTGGGGTCACGACGAGGGCGAGCACATCGCCGCGGCCGAAGCGCCGCGCTGGCCGGCCTGCGTGCCCGGACGCACGGCGCAGGCACTGATCGCGCGCGCTTCCACGATCTACGGCGGCTCGCAGGAGATCCAGAAGAACATCATCGCCAAGCTGGCGTTCGGGCTATGAAATGAGCCACCTCCGAAGCGTTTTCGGCGCCTCCCCTTCGAGGGGGCACCGCCCGCGGACCGCCGAAGCCGTATCCGCGGCGGCCGCTTGGCTGCGTCGGTTGATGCGCCGGCGGTGCCGCCTGGACCCCATGGAGAACTGACTTGGATTTCAACCTCAGCGACGAGCAGCAGATGCTGCGCGATGCCGCGAATCGCTACGTTCGCGAGAAGGGCGGCTTCGAGCACCGCCGGGCGCCCCAAGCACATTGGGCCGCGTATGCCGAAATGGGCTGGCTGGCGCTCGCCGTGCCCGAGGCCGACGGCGGGCTCGGCTGCGGCTTCGTCGAGACGGCGATCATCGCCGAAGAGCTCGGCCGCGGCCTCGTGCTCGAGCCCTATGTAGGCTGCGCCGTGCTGGCCACCCGCCTGGTCGAGCGTGCCGATGCGAAGGCCTTCGCCGCACGGCGTGCGGAGCTGCTGCAGCAGCTCGCGGAGGGCAGGGTGCAGATCGCGCTCGCGCATGCCGACCCGCAGAGTCGCTTCGAGATCGATGCGCAGTCAACCTGCGCGCGGGCCGAAGGCAGCGGCTTCGTGCTCGATGGCGTGAAGCTGATGGTCCCGGCGGCCGGTTCGGCCGGCGCCTTCATCGTCAGCGCCGCCGTCGACGCCGGCGAACCCGCGCTGTTCCTGGTGCCGCGCGAGGCAGTGACGCTGCATCCCTATCCGCTGATCGACGGCACGCACGGCGGCGACGTCGAGCTGCGCTCCGTCTTCGTTCCGGCCGAGGCGCGGCTCAGCGCGCCGGGCTCGGGACTCGCGCTGCTTGAGGAGGCGCTGGACCGCGCTGCGCTCGCGCAGGTGGCCGAGGCGCTGGGCTGCATGGAGGCCGTGCTCGAGATCACCGCCGACTACCTCAAGACGCGCGAGCAGTTCGGGCAGCCGATCGGCCGCTTCCAGGCGCTGCAGCACCGCATGTCGGAGATGTTCGTCGAGGTGCAGGAGACGCGATCGATCCTCTATCGCGGCATTGCCCACCTCGACGCGGCACCGGCGGACCGGCGCAGGGCGGTGTCGGCCACGAAGGTGATGCTCGGCTCCGCCGGCCGCTTCGTCGGCGGGCAGGGCATCCAACTACACGGGGGCATCGGCATGACCGAAGAGTACCCGATCGGGCACTACTACAAGCGGCTGCTTGTGCTCGAGAAGCTCTATGGCGACAGCGAATGGCACTTGAGTCGTTTCGTGGAAGCGAACCGGGGATGACGATAAACCTCGACGCCTACCAAAGCCTCGCCCTGCGCCGCGACGGCCGCGTGCTGCATGCGAGCTTCAACCGGCCAGACGCGCTGAACGCCTTCGACGCCGCGATGCACGACGAGTTCGAGCGGCTGCTGCACGAGCTGCCGCGCGACGACTCGACCCATGTCGTCGTGCTGAGCGGCGTCGGCAAGGCCTTCAGCGCGGGCGGCGACATTGAAACGATGCAGGCGCTGATCGACGATCCGGCGCGCATGTATCCCGACCTGGTCGGGGCCAAGCGGCTCATCGCGAGCTTTCTCGACGTGCCGCAGCCGATCGTCGCCAAGGTCAACGGCGCGGCGATGGGCCTGGGTGCGACGCTGGCGCTGTTCTCGGACATCGTCTTCGCGGCCAACCACGCGAAGATCGCCGACCCACACGTCAAGGTCGGCTTCGTCGCCGGCGACGGCGGCGCAGTGATCTGGCCGCAGCTCATCGGCTACGCACGCGCCAAGCAGTACCTGCTGACCGGCGACGCGATCACCGGCGAGGAAGCGGCGCGCATCGGGCTCATCAACTTCGCGCACCCGGCCGACGAGCTCGACGCCGCGGTCGATGCGTTCGCGCAGCGGCTGGCCGGCGGCGCGCGCCGCGCCGTGCAGTGGACGAAGGCGACGATCAACGTGGGCCTCAAGCAGCTCGCCGCGTCGATGCTCGATGCCGGCATGGCCTACGAGGTGCTGTCCAACCGCACCCGCGATCACGCCGAGGCGGTCGCGGCGTTCCGCGGGCGGCGAACGCCTGATTTCAACGGGGATTGAACACGGAGAACTCCATGGGGATGGTTCAGGAAAAGGTCGTCGTCGTCACCGGCGCGGGCGCCGGCATCGGACGCGACTTCGCCAAGGGCTTCGCGGCCGCCGGCGCCAAGGTGGTCGTCAACGACCTGGCGCGCGACGCGAACGGCAAGCCGATGGCGGAATCGGTGGTCGACGAGATCCGCGCCGAGGGCGGGCAGGCGGTGGCCGCGGTCGAAAGCGTCGCGGAGTGGGACTCGGCGCACAAGATCGTTCAGGCCGCGCTCGACAGCTTCGGGCGCATCGACTGCGTCGTCAACAACGCCGGCATCGTGCGCGACCGCTTCGTGTTCAACATGAGCCGCGAGGAGTGGCAGGCCGTCGTCGACGTGCACCTCAACGGCTCTTTCTACATGACGCGCGCCGCGGCGCCGCACTTCAAGAGCCAGGAAAGCGGCAGCTACATTCACATGACGTCGACCTCGGGCCTGATCGGCAACCTCGGCCAGGCGAACTACGCGGCGGCGAAGATGGGCGTCGTCGGCCTGTCCAAGTCGATCGCGCTGGACATGGCGCGCTTCAAGGTGCGCAGCAACTGCATCGCGCCGTGGGCGTGGACCGCGATGACGGCCTCCATCCCGACCGAGACGGCGGAGCAGCAGGCCCGCGTCGAGAAGATGAAGAAGATGGAAGCGCGCAAGATCGCGCCGCTTGCCGTCTACCTCGCGAGTGACGCCGCAGCCCATGTGTCGGGCCAGATCTTCGGCGTGCGGGCCAACGAGATCTACTTCTTCAGCCAGATCCGCATGATCCGCTCGCTGCAGCGCAGCGAGGGCTGGACTCCCGAGGCGATCGCGGAACAGGCGATGCCGGCCTTCGAGGCGAGCTTCTTCGAGAACGTGCCTTCGATGAAGCTCACGCCGTGGGATCCCGTATGAAAGCAATCGTCGCAGTCAAGCGGGTGATCGACTTCAACGTCAAGCCGCGCGTGAAGTCCGACGGCAGCGGGGTCGAGCTCGCCGGCGTGAAGATGTCGATGAATCCTTTCGACGAGATCGCGGTCGAGGAAGCCGTGCGGCTGAAGGAAGCCGGCGTCCTCACCGAAGTCGTCGCACTCAGCATCGGCCCGGCCGCGTGCCAGGAGACGCTGCGCACGGCGATGGCGCTGGGCGCCGATCGCGCAGTGCTCGTCGAGTCGACCGCCGAGCTCGAGCCGTTGCACGTCGCCAAGCTGTTGAAGGCGCTGGTCGACAAGGAGCAGCCGCGGCTCGTGCTCCTCGGCAAGCAGGCGATCGACGGCGATGCCGGCCAGACCGGCCAGATGCTCGCGGCTTTGCTGCGCTGGCCGCAGGCGACCTGCGCATCGAAGCTCGCGGTGGCCGACGCCGGGATCGAGGTGACGCGCGAGGTCGACGGCGGCCTGGAGACCATTGCACTGGCGCTGCCCGCGGTGGTCACCGTGGACCTGCGGCTGAACACGCCGCGCTACGCGACGCTGCCCAACATCATGAAGGCGAAGAAGAAGCCGCTCGAGACGATCGCCGCGGCGACGCTCGGGGTGAACCTCGCGCCGCGCACGCAGGTGCTGAAGGTGAGCGAGCCGCCGGTGCGCGCCGGCGGCATCAGGCTGCCCGATGTGGCGACGCTGGTCGCCAAGCTGAAGACCGAAGCGAAGGTGATCCGATGACCATGCTCGTCGTTGCGGAACACGACCACACCGACATCAACGGAGCGACGCGCGCCGCCATCAGCGCCGCGAGTCGCATCGGCGGCGATGTGCACCTGCTCGTCGCCGGCCACGGCTGCGCCGCCGCCGCGCAGCAGGGCGCCGCGATCGCGGGCGTGGCCAAGGTGCTGCTGGCCGACGATGCGGCCTACGCGCATCCGCTCGCCGAAAGCCTGGCCGACCTCGTCGCCGGCCTCGCGCGCGACTACACCCACGTGCTCGCGGGCGCCACGTCGGCCGGCAAGAACGTGATGCCGCGTGTCGCTGCGCTGCTCGACGTGGCGCAGGTGTCGGACATCACCGCGGTCCTCGCGCCCGACACTTTCGTCCGGCCGATCTACGCCGGCAACGCGCTGGCGACGGTGAAGGCGCTCGATGCGATCAAGGTGATCACCGTGCGCGGCACCGCGTTCGAAGCGGCGGCGGGCGGCGGTGGCCCGGCGACCGTGCAGCCCATCCCCGCCGGCCCGCCGAACAAGAGCTCGCGTTTGGTCGGCCAGCAGCTCACCGTCTCGGAACGGCCCGAGCTGACCGCCGCCCGCGTCATCGTGTCCGGCGGCCGCGGCATGGGCAGCAGCGAGAGCTTTCGCCTGCTCGACGCGCTGGCGGACAAGCTCGGTGCGGCAGTGGGCGCCTCGCGGGCGGCTGTCGACGCGGGCTATGCGCCGAACGACTGCCAGGTCGGACAGACCGGCAAGATCGTCGCGCCCGAGCTGTACATCGCGGTGGGCATCTCCGGCGCAATTCAGCACCTGGCCGGCATGAAGGACAGCAAGCTGATCGTCGCGATCAACAAGGATCCCGAGGCGCCGATATTCAGCGTGGCCGACTACGGCCTCGTGGCCGACCTGTTCCAGGCCGTGCCCGAGCTGACCTCGTCGGTACAGGGCGGCACATGACGCACAACCCGCACGACAGTGCCGACGTCACCGGACCGCGGTCGCTGACGCGGCTGCTGGGTCTGTTCGACGTGCTGTCCCTGTCGCCGGACGGGCTGTCGCTCGCCGAGCTGAACGTGTCGCTCGAATCGCCCAAGAGCAGCCTGCTGAACCTTCTGCGCCCCCTGGTCGCCGAGGACTACCTGATCCACGACGTCGGCATCTATCGCCTCGGACCGGCGATCTTCCGGCTCGCGGCCGGCGTGATGTCGGCCTGGAACTTCCCGAAGCTGATCCGGCCCTTCATGGAAGAGCTGTGCGAGCGCACAGGAGAGTCGGTGCTGCTCGGCGTGCTGAACCGCGAGGCCGAGGTGATGACCTACGTCGAGATCATCGACAGCCCGCATCCCGTGCGCTACCAGATTCCAGTGGGCACCACGCGGCCGCTCTACGCCAGCTCTGCCGGTCGTCTGCTGCTGGCGTATGCCGACAAGCCCTGGCGCGACAGCTATCTGTCCACTGTGCAGTTCAGGACCCGCACCGCGACGCCGGTGACGCGTGCCGCCCTCAGCCGGGAGCTGGAACGAATCCGCGGCGAAGGCGTCTCGGTGTCGATCGACTCCTACATGGTCGGCCTGGGTGCGGTGGCCGCGCCGGTGTTCGATGGGGAGGGGCGCTGCATCGCGTCGCTGAACATCGCCGGGCCGTCGGATCGATTTCGCGACGAGCTCGATCACTTGAAGGTGGTGGTGAAGGAGCTGGCGGCGCGGGCATCGGGCGTGGTGGGGCGCGTCGCGGCCTGAGCACCCGCAGGTTGGCGGTGAGCTGCGCTCACGCCAACCTACGCGTCGATCAATCCTCCCGATCGCGCCAGCCGCCGCAGGTGATGCGCCGTGTCGCCCAGCTGAATCTCGGTCATCGTCAGCCGGCGGAAGTAATGACCCGCCTGGCATTCCTCCGTCATGCCGATGCCGCCGTGCAGCTGGATCGCCTCCTGCCCGACGAAGCGGGCGCTGCGGCCCACCTGCACCTTGGCCGCCGACACGGCGCGCTCGCGCTCGCCGGCGTCGCGGTCGGCGCACCGCATCGTCGCGTAAAGCGCCATGCTGCGCGCCTGCTCGATCTCCACCAGCATGTCGACCGCGCGGTGCTGCAGCGCCTGGAAGCTGCCGATCGCGACGCCGAACTGCTTGCGCAGCTTGAGGTACTCGACGGTGATCTCGTGCAGCCGCTCCATCACGCCGACTGCCTCGGCGCACAACGCCGCGGTGGCCGCATCGACGGCGCGCTCGATGGCCGGCAGCGCGGCACCGGGCGCACCCAGCACCTGGTGCGGACCGATGCGCACACGGTCGAAGCGGATGTCGGCCGCGCGCGCGTGGTCCTGCGTGCGGTATCCGCGGCGGGTGACGCCGTCGGCTTTCGCGTCGACCAGGAACAGCGAAATGCCGTCGCGGTCTCGGCGCGCGCCTGCACTGCGCGCCGAGACGATCAGTCGGTCCGCGCTGTCGCCGGCGAGCACGTAGCGCTTCTCGCCGTCCAGCACGATGCCGCTTGCTTCGCAGCGGGCTGTCGTCGCGACCTCGGCGAGGTCATGACGCGAGCCGGCCTCGGCGTGCGCGAACGCAAGGGTCAGCTCACCGCTGGCGATCGCGGGCACCAGTGCGGCGCGCTGCTTTGCAGAGCCGGCTTCTCTCAGCAAGCCGCCGCTCAGAACGACGGTGGCGAGATAGGGCTCGAGCGCGAGCGCGCGCCCCAGCGCCTGCATCACGAGCAGGGTGTCGACGGCTCCGCCGCCCAGGCCGCCGTCGGCTTCGGCGAACGGGAGGCCGAGCAGGCCCATCTCCGCGTACCGTGACCACAGCGCCCGGCTGTAGCCGTGGGGCTCGGCCCGGTGGGCGAGGCGCTGCTCGAAGCTGCAGCGCTCGGCCAGCAGGCGCTGCACGCCGTCTTGCAGCATGCGTTGTTCGTCAGTGAGGTCGAAGTCCATGTCTATAGGCCGAGCACGGTCTTGGCGAGGATGTTGCGCTGGATCTCGTTCGATCCGCCCACGATGGACACATGACGCGCCCAATAGTGATTGGGCGCGATGGTCAGCGCCCAGTCCGTTTCACCGGCCTCGCCGCGCGCACCGGCCACGAACTCCGGGTCGAACTCCATCGCCGCGGAGCCGGCGACTTCGAGCAGCAGCTCGGCCGTGGCCTGCTGCAGCTGCGAGCCCTTCATTTTCAGGATCGACGACTTCGGGTCGGGCTTGCCGTCGTCGCGCCGTCCGATCTCGGCGATGAGCCGCATCTGCGTGATCTCCAGCGCCTTCAGCTCGACCTCGATGGCGGCCACCCGCTCCCGGAAGCGCTCGTCCTCGATCAGCGGGCGGCCCTCCGAGAGCACCTGTGCAGCGAGCTGCTTGGCGCGGCGCACGCGGAACTTGGACACGCCGACGCGGGCGATGCCGCTGCGCTCGTGGCCGAGCAGGTACTTGGCGTAGTCCCAGCCGCGGTTTTCCTCGCCGACGCGGTGCGCCACCGGAATGCGGACGTTGTCCAGAAACAGCTCGTTCGTCTCGTGGTGTCCGTCGATCGTGACGATGGGGCGGATGGTCACGCCCGGCGTGTTCATTTCCATCAGCAGGTAGGTGATGCCCTGCTGTTTCTTCGCTGCCGGGTCGGTGCGCACGAGCAGAAAGCACCAGTCGGCATGGTGTGCGGTCGAGGTCCAGAGCTTCTGGCCGTTGACGACATAGTGCTCGCCTTCGCGGACCGCACTGGTGCGCAGCGCCGCCAGGTCGGAGCCGGCCCCGGGCTCGGAGAACCCCTGGCAGAACCAGTGTTCCATGCGCGCGATGCGCGGCAGGAAGTGACGCTTCTGCGCCTCGCTGCCGAAGGCGATCAGCGTCGGTCCGATCATGTTCATGTTGAACGAGATCGGCTCCGGCGCCGGCGCCATCGCCAGCTCTTCCTTGAAGATGTACTGCTTGACCGCGTTCCAGCCCGTGCCGCCCCACTCGATCGGCCACGACGGCGTGGCCCAGCCCTTGTCGTGGAGGATGCGCACCCAGCGCAGCATCTCTTGCTTGGAGATGCGCTGCCCGAGCTCGCATTTGCGGCGGATGTCGGGCGGCAGCGCCTGCGCGAAGAAGGCGCGCACCTCGTCGCGAAACGCGATCTCGTCGTTGGTGAGGCGAAGGTCCATGGTGGGTTTCTCAGTCGATCAGCCCGGCCCGCCGCAGCGTGGCGATCTTCGTCGGCGCGAACCAGGCCGACAAGGCGCGATCCGTGTTCTCCGGTGTCGCGGGCTGCGGGGGTGTCGGCATCGCGGGCACGCTGCGCGAAAAGCGCGGCGCCGGCGCAGCCTGCACGATGCCGTCGATCTCGACGAAGGTGCCGCGCGCGCGCAGGTGAGGATGATGCGGCGCTTCGGCGAACGAGAGCACCGGCGTCGCGCAGGCGTCGGTGCGTTCGAGAAGCTCGGTCCACTCGTCGCGGCTGCGCGTCCTGAATGTCGCGGCCAACACCGCCTTGGCCGCCTTCCAGTGGTCGCGCGACAGCTGCGGGCCGAGGCTCTCGGGGGCGATGGCGAGCCGCTCGAGCAACTGGAGGAAGAACTTCTCCTCGATCGGACCGACCGCGATCCAGCGGCCATCGGCGCATTCGTAGCAATCGTAGAAATGCGATCCGCCGTCGCTCGCGTTGGTGCCGCGGCCGACTCGCCAGATGCCGCCGGCGACCATGCCGAAGAAGGTGGTGGCCAGGTGCGCGGCCCCGTCGACGATCGCCGCGTCGACGACCTGCCCGCGGCCGGAGGCACGCGCCTCGAGGACCGCGGCCAGCAGCCCGACCGTCATGTAGAGCGAGCCGCCGGCGTAGTCGCCCACGAGGTTCAGCGGCATCGTCGGCGGCTGGCCTTCGCGGCCGATGGCGTCGAGGATGCCGGTCAGCGCGAGGTAGTTGATGTCGTGTCCCGCCACCTGGGAGAGCGGGCCGTGCTGGCCCCAGCCGGTGAGGCGCCCGTAGGCCAGGCGCGGGTTGCGCGACAGGCAGACTTCGGGACCGAGGCCCAGGCGCTCGGTCACGCCGGGGCGGAAGCCCTCGATCAGTGCATCCGCCTGCTCGACCAGCTCGAGCACGGTCTCGACCGCCGCCGGATCCTTCAGGTCCAGCGCGACCGTGCCGCGGTTGCGCAGCAGCGTGTCGTACTTCAGCGGCCGCTCGATGCCGAGCTTCACCGGATGCTTGCGGGCGACCCGGATCACCGTGGCGCCGAGGTCGGCGAGCAGCATCGCGCACATCGGGCCCGGGCCGATGCCAGCCAACTCGACGATCTTCAGTCCAGCCAGTGGGCCCGTCATCCCGACACCCTGCCCAGCAAGCTGCCGGCGATGATGTTGCGCTGGATCTGGTTCGTGCCTTCGATGATCTGCACCACCTTGGCGTCGCGGAAGTAGCGGTTGATCGGGTATTCCGACGAGACGCCGGCGGCGCCGAACAACTGCACGGCGTCGGTGGCGACCTTCATCGCCACGTCGGAGGCGAAGCACTTGGCCATCGCCGCCATCGGCGCCAGCGCCTTGCCGGTGACGCCGGCATCGACCATCGCTGCGGTTCGGTAGACGAGCTGGCGCGCCGCTTCTGTCTGCATCACCATGTCGGCGAGCATCCAGCGCACGCCCTGGAAGTCGCTGATCGCTTGACCGAAGGCGCGCCGCTCCTGGATGTATTTCGCCGCGTGGTCGATCGCGCCCTGAGCGATGCCGACGGCGCGCGCGGCGACGATCGGCCGGCTGGTATTGAGCGCCTCCATCGCCACCTTGAAGCCGCCGGCCCCGGTTTCGCCTTCGGGGCCCAGGCGGCTGTCGGCGCCGATGGCAGCGCCGTCGAGGAACAGCGGACACGACGGCACGCCGCGCGCGCCCATCTTGTCTTCCTTGCGGCCGATGGTCAGGCCCGGCGTGGCCTTGTCGACGATGAATAGGTTGATGCCGAGCGGCTCGCCTTGCACGCCCTGGGTGCGGGCGGCGACGAGGATGAAGTCGGCGATGTCGGCATTGGTGCACCAGATCTTGGCGCCGTCGAGCACGTAGCCGTTCGCGGTGCGGCGGGCGATGGTCTTGATGCCGGAGACATCGGAGCCGCTCTGGGGCTCGGTCAGCGACAGCGCGCCGCGCAAGTCGCCGCTGGCCAGTCCCGGCAGCAGGCGCTGCTTCTGCGCCGCCGTGCCCCCGGCGAAGATGGCGCCGAACGGTGTCCACTGCACGACGAGCAGATAGCCGGTGTTGTAGCAGACGCGGCCGAGCTCCTCGACAGCGATGCAGGCCGACAACGTGCTGCCCGTGCCTCCGTACTCGGCGGGGAAGGGCAGGGCGAACAGGCCCAGGCCCTTGAGCAGCTCGAACATGTCGTGCGGGTACTCGGCGCTGCGGTCGATCTCGTCGGCGCGCGCGGCCACCTTCTCGCGCGCCACCCTGCGGATCAGCTCCTGGATCGCCTTCTGGTCCTCGCTCAGCTCGTAGCTCAAGGGCGCCCCGCGTCGCGTTCGCGGTCCAATATGTGAATAGAGTGCGAAATGGTGAACGACATTCGGACCGGCGTCAAGACCGGGGCCGGTCACCCGGGTGCCAGGCGTGGCGGAATGTGCCTCCTGTACGATCTCGTCATCCGGAAAGACTCAGTGGACGACAGGCATGGCCAGGCAAACCCAGAAGGCGACCGCCAGGACGCCGGAGGCAGAGGTCGACGACGCGGCACCGGAGACGGACGCCAGCGGTCCGCGCTCGCTGACGCGGGTGCTGGGCCTGTTCGACCTGCTGTCGCTGATGCCGCAGGGCATGACGCTGTCCGAGCTGTGCGGCAGCCTCGGCACGCCCAAGAGCAGCCTGTTGAACCTGCTGCGGCCGCTGGTGGCGGACGGCTACCTGGTCCACGTGGGCGGGCGGTACTGCATCGGCCATTCCCTGATCACGATGGCTGCCGGGGTCATGTCGGCCTGGAACTTCTCGAAGATGATCCGGCCCTTCATGGAAGAACTGGTCCGGCGCACCGAAGAAACGGTGCTGCTGGGCGTGCTGAACCGCGAGACGGAGGTCCTGGCATTCACCGAGATCATCAACAGTCCGCACCCGGTGCGGCTGCAGGTTCCGGTCGGCACCATCCGGCCCCTTTACGCCAGCCCGGCCGGCTGGGTCGTGCTGGCCTACGCTGACAAGGCCTTCCGCGAGCAGTACATCGCCTCCGTGCAGTTCAAGCTGCCGATGCGCGAAAGTCTCACCCGCGTCTCGCTGGCCCGGCAGCTGGCCCAAGTCCGCGAAGATGGCGTGGCGAGCGCCATCAGTCCCACGGTGGCGGGCGCCTCCGGCATCGCAGCGCCGGTCTTCGGGGCCAGCGGCGAGTGCGTCGCGGCCCTCACCATTGCCGGCCCGTCGGACCGGTTCGAGCGCAACCTCGATACGCTGAAGGCGACGCTCAAGGACGTCGCCGCGAAAGCGTCGGGTGTCTTCCGCGAGGGGCACCTCGGCAACGTCAGGACGCTGAGCCCTTCCGAAGGCGATTGATTGACACGATGTGAGCTGTCGTTAGAATTTGCGAACGATGTTCGTGATGTCGCTCCAGGTTCCGTTCTGAAAATGCTGGCCAGGCACCCATGAAGAAAACAGCAGCCGAGCCGGCTGCCGCGGACAGGGACGCGGCCGGCCCCCGTTCACTCACGCGCCTGCTCGGCTTGTTCAACGTGCTGTCCACGTCGCCCGACGGGCTGTCGCTGGCCGATCTCAACGTGACGCTCGAGTCGCCCAAGAGCAGCCTGCTGAACCTGTTGCGTCCGCTGGTGGCCGACGGCTACCTGATCCACAGCGCCGGCATCTATCGCCTCGGCCCGTCGATCTTCCGGCTGGCGGCCGGGGTGATGTCGGCCTGGAATTTCCCGAAGATCGTGCGGCCCTTCATGGAGGAGCTGGGGCAGCTCACCGGCGAGACCGTGCTGCTCGGCGTCCTGAACCGCGAGGCCCAGGTGCTGACCTACGTCGACATCGTCGACAGTCCGCATCCGGTGCGCTACCAGATTCCCGTTGGAACGACGCGCCCGCTCTATGCCAGCGCCTCCGGGCGGCTTCTGCTGGCCTACGCTGACAAGGCCTGGCGCGACGGGTACCTCTCCACCGTCGAGTTCACCACGAAGACGGCGGCGCCGATCACCCGCGCGTCGCTGACCCGCGAGCTCGAGCGCGTCCGCAAGGACGGGTTGTCGGTGTCGATCGACTGGTACTCGGTGGGCCTGTCCGCCGTGGCCGCGCCGGTATTCGACAGCGAGGGGCGGTGCATCGCCGCCCTCAACATCGCCGGTCCCACGGACCGGTTTCGAGGCGACCTCGAGAACCTGAAGACCATGGTCAAGGACGTCGCCGCGCGGGCGTCCGAAGCCGTGGCCCGGGTCGAGACCATCCGGCCGCGCCAAGCGGTCGCCTGATCCGGCGGCTCCCCAACGCGCCCCACGCCGGGCGCCAGGGCGGGGTTCGCTTCGCTCGACACCGACCTGGGTCTTCGTAGCCCGGATGAACTCCGTGGAACGTCCTTCGTTCGTGAACCGGACCCCGGATTTCATCCGGGCTGCGGCACCTGCACGCATTGACATGGTGGAAGTGCGTGTTTATATTTCAGAACACTATTCAATTTTGTGGCGCGCACTCGCCGCACCCAGGAGACGCCGCTTGGACACCGCCGTGAAGCCCAAAGTCCGCGTGGACTACGTGCCGGCAGAGCACTACACCTCGCGCGAGGTCCTGCAGCTCGAGAAGCGGCTGCTCTGGCCCAAGGTCTGGCAGCTCGCCTGCCGGCTCGAGGAAATTCCCTATGTCGGCGACTACGTCACGTACGACATCAACGACGAATCCGTGATCGTCGTTCGGGAAACGGAGGATCGCATCCGCGCCTTCCACAACGTCTGCCAGCACCGCGGCCGGCGACTGACCGAAGGCTGCGGCAGCGCCACCAAGCTGCAGTGCCGCTTCCACGGTTGGCAATGGGGCCTCGACGGCAAGGTGATCCGCATCCTCGACCGCGAGGACTGGGCGGGCTGCCCCGACATGAGCGACGAGGACTTCGCGCTCGGCGAAGTGAAGGTCGACACCTGGGCCGGCTTCGTCTTCGTCAACTTCGACCCGCACTGCGAGCCGCTCGCCCAGCACCTGGCGCCGGTGCCCGAGTACACCAGCTGCTTCGAGTTCGAGAAGATGCGCTACCGCTGGTACAAGTCGGTGCGCCTGCCCTGCAACTGGAAGGTCGCGCTCGAGGCCTTCAGCGAGGGCTACCACGTCTTCGGCACGCATCCCCAGCTGCTCGACGCGCAGGGCGACGACGTGACGCGCAGCTTCACCTTCGGCCGCCACGGCATGTTCGGCTATCCCGCGCCGGCGCGGCTGCCAGGGGCGCCGTCGCCGCGCACGGGGCGTCCGATTCCGGCCGACGTGCGGCCGGGCATCGTGAAGTTCTTCCAGGACCTGGAAGACCAGCTCAAGGCCATCATCACCGACCGCGACAACCAGGCGGCCAAGCGCATCCTCGACGAATGCCCGGCCGACACGCCGCATCTGCAGCTGCTGATGAAAGTGGGCGAGTTCCAGCGCGAGGCGGCATTGGCCGAAGGCGCGGGCTGGCCCGCGATCACGCCGGAGCAGCTCTACAAGGCGGGAACGGACTGGCACGTGTTCCCGAACATGATCTTCCTGATGTCGCCCGACGGCATGCTCTTCTACCGCGCGCGACCCGACGGCGACAACCCCGATTCCTGCTTCTACGACATCTGCTCGATCGCCCGCTACGCGCCGGGCGGCGAGCCGCCGCTCAAGCGCGAGCTGTACTGGGGCGTCGACGACTGGAAGACCGACACCGTCGCGCGCTTCGGCCTGATCCTCGCGCAGGACTTCGCCAACATGACCGAGGTGCAGAAGGGCATGAAGTCGAGCGGCTTCCGCGGCGCGCGCACCAATCCGCTGCAGGAGAGCGTGATCTCCAACTTCCACCGGGTGCTGCGTGAAGTCCTCTTCGGCGAGACGTCCTCATGAGCGGGAACTTCGATGAGCTCTGCGATCTCGTCATCGTCGGCAGCGGCGGCGGCTCCATGTGCGCGGCGCTGGTCGCGAGGCAACACGGCCTCTCGCCGCTGATCGTCGAGAAGCAGTCGCTGGTGGGCGGCTCCACCGGCTTCTCCGGTGGCGTGTGGTGGGTGCCGAACAATCCGGTGATGAAGCGCGCCGGCGTGGCCGACAGCGCCGAGCGTGCGCGCCGGTACCTCGACGCGGCCGTCACCTACGACGGGCCGGGCACGACGCCTGCGCGCCGCGATGCCTTCATCCGCACCGGGCCCAAGATGGTCGAGTTCCTCGAGAACGCCGGCATGAAGTTCGTCTACGCCGACGGCTGGTCCGACTACTACGACAACCTGCCGGGCGGCGAGCCGCGCGGGCGCTCGCTGCTCGCGGAGCTGTTCGACACGCGCGAGCTCGGCGAATGGGAGTCGCGCCTGTCGCGCTACAAGGGCTTCAGCCTGCCGGTCCCCAGCGACCAGTTTGCCGACCTGATGCTCGTCAAGCGCACGATGAGAGGCAAGCAGCGTGCGGCCGGGCTTGCCTGGCGAATTCTCAAGGCCAAGCTGACCGGCGCACGCCTGGCCGGCGCCGGCGCGGCGATCCAGGGCCGCATGCTGCAGATCGCGCTGCGCGAGAAGTTGCCGATCTGGACCGATGCGCCGGTGAGCGAGCTCATCGTCGAAGGCGCCAATGGCCACGGCCGCGTCACCGGCGTCGTGGTCCAGCGCGAAGGCAAGGCGGTGCGCATCGGCGCGCGGCGCGGCGTGCTGATGAACGTTGGCGGCTTCTCGCGCAACAAGGCGATGCGCGAGCGCTTCCAGCCGCAGCCGAGCACCGATCAGTGGACCAACGCCAACCCCGGCGACACCGGCGAAGTGATCGAGATGGCGATGGCGCTGGGCGCCGCCGTCGATTGCATGGACGAGGCCTGGTGGGTCGTCACCTCGCTCGGGCCCGACGGCCAACCGCCGCGCCCCGGCGGCTACGCGCCCGACGGGACGCCGCTGCCCTTCATGCACCACCTCGACCTGTCGCTGCCTTTTTCGATGATGGTCGACCAGCTCGGCGAGCGCTTCTGCGACGAGGCCGGGGCCTACATGGAGATCGGCCAGCGCATGTACCGGCGCCAGCAGGAGACCGGGCGCGCGGTCCCGAGCTGGGTGGTGATGGACAGCCGGCAGCGCGCGTACTACCCGTGGGGCACGGCGCAGCCGGGCCAGGTGCCGCGCGAGTGGCTGGACAGCGGCTACCTGATCCAGGCCGGCTCGATCGCCGAGCTGGCTGCGAAGACGCGCATCGATCGGGCCGGCCTCGAGCGCACGATCAAGCGCTTCAACGAGTTCTGCCGCACCGGTGTCGACGCCGACTTCGGCCGCGGCTCGCGTGCCTTCGACCGCTGCCACGGCGACCCGACGATCGCACCCAACCCGAACCTCGGCGCCATCGAGAAGCCGCCGTTCTATGCGGTGCGCATGTATCCGGGCGACGTCGGCACGGCCGGCGGCGTGGTCACGGACGAGCATGCGCGCGTGCTGCGCGCCGACGGCTCGGCGATAGCCGGTCTGTATGCCACCGGCAATTGCACCGCCTCGGTCGTGGGCCGCTGCTACCCCGGCGCCGGGGCGAGCATCGGCGCCTCGTTCACCTTCGGCTTCATCGCCGCCCACCACGCAGCGGGCGTTCCCGTGCCCTGACGTCAAGGACTCCCATGTCATCCGAACCCAAGGTCGATCGTGCCGTGCTGGTGGACATCTACCGGCGCATGGCCCTCATCCAGCGCAGCGACGAGCGCTTCCGTGCCGTGATCAAGGCGGGCAAGATCGTCGCGCCGTACTACTCGCCGCGCGGGCAGGAATGCATCCCGGCGGCGGTGTCGGTGAGCCTCGGCGACGAGGACTACGTCTGCACCATCTACCGCGGCATCCACGACATGCTCGCCAAGGGCGTGCCGTCGAAGCTGCTGTGGGCGGAGATCGCGGGCAAGGCCACCGGCACCTGCAAGGGCAAGGGCGGGCCGATGCACATCACGCATCGCGAGAGCGGCGTGATGGTCACCACCGGCATCGTCGGCAGCAGCATGCCCATCGCCAACGGCCTTGCGCTGGCCGCGCAGATCCGCGGCGAGAAGCGCGTCGCGGTGGCCTACTTCGGCGACGGCGCATCGAACATCGGCGCCTTCCACGAGTCGCTGAACATGGCCGCGGTGTGGAAGCTGCCGGTGGTCTTCGTCTGTCAGAACAACGGCTACGGGGAGCACACGCGCTACGACATCGCGACCTCGGCGAAGCGCATCTCCGACCGCGCCGCCGGCTACCAGATGCCCGGCGTCACCGTCGACGGCAACGACCCGCTCGCGGTCTACAAGGCGGCACGTTCGGCGATCATCCGCGCCCGCTCCGGCGACGGCCCGACGCTGATCGAGGCCATGACCTTCCGTTTCCAGGGGCACGTGTTCGGCGATGCCGACGCCTACATGGCGCCGGGCGAGAAACAGGCCGCGATGGCGCGCGACCCCGTTCCGCGCTTTCGCAGCTGGCTGCTCGAAGGCGGCGTCGCCGAAGCGGAGCTCGCCACGCTCGAAGCCGCGATCGACCACCAGATCGACGAAGCCGTCGCGTTCGCGCTGGAGAGTCCGTTGCCCGGCGTGGCCGAGTTGCACCGCGACGTGTTCGCCGAGGAGATCACCGCATGAGCCGCCGGGCCGCTCCCAAGGCGAATTCCGGAGTGCGCAGCACGGAGGATGCCCAATGAGCCGCCGGGCCGCTCCCAAGGCGAATTCCGGAGTGCGCAGCACGGAGGATGCCCAATGAGCCGCGGCATGAACACGATCCAGGCCGTCAACCTGGCGCTCGACGAGGCAATGGGTCTCGACGAGAACGTGATCCTGCTGGGCGAGGACATCGCCGATGCCCAGGAGGGCGGCATCGTCGGCGTGACCAAGGGCCTGTCGTCGAAGTACGGCACGGCGCGCGTGCGCTCCACGCCGATCTCGGAGCAGGCGATCATCGGCGCGGCGATCGGCGCGGCCATCGTCGGCATGCGGCCGGTGGCCGAGATCATGCTGATGAACTTCACGACCGTGGCGATGGACATGATCGTCAACCATGCGGCCAAGCTGCGCTTCATGTCGGGGGGGCAGACGCATGTGCCGATCACGATCCGCACGATGACCGGTGCCGGCTTCGGCACCGGCGGCCAGCATGCCGACTACCTGGAGGCATGGTTCGCCCACACGGCCGGCCTCAAGGTGGTGGCGCCGTCGTCGCCGGCCGAGGCCTACGGGCTGATGCTGTCGTGCATCTTCGACGACGACCCGTGCCTGTTCATCGAGAACATGCCGAGCTACTGGACTCCCGGTGAAGCGCCGTTGCTCGGCCAGCGCATTCCGCTCGGCAAGGCGCGCGTCGTCAGCGAAGGCGGCGACGTGACGGTGATCGCCTACAGCCGAATCGTTCAGGACTGCGCGGCGGTGGCCGGCAAGCTGGCGAAGGAGGGCATCGGCGTCGAGCTGATCGACCTGCGCACGATCGCACCGCTGGACCGGGCGACGCTGATCGCGTCGGTGGCCAAGACCCGTCGAGCCGTGGTCGTGCACGAGGCGGTGCGGCCATTCGGCGTCGGCGCGGAGATCGCCGCGCTGCTCAACGAGCACCTGTTCGGCCAGCTGAGAGCGCCCGTGCAACGCGTCGGCGCGCCGCACTGCCCGGTGCCGTTCTCCAAGCCGCTGGAGACGGCCTTCGTGCCGCAGCAGGCCGATATCGAGGCGGCCGTGCGCAAGACGCTCGGCTGAGCGCATTCCATCGACAACCGAGGACTCCCGTGGCGACCCAGGTTCTGCTTCCCAAGATCGGCTTTTCGATGAACGAGGCCACGCTGGCCGAATGGATGGTCGCCGACGGCGTGACGGTGAGCGAGGGCCAGCCGCTGTACGCGATCGAGAGCGACAAGTCGGTCCAGGAGATCGAGTCGCCGGCGAGCGGCACGCTGAGGATCATCGCGCAGCCCGGCGAGGTGTACGAGGTCGGGGCGGTACTGGCGGAGATCGCATGAGCGCAACTGCATTGCCGCCGTGGCCCGAGGTGGACTTTTCCGCGTTCGGCGAGGTCGAGGTCCAGCCGCTGTCGCGCCTGCAAGGCCTCGCCGCCGGCTTCTTGTCGCGCAACTGGGTGACGATTCCGCACGTCACGCATCACGACGACGTCGACACAACGGCGCTCGACGAGCTGCGACGCACGCTCGATGACAAGCCGAGCCTCCTCGCCTTCTTCGCCAAGGCGCTGGTGACGACGCTGCGGGCCTTTCCGCAGTTCAACGCCTCGCTTGATACCAGCGGCCGCAACCTGGTGCTGAAGAAATACTTTCACATCGGCATCGCGATCGACACGCCGCGCGGGCTGGTCGTCGGCGTCGTGCGCGACTGCGACCGCAAGGGGGTCCCGGAGATCGGTGCCGACATCGCGGCGCTCACGGCCAAGGCACGCGGCCGCGGGCTGCCGCTCGCCGAGATGGAGGGTGGCTGCATGTCGATCAGCTCGCTGGGCGGTATCGGCGGGACGGCGTTCACGCCGATCGTCAACGCGCCCGAAGTGGCGATCCTCGGCATCACGAAGGGGCAGTGGAAGCCGCGCCGCGGATCGAACGACGCCATTGAATGGCGGCTGCAGACGCCGCTGTCGCTGAGCTACGACCACCGGGTGATCAACGGCGCCGATGCGGCCCGATTCCTGCGCCATCTGGACGAGGTGCTGGCGCAGCCCGCGGCGTTGCTCTGACGCCATGCCCCAATCAAGGAGACAACGATGAGCCATCCCACCGTTCCCGAGAAGTCGCCGATTCCGCCGCACGTGCCGGCAGCGCTGGTGCACGACTTCGACCTCTACAACGTCGAGGTCGTCGACGGCGACTATCACGCCTCGATGAAGCGACTTCAGGCCACGGGCATGCCGGACATCTTCTGGACGCCGCGCAACGGAGGCCATTGGGTGGCCGCGCGCGGCGAGGACATCTACGAGATCTTCAAGGACCACGAGCGCTTCTCCTCGCGTCAGCTCGTGGTGCCGCGCCACCGCAACCCGACGACCCCGCTGCCGCCGATTTCGCTCGACCCGCCCGAGCAGGCGAAGTACCGCTCGCTGTTCGCGCCGGCGCTGTCGCCCAAGGCCGTGTCGCCGCTGGGCGAGGGTGCGCGCGCGCTGGCCATCGAGCTGATCGAGGGCTTCCACGCGAAGGGCGAGTGCGAGTTCGTCGGCGAGTTCGCGCAGCACCTGCCAATCGGCATCTTCATGCGCCTGGTCGACGTGCCGGCGGGCGACCGCGACCAGCTGCTCGAGTGGGCCGACCAGCAGGTGCGCCCCACGAGCGAGGAAGCGCACGACCGGGCCTTCCAGCAGCTGTTCGCCTACGCGGCCAAGAAGGTCGCCGAGCGCAAGGCCAACCCGGGCAGCGATCTCATCAGCCAGCTGACAAAGGCGCAGATCGACGGCAAGCCGATCACGGTGGAGCAGCTCACGCCGATGATCTTCCTGCTGCTGGTCGGCGGCCTCGACACCGTCGCATCGGCGATGGGCTTCGCGGCGCGCTTTCTGGCGACCAGCCCGGCGCACCGGCGCGAGTTGATCGATCACCCGGACCGCATCCCGAACGCCGTGGAAGAGCTGCTGCGCCGCTTCCCGGTGGTGAACGCCGGCCGCGTGGTGGTGCGCGACATGGACTACAAGGGCGTCGCCATGCGTGCGGGCGACCAGATCATCATGCCGACCAGCCTGCACGGCGTGGACGACCGCAAGTTCGACGATCCGCTGAAGGTCGACTTCTCGCGCCCGACGCCGATCCACTCGACCTTCGGCAACGGTGCGCACCGCTGCCCGGGTTCTCTGCTCGCGCGCACGGAGCTGCGCATCTTCCTCGAGGAATGGCTGAAGCGGATTCCCGACTTCCGCATCAAGCCGGGCACCACGCCGGGCGTGCGCGCCGGCGTGAACGCGACGCTCTATTCGCTGAACCTGGTGTGGGACGTGAAATGAATGCCGTCGTCGAGACCGTCTTCAAGCAGTGGCAGTGCTACTTCTGCGCTCACGTGTACGACGAGGCGAAGGGCGATCCAGAGCACGGAATCGCCCCCGGTACGCGATGGGAGGACGTGCCGGATGACTGGTGCTGTCCGGATTGCGGGGCGACGAAGGGCGACTTCGCGGTGGTGTGACGTCGCACACGGCCTCGCGTGCGCCTTGCCCTGGGGCCCGCCAGGCACCGGCGCGAGGCCTCCCATAGCGTTGACCGGCCCTAGTGTCGTGAGTTGGAAATACGTGGCGTTTGGGCCCGCCTTCGGTTCGACCAGATGGCGCCCTCGGTCGCCTGCGCGAAGGGGCCGATACGTCCAGTATTGGCCCCTTCGCGCAGCCGCCCGATCATCACCATCTGGTCGAATCGAAACGCCACGTATTTCCAACTCACGACACTAGCGTCCCGGGGTCATGAAGAGCTGTTCCCAGCCGCCCGTCATCGCGCAGCACGGCGGCATCGCCGCCGGGTCGTACGCGGCGGTGCCGGCATCGCCGCTCGCCGACGACGTCGGCCATCCCAATAGCGCCGCGGTCGAGCCGAGGCCCACCGAGACCGCCGCAGCAACAAACCAGCGCTTGACCGACACCTTCATCGTTTGCCTCCTTGCCACGCGGTACCTATAATTGAACAATATTCTGTTATAGGACCAGACATATTGGTGCTTACCCGCGAATCGCCGAGGCACGCCGGCGGCCGATCGATCGTCTTCGCGCTGGTGATCGCCGAAGTCATCAGCGCGTTCGAGGCCAGCATGATTTACGCGGCCCTGCCGACGCTGATGCGCGAGTTCGGCGACCCCGCCGGCGTCGGATGGGTGCTGACGGCCTACCTGCTGGTCGGCTCGGTGTCGGCGGGCCTGGCATCCAGGCTGGGTGACCTGTTCGGGCGCCGCCGCGTGGTGGTCGCGCTGCTGCTGTGCTCGGCAAGCGGGTCCTTGATCAGCGCATCGTCGAGCGGGCTGGGCGGACTGGTCTGCGGCCGGGCCCTGCAAGGCATGTCTGCCGCGCTGCTGCCGCTGGCGATCGGCATCGTGCGCGAGCACCTCGCCGCGCCGCGCGTGCCGGTGGCGGTCGGCTGGCTCACGGCGACCGCCACCTTCAGTGCCGGCGCCGGCCTGCTGCTCGGCGGCCTCTTGGTGGACCATGCCGGCTGGCGCACGATGTTCTGGTTCGGCGCCGTGCATGGCGCCGTCGCCATCGTCGCCGTCTCGGGCTGGGTTCCCGCTTCGCAGCGCCGAGCCGCAGCCGCAGGCATCGATTGGATCGGCGGCGTGCTCTACGCGCCGGCCATCGCGGCGCTGCTGTGGTCGGTCTCGCGCCTGAAGGCGCATGGGCTGCACGATGCGGCGACCTTGGCCGCGCTCGTCGGGGGTGTCTCGCTGCTGGCCGTCTGGTGGATCCACGAGTGGCGGCATGCGCAGCCCATGATCGACGTGCGCCGCATCGCACGTCGCGACGTCGGCCTGCCGATGAGCCTGATGTTCCTGTTCGGGCTCGGCGCCTCGCAGACCATGCTGGTGCTGATGGGCCTCGCCCAGCAGCCGCTGTGGACGGGCGTCGGCCTGGGCCTCAGCGCGACGATGGCCGGGCTGCTGAAGCTGCCTTCGAACTTCATGGGCCTGTTCGGCGCGCCATGGGGCGGACACCTCGCCGCCCGGCGCGGCGCCCGCAGCGCGGCGCTGCTCGGCACGCTGCTGATCATGGCCGGCTGGATGGGGCTGACGGCGCAGCACTCCGCGGCGTGGATGCTGGTGGCCTGGGTGATGCTGGCATCGCTGGGGGGGGCGATGCTGATGTCGGCGGTGCCCAACCTGCTCGTCGAGGTGGTGCCGGCGCAGCGCACGAGCGAGTTCGTCGGGCTCTCGCAGGTGGTGCGCACGCTCGGCGCCGCCATCGGCACCCAGGCCGCGAGTGTCCTGCTGGCCCTCGAGGTGGTGCGCAGCGACACCGTCCCGCAGGCGGCCTATCCGGGCGCCGCCGCCTACCTGTGGACGATGTCCGCGATCACGGGCGTGTGCGTCGTGTGCTGGCTCGTCGCCTGGGCGCTGCCGCTTCGCAGTGCTTGCAATGTTCAAACGGGCGAATATAATTCAGATATAGGAACCGCGATGCTGGCAGGCTCCGGCACTGAAAGGAAGTCGTCATGAACTGCATGTCCATCGATCCCGACGCGACGCTGGTGGACCTGGTGGCGTTCAAGTGGCTGATGGCCGGACGCGGCTGGTGGGTGGATCTGTCGCGCCTGCAGCGCGATGTCGCGTATGCCGGCGAGTGCGCGCGGCGGGCGCGCGCCAGCGGCCTGCATGCGCTCGAGCAGCAAGGGGCCGCACTGCTGGGGTCATGGTCGCCGTCGGCTGCGAACGGCGAAAGCGCTCAGACGCTGCGCGTGGCATGAGCCATCACGAGGTCCTGCTCGTCGTCGGCGCGGGACATGCCGGAGCGGAGCTGGCCATCCAGGCCCGCGAGCACGGATGGCCGGGGCGCATCGTGCTGGTGGGCGACGAGCCGGCGCTTCCGTACCACCGCCCCCCGCTGTCCAAGGGCTACCTGTCAGGAGAGGCGACGCTCGACAGCGTCGCGCTCAAGTCGCGCGCCACGTATGACAAGGCCGGCGTCGAGCTCATGCTCGGCCGGCGCGTGGCGTCGATCGATCGCCACGCGGCGCGAGTGACATTCATCGACGGCCAGGCGCTTCACTACGCGACGCTGGCGCTGGCCACCGGGGGCCGGCCCCGGCGCCTTCCCGCGGCAGCCGAGGGTGCGGAGCAAGCCGACAACTTCCACTACCTGCGCACGCTCGCCGACGTGGACCGCATCCGCGCGCGCCTCGTTCACGGCTCCCGCCTGGCCATCGTCGGCGGCGGCTACATCGGACTCGAGGTCGCGGCCGTGGCGACCAGGATGGGCCTGACGGTCACCGTGCTCGAAGCCGCCGATCGCGTGCTGGCGCGCGTCACGGCGCCGCGCGTCTCTTCGTTCTACGAGCAGGTGCACCGCCAGGCGGGCGTCGATCTGCGCACCGGCGTGCAGGTCGACGGCTTCGCGCTCGACACCGCGCGGCGCCTGGTGACAGAAGTGCATTGCAGCGACGGCGAACGCGTGCGCACCGACGTCGTCATCGCCGGCATCGGCCTCGTGCCCGACACCGACCTGGCCGCGGCGGCCGGCCTGGACGTCGAAGACGGCATCCTGGTCGACGCGTGCTCGCGAACCAGCGACCCGGCGATCTTTGCCGCCGGCGACTGCACGCGCTACGAGAGTCCGCTGTACGGCCGCCGGATCCGGCTCGAGTCGGTGCCCAATGCGCTGGAGCAGGCACGCTGCGCGGCTGCCACGCTGTGCGGCAAGGAGAGGCGCCACGACGGCGTGCCGTGGTTCTGGTCCGACCAGTACGACCTGAAGATGAAGATGGTCGGCCTGTCGCAGGGCCACGATCGTCTCGTCCTGCGAGGCTCCATCGAAGAGCGCTCGTTCTGCGCCTTCTACCTCCAGGGCTCGCGGGTGCTGGCCGTGGACACCGTCAATCGCATCCCGGAGTTCATGCTGTCCAAGCGGCTGGTGGCCGAGCGGCTGCCGGTCGACCCCGAGCGACTGGCCGACGACAGCGTGCCGCTGAAGAACCAGATCGCGGCCTGACGCGCCGCAGCAAGAACAGGAGACATCACCTCATGCCCGCACTGACCGTCATCGAATTCAACGGCAAGGAGCACCGCATCGACGCGGAGGTCGGCAAGTCGGCAATGCAGGTCGTCATCGATGCGATGGTGCCGGGGATCATGGCCGACTGCGGCGGGGCGTGCAGCTGCGCCACCTGCCATTGTTATGTCGAGGCGCCGTGGGCCACGCGGCTGCCTGAGCCGGTGCCGGCCGAGCGCGAGATGCTCGAGTGCGCGCTCGACCCTCAGCCGAACAGCCGCCTGTCGTGCCAGATCCGCATCACGCCGCACACCGAAGGTCTGGTGATCCGCCTGCCGCAGTCGCAGGTATGACCCCCCCGAAGCGCCTTCGGCGCCTCCCCCCAGGGGGCGCCCCCAGCGGACCGGCAAAGCCGGATCCGCGGCGGCCGCTTGATCGGGTTCGAACGATTCGCAAGGAGCTTCCATGACTGCATCGCACCTCTATCGCGGGCCCATCTTCGATGGCGACACGCACCTGTACGAGACGCCGGACGCCTACAGCCGCTACCTTCCGGAGCAATTCAAGAAGGACTGGAACTATCACTGGAAGGTGGGCGACGACGGCGAGTACGCGCTCTATGTCGGCCATCGCAAGATCGAGGTCAGCGCCGGGTACTTCGCCGAGGACGGCCGCGTGCCGCCGCCCGGCAAGCTGCACGAGTGGCTGCGCGCGCAGAAGGAGGGCAGGGAGAACGTCGACATGCGCGTGCCGATGACGGTCGACATGCTCGAGCGCGATGCGCGCCTCGCCAAGATGGACGAGTTCGGCGTCGACGGCTGCTTCCTCTACTGCGGCAACATGGTCGCCACCATCAGCTACCTCGACGAGCCGAAGGCCTGCGCGGCCATCATGCATGCCTACAACCGGTGGATGCTCGACGAGTGGGCCTTCAACTACAAGGACCGCATCTATTCCGCGCCGCTCGTGAGCCTGGCCGATGTCGATGCCGCATGCGCGGAAGCCGAGTGGGCCATCAAGAACGGCACGCGCCTTTTCCTGATGCCCATGGGCCCGTTCGACGGCAAGCCGCCGGCCCACCCCGACTTCGACCGTTTCTGGTCGCTGCTGAACGAGGCGCACTGCCGCGTCGTCTACCACGTCAGCGAAGCCATCTACATGAAGGACCACATGGCGGTGTGGGGCGAGCCTGTGCAGCAGTCGCGCCAGCGCCAGACCGCGTTCGTGTGGATGCACGGCTACAGCGAGCGCCCGGTGGTCGAGACGATCTCCTCGCTGATCTTCTGGAACTTCTTCGCTCGCTTTCCCAACCTGCGCGTGCTGTCGGCCGAGAACGGCGCCGAGTGGGTGCCGAGCACGCTGATCAAGATGGACAAGTGCCGCGGAATGGCCAAGAACGGTCACTGGCCGGGCGGCCAGCTCAAGGAGCGGCCGAGCAACATCTTCAAGCGTCACGTCGGCGTGGTCGCCTATCCCGAGGACGACCTGAAGACCATCGTCGACCAGGTCGGCGCGCACGAATGGATGGTCATGGGCTCCGACTACCCCCATGCCGAGGGCGTGCCCACGCCGCGGGAGTTCGCCGACGAAGCGTGCACCAAGCTCAGCGCCGAACAGACGCGGGCGGTCATGCACGACAACGGCCGGCGCTTTCTTTCGCCCGTGGCGTGACGCGGGGGACGCAACATGAACGACGTCGCTGGATGCCGGGCGGTGGTTGCAGTGCGGGGCCTCGCGCTGGGCGAGACCCTCGCGCGCGGACTCGAGCGCCTGGGGGGCAAGGTCGCGCGGCTCCCATCGGGTGACGACTGGAACGCCGCGATGGACGCGGCGGTGCGCGACCTCGGCGGCCTGGATCTCGTCGTGCATGCCGAAGCCCCCGCGGTCGCGACGCGCTCGGCGGAGATCGATGCGCTGTCGCTCGCGCAGTGGCAGCAGGCCACCAGCCATTCGCTGTACTCGACGCTGTGCTGCCTGCAGGCCGCCCGGCGTGGCTTGCGTGCCGGCGGCGGGACGATCATCGTGCTCGGACCGACTGCCGCGCTGGTCGGCGCGCCGGGCCTGGTGCCGCTGCTCACGCTCGTCGAGGCGCAGCGCACGCTCGTCAAGTCGGCGGCGCGGCAGTGGGGCGCCCAAGGCATTCGCCTGCATTGGCTGGGGCTGGCGGCGCGGCACTACAGCGACGCGCTGGGCGAGGCGCGCATCCCGCCGGTGCCGGAGCTCGGCCCGCCGCCGCCCGCGCTCGGCCGTGTGCCCGATGCCGAAACGGATGCAGCGGAGCTGATCGCTCTGCTGGCCGGCGCCGGCGCGCGAGGCATCACCGGAGCGATGATCAATCTCGACGGCGGCGACTGGATGGTCCCATGACAGTGCTCACCACAGATCTTCCGGCCCCGGACCTGCTGGCCGGCCGCGTGGCGCTGATCACCGGCGCGGGCGGCGGCATCGGCCGCGGCATCGCACTAGCCTTCGCTGCCGCTCGCGCCTGCGTGGTGGTCACCGGCCGTCGCGGGCCGACCTGCGACGAGACCGTCGCCATCATCACGGCCGAAGGCGGCACGGCGATTGCCGTCGAGGCCGATGTCGGCGATGCCGCGGCGGTGCAGCGCGCGGTGCAAGCCGCCGTCGACCGTTTCGGCCGGCTCGACATCGTCGTGCAGAACGCCAACGCCGGCGGCGACTCGGCGCGCCCGATCGCCATCGAGGACATCGTCGAAGAAGACCTGCTGCGCCAGGCCCGTGTGGCCTGGGACGGCAGCTTCCATTGCGCGCAGGCCGCGCTGCCGCACCTGAAGGCCAGCGGCCACGGGCGCTTCATCGTGCTCGGCTCTTCCTTCGGCCTGCACGGCGCGGCGATGAACCCGATCTACTCCGCGCTGAAGGGCGGCGACCGCGGCTTCGTGAAGTCGCTGGCCCGCGAGTGGGGCCCGCACGGCATCACCGTCAACGCCATCGAGCCGTCGGCGGCCACCGAGCCGACCGAGGTCTTCTTCGCGCAGAACCCTGCCGTGCGCGACCTGTACCTGAAGATGTTTCCGCTCGGCCGCATGGGCTCGCCGCGCCACGACATCGGCCGCGCGGTGGTGGCCTTGTGCAGCGACTTGATGGGCTACGTGACCGGCCAGAACATCCCGGTCGACGGGGGCCTCTACACCGCAATGTGAGGAGCGCGACATGAACCGAACCGGACGTGTGCAGGGCAAGGTGGCGCTGGTGACCGGCGCCGGCGGAGGCATAGGCGCGGCGTGCGCGCAGGCGCTTGCGCGCGAGGGTGCGGCGGTCGCGCTGGCCGACATCGACCTGGCCGCCGCCCAGCGTCAGGCGGACGCGATCGCCGCCGAGGGCGGCGTCGCCATCTCGATCCAGGTCGACATGGGCGACGAGGCCAGCGTGGTCGCGATGGTGGAGGCGACGGTCCAGCGGCTGGGCGGCCTCGACATCCTGCACAACAACGCCGCCGACACGCGGCTCTCGGCGACGCGCGACACGCCGGTCGAGAAGGTGGACACCGAGGTCTGGGACACGATCCTGCGCGTGAACCTGCGCGGCACGATGGTCGCGAGCCGCACCGCGATCCCGCATCTTCGAAAGCGCGGCGGAGTCATCGTCAACACCAGCTCCGGCGCTGCGCTGTCGGGCGGGCTGTCCCACAGCGCCTACAGCGCGTCGAAGGCGGCGATCAATTCGCTGACGCAAAGCCTCGCCACGCAGCACGGCAAGGAGGGCATCCGCTGCAACGCGATCGCACCGGGGCTCATCGTCACGCCGGCGACGCAGGACAGCTACGCGAAGTCCGAGGTCGGCGACGTGATGCTGCGCCATCACCTCACCCCGCGCCTGGGCAAGCCGGAAGACGTGGCGGCGGCGGTCGTGTTCCTGGCTTCCGACGAGGCGGCGTTCATCACCGGGCAGGTGATCTGCGTCGACGGCGGCCTGCACGCGCACCAGCCGTACGTCGCCGACTTCATGAGCCGGGGCGCCCACCCGTGAGCACGCCGGGCCGCCCCAAGGGCGAATACCGGAGGGCCCAGCCCGAAGGTACTCCAATGAGCACGCTGGAGGAGCGCATCGAGCGCGTCGAGGCGACGCTCGCGATCCAGCAGCTGCCGGTGCGCTACGCCGTGGCGGTGGATTCGCGCAATGTCATCGAACTGGTCGCGCTGTTCGCCGTCGACGTGGACTGCGGCCGATGGGGCCGCGGCCGCGACGCGCTGAAGACCTATTTCTCCAGTTCGAACGTGCTGTCGGGCTTTTACCGCTCGGTGCACCTCGTCTGCGGCCAGACGATCGATCTCGTCGACGCCGATCACGCGACCGGCACGGTCTACTGCCGCGCCGGCCACGAGGACAACGGTCACTGGGTCGAGATGGCGATCTGCTACTTCGACCGCTACGTCAGGAGCGAAGGCCGCTGGTGCTTCGAGCGGCGCGACGAGAAGCACTGGTACTCGACGGACTGGGAGGCGCGCCCTCGCGGTCCGGGCTTCCAGAACTGGCCGGGCAGGTACACCGGCGCGAAGTACCAGCCGCAACTGCCGCAGGCCTGGCCGAGCTGGCAGCGCTACTGGGACGAGGCGGGTGAGGAGGCGCGCCGCGCCGTCACCGACACCCCGTAGGTCGGGTGACGACCGACGCAACCGTGACCACCGAGGACTCCCGTTGACCAGAACCGATGTCGAGCCCCTGTTCGTGCCGCTTTCCGTGCGAGGCCTCGCGCTTCCCAACCGCATCGTGATGGCGCCGATGACGCGCAACTTCTCGCCTCGCGGCGTTCCGGGCGACGACGTCGCGGCCTACTACCGCCGCCGCGCCGAGGGTGGGTGCGGTTTGCTCATCACCGAAGGCGTCGGGATCGATCACCCGGCCGCACTCGGGGACGCAGGGCTCGGCGAGAGCCACCTGCCGCATCTGTTCGGCGCCGACGCCCTGGCCGGCTGGAAGCGAGTCGTCGATGGCGTGCACGCCGCCGGCGGCAAGGTGATCCCGCAGCTGTGGCACCAGGGCGTGATGCGCGAACCGGGCACCGGGCCGTTCCCCGACGTTCCGACGCTGCGCCCCTCGGGCTTGTGGGGGCCAGCGGGCCGCACGACGTCGCTCGGTGCGGACTACGTCGAGCGCGTCATCGCGCCCACCCGCGCGATGACCGAGTCCGAGATCCAGGACGTCATCGACGCTTATGCACACAGCGCCCGCCATGCCCGCGACGTCGGCTTCGACGGCATCGCAGTCCACGGCGCGCACGGCTACCTGATCGACACCTTCCTCTGGGACGAGACCAATCGCCGCGTCGACGCGTGGGGCGGCGACCGCAGGGCGCGCTCGCGCTTCGCCGCCGAGGTGGTGCGCTCGATCCGGCGCGAGGTCGGCGACGCGATGCCCATCTTCTTCCGCTTCTCGCAGTGGAAGCAGCAGGACTTCAAGGCCAGGCTGGCGAACACGCCGCAGGAACTGGAAGACGTGCTCGGACCGATCGCCGATGCGGGCGTCGACGTCTTCGACGGCAGCGTGCGCTATTTCGATCGGGCGGAGTTCGACGGGTCGCCGCTCAACCTGTCTGGCTGGGCCCGAAAGATCACCGGCAAGCTGGCGATGGCCATCGGCGGCATCGGCCTGGACCGCGGCTTCTACGACTCGCGCCGCGACGGGCGGGCCGGCGGGGCGGACAACATCGAGCTGCTGATGGCGCGGTTCAACCGCGGCGAGTTCGACCTCGTCGCGGTTGGCCGCGCGCTGCTGAACGAACCGGCATGGACGCGCCTGCTGCGTCACGGGCACGAGCTGCCGGCGTTCGACGAGGCGAAGTTGCAGGTCTTGCACTGAAGCCGGTGTGGTACTCGGTCGCGACTGCGGATTGCATCCGGGCTGCAACGGGCGCGCGCCCCGTGAGCGAACGCGACGACTGCGCGGGTGTCGCGCTGAAACAGGCCCGGCTGGCGGCCGGCCTGACGCAACGCGAGCTCGCGCGCCGTGCCGGTGTTCACCAGCCCCAGGTCGCACGCCTCGAACGCGGCGAGGATGTGCAGGTGTCGCTGCTGACACGCGTCGCCGCGCCGCTCGGCCTCGTGCCGGGGCTCGTCCGCCTTCAGGCCGTGGACGGATCGCGAGACATCGTCGAGGCCAACGTGGACACCTGGCGTGTCGCGTGGCCGCAGGTCGACCCGCAGGTGTTCGCGATCCTGGCACGGCTGGCGCAGGCGGGGCGCCACGTCGAGAAGGCCATCGAGCGCACGGCCGCGCTGCACGGCATGAGCGGACGCGAGGTCGTCGTGCTCGGAGCGCTGCGCCGCTCGGGGCCGCCGTACGAGAGCACGCCCACGGGACTCAAGCACCTGTTGTGGCTCTCGCTGCCCGGCTTGAAGAAGCGGCTCGACCGGCTCGAAGCGCTCGGCATGGTCACGCGCGCCAGCAATCCGCGTGACAGGCGCGGACTGGTGGTGCGCCTGACCCCGAAGGGCCACGCCGCGCTCGAGGACCTGGTCACGCACCCGCAGGCGATCGTGTACCGCGCACTGCTGGAGATGGCGCCGGGCGACCGCTCGCAGCTGTCAGCGAGCCTGCGCGATCTGCTGGTGCGGCTCGGCAGCCAGCAGCGAGCGTGATTTGTGGGGTGACAACCCCACGGACCCGCTGGCCGATCGCGCATTCGATATCAGGGTATCTCTCGGTGGCGCCTCGGTCCTGCGGCGCCGAAGATTCGCTCAGAGAACCAATAATAGAACATCGTATTGATATGTGAACACAAGGAATGCGCATGACCACCCACTGGCTCATCACCGGCGTCTCCAGCGGCTTCGGCCTGGAGCTCGCGCGTGTCGCGCTGTCGCGCGGCGACACCGTTGTCGGCACCGTGCGACAGGGTGCGCAGGCCGACCGCTTCGAGCAACTCGCGCCGGGACGCGCCCACGCGGTGCTGCTCGATGTGACACAGACCGACGACGTGCTGCCCGCCGTGCAGCAGGCGATCCGACGCGCGGGCCATCTCGACGTGCTCGTCAACAACGCCGGCTACGGCCTGTTCGGCGCGGTCGAGGAGGCTTCCGACGCCGAAGCACGCCACCTGATGGACACCAACTTCTTCGGCGCGCTGGCGGTGATCCGCGCCGTGCTGCCGCACCTGCGCGAGCGGCGGGGCGGGCACATCTTCAACATCGCCTCGGTGGCCGGTGCCATCGGCTTCCCCGGCTGCGGCCTGTACTCGGCGTCGAAGTTCGCGCTCGAAGGCATGAGCGAGGCGCTGGCCACGGAGGTCGCACCCTTCGGCATCCGGGTGACCATCGTCGAGCCCGGCGGATTCCGCACCAACTTCAGCGGCGGCTCGCTGCGCAAGTCGAGCGCGATGGAAGCCTATGCCGACACGCCGGCCGCACGAACGCGCGAGAACATCGGCCACTACAACGGCCGCGAGCCCGGCGACCCTGCCAAGGCGGCAGCGGCCATCATGCGTGCGCTCGACGCGCCGGATGCGCCGCTGCGGCTCGCGCTCGGTGCCGACGCGGTGAGCATGCTGCGCGGTGCGCATGAGCGCAAGCTGGGGCAACTCGCCGTCTGGGAAGCCGTGTCGCTTGCCACGGCCATCGATTCGCAGTGAAGGAGGTCGCGGCCATGACACCCACCCGCCACCAACTGCTGGAGATGATCCCGGACCCGGACCTGGCCTTCGACCAGCCGGCCTCCGACATCGAACCCTTGCAGCTGCGCGCCGCGCAGGAGCTGTTCGAGACACGCCGTGCGCAGATTCCGCTGGTCGCCCGCCGGGCGGAAGAAGCCGGCATCACGCGCATCGACAAGCTGCAGGACATCGTGCCGCTGCTGTTCGCGCACACCGTCTACAAGTCATACCCGCCGTCGTTCGTCGAGAAGGGGCAGTGGGGCCGCATGCTGCAGTGGCTGCAGACGCTGTCGGTGGCCGACGTGAGGGGCGTGAACGTCGACGGCGTCAAGGACGTCGACGACTGGATCGGCCGCCTGTGGGAAGCCGGGCATCTGGTGCTGGCCACCAGCGGCTCGTCGGGCAAGTGCTCGTTCCTCAACCACACGCGCGCCGACTCCGAGATGAAGAAGCGCCACTTCCGCCACGCGGTCGGCTGGCCGTTCGTCAAGTCGAATGCCGATCGCACCGTGTTCTGGCTCGGGCCGATCCACGGGCCGAACAGCGCCTGCGAGGCGGCGCGCTTCAACGCCGAGAACTTCGGCCGGCCGGGGCACACCTACGCGCTGAGCGACGAGCCGCTGCGCATTGCCGAAGTGAGCCGCATGGCCGCGCTGCGCAAGAAGATGGCCGACGGCAGCGCGACGCCGGCCGAGATCGAGGGCCTGGAGCAGCAGGGCGCGCGCAAGGCGGTCGAAGGCCGCGACGCGATGCTCAAGCTGGCCGACGCCATCCTCGACCAGCGCAAGGAGCCGATGATGGTGGCCGGCATGTGGGCGCAGTACATGATGCTCATCGCGCGGGCGCGCGAGCGCGGCATCGGCGACGGCGAGTTCCACCCGGACACGGTGGTCAACGCGGGCGGCGGCGTCAAGGGCATCGCGCTGCCGCCCGACTACAAGGAGCAGGTCGACCGCTTCTTCGGCAAGGTGGTGCGCCCGGCGGCCTACGGGATGACCGAGCTGGCGCAGGTGATGCCGCGCTGCGAGGCCGGGCGCTACCACCGGGCGCCGGGGCTGATCTGGCTGATCCTCGACCGCGACGGCGAACGGCTGCTGACCGCCGCGGACGGCGAGGACGGCGTCGTCGAAGGCCGCTTCGGCTTCCTCGATCTCCTGTACGAGGGGCGCTGGGGCGGCTTGATCACCGGCGACAAGGTGACCGTCGACTTCAAGCCGCGCTGCCCTTGCGGCCGCCACGGCCCCACGCTGTTCGACACGATCACGCGCTTCGCGCAGGTCGGCGAGGACGATCACATCGGCTGCGCGGGCACCGTCGACAGCTACATCCGCGGAGCGATAGCCGCATGAGCAGGCAGATGACTGTCCCGGTCTGCCATGTCGTCAAGGGCAGGACCATCACCGGCGCCGATCTCGACTACGGCCGCTTCGCCACGCCGGCGCTGAACCTCGACGAGCTGGTCTGGCCGCGGCGCGAGCCCGGCCCCGCGTTCGACACGCCGCTGGCGGAGATCATGGACGTGCTGGTCGCGCTCGGCGAGCGCCTCACGCGCGATCCCGACGGGCTGCTCGCCGAGGCGCTGGAGCGCGGCTCGCGCACGAGCCCGCTGCCGCGCGACGTGCTGGAGCGTTCGTTCGCCGGGCTGGGGCGCCTCTTCGACCGCCGCAGCATGGCGTTCCAGGTCCGCGAGGAACTCGGCGGCGCCGACGTGCTCGACGGCTGGCGCGAGGTGGACGACGCGCCGAGCGGTCGCCGGCACCGTATCCGCGCCTTTCCGCCGCGGCTCATTCACGTGATCGCGGGCAACGCGCCCGGAGTGGCGGGCATGTCCGTGATGCGAGGCGCGCTGACCAAGGGCGTGCACCTCCTCAAGCTGCCGTCCAACGATCTGTTCTCCGCGACCGCGATCCTGCGCACGCTGACCGCGGTGGCGCCGGATCACCCGGTGACGCGCTCGTTCTCGGCCGCCTACTGGCGCGGCGGCGACGTCAAGGTGGAGGGCGTGCTGTTCCGCCCTCAGTTCTTCGACAAGCTCGTCGCCTGGGGCGGCGAGAGCACGATCCGCAGCGCGAAGGAATACATCGGCCCGGGCTTCGAGCTCGTCGCATTCGACCCGAAGACGTCGATCTCGATGATCGGCCGCGAGGCCTTCGCATCGGAGGCGACGCTGGCCGACGTGGCCGAGCGCGCAGCGACCGACGCGACCATCATGAACCAGCAGGCCTGCGCCTCGAGCCGCGTGCAGTTCGTCGAGGGCACGCTGGAGCAGGTCGATCGCTACTGCGCGCTGCTGCAGAAGCGGCTGGGTGTCGAGCGGGCGACGACCTCGGCGATCGGCAATCCGCTGCCCAGCCACCTGCGCGACGAGATCGACGGCCTGCGCGACATGCAGCCGCACTACCGGGTGTGGGGCGGATACGAAGGCAAGGGGCTGGTGATCCGCTCGGAGGAGCCGGTCGAGTTCCATCCCGACGGGCGTGTCGTCAACGTGGTGCCGGTGGAGTCGCTCGCGTCGGCGGTGTCGCACGCGAATGTCGCAACGCAGACGGTGGGCGTGTATCCGTCCTCGCGCAAGGCGCAGTTGCGCGACGGGCTGGCTGCCGCGGGCGTGCAGCGGGTGGTCGAGCTGGGCGGCGCGGTCGCGTTCGAGGCCGGCATCTCGCACGACGGGTTCTATCCGCTCCAGCGCTTCGTGCGGTGGGTCAATGACGAAGGATGACGCCGCGGCGGTCTGTTGGGGTTGCCGCCCCGACGTCGGCGGTCACAGCCCCAATCCTTCCCGTATGGCATCAGCGATCGGCAGGATCGCGTCTTCCGCCGCAGACGCCGGATTGAACAGCCGGTTGTGGCAGATCGCCACCGCAAGCTGCGCGTCCGGATCTGCCCAGCCGATCGAGCCGCCCTGACCCGGATGGCAGATCGCCTGCGGGTTCCTGACCGAGCACACCGGCGGATGCTCGCCGCCGAACCAGAACCCGCCCACCGTGAGGGGCAGCGGGAAGCCGAACATCACCGGATCGGGCTCCTCGCAGCGTGCACGCGGCGTGTTCAGCATCGCAACTCGACCATGCGACAGGAGGCGCACGCCGTCGAGCTCGCCGCCCTGCGCCAGCAGGGCCCAGAAGCGCGCCTCGCTGCGCGCATTGAAGATGCCGCCGACACCGGCCACCTCGGCACGCCGCACCTCGGGCCGCTCGAACACCGGCGGCGCGAGAGCGACCGCGGGCGGCATCGAGGCCAGGAACAGCGGCGGCAGGTGCTCGGGCGGCACGGGTGACATCGCGTCGATCTGCCTGGCCACGCGCGCCGCATGCACATCGGGCAGGCCGATCCACAGGTCGGTGATGCCCAGCGGCTCGGCGATCTCCTCGCGGACGAAGCGGCCGAGCGAGCGTCGCTGCGGATCGACGCGGCGCACCAGCTCACCGAGGATCCAGCCGAAGGTCATCGAGAGGTACATCGTGCGCGTGCCCGGCTCGGCCAGCGGCTCGAGGTCCGCGATGGCGCGTGTCATCCAGCCCCAGTCGACGAGGCGCTCGGGGGTGACGCCGTCGGGCATCTGCGGCACGCAGGCTCGGTGCGTCAGCACGTCGCGCACGGTGGTGCGGTCCTTGCCATGTGCGCCGTACTCGGGCCAGTGGTCCGCCACCGGCGTGTCGTCGGCAAGCAGGCCGCGATCGACGAGGAGGTGGATCGCGGTGGCCGCGACGGCCTTGGTGACGGAGTACACGTTGAACAAGGTGTCGCCGTCGACGTGACGGCGGGTGTCCGGATCGGCGAGGCCGCCCCAGGCGTCGATGACGAGGCGGCCCCGGTGGTAGGCGGCCACCTGCACGCCGACCTCGCGGCCGCTGTGCACCGCGTCGGCGATGGCGAGCCGGACCCGCTCGTTCGCTTGCGAATCGATGGTCATTTCGTCGCCGCCTTCGCGGCCTTGATGCGCTCGATGGCGGGAAGGAACTCCTCGTAGACGCTGCGTGGGCGATGGTGACGGCGCAGATCGGTGATCTCCTCCCAGTGCGTTGCCACGTCCTCCGGCGAAGCGAGACTGCGCAGGCCGTTCGACCATCCCTGCGCGCTGGCGATGAAGACCTGGGCATAGCGTCCTGCCAGCGCCGAATAGCAGCCCTGGGTCGACCTGCACTGCTCGCTCAGGAGATACAGCACCAGCGGCGTGTTGTGCTCGACGCCCATGCCGTCGGCGACGGCCGCGAAGTCGATCCGCTCGAGCAGGCCGGAGACGTTGGTCACCTCCATCCAGCCTTGCGGAACCTCCGCGGCAAGGCGCGTGGTGGCCGTCGGCAGCAAGGCGTTGGCGAGGATGCCGTGGCGCTCGCCCTCGAGCGCGACGACGTTCATCAACCCCACGAGGCCCGCCTTGGCCGCCGCGTAGTTCGCCTGCCAGGGATGCCCGTACAGGCCGGACGCCGACGCCGTGAACAGGATGCGGCCGTAGCCCTGGTCCTTCATCACGCGGTAGGCCGGCTGCGTGACGTGGAACGCGCCTTTGAGATGCACACCCAGCACCGCATCGATCTGCTGGTCCGTCAGGTCCTCGAAGCGGTCGTTGCGCAGGAAGCCGGCGTTGTTGACGACGATGTCGATGCGGCCGAAGGCCTTCATCGCCGTGCCGACGATCGCGGTGCCGCCTTCGCGCGTCGCGACGCTGTCGTGGCTGGCGACCGCCTGGCCGCCCGCGGTGCGGATCGCCTCGACGACTGCGTCGGCCGTGGCGCGCGAAGCGCCTTGCCCCGAGCCGCTGCCCCCCAGATCGTTCACCACCACGCGAGCGCCGCGCTCGGCCAGCTTCAGGCAATAGTCGCGGCCCAGGCCGTTGCCGCCGCCGGTGACCACCGCCACCCGTCCATCGAATCGAATCGTCACGCAAGCTCCTTCACGAAGATGGGTGGCCGGCGCGTCGGGCGCGCCTGCGGGATGGCGTCCGCCGCGTGCCACGCCATGGCCATCACGCGTCCGTTGGTGTTGCCTGACACCATCGTCGGGGCGACCGACGTCAGGTCCGGTGCAGCCCCATGGCGGCGCGGCAGTCCATGCGATGGACCGGCGCCTTCTCGATGCTGGCTTGCATATTGCAGAACAGTGTTCATAAAATAGAACATGTGCACTATAGCGGCTGGCGTCGTGAACGCAAGCCCGGCGATCCCGCAGCCGCAAGAAGGACATCGCATGAGCGACTATGACCAGAGCCCCAACTATCAGCGTGGCTTGAACCTCGTCAAGGAGATGCTGGGCGACCGCTTCCTCGCCGGGCTCACCGCGTCGGCGGAGTCGGGCGCGTTTGCCGCGGACTGCGCATCCATTGCCATCGAGTCGGCCTTCGGCGCGGTCTGGTCGCGCCCGGGGCTGGCGCGACGCGACCGCAGTCTCGTGACGCTGGGCATCCTGATCGCCAGCGGCAAGTCGGCGGAGCTCAGGAATCACGTGAGGGCGGGGCTCAACAACGGCCTCGGCGTCGAGGAGTTGCAGGAGGTGATGATCCAGGCCTTCCCGTACTGCGGCTTTCCGTGCGTCGCCGAAGCGATCGAAGCGACGATCGCGGTGCTGCGCGAGCGCGGGCTGATCGACGACAGCACCCAGTCCGCCAAGGAGCGCGGCCTGCTCTGACGCAGCCCACGCTCATTTCGGCAGGCGTGCAGTGTTCACTTATGCACATTGTTCGAATATCGGATCATTGCCGATACGACCCATGAGACCTTCGAAATGCCCTCAGCGGACCCGTTGATGGATGTGCCGCACCGCCCGGTGCGCCTCGGCTCCACCCGCTGCCGGGTGGAGCGCCGCGCGGACGGCAGCATCCTCATGCAGCTCGAGGAAGCCTTGCAGCCCTATCCACGCAGGTACACGGATCGGCTCATGGAGTGGGCCCTCAGCGCGCCCGATCGGGTGTTCCTCGCCCGACGTCCTCCGGGCGGACCGGCGGTCGGAGCGTGGGAGACGCTCACCTATGGCGCTACGCTGGCACACGTGCGCGCCATCGGGCAGGCGCTGCTCGATCGCGGCCTCGGGCCGCAGCGGCCAGTGGTGATCCTGTCGGAGAACGACTTCGACAACCAGTTGCTGGCGCTGGCCTGCACCCATGTCGGCGTGCCGTACGTGCCGGTGACGCCGGCGTACTCGTTGTTGTCCAGGGACCATGCCAAGCTGCGCTCGCTGGCCGAGCGAGTGCGGCCCGGGCTGATCTACGCGTCCGACGCAGCGGCCTATGGCAAGGCGGCGCGTGCCGCCTTTGCGCGAGCCGAGTTCGTCGCCGGCACGGCAGAGGGCAGCACGGCCACGCCGTTCGAAGCCCTGCGGTCCGCGGTGCCGACGGGCAAGGTCGACGCGGCATACGACGCGATCCGCCCCGAGCAGGTGGCCAAGGTCCTGTTCACCTCAGGCACGACCGGCGAGCCAAAGGGCGTGATGCTCACGCACCGCATGCTGTGCAGCAACCGCCAGCAAGTCGTGCAGGCGATGCCGTTCCTGCTGGACGCGCCGCCGGTGCTGGTCGATTGGCTGCCGTGGCATCACACCTTCGGCGGCACCAACAACGTCGGCCTCGCGCTCTACTGCGGCGGTTCCTACTACCTCGACCCCGGCAAGCCGCTGCCCGATGCAGTGCAGCCGACCATCGATGCGCTGCGCGAGGTGTCGCCGACGCTCTACTACAACACGCCTGCCGGCCTGGCTGCGCTGCTGCCGCACCTGCGCGAGGACGCGGCGCTGCGCGAACGCTTCTATGCGCGGCTGAAGCTCATCTACTACGGCGGCGCGGTCCTGCCGGCGCATACGTGGGCCGGCCTCGACGAGGTGGCCGTCTCGCATCTCGGCCAGCGTGTCCTCGTCGTCTCGGGCATCGGATCGACCGAGTGCGGGCCGGTGCCGATGACGACCAGCCGCGATCCGCGGCGCGAAGCGATCGTCGGCCTTCCGGTTCCCGGCGTCGGGCTGAAGCTCGTCCCGGTGAACGACAAGCTCGAGCTGCGCGCGCGCGGCGACTGCGTCACGACCGGTTATTGGAACGACCCGCAGCGCAGCGCCGAAGCCTTCGACGCGGAAGGCTATTTCTGCCTCGGCGATGCGGCGGCCTTCGTCGACCCCGCGGACCCCGAGCAGGGCCTGCGCTTCGACGGCCGCATCGGTGAGAACTTCAAGCTCGCCAGCGGCACGTGGGTGCACGTGGGCGCGCTGCGCGCCACGGCGCTGGCGGCGTTCGCGCCGCTCGCGCTGGACGTCGTGATCGCCGGCAGCGGCGAGGACTTCGTGGCGGCGCTGGTGTTCCCCGATCTGGCCGCCTGCCGGGCGCTCGATCGGGGGCTTCCCGCTGGCGCGGAGGGGGCCGCGGTTCTGGCCAGCCCGCGGGTGCTTGAGGCTTTCCAACAGCGGCTCGATGCGCTGGCCGATGCCGGCACGGGCAGTTCCAACCGCGTGATGCGCATTGCCGTCGAGACCGAAGCGCCCACGCTCGACAGCGGCGAGATGACGGCCAAGTCCGCGATCAGCGCGGCCACCGTTCTGCGACGGCGTGCCGCGGCGGTCGCCGAGCTGTTCCACGCGACTCCCGGCGCGCGGGTGCTCCGCGCGCGATCCCACTGAGCGACGCCATGCGTCCTGCGCTGTTCCGAACCCGCATCACCGAGCTGCTTGGCATCCGCCATCCGATCCTGGCCGGCGGCATGGGTCCGCGGGTCTCGGATGCACGGTATGTGGCGGCGGTGGTCAACGCCGGCGGCATGGGCTTCATCGTCGCGGCCGGCTTTCCCGATCCGGACGAGTTCCGCAGCGAGCTGAGGCGATGCCGGGAACTCACAGCGGGACGGCCGTTCGGCGTCAACCTGTACCTCTCGCGCCAGGCTGGCGGAGTGGAGCGCCTGCGGCGCCAGATCGGCGTGCTGATCGACGAAGGCGTGGCTTGCGTCGAGACCGCGGGGGCCAACCCCGAGCCGGTGCTGCCGCTGCTGCGCGAAGCGGGCGTCAAGGTTCTGCACAAGGTGCCGGCGGTGCGCTACGCGCGGACAGCGGTCAAGCTGGGCGTCGACGCGGTGATCATCGTGGGCAACGACTGCGGCGGACATCCGGGCATTCATGGCATCGGGTCCATCGTGCAGGCTGCGCACGCCACGCAGGTCATCGATGTGCCGATCGTCATCGGCGGCGGCATCGGCACCGGACGGCAGCTCGCCGCCGTGCTGGCAATGGGAGCCGACGCGGTGGTGATGGGCACGCGCATGCTGGTCACCGAGGAGCTGTGGATACACCCCGCGGCGAAGGACCTCGTCGTGCAGGGCGACGGCACCGAGAGCGTGATCGTCAAGAAGGCGCTGCGCGACCATCACCGCGTCTACCGCAACGAAAGCGCCGAGGCCGCGCTGGCTCTGGACGATGCCAAGGTGACCGACTTCGAGCAATACCGGCCGCATGTGATGGGATCGCTGACCCATGAAGCCTTCGTCACCGGCGACATGCGCACCGGCATGCTGGACTACGGACCTGCGGCGGTATTCGCCGACGCTGTCGAGCCGGCGGAAGTGATCTTCGACCGTCTCATCGACGATGCCTCTGCCGCTGCGGAACGCTTGGCGGCATTGCGACCGGTGTCCGAATGCGACCCCCGGGGCTCATGACCCGGGTCCGGTCGTCGCGGTGATCCGCGCTCGGGGTCCATGCCGAACGATGGATCGGGTGCGCATGCTGTTCTGCGGCGACGGAAGGTTCAGGCTTGCTGGGGTAGGTAGCCGGGCCGCGCCGCGTCAACCCGCGCTTGACCTGCACGGTGAGCTCGTCGGCCAGCACCTCGTCGAGGCCCGATTCGAGTCCATCGAGCGCTCGCTTGACGATTGCTTCGGGGCTGGCCTTCGGTATGTCGAACCCACGCGTGAGGTCCGTATCGACGTAGCCCATGTGCAGCGCCAGCACGTGCGTCTTCTGCGCCGCCAGTTCGTTGCGCAGGGCGTTGGTGAGCGACCAAGCTGCGGACTTGCTGGCCGAATAGGCGGCCAACTCGCCGCCGTTGACCCACGAGGCGACCGACAGGACGTTGAGAAACGCGCCCCCGCCATGTCTTTCGAGGATCGGCGCGAACGCCTTGCTGATCCGCAACATGCCGAAGAAGTTGGTCTCGAAGATGCGCCGTGCGACGTCTTCGCTGTCCCGGCGATACCGGGCTGCTCGACAGAATCCTGGTCGACAATCCAGGGCGCCTCTACGGGTTCCCGGCAGCAGGATGAGCGCCCTGTATCGCGGCCTCAGGTTCGATCCGTCGGCGTTGCCACATCGGCCGAGACATCGATTCCTGCGGCGCTCCGGGTGACCTGCGCGATGCAGCTCCGGTCGGCCGAGGAAAGGCCCGTGTCGGCCTGCACATGAGCCGGCATGTCGTAGATGTTGCGCGGCGCTTCGAGCTCTGCGCCGGTGAGCGGCGGATTCAGCGGCTCGCTATCCGGATTCCAGCCGGGATTCTCGGTACGCATGGCGATGATGTCGCCGCGGCGCACGGCGCCGCAGAGAGTGCGAACGTGAAGAAAACGTGATCTCTTCTGGACTGCTGCGTCATCTGCCGCAAGCACTCTTGCGTTCGCGCACATCGATCACGCACACATGCCGCGAGAGTGACATCCGGGGACTGCAGGGCGTGGTCGATGGTCAATGCGTCTCGAGACCACCACCCTGCTTTGACAACCCAAGGAGATTGCCGTGCTGTCAACCCGTTTCGTGAGATCTGCCATCGCCGCAACGCTGCTCATCGGAGGTGCCACGGCGGCACTGGCCGAAGGCGACATCTATTCCCGCCTCGCTGAGAGCCGCGCCAAGATGATGCGAGCCGACGCTGGCGAGATGATTACGAAATCCCAGTATCTGGAATATGTGGGAAACGCCTGGGACATGAAGGCCGCTGAGATGCGATCCAAGGATGGCAGCCTGACCAAGGCCCAGCTCAAGGAGCTCGAGAAGGCGCTCGGCCGAATGCTCGGGAGCTGATCCCCGGCGCGAGCTTCGTGGCGGCCGGATTCCAACTCGCTGGGCTTCACTTTGGCTCATGGCGTGCTGCTCGGCGCGTACGGCAGAAGGCGTCCGGCCTGGCGCACGCACCGTGATGGCAGCAAGACTCTCCGGCGTGAACACTACGGCCATGGTGGCCAGCGTGACCACGGCGCGGATGCGGCGGTCGGGCGCCGACGCGGGCCGTGATTGCGGCACGGCGGCGCTGGCGGCGAAAGCGGCTTGACCGCCGCTCTCAGGACTTGAAGCTGACTTGAGTTTCCATGTTCGCAGCGCCTCCATCGACTCGATGGAAGCCCTCGCAGAACATTTCAGTTTTCTTGCGACCCCTTGAAGACCTGGCGGGCTCGGGTGCAGATAGTGGGAACGTCTTCAGCGCTTCCCGTTCTGTGCCCCGCGACTGCGCTGTCGGCACCCCACCCATCGGATCTTGCCAAAGGAGAACATCTTGGCCACTGCCTATCGACCGCGCACCCTGGCGCCTCGCAAACTCGCCGGCTGGCTCGCGACGCTCGCGGCCGCACTGTCCACGCTGCCCGCGGTCGCTGCTCCGGTGGGACCGGCCAAGGACGAAATCAGGCTGGTCAAGCAGGCCGGCGCTTTGATGATGCCGTGGCTGGTCATCGCGAAGAGCGGCCAGCCCTTCGATGTGCGACTCCAGTCGGATCCGGGCGCCACCGACCTCGCCGTCTCGGCGATGGCTTCGAACGGTCTGGTCGACATCGTGGCAGGCGACTTCAATGCTGACGGATTGCAGGACCTGGCGCTGCTCAATCGCGCCCGCAACAGCGACTTCACGCCTGTCTGGACCAGCATGCGCATCGCGTTCGCGAACGCCGACGGCACCGTGCGGATGAGCTCCACTCCCATCGGGCAATTCGCGAACTACCTGGCCCAAGGGTATGGCGAACCGGTTGCCGGGGACTTCAACGGCGATGGCCGCCTGGACATCGCCTTGATCGACTTCGAAGGCCAGCCGGCCGAATTCCGCGACACGGTGCCCATGCTCCTCAGCCGAAGCGACGGCACCTTCGCCGACGTGATCTGGCATGTCGGCGGGAGCAACCCCTTTTTCCGGTATCCCGCCGCCCGGATCGTTCCGGGCGAGTTCATTCCCAGCACCGACGGAGTGCGCCGGACCGACGTGGCCCTCCTGCGCGAGTGCGGCCAGCCGACGATTCCGCTCCTCCATTCCCAGTCGTCGGGGGTCGGCGTCGTTCACGCGCCGGCACAGTATTTCGAGGCCTACTGTCCGGATGGGGGGACACAGTTGGTGACCGGCGACTTCAACGGTGACGGCCTGACGGATCTGGCGAAGTTCTCCGGTGGCGCGTTGATCGTCGCGACTGCGGGAGCGGGGGTCTTCACGGTGGTGTCGGTGACGGGTGGGACGTTTGCCCAACGTGCCCCGAACTCGAAGATCGTCACCGGCCGATTCGATGAAGGTCCGACCACCGACATCGCGCTCATCGACAGGACCGGCATCGCCGTTGCCTTCGGCGACTCGAACGCCCAGTTCACCGTGCGCGAGCATCTGTCGCCGACGTTCGCGGCGTGGGCCTTCGCTCCCGGCGCGACCCCCTATGTCGGCGATTTCGACGGCAATGGACAGGACGACATCGCGCTCATCCAGCGATATCCCGGCACGGACTGGACCACCGTGCCCATCGCTTACTCCCACACCGACCGTCTCCCGGGTGGACGGCGCGCGTGGCGGCAGGCGGTCGAGAACCAGGTGGCTCCCGGATTTGTCGACCAGGCCAGGGCGACGGCGACCCGCGTCTTCGTCGGCAAGTTCGGGCAATGACCGAGGCTGCTGCGGCCAGCCGAGGGCCGCGCGGAATCAGCGTCTGCTGAGACGCGGCTGTGCTCCTTCGGCGCCCGCGTCCGAGCCGATGAGCAGATCCTCGGCCAATGCGTGGGCTTGCGTGTCGGTGAGGTTGGCACCGGCGCGCCGAAGAGAAGCCATGGCGGACGGAGACATCGCTGCCCCGACCAGTTCGGCGGCCAGCCCCGTGGATCGCACTTCGCCCGGTTCCAGCGTGAGCTGGCGTGCGGGAAACCATGCCTCGACATAACCAAGCAGCCTGGCCGCGCTCTCGTATCGCGAGAGTCTTGCGGCCAGCAGCGACAGGTGGGAACAGATGTAGCCCGAGATCTTGTTGCGCCAGGCCTCCGGCAAGGCTTCGAGCGCAGCTGACCGGGCCGAGGGCAGGTCGCCCTTGCCGAGCAAGGCTGCAAACAGGTTGAGCTGGGCCACGGCGGTCATTTGCGGCAGGTCGAGGGTGCGCACCTCCTCGACCACCCGGCGCCCGAGTTCGATCGCTTCGTCCCAATCGCCCGCCATCAGGGCCGCATCTGCCAGATTGAGCCGTGCGTTCACGGCCTGACACGGCGAGGCCGCCAACTCGGCGTATCGCAGCTCGTCGCGAACGCTGGCGCGATAGCCAACGACATCGGCACGGTAGGCGTGAACCCTCGTTCGATGGCTCGCGGCCAGCCAATGTCGCCGCGGCGACCAGTCCGGCTGCTCGAGCGGCTGGGCAAGCGCCAAGGCTTCCAGCGCTTCGTCGAAGCATGCGCTCATGGCCGAGACAACAGCCACGTTCAGCAGCGCTTCACATAGCCGATCACGGTCGCCCAGTTCCCGGAAGGCGGCTGCAGCGATGCGCGCCGACTGCAGCTTGGGCAACTGAGGCACCCCCGCCACGAAATGGGCAGAAAAGCGCAGGTGCAAACGCGCCCGCGCCATCGGGCTTGCCGCCGGCACGACCCCGATGGCGGACCGAAGATGCAAATGGATGGCAGCCAGGTTGGCACGCAGATGGTCCAACCGGGACAGCGCGTCCAGCGTCGCCGCAGCGACATCGGCCGAGCCGCCTTCGCACGCACGCTTGAAGGCCATCTGGATGTCCTCGTACTCCGGCGCATACCGAGCCAGCCAGGCCGCGTCCGGCATGACCCAATAGGCATCGTCGCACTCGTCGGCCAGCGCCGTCATGGCCTGCGCATGCCCTTGCAAAACTGCTTCGGTCTCACCGCTTTCCGAGAGTCTCTCCGCGGCGTACAGGCGGGTCGTCTCCAGCAGTCGGTAACGCGGCGGCTCCCTCTGCTCCAGTTGCACGAGCGACTTGTCGACCAGGCCGGCCAAGGCGTCGAGCGCGGACCATTCGTCGAGATCCTGCGATCCCGCGACACGCTGCGCCATGTCGAGCCGGAAGCTCGCAGCAAACACCGACAGCCGTCGCAGCACGACTCGTTCGTCGGCGGTCAGAAGTGCGTGGCTCCAATCGAGGGTGGCCACCAGCGTCTGCTGGCGAGCGGGCGCCGTCCGGCTGCTGCCCCTCAGCAGACGAAGACCATCAGCGAGATGAGCGTCGATTTCAGCCAGTCCGAGCAGGGGCAGGCGGGCGGCCGCCATCTCGATGGCCAGAGCAATGCCGTCGAGCCGCCTGCACAGCCGGATCGCCACGCCGATGTTGGCGGGCGTCAGCGCAAAGCGGCGATCTGCCGCCGCTGCTCGATGCTCGAGCAGCTGCAGCGCGCTGTACTTGCGTGCCTCGTCGATGGGCGCATCCGGCGGCGGCAAGGCCAGCGGATCCAGCCGGTAAACCTGCTCGTGCGCGGCCTTCAGTGTCTCGCGCGAGGTTGCCACGATGCGAAGCCGCGGCGCCGCAGCCATCGCGGCCTGCACGAAGCTCGCGATCTCGCTTGCGAGACGCTCGCAGTTGTCGAGCACCAGCAGCGTTTCGCGCGGCTCCAGCAGATGCATCAGCGCTGCGGCGGCGTCCCCGGGCCCGAGCTGCAGGTTCGTGGCATGGGCCACCGCCACGGGAATGCCCTCGGCAGAAGCGACACACGCCAGATCGACCCACCACACCCCATGGGTGAACTTGCCGGCGAACCCCCGGGCCAGGGCCTGCGCCACCCGGGTCTTGCCGATGCCGCCCGCGCCCAGCAGCGTGACCAGCCTGTGCTCGCCCACCAGCGCGGTGAGCGTGTCCAGGTCGTCCCCGCGGCCGAAAAGTGCTTCCGCGGCCGCGGCCAGGTTGGTCATCCGCTGGACAGGGGGGACCAGGCTCGACGCCGGCGCTGCCTGCCTCGCTGGTGGGGAGGCAAGGTCGCCAGGGGGTGCGATGAAACGGTAGCCGCGGCCGGGAATCGTCTCGATCAGCTGCACGCCGAGCAGCTTGCGCAGCGTCGAGATCTGCGTCTGCAGGTTGTTCTCTTCCACCACGACGCCGGCCCAAACGCGCTCGAGGATCTCCTGCTTGGTGACCAGGCGCGGGCGCAGCTCGATCAGCATCGACAGCAGGTCGAAGGCGCGCGATCCCAGGGCGGCCGGCTGGCCGCCGAGAAGCACTTTTCGCTCCCTGGATCGCACCTCGACATTGCCGAAGCGCAGCGAAAGCGGTGCGCGCGCGTCCGCGGGCATGGTGCTCGCCGGAGGTCCCGACGGCGCGGCGCCGGATGCCCCGCGGCTCGCATGGCCGACGGCTTCTCCCGCAGCGCTGTCATCGCCATCGTCCACCGTCATCGTGAAGCGGTAGCCGCGCCCTGCAATGGTGGCAATCGCACCGGCGCCGAGCACCGTGCGCAACGACGAGATCTGCGCATGCAGATTGTTCTCGCTGACGGCACGACCGTTCCATGCCAGGCGCAGCAGCTCCTCCTTGGAAACGACCCGGTCCCGGCGCTCGATCAGCGCCAGCAGCACGTCGAACGCACGTTCGCCCAGCGCGGCGGGCCGCCCATCGATGAGCAACAGGCGTTCGTCGGCGTGGACTTCATGGCGACCGAAGCAATGCACCCGGGCCAAGCGACCCTCCTCGAGCCTGTTGTCGGGCCGCTCGAATTTAACCCGGAAGCACGGTGCCAGAACGTTTGAGGCGCCGCTTCAGGATGCTTGAAGACTGAAAGGCGCCTTGCGGCAGACAGTCTCCCTGCCCGCCGCATTCGCGACCGGCCCTTTCATCTGCCACCGACCCAGGAGTCAACATGAAGCTGCTTCCCCGTCGCGTCCGCCCGGACAACCTCCATCGCATCTGTCTGATGGCCTCCATCGCAGCGGCCGTCGTGCTCATCACTGCCTGCGGTGGCGGTGGCGACGCGACCACGCCGGAGGCCGACGGTTCCGCGGATCCGACGGCCGTGCGAGTCGACTCGTCCCTTTCGACGAGCCAGGTCGCGCGCATGCAGGCTCCCGGGGTCCAGAAGGTGCAACCGTGAGAAGCATCCGCTGCAACCGCAAGCCCATGGCGGCGCTGGTCGTCGCGTTCGTGGCCCTCACATCGGCGGCGGCGCATGCCGATCTGTTCGTCTGGGGCCAGCGCGCAGACGACATCAGGCTGGTGAACCGTGCGCCCGGGTGGAACACGGTTCCGCTCGCACTCACCCGAAATGGCGCCGCCTTCGAGGTCCGCAATCCGACCAGCACGCTGGTCGCGCAATTCGCGACGGCGGCGGCCACGCCCGGGATGGCGCTGCTCCAGGGTGACTTCGACGGCGATGGCCGCGCCGACATGGCGCTGCTGAACACTGCCATCAACGGGCAGGTGCAGGCGATGCTCGTTGCCTATGCCAATGCCGACGGCACCCAGCGCATCGAGAGTCGTTCGATCGGCCAGTTCGGCATCTGGGCGACCAGCCCGGGCGTCGAGCCGGTCGTCGGCGACTTCAATGGCGACGGGCGCAGCGACGTGGCACTGATTCGTCGCGAACCGGGTTGGGCGAGCGCGCCGGTCCTGCTCAGTCGCAAGGACCTCGGCTTCGATGTCGCCAACTGGCCGCTCGGGTCGTTCGCCGGCTGGGCGACCGAGGCTGGCGCAGAGTGGGATTCCGTTCGCCTCGTGGCGGGTCGCTTCGACAGCGACAGCCTGACGGACCTCGCCCTCGTTCGGCCCTGCGGCTCGTGGACGGACATCCGGGTGGCGCACGCGCTGCCGTCAGGAGGCTTTCGCGTCCAGGGCTACCCGGCCGGCCAGTTCCTCGGCCGCGCCTGCGCGTACGTCGGCGCATCGAACGTCGTCACCGGCGACTTCGACGGAAACGGGATGACCGATTTCGCGGCGTTCGCCAACGGCGAGCTCGTGCTGGCCCGGGCCACCGGGAGCGGGTTCGCCACGTCGATTCCGATCTCCGGCGGCTTCGCCCAGCGGGCGGCGGGCGCCGTGGTGCTGACCGGCAGGTTCGACGCCGGGGCAAGCACCGACATAGCGCTGGTCAACACATCCGGCTCCTGGAACAGCATCGCGGTCGCGTTTGGGCTGTCGAACGGCCAATTCCAGACCTTCGACGTGACGGCGGGGAATTTCCCCGTCTGGGCGGCGCAGGGTGCGCAGCCCGTGGCGGGCGACTTCGACGGCAACGGCATGTCCGACATCGCGCTGCTTCCGAGAAGCGGCATGGCCTGGAAGACGATTCCAGTCGCCTACATGGGCTACAACGCGCGGCCCGATTGCAGCGGCGACGTCTGCAGCAACACGGGCACGGCCACGCCGTGGTTCTCGGTGCAGAACCAGGCGGCACCGGATTTCGTCGACTGGGCCATGGTCGACAGCGCGCAGATCCTGGTCGGGGAGTTCGGCCGCTGAAATCGGGTGCTCCGCCCGGTCTTCCGATCACCGCTTTCACCTGAAGGAAATCACCATGGTTCGATATCTGATGGCGCGATGGGTGCGCCTTGCGTCGCCATCGACAGCAGCAATCGGTCGCTCTACGCAAGCAGGAGAAGGAGCGGGGCCGGTGCGTTCACGCAGGGCGTCGGCGCGACTCGCTGTGCTGGTGCTTGCCGCCTCGCTGGCGCCGACGCTGGCGATGGCCATCGTTCCGACGATGGCCAACGTGGCGCACATGTCGCTGGTGACGATTGACAACAAGCCCGGCCAGCAACTGGATCCGCACATCAGCGGCACCCTCGTGGCGTACACCGATTGCACCGTGATCCCGCAGATTCGCTACTTCGACTTCAAGACGGGCGTCAGCACCGCGATCTCGAACGCGTTCTCCGATGATCCATTTGACCTCTCGCTGGACCTCTGGCCTGACGTCAGTGGCAGCACGATTGTCTTCACACGTCAGCACGCAGTTACATCGCGGATCATGGAATTCGATGTCGTCAAGTCCGCCTTGACCGAGGTCGACCCTGCAGCCTCGCCGTTTCGCTTCGGATCCGCAGTCGGCGGAGACACGGTGGCGTACATCGACCATCCAGGCGTTTCCAGCTGGCCAAGCTCATCCTTGTTGGACACTCAAGTCGTCGCGTGGAGCCGCTCGCTGCGCCAGCGTTGGATCCTGGGGACTTACAGCGGCGTACAGCTGGGAACGACTCCCGTGAGCGTCTCGTCGGACGGCAATGTCATCGGCTGGCGAATCGACGCGGGTGGGATGTGCACCCACTACCAGGCCATCCTGGCGAACGGCTCCTGGGCCGTCTCGGCCATCGCGAGCACTGCCTACACTTCCTCCTATGTCGGTGGTCGTTGCGACGGACCCTCTGTCGATACGAGCGGCAAATTTGTCGCCTATGTCAGCAATGGCGCCGTTGACCTCGACATCTTCATTCGATCGGTGTCCACCGGCAAAGTGACACAAGTCGAAATTCCGGGCGAGCAACTCAACCCGCGCGTGGCGGGCAATTTCATCGCGTTCCAATCCATTGCGCCCGGCGCCACCACTGCGGACGTCTACGTCTACGACGTCGCGGCGAACCTTCTTTACCCGATCACGGCGACGACCGGTGTGAACGAGACCTTGAACGACATCACCCTGGCACCCGGCGAAGGCCGTGTGCGCATGGTCTGGTCGCCCAACGACCAGGACATCGTCGGAGCAAACATCGCCTTCAACGACGACCCTCCCCAGCTGGTGCTCCGAAAGCCGCTCGTGCTCTCGCCCCCCGACGGCACCTACCGCACCGTCACGATCCGTGACCTGGTGCAAAGCGCCACCGACTACGAGGATGGCGACCTGATGAACCGGGTGCGCATCGAGCGGGTCACGAGCGACGAAGCCGCCCCCGTCACTCTCGACGTGTCGCTGCGTTCCTCGCCGGACATCGCGATCGCCGGCCTATGCGAATCGGTGCAGCTGCGCGCGTCCGCCAACAGGGCGCTGAACGGGCGGGTGTACACCGTGACCCTTCGCGTGAGCGACTCTGCCAATCACACCGTCCGCGGCCAGGTCCAGGTCACCGTGCCCGTCGATCCAAGCAAGCCGGCCGTGGCCGATCCGCCACTTCTCGCGGCAACCGGTGCCTGCCCGTGAGGCGACTCGATCAGCGAACGGCTTTCAGTCGCGGATCCAGCGCATCACGCAAGCCATCCCCGACCATGTTGATTGCCAGGACGGTGCTCAGGATGGCCAGGCCCGGCATGGTCACGACCCAGCTGGCGTTCTCGATGTGGTCGCGCGCGGCCGAAAGCATGCTTCCCCATTCCGGCATCGGCGGCTGTGCGCCCAAACCGAGGAATCCCAACGCGGCAGCCGAAAGAATGGCGTCGGAAAAGCCCATGGTGGCGTTGACGATCACGGGCCCCATGCAGTTGGGCAGCACGGTGTCGAACATCAGGCGCAGCGTGCCGGCGCCCGAGAGCTTCGAGGCGGTGACATAGTCCTTGGCCATTTCGCCCAGCGCCGACGCTCGCACGAGGCGCACATAGCCGGGCATGGCGACGAGCGCGATCGCCGCGGTCGTATGGAACAGCCCCGGGCCCAGCACGGCCACGAGGGCGATCGCCAGGATCAGGGCAGGCAGCGACAGGAGAACGTCGGTCACCCGCAGGATGACCGTGCCGAGCGGCCTCGGCCAGAAGGCGGCCATCAGGCCGAGCGCGATCCCGGGAAGCGCCGACAGCATCACGGCGCCCAGTGCAATCGCCAGCGATGCGCGCGCGCCATGAAGCAGGCGTGAGACGAGATCCCGGCCGGTGGCGTCGGTGCCGAGCCAGAAGCGGCTGCTTCCGCCGTCCCATGCGGGCGGGCTGAGCAGGGCGTCCCGGTACTGCACGATCGGGTCGTGGGGAGACAGCATGCCGGCGAACAGGGCGCACAGCGCCACAAGCATCACGTAGGCAAATGCAGCGACGGCTGCCTTGTTCCTGGCAAAGCCTCGCCAGCCGCCGGGTGGCATGGCGGCATGGCGCGTGCCCGGGGCTGGCATGCTCATGCCGATCGACCCGCACGACGAATGCGCGGATCGGCCCATCCGTACATCACGTCCACGATCAGATTGACGCACATCATGAGCGCTGCCGCGAGCAGGATGCCGCCCTGCAGGACGGGGTAGTCACGCCGGGCAATGGCGTCGATCAGCCACTTGCCGACTCCGGGCCACGAGAAGATGGTCTCGGTGAGCACGGCGCCGCCCAGCAGTGTGCCGACTTGCAGTCCGAGCACGGTGATCTGCGGCAACAGCGCGTTGCGAAGGGCATGGACGAACACCACACGCCGCGTGGGCAGCCCTTTGGCGCGGGCGGTGCGAACATAGTCCTCCCCGAGCACGTCGAGCATCGACGAGCGTGTCATGCGCGCGATGGCCGCCATCGGAATGGTGCCGAGCACGATCGAAGGAAGCACGAGGTGCGCCAACGCTGAGCGGAACGCGCCGGGCTCGCCGGACAGCCAGGTGTCGACCAGCATGAACCCGGTAACGGCTGGTACTTCGAACTCCAGGGCCACACGCCCTGACACCGGCAGGGCGAACACCGATCCGATCTCTCGCAGGTGAACCGAGAAATGCATCACCAGGAGAAGTCCCCACCAGAAGATCGGCATGGAGAAGCCCGCGAGCGACAGGCCCATCAGCCCATGGTCGACGATGGACCCACGCCTGGCGGCGGCCGTGATGCCTGCGGGAATCCCGATGACCGTGGCGAACAACATCGCGCCGAGCGAGAGCTCCACGGTCGCGGGAAAGAGCGTCGCGAACTCGGTCCACACCGGCGCATGGGTGACGAAGGACTCGCCGAGGTCCAGTCGCACCGTCCTCGACAGATAGTGGAAGTACTGCTCGTGCAGCGGACGGTCGAGTCCGAGGCGTTGGTAGACCTCGGCGTAGAAGACCGGATCCAGGCGTCGCTCTCCGGCCATGACGAGGACCGGATCGCCCGGGATCAGGTGAATCAACGAGAACGCCAGCAACGTCACCCCGACGAACGTCGGCACGATCAAGGCCGCGCGACGGAGCACGAAGCCGATCATGGCGATCAGTCGACGCTCGCGTGGCGGAAGTCGCTGCTCCCGAAGGGGCTGGGCACGAAGCCGCGGACGCGCCGGTTCACCGCCGTCATGACCATCCCGTGCGCGAGCGGGATGATGCTCACCTCGTCGTACACGATGCGCTGGGCCTGCACGTAGAGGGCGGCCCGCTGTTTCCGATCGCTGGTCCGGGTGGCCGCTTTGAGAAGCTCGTCCAGGCGCGGATTGCACCGCCGCGACTTGTTGCCGCCGCTCTCGACCGCCGCGCAGCTGAGGTTCGGGCTGAAGAAGTTGTCCGGATCGCCGTTGTCGCCATACCAGGACAGCAGCACGATGTCGTGCTCGCCTTCGCCCGATCGCTTGTACATCTCGCCTTGCTCCATCGCCCGCGTGCGCACGCGGATGCCCACCTTCGCCCAATCCGCCTGCATCAGCTCGGCGGCGCGCAGCCGGCTGCCGCCGTTGGCGAAGAACATCGTGAGCTCCCTGCCGTCGTAGCCGCTCGCCTTGACCAGCTGCTTCGCCCGCTCGGGATCGTGGCGATCGGGCAAGCCGGCATCGCGGCTCCACATGCCCGGCGGAAGGAAGCTCGCCGCCGCGGTCGCGAAGCCCGCATACGAGGCCTGCATGTAGGTTTTCTTGTCGATCGCGAGCCACAAGGCTTCGCGCAGACGCACGTCGGAAAGCCCTGCATGCTGCGTGTTCAGCGCGAGGTAGGACGTGACCAGCGGAGTGTGCTTGATGATGCTCACGCGAGGGTGGGCCTCGAACGCGGCGACCGACTGCGCCTTCATGTCGACTCCGACGAGGCATTCCTCGGCCTTGACGCGCTGCGCCCGCGTGTCGGCATCGACGGTGATGGCGAAGACGAGGTTGTCGATCTTCGGGGCACCGCCCCACCAGGCCTTGTTCGCGGCATAGCGCACCACGGCGTCCTTCTGATAGCTCCTGAAGACGAAGGGGCCGCTGCCGACCGGCAAGGTGTTCAGCTGCTCGGGCTTGCCGGCCTTCAGCAGCTGTTGCGCGTACTCCGCCGGATACACCGAGCCGATGGTCGGCATGGCGAGCAAGGAGAGGAACGTGGCGTCGGGGCGCGTGAGCGTGAAGCGGACGCGGCGATCGTCCACGCGGGAAACACGCTCCAGCAGCGACGACATGCCCATGCCGGCCCAGTACACATAGCCGTTGCGGGCGGAGCCGTGTGCCGGGTGCGACCTGTCGTGCATGCGGCTGATCGAGAACACGACGTCCTGCGCATTCAGCTCGCGCGTGGGCGTGAACCATTGCGTGCTGTGGAACTTCACACCGGCGCGCAGCTGCAGCGTGTACTCCCGGCCGTCGGCGCTGACGTCCCACTTTTCGGCAATGCCCGGCACCAGTTCCGTGGTGCCGGGCTTGTACATGAGCAGCTGGTCGTAGATCGGCACACCGGACGCGTCGGCGGTGGCCAGCAGCTCGTACTGGACGATGTCGAACCCGTCGGGTGCAGCGTCCGTGCAGACCGTCAGTGTCTTCGCGGCCCATGCGCCGCCCCACAGTCCGAGCATGGCCACGAGGCCGATCGCGCGAGTGGAGATACGACGACGCATGGAGCGACCCTCCCTGGGCGAGCCTGGCGGCGGCTTCGCGCAGGGATTCTGCGCTCACCGGCGCGTTTCAGGGGCGTCCGACCGATTGAACACCAGCGCGCCCAGCGCACGTGCATGGGCCTCGGTGCAGACGGCGCCGACGTTTCCGCGCAAGCGGGCCGAACGCTCCTCCAGGGCACTCAACGTCGCCTTGCCGGCCACCCGCACATGGTGGACGCAGACAGCGCCATGCTCGTCCCAGCCCGCCTCGAAGGCCTGATCGGGCGCTTCGACGGGATCCGCGATTCCGAGCCGGTCGTGCACCTTGATGCGGCGACCATCGACCGTGTACGGCATGCCCGACCCGGTGTAGTCGGCGCGGACCATCCGCACGCAGGCGTTGAAGGCGGCGAGCAGGGTCCCGCTGCCCGGCGCTGGCTGCCAGGGCGCGTACCCGACGGCCAGGCACTTCGCAAGCGCACCGCCGGTGCAGCTGATCGCGAACGCGCCGGCTTCGGCCGCCAGGGAGCCGTCCGCCCGTTCGCGGCCAGGCAGGACGACGGCATGGCGCGAGCCATCGCTGTGGGGCCGGCACAGCGGCTGCCACTCCTTCCCTGGCCACTTCACCGAGAGGTGGTGGGCCCACCAGCTGCGGCCCTGTGCACGGACCGGCTCGACGGCATCGATGCGCAGCAGGGCGCCGCTGTCCAGGCGGATCTGCGCGCCCACGAGATCCGCCGATCGCAGCCGCGATCCGTCAGGCGCTTGAAGCACCCATTCGGTGCCTTCGGCCCGCAAGGCAGCGGTGGGCTCCGCGGCGATCGTCGCAGTGCCGGACCAGGCGGTGAACAGAGCGACAAGGCAAGCGGTCGGCAATGCACCCATGGTGGTTCTCCGGCAATGCGTCGGTCGATGGCAGGGCCTAGCGCAGCCTGAGCTCGCCCCGATCCAGGAGGCGGATCGATGTCGGCTGCGCCAGCGAGCCCCTCGAGACGTCGCGCAGGCACCGATCCATCACTTGCCGCGAGGACCACAGCCGGAAGTCGGACGGCTCGCTTTCTTGCGCATTCGGGTCGGCGACCATCATCGCGGGGCAGCGCAAGAAGTCGTTGGTCGAGATGCCGTTGGCGGAGGTGCCATTGGACAGAATCGCGCCGCCTTGCGCGCCGACGTCGTTGGGCTGGGCATGGGCCGAAAGCGTGGCCGTCATGCACAGGGCGGTCAGGGCGGTGGCGCAAAGCGTGCGGAAGGTCGGGTTCATGGTTCAGTCCTCAGGTTGGGGGTGGGAGCAGGGCCGTTTCGTCAGCCCGGAGGTCACTGTCGGTGAAGCAGGCGTCGTGCGTCTTCCAGCCGGACTCAAAGGTTCTCAAACAATCTGGCAGCGGCGACATCGCTCGGCTCGGCGGGCGACATCTGGTCCTGGAATGAATCCGGCGCTGCGACGACCGGTCGCCCGCCCTCGGGCCGTTGCGCCGACGCGGCGGACCGCTCCACGGCAGAACCGTGATGCGACCGGGCCATGGCGGATGGTGGCCGATCGGCAAGCGAAACAACCGCAGCCATCAGGGACCAGGTGATCCCTCCAGCGGCGATGGCGCTGAACACTCTGAGCAGGCGACGATGGGTGGTCATGGAGAACCTCGCGTTGATGCATCCGGCGATGCGTTGAAAGGAGTGCGCACTGTCTCGCCGGACGGCACGGGGTGTCCTCAATCCAGCTGAAGACATCCTGGAAGTTGCTGAAACGCTCGCGCATGGCGATACGCCCGTCACGGCCAGATCGAATTGCCCCGCGATGCAGCTTCCGCGCTAAATTCGCTGGCACGCGCATGTCCGTGCAAGGAGGGCTCCTTGGCGCCATCGTTTCGCTTCGGCCGCTGCGAGGTGCGGCCCGACGAAAGGCTGCTGCTGGTCGACGGCCAGCCCGTTGCGCTGGGGGCCCGGGCTTTCGATCTGCTGCTGGCGCTGATCGAGCGCAGGGACCGGGTAGCCACGAAGACGGAGCTCCTGGAGGTGGTATGGAGCGGCCTCGTGGTCAGCGAGAACAACCTGCAAACCCAGGTGTCCAGCCTCAGAGCGTTGCTCGGTGCGCAGGCGATTGCGACGATTGCAGGGCGTGGCTACCAGTTCGCAATGCCCCTGGACAGCGAGTGCGGGGACGTCGTGCCGCTCGTTCCCGCAACGGAAGGAGTCGCGCCCTCGGCCCGCAAGCTCGCCGCGATCATGAGTGCCGACGTCGTCGGGTATTCGCGGCTCATGGGCGAGGACGATGTCGCGACGCTCCATGCCATTGTGGCCGTGCGCGGTGTCGTTGCTCAGCAAGTGGCGCACCACGGCGGCAAGCTGGTCGACGCCACGGGAGACGCGCTGCTGGCCGAGTTTCCGAGCGCGGTCGAGTCGGTGCGCTGCGCGTCAGCGGTCCAGGCGGCGCTGGCGCAGCGCAATGCGTCCATCGCGCAGAACCGACGCATGGTGCTGCGCATCGGCCTGAACGTGGGCGACGTGATCCAGCAGGACGGTGCGCTCTATGGCGAAGGCGTCAATGTCGCGGCGCGGCTGCAGGCACTCGGTGAGCCGGGCGGCGTCTGCATTTCGGGGTCGGTTTTCGACCAGGTCGACGGCCGGTTGCCCATGCAGTTCCGATTCGCCGGCGAGCAGAACGTCAAGAACATCTCACGGGCCGTTCGCGTTTACCACGCCGGTGAGCCTCCAGCGCCCGGGGAGCCTGTGCCGGCCGCGGCCGAGCGAACCGGTCATCGGTTCGGGAATTGCGAAGTTCGCTCCGCGGAACGCCTGCTGCTGGTGGCCGGTGAACCGGTGAAGGTGGGACCCCGCGCTTTCGATGTCCTGCTCGCGCTGATCGAGCATCGAGAGCGCGTCGTGACCAAGAACGAACTGCTCGACCTGGTCTGGCCCGGGCTGGTGGTCGAAGAGAACAACCTGCCGACGCAGATCTCCACCTTGCGCAAGCTCATCGGGCCTGAAGCCGTCGAAACCGTGCCGGGAAAAGGCTACCGGTTCGTCGCGCAGCTCGACGACGGGAAGTCAGCCGCATCCGTCATCACGGCTGCGCCGGAACCGAGCCGCGCCACCGATGTCCCCACCGTGCGCCACACGAATCTGCCAGCTGCAGCCGAAGCGCTTTTCGGCCGCAGCCTGGACATCGATGCATTGGACGAGCTCGTGTCCAGGCATCGGCTCGTCACCGTCCTGGGCGCAGGCGGCATCGGCAAGACGAGCGTCGCGCAGGCGCTGGGACGGCGGCTTGTGGGCCGGTATGCGGACGGCGTGTGGTGGGTGGACCTGGCAGCGGCGGGCTCGGCCGAGAGCGTCGAGCTGGCCATCGCCAACGCTGCCGGGTTGCAGCCGGGTCAAGGTGATTCGCGCGAGCTGCTTCTGGATGCGCTCGCTGCGCGCGAGACGGTCCTGGTGCTGGACAACTGCGAGGCGCTGGTTGGCCTGCTCGCCGGCCTCATCGAAGCGGCGTTGGGACGCGCCCCGAAGCTGCGGATCCTCTCGACGTCGCGCGAGACTCTCAAGGTGGCAGACGAGCAGGTCTATCGGCTCGAGCCGCTGACTGTCCCGCCCGAGGGCGCTTCGCTGGACGAGGCGCGCGATTGCAGCGCGCTGCAATTGTTCGAGCGACGCGCGAAGGCGTCTGATCGTCATTTCGCATTGAGCGGCGACAACCTGGCGACCGCGATCCGTGTATGCCGCAGTCTCGACGGCATCCCCCTCGCCCTCGAGATGGCCGCCGCCCGGCTGCCGCTTCTTGGCCTGGCGGAGCTCGATGCGCGGCTGGCGGCACGCTTGCGGATGCTCAAGAGCAGCAGCCGCTCCGCACCTGCGCGGCAGCGAACGCTGCAGGCAACGCTGGAGTGGAGTCATTCACTGCTGACCGTGGAGGAGCAGGCGGTGCTGCGGCGACTCTCGGTGTTTGTCGCGACCTTCCGCCTCGAATCGGCCCGGCACGTGGCCGCATGTGCCTCGCTGGACGAGTGGAGCGTCGTCGATGCGATGTCCGGGCTGGTGGACAAGTCGCTGGTTCATGTAGAGCCGTCTTCCCAGCCGCAAAATCCGACCCGCTACAGACTGCTCGAGACGACACGCCTGTTCGCCGCGGAGCGGCTCGCCGAGCATGGTGAGGGGCCGCAGGTGCAGCGACGCCACGGCGAGGCGATGGCCGAGCGCGCCGATGAGCTGGAGCGCGACTATTGGTCCTTGGCCGATGGCCCGTGGCTGGCGCTCTACGCGCCGGACTATGACGATCTGCAGTCGGCGTTCGCGTGGGCGTGCCGGCAGGTCGATCCCGATGTGGGGGCGGCAACACTGGAAGGCCTGTTCAAGCTGGATCACCTGCGCGCGAGCTTCGTGGCCATGATGCCCTGGTTGCATGCTGCCATCGTGTTGTTGCCCCATGCGTCCCCGTTGGCGCGCGCCCGCATCGGTTTGCAGCTCGTGCACTCGTTCGTGGAGAAGATTCCGGCCATCCCGAAGGATGCTGCGGCGCGGCAGGCACTCGACGACTGCCGCATGCTGAACAATCGGCGTCGGACCTATCAGGCGCTGCTTGCGCTCGCGACCGTGAGAGCCATGGCCGGCTCGTTCGAGGCGGCCAACGAGGCCCTGGCCGAGGCCGTTGCCCTGCGGTTGCCGGATTGGCCACCGAGATTGCACTGGCTCGCCGCCGAGCATTGCAAGGAGGTGGCGATGTATCGCGGCGACGCCGATGCCTACCGTGCCGCGTTGCGCGAGCAGCTCCCGCTCGCCGAGCAGGCCGGCTCACCTTGCCAGGCGGCGAACGTTCGCACCAACCTTGCCGACGCCGCGCTGATGGCCGGCGAGTTCGAAGAGTCGATCGCGCTCGGACGCGCGGCGGTTGCCGAAACGCGTGCCTTGGGACTGCCGCAAATGAACGCCGTGGCGTTCCTCAATCTGTGTGCGGCGCTGGTCAGGCACGGTGACTTGGCGTCGGCGCGTGCCGTTGCGCTGGATGCACTGCCGCACGTGTGGCGGCACCGGCTGTCCGGGTGGTTCCTGTGCCACCTCGCGCTGCTGGCAACCGGGCTCTCGCAACACCAAGATGCGGCCCGCATGCTGGGCTACGTAAACGCTTGGTGCTCGGCGACCGGGTTGCAGATGCAGTCCAACGAACTGCATGCCGTGCAACTCGCGAGAGAGTCGATCCGCAAGGCACTGGGTGCTTCGACGCTCTCCGCGCTGACATCGGCCGGCGCGCAACTGTCCGATACGCAGGCCTATTCGATGGCCGAGGCCATGTTGAGGCATGCGTCGCGCAAGCGCGTCGCGGCGCGGGAGGCATAGCGTACGGGCCTTTCCGTCGCCTGCATGCCGAACAGGACGTCGCAGTCGCCGGTGATATCAAACTGACCCCGCAATGGAGTCGGGAGGGCGTGGCGCTGGACGCCGTTGCCCGGCCGGGGCGGGGCGCGCTCACTCCGCTTCACAACGTTTCAGTCCTGCCTGAGATCGCTTGATGACGGGATGGGTGCCCGGCCGCGACAGTGTGCCCGTCGCATCCCCGACGTCACCCTTCAACCCAGGAGTCTCCCATGCACATCGAGTCTCTCGGCGCGCTTGGGATCGAGCGACCCTGACCGGCGCCGCACGAACTCCTTCTCATCCTCAATCGGGAAACTCACATGCAATGCGCGCTCATGCTTCGTCTTGCCACGGCATCGTTGGTCGCCGGGAGCGTCCTGCTGGCCAACGCCATGCCTGCTTCCGGCAGCCTGCCGTCGAAAGTCGACCTGACGGCCACTCAGACGCCGTTTCGCAACCAGGGTGCGCGTGACACGTGCACCGTCTTTGCGGCGGTTGCAGCCGTCGAGGCCGCATACATGCGCAAGTACGGGCTCTCCCTCGACCTGTCCGAGCAATACCTCAACCACGTCCAGAAGTCCTTCTGGCTCAACTTCAATCAACCGCTGCCTTTCGCCGAGATTCAACCGGAGACCAATGGCGGGGGCACCATCGGGTGGCAGTTCGCGGTGCTGGGCCGTTACGGCCTGCCTCCGGAAAGCAGCTTGCCGTACATCGGTGACGGGAGCTGGCAGAACCTTGCCGGCTGGACGAGCCCCAATGGCGTCTCGGTTCAAACCTTGCAGCGCGACCTCGATGACTTCATGCTCAGCTCGATGCCGCGCACCTACAGCACACCGTCTCCGATCGTCGCGACGGTGCTGCCGCTCGCTGCGCTCGCGAATGCCCGCTATCGGCCCACGAGCACGACGATGGCGAGCCCGGCCGATCTCGCAAATCTCGATTGGTTTCGCGCCCAGCTTTCGGCGAATCGCGAAGTTGCCTTCGTCGTGAAGCTCACCGGGCCGGATCCCTCCGAGGACGGCATATGGAACCCGGGGCCCACGTCCCTGGGGAAGGCGCACGGGATGCTCATGGTCGGATATGACGACGCGCAACGCGTGTTCCTCGTGAAGAACCAATGGGGCGGCCAGCAGTTCGACCGGTTCAGCTACGACTGGGTGCTGCAGGGACTGGTCGACAACGCCGGCGTCGTGCTGGACGTTGCCGATCCCCATGCGCGGTTCGGAACGTTCGAGAACCGGCAGCTCTTCCTGGGTCGCTGGAATCTCGACCACGACGGGTGGAGAGGAACGCTGGACATCTACAGGCTTCCGGGAGACGGGTCGGCTAGCGCGCCGGATCGCCGTATCGGCACGTATTTCGGCCCGGACGGCGTGGCAAGGCGTGTGAACGGCGCGATGGATGGCAACAGGATCGACTTCTACATCGACTGGAATGTGCCCGACCAACCGGCGACCGTCCTGCAAGGCATGCACTTCACCGGCTTCATCTTGTCGAAGGACATCGAGGCGATTGCAGGTTCGATGCTCGACAACCGGGATGGAAGCACCTATGCGTTTACGGCGCTGAAGAGTCGCAGCCTCAAGGGCGTGCCGAGCAACGCGGTGTCGGCCTATCGGGGCACGTGGCAGCTCAGTGCAGACGGCATTGCAGGCACGCTCACACTGGACAAATTCAACACCTCGGGCGATGCGGTGCAAGGGACATTCTCGGATGGCATCGGGAACACATACAAGGCATACGGCACGATCGGTCCCAATCCGCGCGCCTTCACGTTCACCATCGCAACGCCCACTCCCAAGACGCTATCGGGATATCTCAACGGACATGAACCGGCGGTCATGTCCGGAACATTCACCGCGGGCGGGCCGCCATTCGGTTTCTACGCTGTGCGCGTCGGGGATCCGCGATGACGTGGAGCACGATGACCGACCGAAAGGCAGCCGCGAGCGACGTGGACTTGGCCGATGGAGACCGTAGCAAGTCAACCGCACGGCGAATACGTTCTGGGCGAGATCGATGCCAATGTAGAGAATGCTCATGGACTTCCCCTTTCGGACCCGTTGACTCCATCTGCCGCCTTGAGCTCGCCTGACTTCCGTTTTGATCCGCTGACGCAGCAGCATCTGCCAATGCTTCGCGAGTGGCTTCTTCGTCCTCACGTCGCACAGTGGTGGGGCGATGCAGAGTCGATCGCGGAACTGCACTCCGACTACATCCTGGCTGCCGGTGAACCGAACGCCACGCGCGCGTACATCGCCAAGCTTGGTGCCGAGCCAATCGGCTTCATCCAGTCTTACGTAGTCATGGGCTCTGGCGGCGGTTGGTGGGAAGACGAAACGGACCCCGGCGCCCGCGGGATCGACCAGTTCCTCTGTGAAGCGCGCCAGCTGAACCAGGGCATTGGGCGTCGAATGATCCGCGCCTTCGTCAGCCGCCTGTTCGGCGATGCAGGGGTTTCTGTCATTCAGACGGATCCTGACCCCACGAACCTGCGTGCCGTTCGGTGCTATGCGGCAGCGGGCTTTCGGGCCGTCACGCCGGTCATCACACCAGACGGGCCGGCGCTGCTCATGCGGTGCACACGGCAGTCGCTCGCGCTGGCGGCAGAGAATGCGGCCTCACCTTTCGCTCCAGCGGACCTCCGCCAGCAAGGCCCGGATGCGCTGGGTCACCCGGCGAAATCCGTCAAGACCGCGTTGAAGCGCGGCGCATTGCGGTAGTGATACAGGTGGCCTTCGAGTGCGATCGCGCTGTAGGCAAGCCCGGTCGCATCCCAGTAAGGCCTGACGAGGTTCGGTTGCAGGACGGAGTCGCCTTGCGGCGCGACGACGAGGACACGCGCCTTCTCACTGGCGCTGAGTGCCGCCAGGGCTGGACGGTGATCGAATGCGCGACCCACGATGTCGAGCCGCACGTTGGCCGGAGTGAACAGGTTGAAGCCCGCAATGCCTTGAACTTCGGCGGTCGTGGCCGGCGCGCGCGTCGAACCGTCGGCAAGGCACAGTTCGACGAAGGCGCACAGGCCCGCCGCGATCTCCCCGCTCGTGTTCCGGTGTCCCGTCAGCGGGTTCATCGCCGTGGTGCCGAGCAGCGCTTGAAGCGTCGCGCCGCTGAACACCGTATCGGCCCCACCATCCGTCGTGCCCGGCGGTAGCAGCACGGGCGATGTGGCCAGCAGCATCGCCTTGCCGACGGCACCCAGCCCCTTGTTCGTAGCGATGTAGTCGGCAACGACCACGCCGCCGTACGACCAGCCGACGACGAGCGGCGACTGCAGACCCAGGCCCGAGATCACGGCTGCCAGATCGCCAGCCCACAACGCCGAGGTGCTGGCCGTGTTGCCGTCGTTGAATTTCGCGTCGGCCAGCAGCGCCATCGGCTTGCCCTGGCTGTCGAGCGCGACGTTCGAGCCCTCGGACTCTCCGTGCCCGCGCAGGTCGAAGGCGATCAGGCGGTACTTCGCCCGCAAGCCATCGTCGCTCAGCTGGGCAATCCACGACAGCCAGGACTGCGAGATGCCATGCACGAACACGATGGCTGGGCCCGAGGCATTCCCCGCCTCGACCACGTTCAGACGAATACCGTCGGCCGTGGTCACGTTGCGCTGAATGAGCATGCGAGTGTCTCCGTTGGTCGAGTCGCCAGTCGCACCGCCACACGCGCCCAGCGCAGCAAGAAGGCCTGCGCTCAAGCTGAGCTGGAGATAATGTCTGCGGTTCATGCGGGGCAGTCTAGGGAGCCCGCGCCGTGCGCACTGTCCCTGAAATCTGGGATGCCGCGCACGCGCCGCGGATGTCAGGCTGGGTCGGAGGGGGTTCTCCATGTCATATGCGCTGACGGCCAACGAATCGCGTCGCCTCATGCGACTGGCTGCGCAACTGTCGCGGCCATCGCCCTGCGGCCTGCTTGCCGATCCGGTGGTTGCCGAGGACATGCTGCAGTTGTTCAACGCAGACTTCATTGGCAGCACGCGCTGGAATCCCGAGGCCTCTTCCTTCGAGGCGGCGCACTGCGTCGGCCGCGACCCCGGGATGGCCGACCAGTACGTACGCCACTTCCAGTTCATCGATCCGATCTCGCCGAGATTGCGCCGACGGCGCGGCGCGAGCCATATCTACGCCGCGATGCGGCGCGACGAACTTCATCGCACGGCGTACTTCAACGAATTCCTCAAGCCCTATCGCACCGTCGAGGGCATCGACCTGTACGTGTACCGTGGCCATCGCAACGTCGGCGATGTGCGCGTGTGGCGCGCCGCAGGGCGCACGCCACTGGGCGAGCGGGAGATCACGCTGCTGAACCTGCTTCGACCCTATCTGCTCAACGCGATGATCACGCCGCGCAGCACCGCGCCCCCGTCGGTCGATGCCGTGATGCATTCGCTACAGCAGCATCGCTGGCCGTGCTTCCTGCTGGACGGCGACGCAAAGTCCGAGGCAAATGACGCAGCGAGGCGCTTGCTGCGCAGCCTGTCGCCGCCGCAGCAAGAGGCCTTGCAGCATTGCCTGAGAACAGTCGCCAGCAGCTCGCTACCCCTGCGCTGGTGCGACTTCACTTTGTGCGTCCTGCGCCTCGCCGACACGCGCACAGCGCTGGTTCAGCTCGTGCCCATGGAGTCGGCTCACCCGTCGCAAGCAGTCCGCAGCGAGCGCTTCGGCCTGACGCCGCGTGAAGCACAGATCTGCGAGTTGCTGGTCAAAGGCATGACAGATCAGGAGATTGGCCGACTCCTGCGCCTCGGTTACTGGACGGTGCGCACGCACCTGCAGCATGTATTTGCGAAGCTTGAGGTCAGCAACCGGGTCGAACTGACACATCGATTGCTGGCGGAGGGACGAGAACACAACCGGTAGTCGCAAGCCCATGCAGGAGTCGCTTCGTCAAGAACCTCGATGCGACCCTGGAGCGCCAGCTCGGTTGCCCGTCAGCCTGACGCGCGCCGTGCCGACCGGGTGTTCCAACCCTGCTTGAGCGCGCGAAGGACGGCTGCGAGGACGGAGCTCGACGCAACGGTCCCGACCATCTTTGCGACGGCCCAGGCAGCCCCCGCGGGCGTGGGTCGGCGACCCCTTCTCAGAGGACTCGGCGCATGGGCGTTCGCGAATGTCCGGCGGAGCGGGGGTGTGACCTCCTTGTGCTGCACAGGTCGGCGCCCGAGCGCCGCCTGCACGGGATGCCTTCGCTGCCAGCTGCGGAGGGCGACTCGCTTCTGCATGACCCCGGTGGCAATCGCGGCACCTGCTCCCAGCAACGCGGACACACCGATCGCACGCAGAAGATTTCGCTGGACCAGGCCCGCCAGTCCCTGGGCCTCCGGTTCGTCGACGCGCACGGGCGCACGGGCGAGTGGGCGTGCCGGCGAGCCAAGGTCAGCTGCCGCCAGACCGGCAGATGCGATCTGCGAGCTCGCCGGCTCGGCGGCGGTCGGTACGGCGGACGATGCCGCCTCCTGCACGGCAGGCTTCTCGCGCCTCGAGCCCAGCGAATGCGCATACACCCAAGTGAATTCGGCGCCCAACAGGAAGATCTGCGCGGAGTAGTAGACCCAGAGCAGCAGCACGGCCAGCGAACCTGCCGCGCCGAAGCCCGACGCGACGCTGCTCTTGCCGATATAGAGGCCGATCACGAACTTGCCCACTGTGAACAGCAGGGCGGTCACACCGGCACCCGTCCACACGTCGCGCCACTCGATGCGCACGTGCGGCATGAAGCGATAGATGAACGCGAACATCGCGGTCACGAGTCCGAAGCTCAACAGGAAGTTGACGACCTGCGCGAGCGTCTCCCAGCCGCCGAACATGGGTCCCCACCAGTCGCCCAACGCCGAGATTGCCGCGGTGACCACCAGCGACACCAGCAGCAGGAATCCGATGGCGAGGATCATGCCGAACGAGAGAATGCGCGAGCGCACCCAGCCCCAAAGGCCGGACGGCTTGGCGCGTGCGGGCGCCTTCCACACGCGGTCGAGGTCGTCCTGCAACTCGGCAAAGACGGTGGTAGCGCCTACGAGCAGGAGCAGCAGGCCAGTCACCGTCGCGAGAATCCCCTCCTTGGGTTCGGAAACGCTCTTGAGCATTTCCTGCACGATCTCGGCGCCGTTATTGCCGAGCAGCCCCTGCAACTGGCCGACGATGGCTCCTTGTGCCGCCTCCCGCCCGAATACCAATCCTGCAACGGCGATGACGATCAACAGCAGCGGCGCCAACGAGAACACGGAGTAGTACGACAGTGCCGCGCCCATGCTGGCGGCCCGGTCCTCCACCCAGGCGTTGGCTGCCTCCTTCACCAACGAAACGAGTTTGCTGACATTCATGGCCGCCTCCGAAGCCGGAACTCCTGACGCGGCTTCGGCAAGTGGTGTGCCTCGGGTTTCGCGAGGAAGGCGCGGCCAATGGGATCTTCCAACTTCGTCTGAAGAGTCGGGACTCGAATAGGCGGACTCCTATGCGGCGGCGGCGCGCTGTCCGCTCGCGCGCCGGGGCGAGTGGTCGGACCATGTTCCGTGCTCAACCTCGAAGGAACATCATGTCCAAGTCAGGCCAGAAGCCAAGCAAAGCAGACGTCGGTGGACAAGGCGCAGGGCAATCCAAACCGAGCGAAGCCGCGTCAGCAGCCGCCGGACCGCAGACCCGGCCGAAGGGCCAGAAGGTCAGTCTGGAACGCGGCAAAGCCACACACAAGAAGAATCCGGGCAAGAGGGCGAAAGCAGGCGGTTCCTGACCGTTGACGATTCGACCTCGGGCGGTATTGGCACAGGCAATTCAGCTGCCACGCGTGCGCGCAGGAGGCGTTGGGAGTGTGAATTGCTCAGCGTCGGCTGCGCTGCCAAACATTTTCATGGCGCTTGCTTGCATGACCGCTCAATCACGGACCGACTGGATCAACCGCTTCGTTGCACGAATGACGCAGCTCGGCATGGCCTGCGACGAAGCGCTGGTCGCTGCCAAGGCCGCCGACGTGTGGGAGCTCCATGGCCACGCCGATCCCGTGGTGGTTGCAGATGCCGAATGGCCGGCCGGCCTGGCTCATGTCGACCCGCAAATGCGCGCTAGACAGAGCATTGCGATGGGTGTCACGCCATAGGCAGCGTACCCGTCTGCGGCAGAGGCGGCCAGGTCGCGCATTCGCTGCTGGAGCCTACCTCTGCAGCATCTGCTGCAGTTCCAGCGCGTTGGATGTCGCGCCGCCGCCAGCGGTGTTGTCGAAGATGCACCAGCAGTCGGCGTCGGCCGGCCACGCTCTCAGCTCGCTCGCACGTTCGCTCACCCATGGCCGCTCGTAGCGCGACCAGTACATGCGCGGAGAGCCATGCCAGCGGTGGTACAGCAGGGCCCCGTTGCCGTCACCTCGTGGACCGAGCCAACCGCCCGGCCGTGCCGCCTGCGGCCAGCGCGCGGGGTCGACCGCGGCGCGTGACACTTTGAGTGCAGCCAGTGCGCGCTCGGCCGACGGCAGGAACCAGCTCTCGTGCCGCGGTTCGCAGACCACCGAGCCCGCAAACAACTCGGCCAGCAAGCTGAAGAATCCGCGCACCGGCCGAGCTTCGAAAGCGAACCCCGGCGGCAGTTGCACCAACAGCACCGCCAGCCGATCGCCCAGCCCGGCGACTTCTGCCAGAAAGTCCTGCAGTGGTTTGCGCGCACGGCGCAAGCGTGCTTGGTGGGTGATGCTTCTGGGCAGCTTGGCCGAGAACCGAAAGCCGGGCGGTGTCTGGGCGGCCCAGCGCTGATAGACCTGAAGCCGGTGGCTGCGATGGAAGGACGAGTTGATCTCGGCGCAGTTCAGCACGCGCGCGTAGCGCTGCAGATGCTGGCCCTCACCCGGCAAAGAGCCGGCGGCCTCGCGCGAGATCGACCAGCCGGCGGTGCCGATGCGCATGCGTCACGGATCCAGTTGCAGCAAGGGCGCTTGCGATATGTCGGCGTCGAAGCCCATCAGCACGCTCGCAAGTTCGAGGCTGCGCCACAGCGCGGGCGGCATCTGCATGATGTCCTCGGGCGTTCGCGCCTGCGCGATCCAAGCGCCGATTTCAGCATGCTGGCTGGCCGTCAGCAGCTTCAGGTTCAACATGTCATCCAGCGTTTGCATGCTCGATCACCCTCGGGCGCCTTGGCAAGCCGCCGATTCGCGGCTCACGGCCATCCAGCACGTGTGAGGCGACAGCAGCGCCTCGCAGGCTCGCTCAGCGACTGGCTGCGCTCGCGGACGCGCCAGCGCCGGTCGCCGTGGTGACGCCGCCGGACGACGTCCCGCTGCCCGAGGTAGACGACGTGCTGCCGTCGGTGCCGGACGTCGACTTGACGCCGGTGTTGGCGGCGTCGCCCCCACGACTGGTGGCGGTGCCGCCGCCTCCGGCCGCGCCGGTGTTGTCGCGACCCTGGCACGCGATGAGCAATGCGACCGCGGCTATTGCGAGTACGGCCGCTCGGGCCCTGTGAAAAGCGTTCATGTCCTGATCTCCATGGAGGAACTGATCAAAAGCCAGGGGCGGCGGATCGGCTCTCGCGACAATGTCGTCGAGTTCAATCCTGGCAAGGCATGTGCCGCCGATGCGTCGATCGGACGATTGCGGACCGGGATATCCCCGGGTCGCCCGGGCAATTCCCCGCTACCCGGCCTGTGCGCCGCTAGGCATACCTGAGGCGGTTCAAAGGGGAGAAGCGAGTCGTGGGCGAATCAGTGCGACTGTGCCGCGTCGTTGAAGGGGTGGAGTTCTCGATCGTCGAGCAGGCCATCACTCGACGCGTGTTCATCCCGGGAGAGACGCTCGACGCTGTGTTCGAGGCCGACGGCACGCCGTCGAGTTGGCTGAGCGCATATCGCAACCACGCTGACGAGATCGACGAGGCGGCTGCTGAGCTGTGCCGCCAGAGTCCGGGGGCCGTTGTCATAGTCCTCGATCCGCGGCGATGGGAACGCGTGCAGAGCACCGCGCGCCGGGTCCTCGAAGCTCTCGGAGGTTCGGACAATCCGGACTCGAATCTGGCCGGGAATACTTTGTCCAACGTTGCCGACGCGCTTGCTGCAGGCCCTACCTGAATGCGCTGCGGGCTTTCCATCTCTGCATGGACGTTGGGCACAGGGTATGCGCGACATCGCAGCCCGACCCGCCGCGTCCGCTCGTGGTGTTTTCCGGGGTCGAACTTCAAGCCGGTTCACTGATCGAGTCGCCTGCCAGCAATGCAGCCACCGCATCCGGGCCGCGACTGCGAAAACGCGGGATTGTCCACATGGCTTGCGCCATGAGACGCGCTTCGTCGGCGGCGATCGCCGGACACAGTTCGGACAGGGATTCCACGCACCGCCCCACCCACCGATGCTGTTCGACGCCAGCGCTCCGGTCGGCGCCGACCGACTTGAACATGGGAACTCTCCGAGTTGAGTCGAGGGACGATATGCCATTGCGGAATGCGCGAAACCGGGGAAGGGGGAGTCCTGCCTCGGGGAAAGCCCGAGGGGAGCGTCACCCCTGCGGTGAGTGATGGCGTCCCTGCGGGCACGCAGCATGCTGAGTACCATGCGCCAAGGTACGCGTCATGGTCATCCCCGTCCCATCCATGTTGCCGGCGATGCAGGATTTGCGGTTGATGGAGCCGATGCAGGGCATCCGGCCGTTCATCGATGTCGATTGGGACTTCTCGTTCAGCTGCGACGGCTACCGCATGCTGGCCGATTTTGGCGAGGGCGCCGGTGAGCTGCGCAGCAGCCGGGGACTGGATGTCTCCGACTGGTTCCCTGAAGTGAGCAGCACCCTCCAAGCGATGAACGTGCCGCGCATGGTCGTCGACGGCCACATCTGCGTGCTCGACGCCGCCGGCCGGAACGATCCGCGGCGCCTGCATGCGAGAGCGTTGCGACCAGGCCTCGAACCCGGTCAGCCGAACGCCGTGTTTTGCGTGCAGGATGTGCTCGTCTTCGCGGGTGACGACGTGCGGCAGCTGGCTTGGTGGCGTCGACGGGAGTTGCTGGCGCGCTTGCCCATGGACCGCGAAGGAACACCGTTTCGCCTGTGGCGCACGCTGCACACCGAAGGGAAGTGGCTGGCCTGCCAGGCACTGGCTCTCGGGTACGACGGCGTCCTGGCGTACCGGCGCGGATCGAGCTACCGGGCGGGCCCGAGCGCCGATTGGCTCACCATCCGTTGTCCGCAACGGCCTGTCCCCGCCTGAAGGTGGTGCCGTGTCATCCAGGCCTGACCCGACTCGCACCTCGGACGTCGACGTCCTCGAGTGGTTCGAAAGCACGGGGGTGGCCATGGCGCTGGCGGATCCGGCCGATGGCCGGATCGTGCGAGTCAATTCGTCGTTCACGACTTTGCTCGGGCGGCCCGGCGCGCAGCTGCTGAGCCGCCCCTTGCTCGACTTCGCGCATCCTGAAGACTGCCACGCCCTCGAGGCCGAATTCGAGCGCCTCGCCGCCGGCGAGGTAACCGAGGTGCTCATCGAGAAGCGCATGCTCCGCCCCGATGGCTCCCCGGCGTGGGCCATGATGAACGTGAGCATGGTGCGCGACAGCGCGGGCCGTCCGCGCCATGCGATCGCCGCGCTGGTTGACATCGACGCGCGCAAGCGAGAAGCGGAAGCGGCGATGGTGCAGAGGGAGGAACGGTTGCGAATGGCGCTCGACGCGGCCGGCCTCGGCCTGTGGGAGTGGATCCTGGACACCGGCGAACTCATCTATTCCGATGAAGTGCTGCGCATCACCGGGCTGACGCGCGAGCAGCTTGCCGGCGACCCGGCTTGCGCGCGCCGACTCGTCGATCCGCGCGACGTGGAGGTGATCTGGGAGTCCGAGGACGCCGCTCGTCACGCACGACCTTTCCATGCCGAATATCGGATCGTGCGTCCCGACGGCCAGCTGCGTTGGGTGGCCAGCCATGCTCAAACCGAGTGCGACGCGAAAGGCCGTCCGTTGCGCATGGTAGGCACGCTTGCCGACATCACTTCGCGAAAAGATGCGCAGACCGAGCTGCGAGAGGCGCACGACGAACTGGAAGCGCACATGCGCGAGCGGACCGAGGCGCGGGAGCATGCCAGCATGGTGCTCGGCAACGAGGTGGCCGAACGAACCGCCGCCGAGGAACACGTGCGCGAGCTGCTCGGACAGCTGGTCAATGCCGAGGAGGAAGAGCGCCGTCGCATCGCGCGCGAGCTGCACGATACGGCGGGCCAGCACCTCACGGCGATCAACCTGACGCTCAAGGCGATCGAGAGCGAACCGGGGCTGCCGACGGCGCTGCTGCCGCGCCTGGCGCAGCTGCAGCGTGCCACGCAGGAACTGGACGCCGATATCGACCGACTCTCGCACGAGCTGCGCCCTGCCAATCTGGACGACCTCGGCCTGGACGACGCGCTGCGCCACCATGCGCGCGGCTGGTCCGAGGAAAGCGGCATCGTCCTGGACATCCACACCCACGGGCTGCGCGGGCGGCGCTTCGACCCCGCGGTGGAGACCACGGTGTACCGGGTGGTGCAGGAGGCGTTGACGAATGTGCGCAAGCACGCGCACGCGACGCGGGTGAGCCTGGTGGTCGAGAAACGGGCGAACCAGCTTCGCGCCATCGTCGAGGACGACGGCCGCGGCTTCGAGCTGCAGTCCGCGCTGGAATGCCCTTCGGGCGAGCCGCCAGGCCGCCGACTCGGCCTGCGCGGCATGAACGAACGAGCGGCGCTGAGTGGCGGTCGGATCGAGGTGGAGACAAGCCTCGGCGCGGGCGCCACGCTCTATCTGACCATTCCGTTGCCGGACAAGGACCACCCCTGACATGGCTGCTCTGGCGACGACGGCGCGCTGGCGCGTACTGCTTGCCGACGATCATGCGATGGTGCGTGAGGGACTGGCGGTGCTGATCGGCGCGCAGCCCGACATGGAAGTCGTGGGGCATGCCCGCTCCGGGCGCGAGGCCGTCGAGATGGCCGAGCAACTCAGGCCGCACGTCGCGGTACTGGACGTGTCGATGCCGCTGGGTGGGGGCATCGAGGCTGCCGAGAAGATCCATCTCGCGTGTCCGGAGGTACGCCTGCTGGCGTTGACGCGGCATGGCGACCCGGGCTACTTGCGACGGATGATTCGCGCCGGCGCCCACGGCTACGTGGTCAAGCGGGCAGCGGGTGAAGCCTTGATCGGGGCCATCCGCACGGTTGCCGACGGCGGCGCCTATTTCGACTCTGCGCTCGCCGGCGTGCTCTTGGCCAGCGTGACGAAGTTGCCCGGGCGCGCTCGGCAGGAGCGGCCGCAGCCGTCCTTGAGCGAGCGGGAAGAGCAGGTGCTGCGGCTGGTCGCCTGGGGCAAGAGCAACAAGGAAATCGGTGCCCAGCTGGGCATCAGCGTAAAGACCGTGGAGTGCTACAAGGCCGGGGCACTGGACAAGCTCAGGTTGCGAAGTCGCGCGGACATCGTGCGGCACGCGCTGGTGGAAAAGTGGTTCAACGAGGACGACGACCCCGAGTGAAGCCAGGAGAAGGTAGAGAGATCGAATGGCACACCTTCAGGCAGCGGGCGCGGTACAGTTTCCGCAGACCGCCAACGCCCCCGGGGGAAACGGCGCGCCCCACGCCGATTCCAGAAAGAAAACTTCCTCCATGCCGGAGACAAACCACGAACTCCATGTCAGCTTCCCCGTGGTCGGCGTCGGCGCATCCGCTGGCGGACTGGAAGCGTTCATGGAGTTGCTTCAGGCGCTGCCGGAAGACACCGGCATGGCATTCGTGCTGGTGCAGCACCTCGACCGCCGGTACGACAGCAGGCTGGCCGATCTGCTCGCCAAGTCGACCCGCATGCCCGTTGTCGAAGCCGCGCATGACTTGTCCGTCCAGCCGGATCATGTGTACGTGATCGCGCCGGACACCGCGCTCACGTTGTCGGCCGACGGCAGATTGCAGACCGAAGCGCGGGGCCCCGGGCCCGGTCCCCACCTGCCGATCAATCACTTCTTCGGCTCCCTCGCAGCCCGGCGGACGAGCGCTGCCATCGGTGTCGTTCTGTCGGGAACAGGCGCCGACGGGACCAAGGGGCTCGAAGAGATCAAGGCAGCCGGCGGCATCACGTTCGCGCAGGACGAGGCCTCTGCCAAGTTCACCGGCATGCCCCAGGCCGCTGTTCAGTCAGGTTGCGTGGATCTTGTGCTGCCCCCTAAGGGGATCGCGGGCGAGCTCGCACGTGTGGGGCGGCATCCCTACCTCAGCGCCACTCGAGACGAGGAGGATGTCGCAGCGCCCGTCGAGCAGGGCGACGACGAGCGCTTCAACTTGGTACTCGGTCTTTTGCGTGCGGCAAGTGGTGTGGACTTCAGTGCATACCGTGAAACAACCATCAGGCGTCGCATCATGCGACGCCTCATGCTGCACGAGGGCAGCCTCGATGGCTACGTGGAACGGCTCAGGATTGATCGCGGTGAGCTGGACGCGCTCTACCAGGACATCCTGATCAACGTGACGAAGTTCTTTCGCGAAGCGGAAGTCTTCGAGATCCTCAAGCAACGCGTATTCCCCGAGATCCTGGCGCCAAGCACGCTGATGCCCCGATTCGCATCTGGGTGCCCGGATGCTCGACCGGGCAGGAGGCCTATTCACTGGGAATCGCGCTGCTCGAGTTTCTTGACGACAAGCCGATGCATCCGGTCATCCAGATCTTCGCCACCGACCTGTCGGAGAGCGTCTCGCTGCAGAAGGCGCGGGCGGGCCTGTACCCCAGCAGCATCGAGGCCGAGGTATCGCCCCAGAGGCTTCGCCGTTTTTTCCTGCAGGAAGACGGGCACTATCGAATCGGCAAGCTGTTGCGGGAGACGGTCGTCTTTGCGCGGCAGAACGTGGCAGCCGACCCGCCGTTCTCTCACATCGATCTCATCAGCTGCCGCAACCTGCTCATCTACCTCAGCCCGAGGCTTCAAAAACGGGTCATCCCGACCTTTCACTATGCCTTGAACCAAGGCGGCTACCTGCTGCTCGGCGCATCCGAGACGATCGGCGCTCACACAGACCTGTTCGCCGTGGTCGATCAGCCGCATCGCATCTACGCCCGCAGGTCGACGGGGGGTGCGCGGCCCTATCCGCACTTTCGCGCCGACGACCAACAGGCCCGCCGGGGCGGCGGGCGCGAGGCCACTGCCCCGCCGCGCGCGTTGCCGGCGGACTGGGTGCGCGAAGCCGAGCGGGTGGCGGCGGGACGGTACGTGCCGCCTGGCGTGCTCATCAACGACGAATTGGACATCCTGCAGTTCCGAGGGCAAACGGGCGCGTTCCTCGCGCCGGCGGCGGGTGAGCCGAGCAGCAACTTGCTCAAGATGGCGCGCGAAGGTCTCTTCATGGCGGTGCGATCCGCCGTCATCGAATGCAAGCGCAGCGGCGCCGCCGTTCGCCATGCTGATGTGCGCGTCCGCGGCGAGGGAGTGGATCGCGAAGTGGACCTGCAGGTCATGCCGGTCAGGCTGCCGAACGCGAGCGAGCGCTGCTACCTCGTGCTGTTCGAAGAGACCGCGAGTCGGGTCAGCGCGGACCACCGTGCAGCAGCCCACGACGCGGCGCCTGCCGAAGACGCGGAATTGAGCCGCATTCGTCAGGAGTTGACATCCACACGCGACTATCTGCAGTCGCTGATCGAACAACAGGACGCGGCCAACGAGGAACTGAAGTCGGCCAACGAAGAGATCCTGTCGAGCAACGAGGAGCTGCAGAGCACGAACGAGGAATTGCAGACGGCCAAGGAAGAACTGCAGTCGATCAACGAGGAGCTCACCACCGTCAACGAACAATTGCAGCATCGCAACGTCGAGCTGGCGCTCCTCAACGACGACATGACCAACCTGCTGGCGAGCAGCGGCGTGGCAAACGTCGTGCTAGGCATCGACCTCTGCATCCGCCGTTTCACGCCAGCCGCGGGAAGGCTGCTCGGCTTGCTGGCCGGTGACATCGGCCGCCCGATCGGACATCTGAAAAGAAGCGCCGACTTGCCGGATATGGAGGCGCTGGTGGGCGACGTCATCGCGACCGTGCAGCCCAAGGAGCGCGAGGTGCGGGGCCCTGACGGCCGCGAGTACCTGCTGCGCATCCATCCTTACCGCACCACCGACAACCGCATCGACGGCGCCGTCCTGGTCCTGTTCGACATCGATGACCTGCGGCGCACGCAGACAGAGTTGCGCGAGGAACGCAACTACGCTCAAGCGATTGTCGAGACGGTGCGCGAACCTCTCATGGTGCTCGACGAACAACTGAGGGTGCAGTCCGCGAACAGCGCCTTCTACTCAGCGTTTCGGGTGACGCCATCCGATACGAAGGGCCGACTTGTCTTCGAGCTGGGGAACCGGCAGTGGGACATTCCGAAGCTGCGCGAGCAGCTTGCTCAGGTCTTGTCGCCCGACGACAAGGCCTTCAGCGATTTCGAAGTCGACCATGAATTCGAAAGCATCGGCAGGAAGGTGATGCGGCTCAGCGCTCGACGCATCGAGCGCGAAGGCTCCAACAGCAACCTGATTCTCCTCGCGATCGAAGACCGGACAGACGCCGCTCGCCTCGAACAGCACAACCGGGAGTACCTCGCCCAAGTGGTGGAGGCAGATCGCGGCAAGACCGTCTTTCTGTCCTTGTTGGCACATGAGCTTCGCAATCCCCTTGCACCGATTCGCAACGCGCTGCACATCCTCAACCGTGCCGATGTGTCCGACGAGTTGGCGAGTCGCATGCGTGCGATGGTGGAGCGCCAGGTCCAGCAGCTGACACGTCTGGTCGACGACCTGCTGGACATTGCACGCATCAACAGAGGCGGCGTCGAACTGCGCAAGCAGCGGCTCGAGCTGGGTACGCTGCTGCGCGCATCGGTCGATGCGGCTCGGGCTTCGTGTGAACCCAAGGGAATTGAGCTCACGGCGGACCTCCCGGAAGGCCCTGTTCCTATCGACGCGGACGCGACCCGGCTATCGCAAGTTGTCGGCAACCTGCTCCACAACGCCTGCAAGTTCACCAACCCCGGTGGCCAGATCCGGCTTGCGATGAAGCGCGACGCCGACAACGCGATCGTCCGCGTGCGCGACACGGGGATCGGCATCGCGGTCGAGAAGCTGCCCCACGTGTTCGAGATGTTCGTGCAGGCCGACAGCTCGCTGGCGCGCGAGCGCGGCGGGCTTGGCCTCGGCCTGAGCTTGGTCAAGCAGTTCGTCGAGGCGCATGGGGGCACCGTGTCGGTTGCAAGCGAGGGGGTGGGGCGCGGCAGCGAGTTCATCTTGAGCTTGCCGCTGTCGCAGGAGTCGCTGGCGCCCATCGAGCCCGTCGAACTCGTGAAGCCGTCTGAACCCGTCGATCTGCACGGGACGTCGACCGTGCAACGGCGCATCCTGATCGTCGACGACAATCACGACGGCGCGGAGTCGCTGGCTGTCGCGCTTCGCTTCCTCGGCCACGAGGTGCGTACGGCTCACGATGGCCCGGCCGCCCTGTCCCTTGGCGCTGTCTGGTCGCCTGAAGTGGTGGTGCTCGATATCGGCTTGCCGGGCATGGATGGCTATGAAGTGGCGCGCCGGATTCGCGAGCAGCCGGGGAGCGGAGGCGTTCGGCTTGTCGCTCTCAGCGGCTGGGGCCAGCCTGACGCCCGAGATCGTTCCTCGAGTGCCGGCTTCGATGCGCATTTGGTCAAGCCTGTCGACCTCGAGACGTTGATCAAGCTCTTGGAGGCAGACGCTTCGCAGGGGCCCGGATGAAAGCGAAGGCGCCGCAAGGGCAGGCTCCAAGGGACAAGCAGCGCGGCTCTTCAACGGGCGGTCAGCGGCCGGGTCTGGTCGTGATCGGCGCCTCGGCAGGCGGCGTCCAGGCGCTGCAGACGCTGGTGTCGGAACTGCCGGCAGCCTTTCCGGCGGCGATCCTGATCGTTCTGCACATCGGCAGCCATCCGAGCATCATGCCCGCATTGCTCTCAGCCCGCGGGCCACTGAAGGCACAGCATGCGACCGATGGCGAGCCGATCGTGGCAGGGCACATCCGCCTCGCCCCCCCGGACCATCACCTGCTGGTCGAAGGCCAGCACTTGCGGCTGAGCCGGGGACCGAAGGAGCATCACACCCGACCCGCGATCGATCCGCTGTTCCGTTCGGCGGCCATGACCGTGGGCCCGGGCGTCGTGGGCGTCGTGCTGACGGGACGGCTCGACGACGGCACGGCCGGACTGCAGGCGATCAAGGCTTACGGCGGCATCGCTGTCGTGCAGGATCCTGGCGACGCCGCCGAGTCCAGCATGCCGGCCAGCGCGCTGAAGTACGTCCACGTCGATCACTGTGTGCCGTTGGCTTTGATGGCCGGCCTGCTCACGTCGCTCGCCATGGAACATCTGGAAGCCATCGCCTTGCCGTCGCCCTTCGTGTGCCCCGATTGCAAGGGAGGCCTTTGGGAGATCCGAGCCTCGCAACCGCAGCGCTATCGCTGCCATACGGGACATGCATTCACGCTGCGCACGCTGCGCCACGCCCAGAGCGAGGCGACCGACGAAGCGCTGTGGGGTGCGCTGCGGGCGCTGCAAGAGAAGGAGATACTGATTCGCACCGAGCAGACACGCCATCGGGCGGAAGGCGACGAGCGCGCCGCAAGGCAACTTGATGCCGAGGTCGAACAGCTGACGGAGCAAGCGAATCTGCTGCGTCAGTTGTTGGAGCGCATGCCCGGCCCTTGATCCGGACTTGAGTGTTGGACGACTCAAGCCGCCAACGGGGCCGGGTTGGACGCTTTCGGCGCTCGGCGAGCAGCCATGGAAGGCGATGACAAACCGCACGCCGAACGGGTCGGCGTACAGTTCGCCCGGGGCTACTGCTTCGGGCTCACCCAGGCACGGTGGGTTCAATCGCGGGTGCCGATCGGGACGACGCATGAGAGGCCACGTACATGCTCACCGAGTACCTCTTCGTATCCTGTGACGTCGTCGCGCACTCGGCCGAGCCGAGCGTGGAGATACAGGTGGCCCGTGTCGAGGGAATCAATCGGGCCATCGGAGACATCCTCGGCCGGTACGAAGGCGAGAACCTCGTGTGGGCATCAGGGGGCGACGGTGGTCATGTCGCGATACCCGCCGGCCAGAAGGCGCCCGAGATCGCGCTGGAACTGATTCGTACCTTGCGTCAATGGAGCATCGATGAGGCCGTGCCCCTGCGGGTGTGCGGGAGCGTCGGGCAGGCCCAGGTCGTTCGAGGTGCAGACGCGCGCGCACAGCTGGCTGGCCCGGGCATCAACACGGCAGGAAGGCTGCTTCCGTACGGCGGACAGCGCAGGGTCGTCGTGACCGAAGCCTTCAAGGACGCCGTGAAGGGCCAGGCCGCCGCGATGTTCCAGTTTCATCATTGCGTGCGACTCGAGCCAAAGAACTCTCCGCCGCTTGTCGCATGGCTGTTGTCCAGCGACGGCCAGTTCGATTCCACGTGGGAAGAACCTGCGTCAACCACCGATGCTGCCCTGCTTGCCTTGGCAGCCCGCTCCGGCCAGGCCCTCGAAGTGATCTATCGGGCCAGACGCCTCCTGGAACTCAATACGTCGGACGCGCGAGCGATTCAAGCGCTGCGCTCGCTCGGGAACATGACCTTCAGGGGAAAGCGAAACTTCCTTCACAAGCTCCTTCAGGACGAGCACATCGGGGCGGAGCTGATCCGCTTGGGAAATTTGCTCGAACGACGCTCCGGTGAGACGGTATGCAGCGCCGGCGAAGGCGGGACGAGCATGTTCCTCGTCCTGCGAGGAAGGCTTCAGGTCTTCTTTGCATCGGATGCGGCGCTGGGCGATGCCCATCGACAGGAAAGCGTCGTCATGGTGCCTGGTGACCTGGGAGGAGAGCTGGCCTTCGCTCTTCGCAGAAATCGAACAGCGACGCTGCAGTGTCTGGAGGATGCGGCTCTGTTAAGTTTCACGCACGAGGAGTTGTTGCACTCGTTCGCCAGTTCGGCTGACAGCGCGGGATTGCAGCGCGCGTTGTCAACGGAGATTCTCGCCAAGGTCTTGGAGAACTTCTGCAATACCGCTCCGTTCTTTCGAACGGTGTGGCCTCTGCTTTCCGAGCCAAACAGCTTGGCGCCTTGGACGTCGCTGCTTCCCCACAGCGAAGTGGTCAACATCTCGGCAGACAAGTTGCGGATTGACTTCCCGCTCTCGGCCGGGGTGGAGGAGGTCGTCTTTCTCGTCAGTGGGAGCCTTCGCGCCGAGGGGCCGTCGTCAACGTGGACCGGAGAAGGGTACCCGCTGGTCCATGCGCATCTCGCGCCACGCGTGCTTGCGCCGCCGACTCATATGCTGCTCAGGGAAGATTGCAAAGTCCTGCGGGTCAAGCGCGAGGGTCTGTTACGTCTGGGCCCCGATGCCTTCGAGCAAATCTGCGAGCAAGCCGCCGCGACGCTCACATCCTTGGTCGAGCGCGAAAAGCCGCCGACACGTTCCGCCCGGAACTCCCGGACGGACATCGTGTTCATTTCATACTGCCGCGACAACCAGCTGGAAGTCGCTTCCCTTCGTGATCGCCTCATGGCTGCAGGCGAGTCGGTCTGGTGGGATCAAGACATCCTTCCTGGCGCTGATTGGAAGCTGGAGATTCGCCGAGCAATCAGCCGCAGTTACGCCGTCATCTGTTGCCTGTCTCCCGAGTTGGCCAGTCGCTCACGGTCCGGGGTCTATCCTGAGCTCTCGGAGGCCATGAGAGCGATGAGGGAGAGACCGCCAGGAGACATCTTCCTCGTCCCGGTGCGACTTGCCGAGTGCGTCGTGCCTCAAGTCGAAATTGACGACGGGCGAATGTTGGATCGCCTGCAAACCCTGGATCTCTTTCCGGCAAGCGACTTCGAATCCCGCTTTGCGCGTCTCGTTGCGGCGCTGCGTGAAGCCAAGGCCTAAGCGAAGTGCAGACGTTCGGGCGCCGAACATGGCCGTCCAGGCGATTCGAACACGATCGGATGCGTGTCCTGCAGCGCCATGCCCAGAAGTCGCAGGGCCTCGTCGATCTCGGCATCGCTGATCGCCAACGCCGGCATCAGCCGTAGCAGGTTCGGCCGCGGCGCGTTGAGCAAGAGCCCAAGCGGCTCGAGCTCTCGTGCCATGGTGACCACGCGATCGGCCTCGTCGGTGGGCAGCACGAGCGCGCGCAGCAGACCGACGCCACGCTCGGCGACAAGGCCGTGGTCGCGCACGATCGCCTGCAGGCCCCGGGCAAGCCGCTGCGCGCGCTGGCGGACTCCTTCGAGGAACTCGTCCCGGCACACCTCGTTCACCACCGCCAGGCCGACGGCGGCCATCAGCGGGTTGCCGCAATACGTGCCGCCCTGGTCGCCGGGCTCGAAGCAGTTGAATTGATCCTTGCACAGCAGGGCGGCCAGCGGGACGCCGCCGCCGATGCCCTTGGCCAGCGTCATCACATCCGGCTCGATGCCGTAGAGCTCGTACGCGAAGGCACGCCCGCAGCGGCCGATGCCGGTCTGTACCTCGTCGACCATCAGGAGCAACTGCCGTTCGGCGGTCAGCGCACGCAGTTCGCGAACGAAGTCGGGATCGGCCTGTTGCACACCTGCCTCGCCCTGGACGAGCTCGATCATGACGGCCACGGTTTGTGGCGTGATCGCGCGTTCCACCGATCGGATGTCGTTGAGCCGGGCCTTCGCGAATCCGCCGGGCATCGGCGGATACAGGTTGCTCCAGCCCGACTTGCCCGAGGCGCTCATCATCGCGAGGGTCCGGCCGTGGAAGCCATCCTCGAAGCCGATCACCTCGTGCGCGCCGCCGCGCGTCTTGCTGCCCCAGCGACGTGCCAGCTTCACCGCGCCCTCGTTGGCCTCGGCACCCGAGCTGGCGAGGAACACACGGTCGAAGCAGCTCAAGGCGACGAGCCGCTCGCTGAGTTCGAGCATCGGTCGGTTGTAGAAGGCCGGGCTAGGGTTCACCAGTCTGCGGGCCTGGCTCTCCAGCGCCTTGGCGATCACCTCGGGGCTGTGGCCCAGGCTGTTGACGGCCCAGCCCTGAACGAGGTCGAGGTAACGCTTGCCGCGTTCATCGACCAGCCAGGACCCGTGACCTTCGACGAACACGGTCTCGGGCCGGCGGATGATGGTGATGAGGTGGTGTCCCAGGTCGGTCATTGCCCTGCCTTTCCTTGCGCGGGCGACCAATCGAATTCCATCTGCCGGGCGGTGCGCAGCGCAAGATCGCGGCTGTGCAGCCTCTGCACGAGATGAAGGCTCATGTCGATGCCGGCGGAGATGCCGGCCGACGTGACGACGGCGCCCGCGTCCACCCAACGCACGCCCTCGCGTACCCGCAACCCCGGCCGCAGAGCCCGCAGCGCGGCCACGTCTTCCCAGTGCGTGGTGGCCTCCAGGTCGTCGAGCACGCCGGCCTGCGCGAGCAGCAGCGCGCCGGTGCACACCGAGGCGAGGATTCGGGCCTGCTGCGCCTGTGAGGCGATCCAGGCCAGCAACTCGACACGGTGGAGCTCGGCGTCGACGACGCCGCCGGGGACGATGGCGCAGTCCAGCGGCGGGTGGTCGTGCAGGGTGTGCTCCGGCTGCAGGTGCAGGCCCGCCCGGGCCTGCACGCCGGCCCTGTTGCGCGCGATCGTGCCGACCGTGAAAAGAGGCGGGGCCTGCGTTGGCTGGCCCCTGGCGTGCACGCGCGCTGCGGTGGTGAAGACCTCATACGGACCTGCCATGTCCAGCAGCTCCACGTCGTCGAAGATCACGATTCCCACGTTCATGTCGATGCGGCCTGCGCCGAGTCCTGGTTCGGAAGGAACGCAGATTGCAGCAGGGCAAGGTTGGCTGCCATGACGCTGTTCCCACCTTTTCAGCCATGGCGGCCGGCGGCGGCTTGCGCCATAGTTCGGGGATGGCATGCCGCATCGCTTTCGTGCTTTTTCCCGGCTTCCAGCAACTCGACCTGGCCGGGCCGATGGCCGTGTTCGAGGTCGCTCGGCTGACGACGCCGGGCAGCTACACGTGGCGCCTGGTGGCCAGCGCGCCGGGGTCAGTGCGCAGTTCCGCGGGGGTGGATTGGCCGGTACAGGCACTGCCGCGCCGGCTGGGCGATGTCGACCTGGTCATGGTGATCGGCGGCGATGGGGTGGATGCAGCGTGCCGCGACGCGCGGCTCATCGCCTGGCTGCAGCGCGCCGGCCGCTCGGGCGCACGCATCGCCAGCATCTGCAGCGGCAGCATCGTCCTGGCCGCGGCGGGATTGCTCGACGATCGGGGGGCCACGACGCACTGGTCCCGCAGTCGCCAATTCGCGACCGAGTTCCCGGCGGTGCGTCTGCAGCCCGATCGCATCTTCGTGCGCGAGCCTGCCGTGCGCAGGAGGTCGGAACGGCTGCCCGAAGTGTGGACCAGCGCGGGCATGACGGCGGGCATCGATCTGTGCCTGGCGCTGGTGGCCCGCGACCACGGGGAAGAGGTGGGGCGCGAAGCGGCGCGTCAACTCGTGGTGGAGCGTCGGCGGCCGGGCGGGCAGTCGCAGTTCTCTCCGCTGCTGGACCTGCAGCGCCCGGACGGGCGGTTCGGTCCGCTGCTCGATCATGTGAGGGGCAACCTGAGGCAGGACCATCGCGTGGATACGCTGGCGGCACGCGCCTGCATGAGCCCTCGCCACTTTGCACGCTGCTTCCGGGCCGAGACCGGCGCCACGCCCGCACACGCCATCGAGAGGCTGCGTGTCGAGGCGGCGCGGGCGGCTCTGGAAGGCGGGCTCCCGTCGATCGAGCGCATTGCACGAGACTGCGGCTTCGGCAACACCGAGCGCATGCGCCGTTCTTTCCAGCGACTGCTCGGCCGTCCGCCCGCGGCGTTCAGAAAGGCCAGCGCGGCGGTTGCGGGCGGCTGAGTCGGCTCTCAGGTCACCGGCGCCGGGTTGAACAGCACCAGCGCGTTGTGCAGCTTCCACTGCTCGGCCCACGTCTTCTTCCTGCCGCTGGCCACGTCGAGCATCAGGCGGAAGAGCTCCCATCCCACCTCTTCGATGGTCGAACTGCCGTCGGCGATGCGCCCGGCGTTCACGTCCATGAGGTCGTGCCAGCGGCGCGCGAGATCGCTGCGCGTGGCCACCTTGATGACCGGCACCTCGGCCAGGCCGTATGGCGTGCCGCGCCCGGTGGTGAACACGTGCAGGTTGATGCCGGCCGCCAACTGCAGCGTGCCGCAGATGAAGTCGCTGGCCGGCGTGGCGGTGTACACCAGGCCCTTCTCGATTCCGCGGTCGCGCAGCCTCTCGCCGGGTGAGAGCACGCCGCTGATCGGTGCGCTGCCGCTCTTGACGATCGAGCCCATCGCCTTCTCGACGATGTTCGACAGCCCGCCCTTCTTGTTGCCCGGCGTGGTGTTGGCGCTGCGATCGACCTTGCCCTTGTTCAAGTAGGCGTCGTACCAGGCCATCTCGCGGATCATCGCGTCGGCCACCTCGGGCGTCGCCGCGCGCGACGTCAGCTGGTCGATGCCGTCGCGCACCTCGGTCACTTCCGAGAACATCACCGTGGCGCCCGCGCGCACCAGCAGATCGGTGCAGAAGCCCACCGCGGGGTTGGCCGTGACGCCGCTGAACGCATCGCTGCCGCCGCACTGCACGCCGACGACGAGTTCGCTCGCCGGGACGGTCTCGCGCCGGCGCGCGTTGAGCCGCTCGAGGTGCTCCTCGGCGGTTTCCATGATCGAGTCGATCATCGACATGAAGCCGACGTGCTCGTCGTCCTGCAGGCAGACGACATCGAGCTTCGCCTCCTCGGTCGCGCCGACGTCGGCGACGTTGCGCTCGTCGACGATGGCGAAGGTGCCGGGGGGCAGCAGGCGCTCGGGCTGCAGCTTCTCGCAGCCGAGGCTCACGACCATCACCTCGTTGCCGAAGTTCGGGTTGAGCGTGATGTTGCGAAGCGTGCGAATGGGCACCACCGCGTCGGGCGCGTCGATCGCGACCCCGCAGCCGTAGGTGTGCTCCAGCCCGACGACGTCGTCGACGTTCGGGTACTTCGGCAGCAGCTCGTTCTTGATCCGCTGGACCGCGAACTCCACCACGCCGGCCACGCATTGCACGGTCGTCGTGATCGCGAGGATGTTGCGGCTGCCCACCGAGCCATCGGCATTGCGGTAGCCCTCGAAGGTGTAGCCCTCCAGCGGCGGCAGCGGCGGCGCCTTCACCGTCGAGATCGGCAGGCCCTCGAGCGAGCGCGCGGCCGGCATCTCCAGCAGCCGTTCGTGCACCCAGCTGCCGGCAGGGATGTCGCGGGCCGCGCGGCCGATGACGACGTTGTAGCGAAGCACTGCATCGCCCGCGGCCAGGTCGACCAGCGCGACCTTGTGCCCCTGCGGCACCTTGTCGACGAGCACCAGCCCCGAGGGGAAGCGTGTGCCCGCGGGCAGTCCGCCGTCGTTGGCCACGATCGCGACGTTGTCGCGCTCGTGCATCGTGATGTAGAGCGGCTCGCGTGTTTCGGGCATGTCCGGGCTCCTGGGCGATGGGGTCAGTCAGCGGTGATCTTGCCGACCTCGATCACCTTTTTCCAGCGCGCGAACTCCGCGGCCTGGAAGGCGGTGAACTGCTCCGGCGTGTTGCCGACGATCTCGAATCCGAGCTCGAGCAGCTTCGGCTTGACCTGCGGGTCGTTCAGCCCGGCGACCAGCGCGGCATGCAGCTTGGACTTGATGTCCGCGGGCAGCCCCTTCGGCGCCGCGAAGGCCTGCCACGAGTACACGGTGACACCCTTGTGGCCGAGCTCCTCCATCGTGGGCGCGTCCGGCAGCAGCGGCGAGCGATTCGTGCTGGTGATGGCCAGCGCACGCAGCTTGCCGGCCTTGATGTTGGGCAGGCCGGTGTTGATGTTCATGAAGGTCGCGTCCACCTGTCCGCCCAGCAGGTCCGACATCGCCGGGGCGCCGCCCTTGTACGGGATGTGGACGCCGCTGGTGCCGGTCGTCTGCCAGAACAGCTCGGCCGTCAGGTGGTCGCTGGTGCCGTTGCCGGCGGACGCGAAGGTCATCTTGCCGGGGTTGGCCTTGATGTAGGCCTGCAGGTCGGCGTAGGTCTTGTGCGGCGAACTGGCCGGCACGGCGAGCACGTTGGGTGCCTGCACGGCGACCGTGATGTAGTCGAAGTCCTTCAGCGGGTCGTACTGGATGCCCTTGACGAGGTGCGGCCCGATCACGAACGGCCCGAGCGACGAGACGAAGATGGTGTAGCCATCGGGCGCGGCACGCTTGGCCAGCCCGGCACCCACGGTGCCACCCGCGCCGGCCTTGTTGTCGACGACGAAGGTTCCGCCGAGCGTCTCCTGCAACTTGGGGCCCAGCGTGCGGGCGATCATGTCGGTCGACCCGCCCGGGGGGAACGGGACCAGCAGGGTCACGGGCTTGGAGGGCCAGGCTTGTGCCTGGGCGCCGGTGGCCGCGGCCAGCCCGAAGGCGAGGGCAGTCAACAACTTTTTCATGAACGTCTCCTGAGTGGATTGCCGCGCACTGTGCGCGGAGCTTTCGAATGGAAGGGGCGAAGGCGCGCTACGGCTGCGTGCCGACTTCAGCGCGTTCGCGCGTCCAGGACCGTGCCTGTTCGCTCAAGCTGACGCCGAGGCCGGGCCGGGTCGGGACCAGCATCCGCCCGTCCTTGATGTCCAGTCGCTCGTTGAACAGCGGTTCGAGCCAGTCGAAATGCTCGACCCACGGCTCGGTCGGGTACACCGCACCCAGGTGCACGTGCAGTTCCATCGCGAAGTGCGGGCCGAGCATGAGGCCGGCCTGTTCGGCCTGACCGGCGATCTTCAGGAAGGGCGTGATGCCGCCGACACGGGGCGCATCGGGCATCAGGTAGTCGGCGGCACGATGGCGGATCAGCTCGCCGTGCTCGGCTGCGCTGGTCAGCATTTCGCCGGTGGCGATGGGCGTGTCGAACTGCGCTGCAAGGGCAGCGTGACCTTCATGGTCGTAGGCGTCGAGCGGTTCCTCGATCCAGACCAGGTTGAACTGCTCGAAGATCCGGCACATGCGCTGTGCCGTCGGGCGGTCCCATTGCTGGTTCGCGTCCACCATGATCGGCACGGCATCGCCCAGGTGCTTGCGCACCGCCTCGACGCGCTTGATGTCGAGGGCACCGTCGGGCTGACCGACCTTGAGCTTGATGCCGCCGATGCCGCGCTCGATGGATGCCGAGGCGTTGACCATCAGCTGGTCGATAGGGGTGTGCAGGAAGCCCCCGAGGTGTTGTAGCAGCGCACCGAGTCGCGATGCGAGCCGAGCAGCTTCGCCAGCGACAGGCCGGCGCGCTTCGCTTTCATGTCGTACAGCGCGACGTCGAAGGCGCCGATGGCCTGCGTCGACATGCCGCTGCGCCCCACCGACGCTCCGGCCCAGCAGAGCTTGTTCCAGAGCTTGGCGATGTCGTTCGGGTCTTCGCCGATGAGAGCAGGCGCGATTTCCTTGGCATGCGCGAACTGACCAGGACCGCCGGCGCGCTTCGAGTAGCTGAAGCCCAGCCCCTCGTGACCGTTCGCGGTCTTGATCTCGGCGAACAGCATCGCGATCTCGGTCATCGGCTTCTGGCGGCCGGTCAAGACCTTGGCGTCGCTGATCGGCTGGGCGAGCGGCAGGTAGCAGGAGGAGATTCGGATCCATGCGATGGAGTCGTCATGCATGGATGAGGTCTTGGTCATGATGGCCTTGGTGGGGTCGGTGGGCATGACACCGCTCATCGGCCTGGCGGCTGGTAACGTTGTCATCTCGGCAGGCAGGTCTGGTTGCGGCGATGGCATCAGCCGTATGTTAACGTTGTCATTTTGGTGGGTCAAGAGTAACCTCCGCGCACGTCGGACAATCGGAACACGCCGCCATGACAGTCCCGCCCTCGCCCTTCACGTCCACATCGAACCCAGCGAAGTCCGCGACCCTGCATGACGTCGCTCGGGAGGCCGGCGTCTCGCTGATCACTGCATCGCGGGCCCTGAGCAACCCGGGCGTCGTCTCCGACAAGACCATCGCCCGCGTGCGACAAGCGGTCGAGGTCACGGGCTACATCCCGAACCTGCTGGCAGGCGGCTTGAAGTCGAAAAAGAGCTTCACCGTGGCGGCGCTGGTGCCCACCATCTCCGTCGCGCAATTTCTGCCCACGGTGCAGGCCCTCACCGAGTCGCTGGACGTGGCCGGATACCAGTTGATCCTGGGACAAAGCGGCTATGACAACTCGCGTGAAGAGGCGCTGCTCAACACGATGATCGCCCGACGCCCGGATGGCATCGTGGTGACCGGCCTCGTGCACTCGCAGGGGGCGCGCGAAACGCTCAGGCGCCTGGGCATTCCCGTTGTCGAGACCTGGGACCTCAGCGATCGTCCCGTCGACATGCTGGTGGGCTTCTCACACCTCAAGGTAGGCAGTGCGGTCGCCGGTTACTTCCTGGGCAAGGGTTGGCGGCGCCTGGGAATCGCCACCGGTGACGACCATCGGGCCTCCGTCCGGCGTGAAGGCTTTCTTTCGGCCGTCGGTCATGACGTTCCGACGGCGATCGTGCCCGCTCCCAGCAACATGGCGCGAGGGCGCCAGGCGCTGATCGAGCTGCTGGAGAAGGATCCTGGCCTTCGCGCGGTGTACTGCAGCTCCGATCAACTGGCGCAGGGCGTGCTGGCGGAGGCTCAATCCCGCGGGTTGCGAATTCCCGAGGACTTGGCGGTGTGCGGTTTCGGTGACGCGGACTTCGCGGCCCACATGGAGCCCTCCTTGACCACCGTGCACGTCGATGGCGCTGCCATAGGCAAGCTCGCGGCTCGGATGATTGTCGATCGTTGCAGAGGCGAGCGCATCGAGCAGCGTGCGGTCGACGTCGGCTTTCGAATCGTGGAACGAAGGTCCACCGGCGTGGATGCGAGCTGAAGTCACCCGGGCGAGGTTCCACTGACCGGCCACGCCCGGATCGCAGCGGTGACGAAGCTGCTCGACACATGGCGGTCCCGCCAGGCCATGAATGGCGCTTCCACCAGTCGGTGCAGCAGCCAGCCGCCAGCCAGGCTGGCGGCGATCACCACGGCGAGTTCCAGCCCCGGATCCACGTTCAGCGACTTGAACTGCTGATGCACGATGAAGGCGATCGGCTTGTGGGACAGGTAGATCGCATACGACCACAGCGCGAGGTGGAATGCACCCGGGATGCGCAGCCGGCGCAGCCAGGACGTCGGGCTCAGCGCGGCTGCCACAAGCAGCGCGAAAGCCATGGCGCCCAGCGAGTAGCCGAAGGCGGTCATGAAGAAGCCGTATCCGTAGCCATCGATGTAGTAGCGGTGGAATGCCAGCACGAACATGGCCGCAGTGGCAGCCGTGCCGGTCACGAGCAGCGCGTTGCCGTGCGCGCTGATGCGCTCCCACAGCGGGCGGTGGAAGTTCCGCAGCATTGCCACCGCGAGCCCGGGGAGGAATTCGTCGAAGCGGCACAGCGTGGCGTAGTAGACCCAGGGCATGTAGCCGGCGACGTTGCCTGATTGCAGGCCGTAGCTGCGCCACAACCAGCTGCGCGCCCCCACGCCAAGGCACAGCGACAGTGCCATCAGTGCCCAGCCGTGCCAGCGCCTGGCGGCGCACCGGGCGCCGGCCACGAGCACCAGCGGCAGCACGAGGTAGAACTGCTCCTCGATGCAAAGCGACCAGGCGTGCGAGAACGCCGTTCCGGGCGGCAGGCCGATGTTCTGCGTGAACGTCAGAAACCGCCACAGTGGCGGCGGCGCATTACCGCCCATGATCGAGGGAAAGAGGAAGTACAGCGCGAGCACCACCCAGAACACCGGCAGCGTGCGGAAGGCGCGGCGAGCATAGAACGCACCGAGCGATATCCGTTGCCCTCGCGCCAGACCGGCGAACAGCTGGTTCCCGATGAGATAACCGCTGAGCACGAAGAACAGGTCCACGCCCATCCAGCCCACGACGCTGGCCCAGCCGAAGGTCGGCTGGCGACTGACGAAGACCATGTAGTGGTACATGAACACCAGCGCGATCGCGGCAGCTCGCAAGGTGTCCAGGCCGCAGTTGCGGTCGTTCGAAGAGGGAGGAGTCCTCGAGGTCTGCGGCATGGGCCGCGATTGTGCCGGCTGGGGTGAACCTAGTGGCCTGTAACGGCCGATTCGGAAGTGCCTGCCGCGCAGGCGACGCGCATGGCGGCGTTGCAAATGCTCGCGATGCCTACGGGCATCGCTGCGCTTTGCGTCTTGGGGTTCAGGCATCGCACCTGGGCCGACAGCGCCCCTCGCATCACCAACACATGATGACTTCGGAGCCCTCGATCCCGCCCAGCTCGGCGTACTCGGCGTGGGTCATCGCCGCAAGCCGCTGCGGGTCGTTCTCGAAGAGGTCGAGGAAATGCTGGTCCCACGCGGTGTTGTTGAAGCCCGCGCGTTCGCCGCTCACCTGGTGCGACAAGCCGCCGGTGGCGACGACCACCACGCGCAGGTCCTGCGGGCAGCTCTCGATGGCACGGCGCAGCGCCTCGCCGAGCTTGAAGCAGCGCCGCGCGGTGGGAATCGGGAACTGCAGCACGCCGACCTGCAGCGGCACGATGCGCACCGACCAGCCGTGCTCGTGCGGACACAGCATCGACAGCGGAGAAAGGCAGCCATGGTCGAGCGGCCTCTCCTGGAAGAACGACATGTCGAATTCGTCGGACATCAGCGATCGGCCGATGTGTGCAGCAAACGCCGGGTCGCCGCCGATGGGTGGCAGGTCGCGCGCCCCCGCTCCTTCGTCCGCCACGGCCCACTGCTCGCCGACGCCGAGCGCGAATGCGGAATAGTGGTCGAAGAAGAAGGAGGTGACGTGATCGTTGCGGATGAAGAGCAGCACGTCGGGGTTTTTCTGGTCCAGCCACTGCCGGACCGGATCGAACGCCGCGAAGATCGGCGCCCACGCGGGATCGTCACGCTTGTTCCGGTCGAACGCGAAACCGATCGTCGGTGTGTGCGAGGCGGCGATGCCGCCGAGAATCGTTGCCATGGTGGCGCTGTCACGACAAGGATCGCCCTCGCGCGAGCTGCTGGAGCGCTTCTTCCTGGCATCGCGCTCACTTGACGACGTAGCCGCGCGCTTCCAGGCACGCGGCGAAGGCCCGGCCGTAGATCGCGCGAAGCTGCTCGCGCGCCGCCTGCTGCTCGGCCATCTGCTGCTGCCCCGATTGCGCGGCCTGGCGTTCCTTGGCGCGCTGCATGACCGTGCTGCCGAGCACACCCACGGCGGCTCCGCGACCGGCATCGTGGTGGGACAGCTCCGCGACGGCCGCGCCCCCGGCGGCCCCGCGCACCATCGCGCCGGTCGCACCGCCGGAAGAAGTGGGTGGCGCGGCGGCCGTCGTCACCGGCGGGGAGGTCTGTGCCGGATCGAAGCCCGACTGGCGCTTGGCCCAGTCGTAGCACTCGTACTTGTCCTGGTCCTGCTGCCGGGGGCTTTGCTCCCTGGCGGGGTAGATCACCGGGTTCGCCATCGCGGACCGTCCCACGGCCGACTGGGCGTGCACCGCGCCGGCGGCGACGCCAAGACCCAGCACGAGCGCCGCGATCGCGGTTTGGCGTGCGCGATCGGATTTCATGGCTGCGAAGCTCATGGCTGTCGTCTCCACTTGAACGCGAGAGCTAGCGCGACACGCACGAGACGCTGTTGCCGGACGCATCCTTGCAGCCCCCCGTGCGGCTCACGCCGGCGCCCTTGGTGTAGGTCGTGGACCCGTCGTAGGTGACGCCGGTGTTCGCATTCGTCACCGTCGTGCTGCGCTCGCCCGAGGCGCTGCCGTCGGCGTCGCGGGTGAAGCTGCCGCTGCGCTCGGCGCTGCCGTTCGAGCCGCTCGCGGTGGCCTGGCCGCTCGCGGCGGCAGCGCCGTCAGACGTGCGATTGAACTGGGCCGAGCGTTGTCCCTGGCCGCCCGAGGCCGTGGTGAAGCCGCTGCGCGCCGCGCCGGCGGCGTTGCCTTGCCCGTCGGCGACGAGGCCTTTCTGGCCGGCCAGCGTGGCGTGGCTGCCGTGGGCCGCGAACGTGGATCGCAATCCCTCGGCGAATGCCGCGGTCGCCATGAGGGAGGTCGTCAGCGCACAGGCGACGTGGAGGGCAAGGGAAATGCGTGATGTCATGGTGGATGTCCTTGCGTGATGTCAGCCGCGCTCGCTGGCGCAGCCTTGACGGTGGGATTCGGCATGGAGCTCGCTCAGCTGCCGGTCGGCTTCGCCGGCCGCGGCCTTGCCGCTGGCATACCGCGCTGCGACGGCGAACGGGATCACCGCTTTCCAGGCGCCTTCGTGTTTCTCGGCCGCGGCGCGCCTGGCCTCTTCCACGCGAGCGATCTCGGTGGCGACGGCGCTGCAGTCGGCAGGTGCGGGTGCGGGCGGCCGGCCGGCAGGGCCCGGGCCGCTTGCGCAACCCGCGGCCAGCGTCGCCACGATGAGCGCCAGGGCCCATGGGCGGACGACATTGCTGTGGACTTCTCTCACGATCACTCCTGGTTGTCGGGTTTGGTGCCGATGGACGACGCCGCGTGCACCTGCGCGGCGTGCTGCAGCAGCCACGCCAGCAGCGCTTCGCTGTTCGCGAACTCGATGCTGTCGCCGCTGACGATGTGCTCGATCCGTCCGCACAGCAGGCCGAGTCGCGGCCTCGCGTCGCGATGCAGCTTCAGCACGTAGGAGCCCGAGCTCGGATGGTTCGGATAAGGGTTGAGGGTCATGAGGAAGGTCCGTTCCGGCAGGTCGCCAGATCTGGGATGGAGCGTAGTCAGGACCCCGGGCGAAGTCGTTTCGCACAAGTCCGGGATCGGTCGCGTTTCGGTTGCGAGCGCTGATGCCGCGGCTAAAGTGCGGGCGTTCGACATCGGGACTCATCGATGAGCGACCTTCAACCTTTGCGGGTTCGGTTCGGCGACTTCCAGCTCGACGAGGGCAATGCACGCCTCAGCCGCCACGGTCGACCGGTCGAGCTGCAGCCGAGGGCCTTCGCCGTGCTCTGCGTGCTGGCGCGCCAGCCGGGCCAGCTCGTCACGAAGGACACCCTGCTCGATGCGGTGTGGGGCCACCGGCACATCAGCGAATCGGTGCTCAAGACCGTCGTCAGCCACTTGCGCAACGCACTCGATGACGACGCCCGCCAGCCGCTCTACATCGAAACGGCGTCGCGTCGCGGCTACCGCTTCATCGCCGCCCTTGACCGCCCGTCGATCGAGCCGGCCGCGCCGCGCGCCGACCCGGGCATCCACGCCGCCGCGCCCGCGCTGATCGGCCGCAGCGCGCCCCTCGATGTGCTGCAGGACTGCTTCGACGCCGCCCGGCGCGGCAAGCGGCAGCTCGTGCTGGTCGCTGGCGAAGCCGGCATCGGCAAGTCGACCCTGATCGACCGATTCGTCGACGCAATGCTGCCGTCGCGGCCGGCGCTGGCCGTGGGCCAATGTGTCGAACACTACGGCCCCGGCGAGCCCTACATGCCGGTGCTGGAAGCGCTGAACATGCTCTGCCGCGGCGACGACGGCAGCACGATGCTCGGATGGCTGCGGCGCGTGGCGCCGACCTGGCTGGCGCAGCTGCCCTGGTACCTCGAGGACGAGGACCGACGCGCGCTGCAGCGCGAAGTGGCCGGTGCCACCCAGGACCGCATGCTGCGCGAATTCGGCGAGCTGCTCGATCGCTGCACCACCGAGCGCGCGCTGCTGCTGGTGCTCGAGGACCTGCACTGGTGCGACCACGCCACCGTGCAGCTGATCGGCTACCTCGCACGGCGCCGGACCGCCGCGTCACTGATGCTGCTGGGCAGCTTCAGGCCGACCGACGTGATCGTCGAGGAACATCCCCTGGCGGGCCTGCGGCAGGAGCTGCGCCTGCACCGTCTGTGCCGCGAGATCGACCTCGAAGCCTTCTCGGAGGCCGACGTCGGCGAGCTCGTCGCCGAGCGACTGGACGGCCGGCCCGCGCCCGAGGCCTTCGTGCGCGCCTTGCACGCCCACACCGAGGGGCTGCCGCTGTTCGTCGTCAACGTGCTGGACGAACTGATCGCCGACGGCAGCCTGCGGCGCGAGGAGCAGGGCTGGTCGTTCCCGGAGGCGGTGGGGTTCAGTGTGCCGCGCAGCATTGCCGGCGTGATCGACAAGCAGATCGGCCGGCTGCCTTCCGGGCAGCGCCGTGTGCTCGAGGCGGCCAGCGTGGCGGGCGTGGAGTTCATGCACCTGGCGCTGCCCGAGGTGCTGCAGATGGCGCCTGCGGATGTGCGGGAAGCGCTCGACACCGCGGCGGCCCGGCACCAGTGGGTGCGCAGCGCCGGTGTCGTCACGCTGCCCGGCGGCGGTCTCGCGGCGCGGTATGCCTTTCGGCATGCGCTCTACCAGCATGTGTTCTACGAGCGGCTGGGACTCGCGCAGCGCATGCAATGGCATGGACAGATCGCCGCCTCGCTGCAGGCGGCCTACGCCGGTGCCGCACCGGAGATCGCCGCGGAACTGGCGATGCACTTCGAGCGCAGCGGCGCGTTTCCGGCGGCGATCCGGCAGCTGGCGGCGGTGGCCGGCCGGTCGCTCGCGCGCAGCGCCGCCCCCGAGGCATTGCGCGCCGCACGGCGCGGGTTGGAGCTGCTCGCGCACCGGCCCGACCCGCAGGAGCAGGGCGGGATCGAGCTCGACCTGCGTGTGCTCGAAGGCGTCGCGCTGACGCGGCTGCATGTCATCTCCGAGCCCGAGGTGGCCGCCGCTTTCGAGCGGGCCCGTGTCGTGTGCGAGCGCGTGGGCGACAGCCCGGCTCGCGCGCGGGCGCTGCACGGTCTGTGGTGGGTGAGCCTCGCGCGCTGCGAGCTGCCGCAGGCACGCGCCCTGGCGCAGCGCATCCTCGACCTCGGCGACGACGAGGCGGGCATGGGCCTCACGCTCGCCGGGTCCAGCGCGATGGGCCTCACGCTGGCGATGATGGGCGAGCTCCGGGAGGCGCGGCGCTGCCTGGAGAAGGTGCTCGAGCTGCACGCGGCACTCGGCGATCGCCTTGCGCCCGGCATGTTCGTGCAGGACCCGGGCGTCGAGGCGCGGGGCTACCTGGCGCTGGTGCTGTGGTGGATGGGCGAGCCCGCGCAGGCTCGTCGACTGGCCGGCGAGGCGGTCGCGCTGGCAGCGCACATCCGCCACCCCATCAGCCAGGTGATCGCGCTTCATCTGTTCGGTGCGTTGCACTACTTCGCCGACGAGTACACGCCTTCGCTCCATGCGATCGAGCAGCTCTTCGGCGTGATCCGCAGCCACGGGCTGCCGACCGCCCCGGGCGCGTTCTCGTGGCTGCACGGTCACCTGGTGGCGATCCGCGGACAGGTCGACCAGGGCATGGCCGAGATGCGCGCTGCCGAGCGCAGCTGCCAGCGGCTGGGCATGCGCATCGGGCTGACCGGGTATCAGCTGCACTATGCCGAAGCCTGCCGGGACGCGGGCCTGGTTGATGAGGCATGCGCGGCGATCGAGCAGGGACTGTCGTTCGCGCAGACCGGCCATGAGCGCTTCCTGCTCAGCCCGCTCCACCGCCTGAAGGCGGAACTGCTGATCGCGCGAGGCGAACCCCGAGGCGCGGCCGCGAGCCTGGATGCGGCGCTGGCGATCGCCGTCGAGCAGGGGGCGCACTTTCACGAGCTCGGTGCGCTGGTGGTCGCGGGCCGCCTGCGGGGCTTGTCCGATCGGGCGCAGCGAGACCGGCTGCGCACCATCCTCGCCTCATACCAGGACGAGCGGATGCGGGTGGTGATCGACGCGCGCGCCCTGCTCGACGCTCGCTAGCGCACGGGCGTGTCGTCGAAGCCCGTGAAGATGCCGGCCACCACCTCCTGGAGCGCGGCGCCCGGATTCTTGAGGGCGTCCTCGCCGACGCGGCCCTCGGCGACGCCTTGCCAGACCAGCACGTTGCGATCGGCGTCGACCAGATCGATGCGCAGGGAGCCCTGGCGGTAGCTCGTGGTGTCCAGCCGGCCTCCCCAGGAACGATAGGCCAGCGGCCCGGGGCCGGCCACCGGCGTGGTCCGCACGTCCTGGCGATCGACCACATGCAGCAAGAAGTTGATGCGCAGCGCCGGATCGCGCTCGCTGTACACATAGCCGCGCCGCTCGAGCTGGTCTCGGGTGGCCTGCTTGAGGTGATGGCTGACCAGCGTCGTGTAGCGCGCGCGGTCGGTGGGCACCGGATCGAAGAATCCGAAAGTCTTGTAGGCCTTGAGGTCGACGGCAGGGTCCTTGTCGCGCCGGATGTCGGGCTGGCTCGCGCAGCCGGTCTGCAGGGAGATCAGCACCGCGAGCAACGCGGGGCCGAGTGCGATGAAACGGGAAGGCAGCTTGATGTTCATGGGTGGTCCTGGTTGCGGGGGAGGCGCCGGATCGGACTCGCGCCGGCGTGCCCGCCACACTAGGCGGCCAGGGGCAGGAAGTCGTTTCGCAACGGTCTGAAATGGGTCTGCTCTCGCCCTGGGGGCTCCAACCCGTCGCGATGCCGCCCGGGTATTTGGGGCGTTCGCGCCTCGGGACGCGACGACTGCGCCTATGCTTGCGAGTCGAGCGCACGCGGACATGCGGCCCGGATGTCCGGCTTGCCGGCATGCCCTGCATCGCGTCGAGTCCGTGGTGTCCGACAGGAGCAAAGTCGTTGAGCCTCATGGGGTGGGACATTCAGGAAACGGCCCGCGATGCCGACGCCATCGTGGCCCGGCTGGGCAACGGCGTGCGGGTCGTCACCCTCCGTCTTCCGTACCTCGACAGCGTGAGCGTGAGCGTGTTCGTGCGCACCGGCAGCCGCAACGAGAGCCGGCGGCTGAACGGCATCAGCCACTTCGTCGAGCACATGGCATTCAAGGGCACGCACGAGCGCAGCTGCCAGCAGATCAACCTCGACGCAGAACGCCTGGGCGCCGAGGTGAATGCGCATACCGACAAGGACCACACCGCCTTCCACATGCACGGTATGGCTCGCGACGCGGGGCGGTTCCTGCGCATGCTGGGCGACGTCGTGCAGAACAGCACCTTCCCCGAGGCCGAGCTCGAGCGCGAGCGCGAGGTGATCCTGCAGGAGTACGCCGAGGACGAGGACGATCCGCTGTCCAGCGCCTACAAGCTGTTCGACAAGACCTGCTTCGGCGCGCATGCGATGGGCCGGCCCGTCATCGGCACTCGCGCCAACATCGAGCGGTTCACGCGGGTCGAGCTGCTGGCCTACGTGCAGCGTCAGTACAGCGGGGAGAACGTCGTCATCGGCGTGGCGGGCAACGTCGACCCGCATGCGGTCGCCAAGGACGCCGAAGCGGCGTTTGGCCGGATGGTGCAGGGCATCGAGAACGTGGTGCAGGCGCCGCCCTACCTGGGCGGCATCGCGATGCGCCGGCAGCCCGGCTGCAGCCAGACGCACGTCGTGCTCGGATTCCCCACGCCGACGCTCAGGGACGACTACCACGCCAGCGTCGTCGCGGCCGCGCTGTTCGGCGAGGGAATGAGCTCGCCGCTGCTCGACGAGCTGCGCGAGCGTCGGGGCCTCGTCTACTACGCGGCTTGCTCGGCCGATGTGTCGGACCTGTGCGGCCAGTTCGTGATCGAAGCCTCCACCGCGCCGGAGAACGTGGCGGAGTTTTCCGTCGAGGTCGCGCGCCTGCTGGACACCCATGCCGAGAGCACCGACCCGGTGGGCCTGGCGCGCGCACGCAACCAGATCGCGGTGCGCCGCCTGCGCGATGCCGAGCGGCCGTACAGACGCCTCGAGCAGGCCGCGCAGGACCTGTTCGTGCACGGGCGGGTGCGTTCGCAGGCGGAACTGGCAGCGCATGTCGATGCCGTGACGCCGGCCCGGGTGCGCGAGGCGTTCGCGCGGATGCTGGCCGCGGGCGCGACCGTGGCTGTCGCGGGCAAGGTCCCCAAGGGCGCGGACGAGGCGTTTCGCGTTCTGCCGGCGCGCGAGCCGGCGTGAAGTCGTGGCCGCGCTGCCGGTCGCTGTAGGACGCAGCGGACGCAGGGTCCCGCACGCGTCTGTCGTCCGACATCGGTCGATGCGCCGGTCCGCGATGCTCATGCACTGACCTGATCTCGCGGCCTGTGACGATGTCGCCGACTGCCCCCGAGAGCTAGTGTTGCGGCGTCGGGTGTGCGTGAGGGTGCCATGGAAGTCCTCTTCTGGCTGGCGATCGGCTGTCTTGCCGGGTGGCTTCTCGACCCGCTGATGCGCACCGAACGCGAGAGAGGTGCATTCGCCAACGGCCTGGTGGGCGCAGCCGCCGTCCTGCTGGCGTGCATGGTGGTGGTCCCGCTGTGGGCCGGGGATGGATTTCGGGTCGTCGGGCAGCTGATCGTCCTGCTGCTCGGTGCGGTCACGATGCTGGCGCTGCTGGACTCGCTTCGAAGCGACCCGCGCGACTGATTCCGGGACGCCGGTTCACACGGAGCTTCAAGCGCGTTGAAGATCGCCACGTTCAACGTCAACGGCATCAACGGGCGTCTGCCCCGACTCCTCGAGTGGTTGGCGCAGTCGCGCCCGGATGTCGTCTGCCTCCAGGAGGTGAAGACGGGCGACGCATCGTTTCCCGTCGCGGCGATCGAGGCCGCCGGGTACGGTGCGATCTGGCATGGGCAGCCGCGGCACCACGGCGTTGCCATCCTGGCGCGCGGCCAGATGCCGATGGAGGTTCGCCGAGGCCTTCCCGGGGACGACGCCGACGTGCAGGCGCGCTACCTGGAAGCGCAGGTGCACGGCATGACGGTCGCCAGCGTCTACCTGCCCAACGGCAATCCGCAGCCGGGCCCCAAGTTCGACTACAAGCTGGCGTGGTTCGAGCGGCTCGCGCGGCATGCGCAGACATTGAAGTCGCAGAGCAGCAACGTCGTCCTGGCCGGCGACTTCAACGTCGTGCCCACCGACGAGGACATCTACAACGCATGGCTGTGGCGTTTCGACGCCGTCCTTCAACCACAAAGCCGGGAGGCCTATCGGCATCTGCTGGCGCAGGGCTGGGTCGATGCGACGCGGTTCATGCATCCCGGGAAACGGATCTACACCTTCTGGGTCAACGACGCGGCGTTCCAGCGCAACGCAGGCTTTCGCATGGACTTCCTGCTGCTGCATCCGCAGCTGGTCGCGAGGCTCTCCCGGGCCGAGGTGGACATCGAGCACCGCGGCCGGCACAAGCCGAGCGACCACGCGCCGGTGTGGATAGAGCTGACCGACTAGGGCCTGTTAACGCCATGGGAGGCCTCGCGAGGCCTCCCATGGCGTTAACAGAGGTCCTAACCACCGCGCAACGAATGCAGGGAAACATAAGCACTTTCCCGGCACCCATGCGATCGCCGAAGGCCTACTCTCATTCGAGAGCAAGATGCACCGACGCAAGAAGTGACCGGCTGCCCCGGGCGCCGCGTGGCTGATGCGAGAGGAGCCCCCGATGACGATCCGTTCGATGAACCGGCGACAGGCGCTGGCGGCGCTGGGCCAGTTGACGGCGACCATCGCTGCCGCTGCCCCGGACGTCGCCGGGAAGCGCATCCTGTGGGTCGACTCCTACCACGAGGGCAACCCCTGGAACGACGGCATCGGCCGTGGCATCACGGCCACGCTCAAGGGCCAAGGCGTCGAGTTGCGGATCCTGCGCATGGACACGGCACGCCATCCGGACGAAGCATTTGCACGCCAGGCCGCGCAGCGCGCGAAGACCGCCGTCGACGACTTCAAGCCCGACGTCGTGATCGCCACGGACGACGCGGCGGCCAAGTACTTCGTCGTGCCGTACCTCAAGGGCGGTCCGCTGCCGGTGGTGTTCGCGGGCATCAACTGGGACGCGTCGGCCTACGGCTTTCCCACCAGCACGATCACCGGCATGCTGGAAGTCGATCTCGTGCGGCCGCTGGTGCGCGCGCTGCGCGAGTACACCCGCGGCGATCGGGTGGCTTACCTCAGCGCGGACACACAGACCCAGGCCAAGGTGGTCGCCACCTACAACCAGCACTTCTTCGGGGGCCAGATGCAGGTCCGGCTGGTGCGGACGGTCGAGGAGTTCCAGCGCGCGTATCTCGAGACGCAGACGATGGCGGACATGCTCATCACCGGCAACTACGCGGGCATCGCCGGCTGGGACGACGCGGCCGCGCGGTCGTTCATCATGGACCGCACGCGCATTCCCACCGGCTATGTCGACGGGTACATGACCCCGTTGGTGCTGATCACGATGGGCAAGCTGCCGGAGGAGCAGGGTGAGTACGCCGCCGACACGGCGTTGAAGATCCTGCGCGGCGCCAGGCCGGGCAACCTTCCGCTGGCCGAGAACAAGAAGGCCGTGCTGGGGCTCAACCTGGCGCTGGCCGACAAGCTGGGCATCGTCTTCAGTCCAGCCCTGCTGAAGAACGCCGGCATCGTGCACCGCGGATAGGCGATGAGGCTGCCCGCGCTGGTCGCTGCGTCAGTGCGACGCAAGATCCTGAGCGGCTTCGCGCTCGTTCTCGGCCTGGTGCTGCTGGTGATGGGCGCCGGCCTGCATCAGCTCGGGCAGGTGCGGCTGGCCGCCGACGAGGTCGCTCCGAACGGCACCCGCCTGGCCCGCCTGCAGGAGGTGGCGGTGGCGCTGTCGATGCTCGAAGCCGACGTGGAGCGCTTCGCCATCGTCGGCGGCCCGCAGCAGCGCGAAGCGTTGCAGCAGGCACTGCAGGAGCTGCGCTCCGCCAGCGAGCGCGTGGAGGTGCCGGGCGGTCGAGCCTCCCTGGACCGGGCCCTGGCGACCCTCGCCGACGAGGTGCATCGGCTCACGACCCTCGATGGCGATTTCGGCAGCACGCGCGAGCGCAACGAGCGCCTGCTGACCCTGTACACGGCATTGCGCGAGGCGAAGGACGCGCAGCAGGCGCTCGGTCAGCAGACTCAGGCGCAGCTGCAGCAGACGACGCAGAAGCAGAAGCAGACCATCGCGGCCATCATGGTGCAGTTCGCCGGCATCGGCGCGCTCCTCGTGCTGCTGGCCGCGGCCGTCGCGGCGCTGGTCGCGCGCAGCATCGCGCGGCCGGTGACCGAGCTTGCGCAGGCGGCGCAGCAGCTCGCCGCGGGCGACCTCGCGCGGCGCGTGCACGTCGACTCGCGCGACGAGATCGGCGAGCTGGCGCAGCGCTTCAACGGCATGGCCGACGAGCTCCAACGCCTGCTGGAGGAGGTGCGGCGCAGCGAGGCCGACTACCGCGGCATCTATGCCAATGCGCTGGAGGCGATCTGGCGCGCCTCCCTCGACGGCCGTCTGCTCGCGGCCAACCCCGCGACGGCCAGCATGCTCGGCTACTCGTCGCCGGAAGAGCTGCTGGGCAGCGTGACGGACATCGGCCAGCAGCTGTACGTGCATCCGAAGGATCGAGAAGACTTCCTGCAGAAGCTGCTCGAGCGCGACGCGATGGTCGGCTACGAATTGAATCTGCGGCATCGCGACGGCCGCCCGATCTGGGTGTCGTCCAGCATGCGGATCGTGCGCGACGCCGGCGGCACGCCGCTGTACATCGAGGCCTTCGGGACCGACGTGACCGAGCGACGCAATGCCCAGGAGGAACTGCGCCGCCATCGCGACCGGCTGGAGGAGATCGTGCGCGAGCGCACGCTGGAGCTCGAGCAGGCCAAGGAGCGTGCCGAAGTCGCGAGCCACGCCAAGAGCGCCTTCCTGGCCAACATGAGCCACGAGCTGAGAACGCCGCTGAACGCGGTGCTCGGGTTCGCCCAGATCCTGGAGCGCGACCCCACGCTGAGCGGCGCGCAGCGCGGGCGCGCGGCCACCATCCTGCAGAGCGGCGAGCATCTGCTCACGCTGATCAATGATGTGCTGGACCTGGCGAAGATCGAGGCCGGGCGCCTGGAGCTTTTGTGCAGCGAGATCTCGCTGCAGCCGTTCCTGCGCATGCTCACCGACGTGATCCGGCTGCGCGCGCAGGAAAAAGGCCTGCGCTTCAAGTCCGAGATCGCCGAGGACCTGCCGGACGTCCTGTACGCGGACGAGAAGCGGCTGCGCCAAGTGCTGCTGAACCTGCTCGACAACGCGGTCAAGTTCACGAGCCAGGGGCGCGTGGTGCTGCGTGTGGGCCGCCACGGCGCGCAACACCTGCGATTCGAGGTGATCGACAGCGGCCCCGGCATCGCCGAGCAGGACCAGCCGCGGCTCTTCCACCCCTTCGAGCAGGCAGGCGAAGCGCGTCATCGGCCGCAGGGGACCGGACTGGGCCTGGCCATCAGCCGCGAGCTGATGCGCCGCATGGACAGCGACATCCATCTGCAAAGCGAAGTCGGGCACGGCTGCCGGTTCTGGTTCGACCTGCCGCTGCCGGCCCAGGCCGTGGGCCACGCGCAGCCGGCGGCACCAGCGCCCCAGGCCGCCGGCTACGAAGGTCCGCGCAGGCGCGTGCTGGTGGTCGACGACGTGGCCGGCAACCGAAAGATGCTGATCGACCTGCTGTCGCCGCTCGGCTTCGATCTGCACGTCGCCGCCGATGGCCAGGAAGCCTTGCGCCAGGCCGAGCGCCTGAATCCCGACCTCGTGCTGATGGACAACGTGATGCCGGTGATGGACGGCCTGGAGGCCACGCGCCGGCTGCGCGCGATGCCCGATCTGGCGGGCATGTCCATCATCGCGATCTCCGCGGGCGCGCAGCCCACCGACCGCGCCGCCAGCCTGGCCGCAGGCGCGGATGCCTTCCTCACCAAGCCCGTGCGCATGGACGATCTGCTGGACAGCATCGCGGCCGTGCTGAAGCTGCGCTGGACCGCGCCGCCATCCTGAGCCGCGACGAGGCTCCCGGTCAGGCCTGTGTCGCCACCGAGATGCGCCGCTTGCCCGATCCCTTGGCGGCGTACATCGCCTGGTCGGCCCGGCGCAGCAGCTCGTCCATCGACCGTGCGGACCGTGGATAGACGGCGATGCCGATGCTGGCCGACACGGCCCGCTGGTGTTCAGGGTGGCTGGAGACGAGTTCGAGGATCTTCTCCGCCACCTGGCGCGCGCCGGCCTCGGTGGTGCCGACGAGGACGACCGCGAACTCGTCGCCGCCCAGGCGGGCCGGAAGATCCGATTGACGCACGCCGGCGACGATCCGCTTGGCCACCCAGCGAAGCAGCTCGTCGCCGGCCGCGTGGCCGTGCCGGTCGTTGACCCCCTTGAAGCCGTCGAGGTCGATGACCATCACGCTGACCTCGGTGTGCGCGCGATGGCACACCGCGATCTGGCTGTGGAGGAATTCCTCGAACAGCGTGCGATTGGCCAGCCCCGTCAACGCATCGTGCGAGGCCCGGTCCACGGCCCGCTGCAGCAAGTCGGACGTCCGATTCATCGCCTGGGCCACTTCATTGGCCTCCTGCAGCTCCAGCGGCGGCAGCTTGACGGGCTCGCCATGCCCGAGCGCCACGGCCGGCGCCACCAGCGCGCGGATCGAGCGCGCCATGCGCCGCCCCACATGCCAGGCCGCGCCCAGCGCCACGGCCAGCAGCAGCAGCGTCGCCGCCACCAGGCCGAGCAGCGATCCGCGCAGCTGTCCGGCGAGCATGGCGCGCGGGATGCCGATGGCCACCGACCACCTCGATTGCGCGGAACGGCTGAACACCGACACGACGGGCGTTCCTTCCAGCGTCACGCTTTCGACCACGCCGTCGCCGCCATCGGCCATGCGCGCGATCAGCGCGGGCGATCCCTTTTGACCCACATAGCGCTCGGCCTCGCGGGTGCGGGCCACGACCGTTCCGGTGCTGTCGAAGATGCCCGCCACCCAGCCTGGCGGCAGGCGTTGCTGGGTCAGGACGGCGGACAGCCGTTCGGGCCCGATGCCGGCGGCCAGCACGTATCCGACCTTGTCGCCGCGCATGACGGGCACGGCCACCGCGAGCAGCGGCCGTCGCGCGACCGGGCCGACGAAGAGATCGGTGACCACCGGCTGTCCGGTCTGGAAGATGCCGAGAATGGCCGTGTTGGGCTCCAGCGGCAGCTGGCTGCCGAAGGAGCGCAGCGTGTTGACCGCTTGTCGGCCATGGGCATCGATCAGGACGATGTTGGTGGCGTTCTGCGTGCGTTGAACCTGCTGCGCCTGCAGATGGAAGCGCGCCAGCTCATCGGTGGCCAGGTAGGGCGACGATGCGAGGGCGAGCAGCGCGGAGCGCGTTCCGGCCAGCTCCCGGTCGACCACTGCCGTCAGCGCGCGCGCGGTGGCCAGCGAGTCGCGCACGAGCTGATCGCGGCCGCGCTGGTACTCGAAGGCGATGTACAGCGTGGCGGCCGCAAAGGCAGGCAGGGTGCAGACGAACACCAGCAGCGTCAGCCACCCGCGGACGGTGCGCACCCGGTGCGGCAATGCGTGATCGGCAATGCGCGCATCGACGGCGGCACCGACTGGCAAGCGCTCGCCCATGGCATGCACCGTCCTTCAGGCGCGTGGTCTGCTCCCTGGCCCCGCTCCCTGCTCGAGTCTGTGAGACCTGGTGCAGTGAGGCTAGCACTTCCCGGCCGGCTCAGGTCCCGGCAGTTTCACCTGTGGAACCCGAATGAGAAGGCTGCAAATCGCGACGAGCGGCGATGTCAGCCACTCCGTCTCCTGCTCGCGAGAGGCTGGGGCTAGGCGTCGACGCGCAGCACGGCGGCGCCGGCAATGCGGCCCGCGCGCAGGTCATCGAGCGCATGTGCGGCATCGGCCAGGTCGTAGCGGGTGGTCGCCAGTCGCAGCCGATGGGCGCCGGCGAAGGCGAGGAACTCGGTCGCATCGCGCCGCGTCAGGTTGGCCACCGAGCGCACGCAGCGCTCGCCCCACAGCCAGCGGTAAGGGAAGGACGGGATGTCGCTCATATGGATGCCGGCGCACACGACGGTGCCGGCCGCCTCCACGGCCTGGAGCGCGCGCGGCACCAGCTCGCCGGCAGGCGCGAACAGGATCGCGCCGTCCATGGGCCCCGGCGGGCTCTGCGTGCTGTCGCCGGCCCACTGCACGCCGAGCGAGCGCGCCAGCGCCTGTGCCGCCTCGTCGCCCGGCCGCGTGAAGGCGTACACCTGGCGGCCCTGCGTCAGCGCCACTTGTGCCACCAGGTGAGCCGCCGCGCCGAAGCCATACAGCCCGACCGCGGTGGCCTGAGGCAGCATGCGCAAGGCGCGAAAGCCGATCAGCCCGGCGCACAGCAGCGGCGCGGCCTCCTCGTCGCTGTAGTCTTCGGGCAGGGCGAAGCTGTAGGCATCGCGCGCGATCGCGTACTCGGCATAGCCGCCGTCCACCGTCCATCCGGTGAACAGCGCGTTCTCGCACAGGTTCTCGCGTCCGCGCGCGCAGTGCTGGCAGTGATGGCACGTCGCCCCCAGCCACGGCACGCCGACGCGGGTGCCGATCGGGTGCTGGCCACAGCCTGCGCCGTGCTCGACCACCTCGCCGACGATCTCGTGGCCTGGCACCCGCGGCAGCGCCGGGGCGCCGAGCTCGCCGTCGACGATGTGCAGGTCGGTGCGGCACACGCCGCAGGCCTGCACCCGCAGCCGGATCTCACCGGGCAGCAGGGGCCGCATCGGAAGCTCGATCGCGCGCAAGGCATTCGGCGCGGCGCCGGTGAGCGCCATCGCGCGATAGCGAGGCGGCAACGCTCTCGTCGCCCGGCCTGCAAGCGTGGGCTGGACCATGGCATCAAGCTTGACATGGATCAGCTCGCGGGGCTGGCCGTCTGTCCCGGACGACGTCGGGGTTGTCGAGAGCCGATGCTCACGGCTGAGCCTTGCGCCCACACCTGAATCGCTGAAGGCCAGCGGCTGGGCTGCAGCAGGCTGCGCCACGCGGTCTCCTCGGCAGGCCGCGTGATGGCGACGGCGCGTCGCGCTTGAACTCACCCGCCTGGCCGGGCATCAGCGTGAGCCGGAAATCTTGTCCTCCGCGAGGGGTCTGATGGCCTTCGCGGTCGCGGACGATCACAATTTCAGCTGCTTCGCGCCGCCGCCGACGAGCCACCCGGGAGAACCGCGGCCATGTCATCTCCTTTCAAGCCCATCACGCCCGCGCCCCGCCCGCGCAACGACGCGCCGTCCTCGCCGCGCCCCCTCGACGCCGCATGGCAGCGCTGGATCGTCGAGCAGCGCCTGCGCGGCTGCACGGTCGAGTCGATGCTGCAGTCGCTTCAAGGCGCCGGCCATGCACGCGCCGACGCCGAGCGCGCCATCGCCGCGATCGAGAGCGAACCCGCCTATGCGGTCGCCCAGGCCGTGCAGCAGCGCCACCGAAAGCTGGAGGCGGTGGCGCTGAACCTGCAGCGCCTGTGGGCGTCCGACCCGCAGTACCGCAGGGTCGAGAAGCGCGCCGACCTGTCGGCCGACGAGTTCGCGGCGCGATACGTGCGCGGATGCCGGCCGGTGGTGCTCACGGGACACACGCGCGACTGGCCCGCCATGCGGACATGGTCGCCGGAGGATCTCAAGCGGCGCTTCGGCCACCTCGATGTGGACGTCCAGTCCGAGCGCAACGCCGACACGAACTACGAGCAGAACAAGCTCAAGCTGACCCGCCGCGTCAACCTGGGCGCCTTCGTCGACCAGGTCGTGCGCGGCGGCCCGACCAACGACTACTACCTGACGGCCAACAACGAGCTGCTGCGCCGTCCCGAGTTCGCGCCGCTGCTGGCCGACATCGGCAGCCTGCCGCCGCTGTGCGACCGCTCGCAGCTGATGGAGCGCTCGTCGTTCTGGTTCGGCCCGGCCGGCACCGTGACGCCGCTGCACCACGACACGCTGATGCTGTTCCACACCCAGGTCGTGGGGCGCAAGCGCTGGCGCTTCGTCTCGCCGCTGGAGTGGTCGCGGGTCTACAACCTGCGCAACGTGTTCAGCGAGGTGGACCTGGAACGGCCCGACCCGGCACGTTTCCCGGACTTCCAGGACGCGGCGGTGCTCGAGGTGGTGGTCGAGCCGGGCGAGACGATGTTCCTGCCGCTGGCGTGGTGGCATCAGGTGGCTTCGCTCGACGTGAGCCTGTCCTTCTCGTACTCGTGCCTGGCGGTGCCCAACCAGTTCGACTATCCCGATCCGGCAGCGCCTGTCCCGTTGCCGCCCGCGCCGCCGCCGGTCCGCACGGCCGATGCCATGCAGGCGGAACTGCTGAACGCCGTGGCCGCGGCCGGCGGCATCGTGGAAGCCCAGTTCGGCGACGGCAGCGCGCTGCGATTCCGATCCGGCGTCTCGGGCATCGAGGTGCAGGTGAATCTCGCCGGCTCGCGGGCCTCGTACTACGGCGAGCGCTTGGCCGGCCTGGCGCGCGACGGCCGCGCCATCCAGTGCCACTTCGCCGACGGCTCGTCGATCAGCATCATGCCTTTCGGCTGAGCCGCGGCCACTGCGCGCGGTCGTCGAACTCCCTCACCCCGGCCCGCTCCCGTTCGCCGGAGAGGGAGCACGTCCGGGATGCGGCAGGCGGGCCACGAGCAGGCGGTTGGCGAACGGCGGGCGGCCGTTCATCGGGCACGAGTGCACGTCGAAGCCGAGGCCCGAGAGGCTGGCCGTCCACGCCGGGAGCGTGCGCCCATGCAGGGATGCGTAGCCGCCGCCGAGCAGCCATCGCGTGACGCGGTCGATCTCCACGCCCAGGCGATAGCGAAGGGAGGCCGACGTATCGCCCACCCGCAGCAGGACCACGCCACCGGGGCGCAGGGCCCCGCGCACCCGCCGGAGCACCTCGTCCTGTTCATCGATCGCGATGTAGTGGAGCGTGTCGAAGAAGACCGCCACGTCGCAGCCGGGAAAGCTGGCGCCCCGCATGTCGTCCAGGATGAACGTCGCCGCAGGATCCATCATCGACGCGGCACGCGCGATGTCACGCGAGCGGACATCGAAGCCGATCAGCGTCGCGCCGACGGGCGGCGCGGCCCACGTGGCCGGCCAGCGCCCGGACCGGGCTGCGTCGCCGGCCGCACGCAGGAGGCTCGCGAGCAATCCCTGCCCGCAACCGATGTCGAGGACCGTCGCCCCGGGCTCGATCAGGCCCTGCTCGAGCACGTGTCGGAACACACGGTCGCGGCGGAGCTTGGACCGCGCGAAGCGCGAGGCATGTCCGTCAGTGCGTCGATACGCTTGGCTCGCAGCTGCGACCATCGACCGCCAAGCCGCGTCGGCGCGCGGGTCGGCGCGGCCGAGGGAGCGCAGGCCGCTCGAAGCTTCACCCGGGGCCTGCAGGTCCAGCCCGTCACTCATCGCTCGTCCCTCCGATGGTTGGCACAACGCAGGATGCCCAGCATCCGGCGCCGATGACATCGGGTTTGCACCGTTCATCCGCGTGGCCTGGGAGCGCAGGCTCGAATGTCGTGTGGCAAGCCGGAGGGAACATGCCGATGACCGTGGAGTTGTTGCAGGCATTCGCCGACGCGTGGAACCGTCACGACATCGAGGCCCTGATGTCATTCATGACCGACGACTGCGTCTTCGAAGCCTCCGCGGGACCGCAGGCGTGCGGGACGTCGTGGACGGGCAGGGTCGACGTGAGGTCGGCCTTCGAGGCGGTGTGGGCCACCTACCCCGACGCGAGGTGGGACCATGCACGTCACTTCGTGTGCGGCGACCGGGGCGTCTCCGAATGGACATTCAGCGGAACACGAGCGGACGGTGCTCGGGTCGAGGTGAACGGGTGCGACCTGTTCACCTTTCGCGGCGACAGGATCGTCGTGAAGAACTCGTACCGCAAGAACCGGCCTGCTCTGCCTGCCGCGACGTCCGTGTAGTCATCGAGCAGCTTCGGTAACATCGATTCCATCCACGGGGGGGAGGGTGGCATGGCGGTGCTGACCCATGTGTGTCTGTCCGATCTGCATCTGGGCGCTGCCTACAGCATCCTCACGGGTGTGACCGACGGCGGCGCACTCGACCTGTCGAAGACGAGCCCGAGCCTGGACGCCCTCGGGCGCGCACTCGCGCAGCAGATGTCGTCGCTCACGGACGGCGCGCCGCCGACGCTGGTCCTGCTCGGTGACGTGCTCGACATGGGGCTGTCGCCGACGGGCGACGTGGTCAGGGCGTACCGCCGCTTCGTCGAGACCCTGTTCCCGGCCGACCGGCCGCCCCTGTTCTCCGACCAGCTGGTGTGCGTGCCGGGCAATCACGATCACCACTTGTGGCGCGCGGCGCAGGACGAGCAGCTGCTCGATGCGCTCGGCCGATTGCCGCCTGCAGGCGATGCAACCCCCGAGCTGATCGAGAACACTGCGCTGTTCGGCACGCCAGGGGCCGCGTCGCGGCTGCTCACCGCCGTGATGCGCAGCTACCCCCACCTGGCGAATGCGCGAGTGGCCATCGCCTACCCGAACTTCGGGTTGTTCAACGAGGCGAACGGGCGCTGCATCGTGCTGCACCACGGCCACTACACGGACGCGATGTACCTGGCGATGTCGTCGCTCGATGCCGATGTGTCGGGCCGCGCGGCGCGGCCCAAGAGCGTGGCCGGGGTCGAGCGGCAGAACGGCGCGTGGGTCGACTTCCTCTGGTCCGATCTGGGCAGCGCGGGCAGGACCGGCCACGATGTGACGACGCTCTACCAGATCATGCGCGACGCCGGCGCGTCGCACCGGTTCTGCGAGCAGCTCAGCCGCCGGGCGCTGTCCATGCTCTCCAGCGGCCTGGGGGTTCCCGGCGGCACGCAGGTGACGAACGGCATCACGGTCGACAACCTCGTGCGCGGCCTGGTCGACGCATCGTTCGGACGCGGCGCCGAATCGGAGCGCAACAGCTACCTCAGCGTGATGTCGGACGGCGCGACGGCCGACCTGCGCTGGTACGTCGGCGGCCCGGTGTGCCGTCAGCTGCGCGACGAGGGCGTCTTCGATGCGGTCAGGGAGCTGTCGTTCGTCTTCGGCCACACCCACAAGCCCTTCCAGGACGAGCTGGTCGTCGCGCCCTGGTCCCTGCCGGTGAGCGTCTACAACACCGGCGGGTGGGTGATGGACCAGCCCACGATGGCACCGACGCAGGGCGCCTCGGCGATCTTCATCGATGCCGATCTCAACATCGCCGCGCAGAGGCTGTTCAACGATCCGGCCAACGGCGTGATGGCTCCGGTGCACGTGCGCGGCGCCGGTGGGTTTCGAGACCGCGACAACGTCTTGCTCGGGCGGGTGCAGGCCGCGCTGGACAGCTCGGCCGATCGGTGGGCGGCGTTCTCCGACTGCGCGCGGCGCGACGTTGCGCTGCGGGCCGAATGCCTGCTGGCCGAGTTCTTCGACCGCTCGAAGAACGGCTCCGCGCGCGCAGGAGACCATCGATGAGCAACTCGAACAGGCGCCTGTCTCGTCCGCTGGACGAGATGAAGGCGCACTACACGGTGGTCGTCGTCGGCTCGGGCTACGGCGCGGGCGTGGCCGCCTCGCGACTGGCCCGTGCCGGCCAGTCGGTCTGCGTGCTCGAGCGCGGCCGCGAGATCCGTCCGGGCGAGTACCCCGCGGACCTGTCGGGTGCACAGGCCGAGATGCAGGTCGACACCGCACGCGGGCGCCTGGGCAACCCGGTCGGCTTGTTCAACCTGCACCTGAACGACGACATGCTCGCCATGGTCGGCTGCGGCCTGGGCGGCACCTCGCTGATCAACGCGAACGTGGCGCTGCAGATCGACAAGCGCATGTTCCGCCAGCAGCACTGGCCGGCGGAGTTCCGCAACGATCCGGACCTGCTCGACGGGTTCTGCGAGCAGGCGATGCGCATGCTCGACGCGCGGGCCTATCCCGCCGACTTCCCGCCGCTGAACAAGCTGGAGGCGCTGCAGCAGTCGGCCGTCGCCATGAAGCAGCCGTTCTACCGGCCGCCCATTGCCGTCAACTTCGAGGACCAGGTCAATGCGTTCGGCGTCGGCCAGAAGAAATGCACGCTGTGCGGCGACTGCACCAGCGGCTGCAATCACGCCGCCAAGAACACGACGCTGATGAACTACCTGCCCGACGCGTGCAACCATGGCGCCGAGATCTACACGCGGGCGCGGGTCACTCACGTCGAGCGCGACGATGAACGCTGGCGTGTCCACATCGAGCATGACGGGAGCGACGGATCCGCCGCGGCCTCGGTCGTCGGCGCCGACATCGTCGTGCTCGGCGCGGGCAGCCTCGGCTCGACCGAGATCCTGTTGCGCTCGAAGGCGCGCGGACTGCCGCTTTCGGACCGGCTCGGCCAGCGCTTTTCCGGCAATGGCGACGTGCTCGCGTTCAGCTACGACAGCTGCTGGCGCAGCGATGCCGGCACCTGGCGCAACGTGAACGGGGTGGGCGTCGGCACCAACGACGTCCCCGCAGCCGATCTGCCCGGGCCCTGCATCACCGGCGTCATCGACATGCGCGGCGCGGCCGACGTCACGCAGGGTTTGGTGATCGAGGAGGGCGTGATTCCGGGCGCGCTGGCCGCCGCGATGCCGCCGGCGTTGTTCTTCGCGAACGCGCAGGCCGGCGACTTCTTCAGCTACGGCGCCGCGCAGGCCAAGTCGCGCCTGCTCGATGCGCAGGCCACGGGCGAGGCCCTGCAGAACAGCCCCGGCAGCATGGCCGCGATGAGCTACAGCGGGCCCGTCGGCCGCACGCAGACGTATCTGGTGATGAGCGTCGACGACGCCGGCGGCGCGCTCGAACTGCGCGATGACCGGCTGCGCATCGTGTGGCCGGATGCCGGCGCCAGTCCGGTGATCGCGCGCGACAACGCCCTTCTCGCCAAGGCCGCCGAGGCGATACAGGGGCAGTTCATCGCCAATCCGCTGTGGAGCGAGCCGCTGGGCCGCAAGCTGGTCACCGTGCACCCGGTGGGCGGCTGCGGCATGGGCGACAGCGCCGAGGCAGGCGTCGTGAACCACCGCTGCCAGGTGTTCGCGTCCGTGCAGGGGCGCGAGGTGCACCGGGGGCTCTACGTCTGCGACGGCGCGGTCATGCCCGGCCCGGTGGGTGTCAACCCGTTGCTGACCATTTCCGCGGTGGCCGAGCGTGCGTGCCGGCTCATCGCCGACGAGCACGGCTGGACCATCGCCGACGCGATGGCGCCGGCGCAGCCGCTGCCGCCCGGTTTCGCTGTCGCGGCCGCGGTGCCTGTTGCGGACGACGAGGGGCTCGCGGGCGACCTGGCGGGCCTGGGGCGTTCGCTGCTGAAGCACCTCGAGGACGGCGCCATCGACATCGCCAAGGACATCCTCTCGGCGATCATCGAGAAGCACCCCGACGCGCTCGCGCCGACCTTCCAGTTCACCGAGGGCATGCACGGCCATGTGAGCCTTCGGGCCGTGGAGGACACCGCGCCGCCGGGCGAGCGCATCTCCAGCCCGTACGAGCTCGCCGCCGCGTGGGGCCGCGCCGAAGGCACGGCACTGCGCTTCGACCTGACCATCGCCACCGACGATCTCGACCGGCTGGTGTCCGACCCCGCGCATCCGGCGCAGATCACCGGCACGGTCACCTGTGCGGCCCTTTCGGCGAGCCCGATGAAGGTGGCCGGCGGCGTCTTCCACCTGCTGCCGGTCGACGCGCAGCGTGTCGAGACCTGGACCATGACCTACGAGATGCAGCTCGAGCGCGAGGGCGCCGGTCCGCTGCACTTCAGCGGCTTCAAGGTGCTGCACCAGCAGGACGGCTCGCATTGGTGGAACGACGTGACGACGCTGTACGTCACCCTTCGCGACGGCGACGCGAGCGGCGCGCCGGTGGCGCGCGGCATCCTCACGCTCGGTCTCGAAGACCTGCTGTGGCAAGGCGCATCGATTCGCGTCGGCGCCGGCAAGGGCGCGCTTGCCGAGCTGCTGGCCCATGTGCCGCGGGCGCAGCAGGCCGTCCAGGAGGTGTACCTGGCGAAGTTCGCCGGCTTCTTCGGCATGGTGCTGTTCCGCGCCTACGGCGGCATGCTCGCGGACCTGAAGGACTTTCCCGCGCAGGACGACGCAGCGCGTCCGCGGCGCGCGCTGCGCGCTCCCGCGCCGGAGGTCGTCGACGTGCCGCTGCCCGATGGCTTTCACATCCGGCTCACCCGCTACCGCGGCGGCGCGCGAGGGCCGGTCGTGCTGGCGCCCGGCTTCTCGATCCGGGCGTCGTCTTATGCGATCGACACGGTGGACGAGAACCTCGTCGAGTTCCTCACGGCGGCGGAGTACGACGTGTGGCTGCTGGCGTACCGCGCCAGCCCGGACTCCGGAAGCCCGCTCGCGCCGTACACCATCGACGACATCGCCCGCATCGACTGGCCGGCCGCGGTGCACACGGTGCTGCAGCACACCGGTGCCGGCAGCGTGCAGGTCATCGCGCACTGCATCAGCTCGATGAGTCTGCTGATGTCGCTGCTCGACGGGCTGCAGGGCGTGCGGTCGGTGATCAGCTCGCAGCTCACCCTGCATCCTGTGACCGACTGGATCAACGATCTGAAGGCCGACATGGGCCTGGTGGCCCTGCTGGATCGCATGAGCCCGCTGAAGGGCGTGTTCCCGCTGGTGCCGGGAACGAGCGAGCTGGATGCCGAGATCGATGTCGCGACATGGAAGGTTCCGGTGCCCGACGGCGAGCAGTGCAAGAACCCGGTGTGCCATCGCGTCTTCTCGATCTACGGCCCGTCGTATGCGCACGCCCGGCTCAACCACTGGACCCACACGGCGATGCGCGAGATGTTCGGCCCCGTGTCGATCAAGCCCTTCGAGCAGCTCGCGCTGATCATGCGCAAGGGTCACGTCGTCGACAGCGCCGGCAACGACACCTACCTGCAGCCCGACAAGGCTCGCAACCTCGCATTGCCCATCAGCTTCCTGGCCGGCAGTGCCAACCAGCTCTTCTATCCGGAGACGGCCGCCCGCACGCTGGCCTGGCTGCGCGCCCGCAACGACCCCGGCCTGTACCAGCTGCGCCTGCTTCCCGGCTATGCGCACTTCGACGTCTTCGTCGGCCGCGATGCGGCCCGGGACGTCTATCCGTACCTGCGCGAGCAGCTCGACCGGTTCAACTGAGGCCTGTCACGAGGCCCCCAGCGCCAGGGCGACGATGGCGTCGTCGTCGAGCAGCGCGCCCTCGGCGTGCCAGGCGGCGACCTGCGACTGTGGATGATCGGCCTCGATTTGCGACAGCGTCGCCTCGAGCGTGCGCAGGTCGACCAGGGTGCGCGCTGCCGAGCGCCGCGCGCGTGCCGCTTCGTCGGCACCGCGCAAGCGCGCCGCGTCCGCGTCGCGTCCCTGGCGCGCCGCCAACATCGCGAAGCACATGCAGAAGTGCCGCACGCCGATGGCGCGCCGCATGTAGGGCACCGCCTCGCGCGCGATCTGCCGCGCCTCCTCCAGCGAGCCTTGCGCGGCGAGGAAGCACGACAGCCATCCCAGCGAGAGCGCCATCATCTCGCTGTCGAAGTGCGCGCGCCGGCCTTGCTCGACCAGCGAGCGGTGATGCCCGACGGCTTCGTCGACGTTCCCCATCTCGAACTGCACCGCGCCGAGGTTGTTGAGCACGTTGAAGCAGTTGCGCGCGTCGCCGGCGGCCCGGGCCAGCGGCAGCGCCTGGGTGAAGGCCTGCAGCGCCTCGGCGCGCCGGTCGCTGTTGCGATGGACGAAGCCTTGCGCGTAGCCGATGTGCGCGCGCAGCACCACCGGACCGTCGTCGCCGCACAGGCCTTGCGCCTGGTCGATCGCCTCTTGCGCTGCCGTGAAATCGCCGCGGATGCAATCGGCGTGCACCTTCAGCAGCAGCGTCAGGACCTGCTCGTGCGGCTTGCCGGCGCTCGCGAAGCCGGCCCGCGCGGATTCGAGCAGCTGCTCGCGCCGTGCCGCGGTGACGCCCCCGTGCAAGGTGACGAGGGCCAGCCCGAAGCGGAATCGCGCGGCCGTCAGCGCAGGGGTGGCATCGTCGACCCGCGACTCCAGGGCGAGCATCCAGCGCATGCACTCGGGGTACAGGCCCACCTGGTACATCAGCACCGCGGCGTCGTTGACCAGCGCGAGCGCCAGCCCGGTGTCGCCGCCGGCGCCGCTGGCCCACTCGACCGCGGCGCGCAGGTTGTCGAGCTCCGGCAGGCACAGCCGCGTGTACTCGTCGCGCGGCCGGTTTCGCAGGTGCCGGTGGATCTCGCCCTGGATGCACTGCGCGTGCCGCTTGCGCAGGGCGGCCTCCTCGCCGGCCTCCGCCAGGCGCTCGAGTGCATAGGCCCTTGCGGTCTCGAGCAGCCGGTAGCGCGGCACCTCGCCCGGCTCGGTGACGACCATCGACTTGTCGACCAGCGTGCCGAGGTGATCGAGCACCGCCCAGGCGTCGATCGCCTCGTCGCTCGCGACCTGCTGGGCGAGCTCCAGCCCGAAGCCGCCCGCGAAGACGCCCAGGCGCCGAAACACGGCCTGCTCATCCCGGCTCAGCAAGGCATGCCCCCAGTCGAGCGCTGCGCGCAGCGTCTGGTGGCGTGGCATCGAGACGCGCGACCCGCCGGTCAGCATGCGCAGGCGCTCGCCGAGCCGATCGCGCACGCCTTGCACGCCGAGCAGCGGCACGCGTGCGGCGGCCAGTTCGAGCGCGAGTGCGACGCCGTCGAGGCAGCGGCAGATGTCGATCACCGCCGCCACGTTCCGATCCGTCAGCGCGAAGCCGGGCTGCAGTGCCGCGACCCGTTCGACGAACAACGCCACCGCCCCGTGCTGCGAGGCGCGGTCGAGGCCGGCGTCTTCGGGCACCGCCAGCGTGCCCACGCGCATCACCCGCTCGCCGCCGACCCGCAGCAGCTGCTGGCTGGTCGCGAGGATGTGCAGGCGGGGCGCCTGGCGCAGCAGCGCATCGACCAGCGCGCTGACGGCACCCACGAGGTGCTCGCAGTTGTCGAGCACGAGCAGCATCGCTTCCGACCGGATCCTGGCGACCAGCTCATCGAGCGGCGAGGCCTCGCCCGGCAGGCTGATGCGCAGCGTCTGCGCCACGGCAGTCGGCACGAGGGCCGGATCGGCGATCGCCGCGAGCTCGACCATCCAGACGCCGTCCGCGAAGGCGCTGCGCATCGAGTGCGCCGCCGCTTCCGCCAGCCGCGTCTTGCCGATTCCGCCGGCGCCGGCGAGCGTGACCAGGCGATGCTCGCTGACCAGCTGTCGCACGGCGGCCAGGTCGGCTTCGCGACCGATCAGTGCAGAAAGCACCGCCGGCAGGTTGCTCGACGCGTCTGCCGGCGAGGGCGCTTCCGGCCGTTGGGCTGCGCGCGGCCGTGAGGCTTCGCGCGCGGGGTCGGGCTCGAATGCCGCCGTGAACCGGTAGCCGTGCCCGGGGATGGTCGCGATGATGTCCCCGCCCAGCACCTTGCGCAGGCTGCTCACCTGCGTGGCCAGGTTGTTCTCCTCGACGACGAGGCCGGGCCAGACCAGGTCGAGCAATTCGTGCTTGCTGACGAGCCGGTCCGAGCGTTCCGCGAGCGCCACCAGCACGTCGAAGGCCCGCGCGCCCAGGGGGGCGGGCTTGCCGTCGACCAGCAGCCGGCGCTCGCGCGGCTGCAGCTCGCAGCGCCCGAAGCGCAGCGATCCGGACAGCGGGTGCGAGGCGGCGAATGTCGGCGGGGAGGTGGCGGGCACGGCGAGCGGATCCTGGAATCCGGCGCGCGAGCGGCGCGCCCGGGAGCTGCGTGCCAGCATAACCCTTGCCATCGGCGGGCGCCTGGCGCCTTGGGCCCGTGCCGCCGGCAGCCGGGTGCTCTGCCTCTCCCGCCGGGCGGGAGAGGGTGAGGGTGAGGACTGTCGCCCACCCCCTCACCCCAGCCCTCTGGCGCCGGGCGGGAGAGGGGGCATCGCCGTGCGCAGCGACCAGCCGCGCAGCCACCGACCCAGGCCGTGACGCGCGCGGCCGCGCCCGGCATCGGTGGCGCGCTCCCAGCGCTCGATGCCGGCGCCGGCGTCCACTTGCCACGCCAGCTCGAATCCGAGCCGCCGCAGGAAGGCGGCCATGCGGCCGTTGTCGGCGAGCACGTCGCCGTACAGGCATGCAATGCCGGCGTCACGCGCCGCGGCGAACAGCTGCTGCATCAGCGCCTCGGCGACACCGTGTCCGCGAACCGAGTCGGCCACCGAGATCGCGAACTCGGCCCGGTCCCCGCCGTCGGCCACGACATAGCGCGCCTCGCCGACGATGTGCGCGGCGTCGGCGGGCGCCGTGGCGAGCGCGACGAAGGCGACGTGCCGCGTCCCGTCGGCTTCGGTCAGCCGGCGCAGCAGGCCGGGCGCACAGGCGTTGATCGCTCCATGAAAGCGCAGGCGCCGCGACGCAGCGCTCAGCGACTCGACGTAGGCCTGCAGCGACGGCGCATCGGCGCTGCGGACCGGGCGCAGGGTGACGGTGCGGGCGAATGGCGGGACCAGGCTCATGGCGCACTCCGAAGCGGGATGAGCCAGTGTTCGGCGCGCTTCCGCCCGGCGTCCTCGAAGCGCTATCAAACGTTCTGGAACGAGGCGGCGCGGTTTGAAAACGTTTGAGCGCGGCTTGAGGACCTTTTGGCGGCCGCCGCCGAAAGTGAGGCCAACGGATCGATTCCCGGTCCGCCCCGCCCAGGAGCCCGCCATGACCAGCCTCACCACCATGACCACCACGTCCGCTCTCATGCCGATGCCGGGCGACGAGTACACCGCCGCATCGCCGATCCCGCAGCCGCCGCGGCTGGCGCCGTCCCGCGCGAAGCCGTGGGCCGCGATGGCCGCCTTCGTGATCAGCGTGTCGCTGCTGGGCGGCATCGCGGTCGGGCTGACAACGCCGGCCTCGACGGCCATGTCCGCTGCCGAGCCGGCCTGACACGGCGCCCATTCAATCCGTCCGTCGACCTGAGGAGCGCTTCATGATCGCCATCTCGCTTGCGCTGGCCGCCGCGTTCGCGGCGACCGCCTATCTCGGCATCTGCGGACTGGTCGCGCATCGGTTCACGCGCACGCGGCGCCAGCATCCTCAGCTCTCCTTGCGAGAGGCACCCGCCGTGCAGGCCGTCAGCTTCCCGGCGCGTGACGGCCGGGCCCGCATCGACGCGTGGTATTTCGAGTCCGAGCCGCACGCGGGCGCCGTCATCTTCGTGCACGGCAAGGACACCTGCCGCGGCGACGAGCTGAAGTCGCCGACGACGGCCCTGGCCCGCCAGCTGGTCGCAGCGGGCCTGTCGGTGCTGATGATCGACCTGCGCGGTCACGGCACCAGCAGCGGCGCGCGCCTCACGTACGGCGCCCGCGAGCGTCACGACGTGCTGGGCGCGGTGGACTGGCTGCGCGCGAACGGGCATGGCCGCATCGGCGTGCTCGGCGCATCGATGGGCGCGGCGACGTCGCTGCTCGCGGCAGCCGACGAGCCGGACATCATGGCGCTGGTGGCCGACAGCGCCTTCACCGATTTCGGACTGATGATCGAGCGCCAGTACCGCAAGCTCAGCCGCCTGCCGCGCTGCTTCCTGCCCGGGGCGCTCGCCGTGGGACGGCTCGTCACGGGAGTGCGCCTCGAGGAGGTCTGCCCGCTCGAGGCGGCGCGCTCACTGCGCGGTCGGCCGATGCTGGTGATCCACAGCGGAGGCGACCGCTTCATCCCGGCCGAGGACGCCAGCGCCCTGGCCGGCGCCGCGGGCGCGGACCTGTGGATCACCGCCGGCACACGCCACCTCGGCTCGTACGCAAGCGATCCGGCGGCCTACGCGGCACGCGTGACCGGGTTCTTCGGACGCCATCTGCAGGAGGTCGCGCCCTAGTGTCGTGAGTTGGAAATACGTGGCGTTTCGATTCGACCAGATGGTGATGATCGGGCGGCTGCGCGAAGGGGCCAATACTGGACGTATTGGCCCCTTCGCGCAGGCGACCGAGGGCGCCATCTGGTCGAACCGAAGGCGGGCCGAAACGGGGCGATCGCCGCGTTGCAGAGTCGGGTCCATAACCCCCGGGTATGGACCCGACTCCGCGCCTTGCGCTCATCCCCGTTTGGGCCCGTCGAAACGCCACGTATTTCCAACTCACGACACGAGAAGCGTGCGCGGCAGCGGCGCCCCTGACCCGGACCCTCTTTGCGCCCGGGCGGCAGAGGGAGGCGGACCGTCTCGACCCCGGGGCGGGTGTGAGGGCGAGGCATCTTGGCGAGATGGCCGGCGACGTACAGAATGCACCTTCCCATGTCCGGCACGCATTGAAGCCTCGGAGGAGATCCAGATGACTCCCGATGAACATGCGATTCGTGATCTGGTGGCGCGCTGGCACAGTGCGACGGCTGCCGGCGACGTCGAGACGGTGCTGGGGCTGATGTCCGACGACGTCGTCTTTCTCGGGACGGGCCGGCCGCCGATGCGGGGCCGCGGTGCGTTCGAAAGCGGGCTGCGCAAGCTCCTCGCCACGCATCGCATCGAATCGACAGGCGAGGTGCAGGAGGTCGAGGTGTCGGAAGACCTGGCGTACTGCTGGACCGACCTCACGGTGCGCATCGTGCCGCAGGCAGGAGGGAGCGCCGCCACCCGCACCGGCAGCGCCCTGTCCATCCTGCGCAAGCAGCCCGGCGGCGCATGGGTCGTGGTGCGCGACGCCAACATGCTGCCGCCGCCAGGGTGACGCGCCGTGGCCGTCGGTCGTGGCGAGCGATCCATGAACATCGTCGGTCCCGCGCTGCATCGCGAACAGGAAATCGAGGCCATCCTTCGTTCACTGCCGCGCTGGTTCGGCATCGAGCATGCGCTGCTCATGTATGTGGCCGACAGTGCGTCCAGGCCGACCCTCGCCGTCGAGCTCGACCATCGCCTGCAAGGCTTCGTGACGCTGACCCGCCACTTTCCCGAGTCCTGGGAGATCCACTGCATCGCCGTCGCGTCCGAGCACCGGAACTCGGGCATCGGATCGGTGCTCCTGGCGCACGCCGAGCGGTTCGCGCGGGACCAAGGCGCCAGGTTCCTCCAGGTGAAGACGGTGGCCGCCACGTCTGCCAGCCTGGCGTACGCCGAGACCCGCAAGTTCTACGAGGCGAAGGGTTTCACCCCGCTGGAAGTCTTCCCCGAACTGTGGAATCCACGCAACCCGGCCCTCCAGCTGATCAAGGTCCTGCTCGATTGAGCGGCTTCGAGCCATCGCGGCCTTTGCCGAAGCCGAGTCGCCCGATCTGATCGTGATGGGCACGCACGGCCACACGGCGCTCGGCCATGTCGTGCTCGGATCGGTGGCCAGCGGCGTGCTGGCGCGCTGCAAGGCGCCGCTGCTGCTGGTGCGCTGACCAGCCGGCACCGGTGCTGCTTCAACGCAGCAGCTTCATGTACGCGACCATGTCGGCCTGATCCTCGGGCGTCAGCACGATCGGCGAGATCAAGGAGAAGAGCAGGGCGTAGTGGCGCGCCACGTCTTCGAGCGTCTTGGCCGAGTTGTCGTGGAAGTAGGGCGCCGTGCGCGCCACGCCCCACAGCGACGGGATCTTGAAAGCGTTCAGGCTCTCGACGTCCTTGGCGTTGCCGGTGATCAGCGCGCGTCCGGGGTCCGGGCTGGACACCGACGTGGTGGTGCCATCGGGGTTGCGGAACAGGAAGTCGATCACCGGGTTGCCCGCGGCATTGATTTCCGACACGCCGACCGACTGGAAGCGGCCCCCACGGCGGAACGGCGGGGCGGGAATGAACTCGTTCGTCTGGTTGAGCATGGGGCCGCTGTGGCAGCCGGAGCACAGGCCGGTCTTGAAATCGCCCTGCGGCGGCGCATCGATGAAGAAGCGGCGCCCGCGCTTCTCGGAATCGCTGCGGCCCGGCGGCAGCTCGGCCGTCACGCCGAGGTAGGCGAGCTTCATCATCGCCGGCGAGCTGAAGAATCCGGGCGTCTGCTGGAATGCGGCGATCTGCGCCAGCTCGTCGGAGCGCGGCGCGCGTGCAGCCTGTGCATGGTCGGCGATGGCACCCCGGGCCTGAGCGAGCAGGTCGGGTTGCCGGCCGTCGAGCATCAGCACGTCGTCGAGCGCGGGCGTGTTCAGGGTCGACGGAATGCCACGGCGCAACACGACGCTGCGCGCCGCCGGATCGTGGGCAAGGCTCACGTTCTCGGGCAGCGCGACGCGCACCAGCACCGTCGCATCCTTCTGCATGCGCGTGGCGCCGTGTCCTTGTCCGTCGTCGCTGCCGTCGGCAAGGAAGAGCGGGTCGGCCGGATCGGCCGCGAAGCGGCGCTGTGCGTCCGTCGGCGAGGTGGTGCCGGTGTCGCGGGAGTGGCAGGTGAGGCAGGTGCGTCCATTGCCGCCGAACGTTTCGCGCTCGAAGAGACGGCGGCCCTGCGCGACATCGTGGGACGCGAGCTCCGGCTTTCGCCGGGCGATCAGTGCCGGCAGGCCCATTTCCAGCAGGGCGTCGTGCTCGGCCGCCTGGCCGTCGAGCGCCTGGGCGGTGCGTTCGGCAGCTGTCGCGTTCGACGTGTCGGCGGGGGTCTCGCTGCCGCCGCCACCGCAGGCGGCGAGCGTCAGGGTGGTGGCAGCGGCGAGGGCGGTCCAGTGGGCGCGAATGACGAAGGGCATGGCGTGTCCGTGGCGTGGCAAGGAGGGTGCGCGTCGACCATGGGGGGCGAGCGATCGCATGGCCTCGATGCTCGCTTCTCGCGCTGCCCGTGCCATCGGCCGGACGGGCCATTGCGGCGGCCATGAAGAGCCATTCGTGGAGCCACGGCCGGCGGCGGCAGAACCGGCGCTACTTCTTCGTCAGCAGCAGCTGTCCCGCCTTCTGGAGCCGATCCTTGAGGCCGCTCGCGATCATGCCGAGCACACCGGGCAGCTCGATCTCCATCGTCACGGCGGCGTCGAGCACGGTGACAACGCCGGCGACGGTCTGACCCATGGCGGCGATGCCGAAGGTCAGCCGGTCGCCGTCCCAGCGCTCGCTGCACGAGCCCCCGCTGCCGGGCAACTGGTGGATGATCTTGCCGAAGCCTGCCTCGATGCGGCGGCGCGCCTCGGCGCGGCCGAGCTGGTGCGGGATGCTGACGGTGATGGGGGTCGCCATGCGGCAAGCGTGCCGCGAACCCGGGCGTCGCGCAAGCACTGTCAGCGCGCCCGCTTCTTCGGCACACGCCTGCTCGTCTTGTCGGGTGGCTCTTCGGTCGGTGGCCTGGCGGCGGCCTGCTTTTTCGCCAGCGAAGCGTTCAGGGCGACGGCCATGGCGGCTTCGCCGCTCAGCAGATCACGCCAGCGCAGCTCGACTTCCGGCGTTCTCTTGCCCTTGCCCGTCAACCGAAAGCCTTCGGGGTTGACGGCAACGGTGTAGTCCACGCCATCGACGGTGACTTGCCGCTTGAGTTCCTTGTCGAGCACAGTGGCCACGGCGGTCACACACGCGAGTCCACACGCGGCGTGCTTCGCTGCCTTGTCGGTGGCGACGCCGGATGCGACGTGCGCCTGCGGTCTTCGGTCGACGCATCGGCTGGCGTCCCGAGTGCGCCCGCCGCAGTCTTCATGACCGCAAAGAACGCTTCGCGGGCGGCATTGCGTTCGGCGTCCTTGCGCCAGACCAGCATGGTCGGCACTCGTGCAAAACGTGCCGGGAGGGGATGAACGCCGACAGAGTCGCGAAGTCCGCGCTGCTCGATCAGCACGCGCGGCATCAGCGAGATTCCCATGCCTGCGGCGACACATCCGACGATGCCTTCGAATGTTCCAAACTCCAGTGCACGCCTGGGCACGACGCCGCCGGCTTCGAGCCACGTCTCCAACCGCCTGCGGTAGCTGCAGCCGCTGCGAAACACGAGGATCATTGCGTCGGCGACTTCGTGCTGGGCGCGCACCGCAACATGGTCGCGGCGCGTGATGAGCACCAGTTCCTCGTCGAACACGAGTTCGCTGTCCAGCGCGGGATGCTTGACCGGGCCGGCGGCGAGTGCAGCGTCGAGTTCGCATTCCAGGACACGCTTCAGCAGGTGTGCTGTCGGCCCGGTTTCCAGGCTGAGCTCCACTTCAGGATGACGCGCGCTGAAAGCAGCCAGCAATCCGGGCAATCGGGCGGCCGCCGTCGTCTCCATCGACCCGATGGCCAACGGTCCACGCGGCACTCCGTCGGCCGCGACCGAGCGCCTTGCCTCCTGCGCAAGCCTGAGAAGTCGTTCGGCGTAGGCATTCAGCGTCCGCCCGGCAGGCGTGATGACGAGCTTGCCTCCGATGCGATGGAACAGCGCGACGTCCAAGTCGGCTTCGAGCTGGCGCAGCCGCGTCGTGACGTTCGATTGGACGTAGTGCAACTGCATCGCCGCGCGCGTCACGCTGCCTTCGTCGACCACGGCCTTGAAGATCCGCAGCGCCTGCAGATCGAGCATTCGGATGTCCATCGCGCCATCTCCCGGAACGAACGGCTCGATCACGATCATTCATTGGCATTGATCTGTCAAGGCGGCTACTTTTCACGCACCGAATCGCCGCGGCCGGCGCTGCGCCGGAGATGGATCATGTCACTCACCACTTCTCTCACCAGGTTGTTCGCCATCGAGCACCCGATCCTTCTGGCGCCGATGGACCTGGTTGCCGACGCGAGTCTCACCGCGGCGGTCAGCGCGGCCGGAGGGCTGGGCATCCTCGGCGGCGGCTACGGCGAGCGGCAGTGGCTGGCGAGGCAGCTCGATGTCCTGGCAAGCTCCGGCCAGCGCTTCGGCGTGGGCTTCATCACGTGGAGCCTGGCGAAGCAGCCGCACCTTCTCGACCTTGCGCTCGAACGGCGGCCGGCAGCGATTCTGCTGTCATTCGGTGACGCGAGCCCGTTCATCGACCGCATCAAGCGCGCTGGAGCGATCGCCATCTGTCAGGTCCATTCACTGGCTTCGGCGAAGGAGGCGCTGGCGGCCGGGGCCGACGTGCTCGTCGCCCAGGGGACGGAGGCGGGAGGACATGGCGGATCACGCGGCCTTGTCACGCTGGTGCCCGAGGTCGTCGACGCCACCGGCGGCGGCACGCCGGTGGTCGCGGCAGGCGGAATCGCCGACGGCAGAGGCCTGGCCGCGGCCTTGATGCTCGGAGCCTGCGGCGTCCTCGTCGGCACCCGGTTCTATGCGACGGAGGAGGCTGCCGGCGCGCGCCTCGCCAAGGAGCGCATCTGCGCAGCCACCGGCGACGACACGGCGCGCAGCATCGTCTTCGACATCTCGCGGCGCAACGTATGGCCGGCTCCGTTCACGGGCCGGTGCATCCGCAATGCCCATGCGCAACGCTGGCTGGGCCGCGAGGTCGAGCTCCTTCAGCATGTCGACGAGGTGGCCGCTGCCTACGCGTCCGCGCGCGAGGCCGGCGACTTCGATGTCGCTGCGGTCATCGCAGGCGAGGCATCGGGGCTGGTGAGCAACGTTTCGTCGGCTGCAACCGTGGTGCAGCGCATCGCCGCCGAGGCCGAAGCCTTGCTCGGACGGCATCGCGCGTCGAGCGAATAGGGGGTTGGCGTTTCCTGCACTGGAAGCAGCGGCCGCAAGGCCACAATGGGCTTCCTTCAAGGAACTGCCATGTCGTTGCCAAGCACTCCCGTCCTCGCGGTCAAGCCGCTCGGGTTTCCCTGGGAAACCGAAGATCCGTTCCTGTTCTGCGCCTACCACGACGATGCGTATCCGCGCGGCAACCGCGAGATGGGGCCGGTGGCCTCGCTGGCGGGCCGCGACATGGGCCAGGATTTCAGTCGCAAGGACGGCTGGAGCATGTACCACGGCCGCACCGTGCCGGGCTTTCCCGCGCACCCGCACCGCGGCTTCGAAACGGTGACGATCGTGCGCCGGGGCCTCATCGATCACAGCGACTCGCTGGGCGCGACGGCACGTTTCGGCGGCGGGGATGTGCAGTGGGTGACGGCAGGGCGGGGCATCGTGCACGCGGAGATGTTCCCGCTGCTCAAGGCCGACGAAGACAACCCGCTGGAGCTGTTCCAGATCTGGCTGAACCTGCCCGCCCGGGCCAAGATGACCGAGCCGCACTTCACCATGCTGTGGAACGCGCAGATCCCGCGCCCGGTGGTGCACGATCCCGAAGGGCGCAAGACGAGCATCGCGATCGTCGCCGGGCGCCTCGATGGCTCCGTCGCTCCGCCGCCACCGCCCGATTCCTGGGCCGCGCTGCCAGAGGCGGACGTCGCCATCTGGACGCTGCGCATGGAACCCGGGGCGACCTGGACACTGCCCGCGGCGACGGGGCAGGGAACCCGCCGAACGCTTTACTTCTTCAAGGGCGACGCTGCCACCGTGAGCGGCCGACAGGTGCATGGGCCGGTGGCCATCACGCTGCGGGCCGACGCGGACACCACGCTGGCGGCCGGCCGGACGGTGTGCGAGTTCCTGCTTCTGCAGGGTCGGCCCATCGGCGAGCCGGTCGCGCACTACGGGCCGTTCGTGATGAACACGCAGCAGGAGATCGCACAGGCTCTCCAGGATTACCAACGCACCCGGTTCGGCGGCTGGAAGTTCGGCGACGCAGGGCCGGTGCACGGACGGGAGCCCACACGCTTCGCGAAGTACCCGGACGGGCGGGAAGAAGTGCCGGCCGACTGAGCACCTCCATGCCGCAACGCGCGATGGTCGAAGGTCGTCAACCGGCGAACACCCGCAGCAGCAGCCACGCGGGCAGGCCCAGGTAGAACGCCGTCAGGCCAAGGCGTTCGAGCCAGCGGCGGGTGCCCACGACCTGTCCAGGGCGCAGCCATATCACCGCCAGCGTGCAGGCTTCGATCACCGCGCGCAGCGCGGCGGCGCACAGCGTCACGCCGATGGCCCAGGCAGCCCACCAGACGACGAAGGTCGTCAGGTACGCCGTCAGTCCGAACGTGTAGTACTCGCCGAAGGAGCTGCCGTGGGCAATGTGCTGGTGCAGGCGGAACGCCGGAATGGCGAGCACGAGCGGGAACAGGACGAACTTCGCAAGCGGTTGGTCAAGCGGTCCGCGCCGGATCGCCAGGCGGGCGTGGGCATATGCCGCGGCGCGGGACGGCGCGGGCTGCTGCGCCGGCTGGCCGCCGGACGCGCCCAGCACCCGGGCCAACCCCGCCGGATCGGGGTGGGCCAGCCCGTACCGCCAGCGCTCGCCGCTGGCCAGTCGCAGCCAGGCGCCGGGGCTCGGGATCGGGACGCGCCAGGGCTCGACCGCCACGATGTCGCGCACCGAAAGCTCGAGATGCCGCGCGCCGCGTGTCAGCACGAGCTTGCCGTTGTCGACCGAGGCCCGCGCCGCAAAGGCAAGCAGCACGCACCAGGCGGCGGCCTCGGGGGCGAGGAACAGTGCAGAGAAAGCGCGCATCCGGGCAAGCGTGTTCACCTGCCAGGCCGCATCGTCCAGCAGCACCGCGGCGACCATCCAAAGCAGGCTGCCCCGGGCAAATGCACGCAGCAGACCCGCCGCGAGGCGGGCGGCGGGCGGCAGCACGGCGACGTCGGCCGGAAGCGCTGCCGCGACGGCCACGGGCAAGACTTCCTTGGCCCCTCGTGCGCGCCATGTGCGCAGCGCCGCCATGCCTGCCAGCACCGCAAGGAACGCCGACCCCGCGCGCCCCACCCAGTCGCCCCAGGCCACCATGAGCGTACGCGGCGGTTCCGCCACCGGCGTGTCCCCGATCACCAGGTTGCGTTCGCCCATGCGGGTCGTGGCGATGACGGTGCCAGTCGGGTCGATCACGGCGCTGTAGCCGTTCGTGGTGACGCGAAACTGCGGCATTCGTGTCTCGATGCTGCGGAACGCGGCCGCCGTCTGGTGCAGTTCTGCCCCCTGCGCCGGGTCGGTGAACCACGAGTCGTTCGACAGGATCACGATGGCCTGCGCGCCCAGCCGGGCACCGTCGACGGCCAGTCCGGCATCCATGTCGTCCAGGCAGATCAACGGCAGCACCGGGATCTCGCGGCCGTCTGCCAGGCGCAGCGGGAAGACACGAGCGCCGCTGCCCGGCTGCCACGTGCCCGTCCACGGCAGCCAGCGCCGCAGCACCGGCCCGTCCAGCCATGCGGGCACGTACTCGGTGAGCGGGAACAGGCGCGTCTTGCGGTAGAGGCCGAGCACGCCCGTGCCGGGCGCCACGAAGGCCGCCGCGTTGTATTCACCTGCGGCGTCGCGATCGTAGGTTCCGAACACGAGCGGCACGCGGGCGGCGTTGACGACGTCGAGGATCTCGCGATCGAGCTCGGCGCCCGCCTCGCTCTTCGGATGGCCGAAGGTCGTGGGGTACACGGTCTCCGACCACAGCACCGCGTCCGCGTGCTGCTGCTCGACGGCCTCGCGGGTCATGGCGTAGTGCGTGTCCAGCACCTCGCGAACCACCGCGCCTGCGCCCCTCTCCCGACGCAGGCGCTCGTAGTCCACGATGTTCGACTGCACCAGTGCGATGCGAATCGGCTTGCCGCCGGGCGAGCGCGCGACGGACAGCACGACGAAGCCGTAGCACGCCAACAGCACGGGCACCAGCACGGCAGCCGCCAGCGGCTTCGCCATCGCGCGGACGCCGTCGCGGCGGCGCGCGAGCGCCGACGAGATGCCTTCGTTCGCCAGCAGCAACAGGACTGTGAGACCCGCTGCGCCGCCGACATCGGCGGCCTGTCGCAGCAGCCGGGACGGATAGAGCCCGTAGCCCAGCGTGTCGCCGAGCACGCGGGGGACGATCCATTCGGTGGACACCCATGCCGCGGCACCCGCCAGCGCGCGCAGGACGGGGCCGTGCCGACGACCGACCACGTGACGCACCAGCGCGAACGCGAGGAACTGCGGCTGGAACAGCGGCGCCGCGAGCAGCAGCACGGACAGGCCGGTGGCAGCGCCGAGCCGCGTGTAGTCGCCGATCGCGATGCCGAACCAGGCAAAGACCGCCGCCGTGAACGCCACCGACATCGCACAGGCGGCGACGAGCGCGCCGGCCGGCGTTCGGCTCGCGTCGAGTGTGCGCAACCACGGCACGAAGGCCACGAAGCCGAGCAGCCAGCCCGCCCCGCCGCGGGCGTACAGGCACGACATGATCGCGCTGGCCAGGATGCCCAGCCACATGCGACCACGGCGAGGAGTCGACGGGGCAGTCGTGTTCAGCGCCCGGGTCTCCCCGATTCGGCCGGCGCAGGAATCACGATGCGTCGGATCGGCAACCCGGGAGGGGCGAGTCCGGGTGGCACGACGCGGTCCGCGGGGATGGCGATCGGCTGGCCGGCCGCGTCGAGGAACTGGTGGTCCGGCGAGAACATCAGGATGGGCTCGATGCGCTCGCCGTCGTCGGTCGCCTGGTAGTGGCGCACATAGCCTTCGGGAAGCGCGAAGTCCTCGGGCACCGCCAGCCCGACCAGGGGCGGGCGGGTTCCGGGCGGCGAGAACGCGCCGAGGCCGGAATGGACGCCCGCCTGATGCAGACGATCGATCACCTCGCTCATCGTCGGTCTTTCGCCCTTGTTGACGTAGTCCGAGATGTCAGGCGTCAAGTCTCCATCCGGGTCCCGCGTGCGCGACACATCCTGCGTCGTGTGGGGGCCCGGGCCACCTGGCGCGGTCGCGGCCTGCACCGGCGCCACGAGAGCCGGGCTGCTTGCGGCAACCGCGGTCAGCACCGGCGTCGCCGCCGCGCTGCTCGAAGCGGCAGCCGCCGTTGCCCGAGGTGCCGTGCCCTCAGCGACAGAAGCCGGCGGGGAAGGCGACATCCATCCATAGGCGAGGCCTCCGACGATCGCCGAGGCGATCGCGAGGTAGCCCAGCGACGGGCGCCAGGCCTGGGGTCTCTCGGCCGGATCGGTCGGGATCGAGTCAGAACGACGCGGCCCGTCCATGGCAAAGCCCGTCGATCCTCAGGGCGCCGGCGGGCTCGTCGTCGACAGCAGCCAGCCCATGCGCTCGTGGCCGAACTGGTTCCACAGCGGATTCTTGCCGTACGAGAACGAGGTGTACCGCGGCGCTCCGGAGCCCGTGGTGCTGCCGAGCAGGCCCGCTTTCACCGTGTCGCCGGTGTAGGTGGGGTGGGTGTCGTCCGACTGGATGTAGTCGTAGCTCCTGCTCGCGGACAGGAGGTGCGAATTGGCGTCACGTATCGTCGGCCGCAGCGTCGACATGATGCGGGTCACATAGCTCGACTCGCTGTCGCCGGGGACGTAGCGCAGGGCGACGTAGTCGGCCTTCCCGTCGCCATTGCGGTCGTAGTCCGCCCCCATGTAATGCGCAAAGCTGTCCGCGCAGCGGAAGCCCTTCTGCCGCGCGAATTCGCACATCCAGTAGTTCATGGTCGCGACCGGGAGCAGGAACGTGCTCTGCAGGTTGACTGCGGCATGGGTCGTCGGGTCGGTGCACGCACTTGGCGTGTTGTCCGCGTCATAGCCGGGGTAGTACAGCGTCGAGACGACCTTCAGCTTCGTGCCGGCATAGGCGTTGGCATTGATGAAGTCCATCGCGGCGGCGACGTGGACCTTGCAGGTATTCACCGCCGCCTCCAGGCCGGAGTAGTCGCAGGTGCCGCTCTGGCCCTTGAAGCTGGATCGCGCCTGCAGCGCATCGTTTCCGCACATCTCGAAGGTCACCACGCGGGTGGAGCTGGTCTGCATGTAGCCCCTCTCGGCCACGATCTTGTTGTGATAGATGTCCGAGGCGACTGCGCCCGATTTGGTCCGCCTCACGGTCTCGATGTCGGCGTTCCACAGCACCGAGAGGTACTCTGCGTCGACCGTGGGCGCGGAGTACTTCGCCACGTTGTAGACCGAGCCGTTGTAGCCCGCGTAGATCGAATCACCGTAGGCGACCACGCGGTACCTCGTCGAGGTGTCGGCGCGGTCGATCGTCCAGGAGACGTTCTGGGTCAGCGTGTTGGCGCCGGACTGCGAACTGATCAACAGCGCGGCCACGGCAAGCAGCCGGATCCAAGTCGTCATCTGTGTCTCCTTGGCTTGAATGTCCCTCAGTCCATGACCCGGCTTTGCCGACGTCGAAGGGATCGATGCGGCGACATGTCGAATGGCTCGCCAAAGCGTCAGCCGAATGCCGGGTTCTGCGGCACCTTCTGCATGCCTTCCGGCAGCGGCGCCCAGGGCTGCGCCGAGTTGCACCAGATGGCGGCCTGAGGGCGCACCCACGATGCGTCGTCGAGGCTGCCCGTCTTGAGGAAGTGCATGGTCGGTGCCACCTCGGCATCGCTCACGATCGGCGAGCCGCAGCGGTCGCAGAATCGCCGGTGCACGAGCATGCCGCTGGTGCCCATGTCGTCGTAGCTCGCGAGCGGCTGGCCGCTGAACTCGATCGATCCCACCGGCATGGCCAGCATCACCGAATAGGCACTGCCGGAGGTTCGCTGGCAGTGCGAGCATTGGCAGACCACCGTCAGCAGCGGCTCGGCGCTGGACCGATAACGAATGGCACCGCACAGACAACCGCCTTCGATCCTTGCCATCGTTGCCTCCGATCGGGACCCGGTGGTCCCCTGGGTCGTCCACCTGGCGTCGGCCGAGCGGCCATGCGCGTTCGGGGCAACGCGCCCGCGATGCCTCGCCGGCAAGGGGTAGCTTAGGCGATCGTCCCGAGAGCGCAAGCTGGGTCCGAGCCTGTCGCTTCTAGGGATGGACACGCATGTGCCTTGGACTAGCCTCCCCGACCCGCCCGTCATGGAACGGGCTCGGCGCACCACGCCGACATCCCTGTCAAGCAGGCCTGCGCGGCGTCGATGCAACTCTCTTCGACCCGTGGAGGCATCATGAAGATCGGACGATTCGTTTCCGCTCTCGTCGCCGTTGCGCTCTCAGGCGTTGCCGCCGAGTCGGCCCACGCCGCACGCAAGGCAGCCGCGCGCCCCAACACCCATACGGTCACGTTCACGATCACCTCGTCGCAGTGCGCGAGCGTGCCGGCGGGGGCGGACGTGCAGGCCACCGGCATTCAGACCGACATCGTCAGGGAGCACGCCATCGCGGGAGGCGGCACGCGCCAGATCGTCACGTCGCACGCACACGGCACGGCCACGGATCAACTGGGCAATACCTACGTCTGGAGCTACAGCTTCCAGCAGAACGCCACGAGCACGGACAGGCAGAACTGGACGGGCTTGGTGGTGGACCACTTCTCGCTGGCAGGCAGCGGGCCGGTGCACATCGTGGCGGGCTTCGTCGGCAGCGTCGCGTTCGATGCGAACACGTTCACCATCACGCCCACCAACGTGATCGGCGATCCGATCGGCTTCGACGACATCAGCCCCCACTGCGATCCGCTCTGATCGACGGGGCGCAGCGATGGGCGAGGCCGGACGATCGCGCTGGCGGCGCGTCGCGAGCGCCGCCGTCGTCGTCGCGGCCGTGGCCTGCGCCGCTGCCATGCGGTGGGGCCACGCTCATGCCGCTGACAACGCGGCCGGCGATATCGATGAGGCCCTCGCTGCGGTGCTGAAGCGCGCCGGCTTCACCGGCACCGTCGAATCGTCGCTGCCGGCGCGCCTCGGCCGGCCCGTGGACTCGCGGCTGGCCGACCTCGGACGGGTGCTCTTCTTCGACTCGCTGGTCTCGCTGCACGACGACAACAGCTGCGCGGGGTGCCACGCGCCGGCCACGGGCTTCGGCGACAGCCAATCGATCGCCATCGGCATCCAGAGCAACCAGGTGGTGGGTCGCGACCGCAGCGGGCCGCGCAACCAGCGACGGACCCCGACCGTTGTCAATTCAGCCTTCTACCCCAGCCTGATGTGGAACGGCCGCTTCTCCGCGCCTTCGGCCGACCCGTTCGACAACTCGCAAGGCTTCGTGTTTCCCTTGCCTGAAGGGACGACTCGCTTTCCCGCCTTCGACCCGGTCGTGACGCACCTGCTCATCGCGCAGGCGCATCTGCCACCCACCGAGTTGGTCGAAGTGGCCGGGTTCACCGGCACGCGCGGCACGATCGGGCCGCGCTTCGATGCCTTCGACGATGGCCTCGCGGGCAAGGTCCCGCCACCGGACGCCAGCGGCTCGCGCAACGAGCCGATCCGCCAGGAGGTGCTCTCGCGGCTGAACGGAAGCTGGAATTACCGCCTGCGCTTCGGCGAGCTGTTCCCTGCCGTGAAGGCCGGCGCCCCGATCGACTTCACGATGTTCGGCCGCGCGATTGCCGAGTTCGAGTTCAGCGTCGTGCGCGCGAACGCCCCCATCGACCGCTTTGCGCGGGGCGATCGCAGCGCGATGAACGCGGCCGAGAAGCGGGGCGCGCTCGTGTTCTTCGGCAAGGGCCGCTGCGTCTCATGCCACGCGGTCGCGGGGACGTCGAATGAGATGTTCAGCGACTTCCGCACGCACGACATCGGCGTGCCGCAGATTGCGCCGCGCTTCGGTGTGGGTCTGGGCAATGTCGTCTTCGACGGGCCGGGCGAAGACGAGGACTTCGGACTCGAGCAGGTCACCGGCCATGCATCGGACCGGTACAGGTTCCGCACATCACCGCTGCGCAACGTGGCCTTGCAGCCAGCGTTCTTCCACAACGGCGCCTACACCCGGCTCGAAGACGCGATCCGGCATCACCTGGATGTCGTGGCATCGGCCAGGCGCTACGACGCCCGGCGTGCCGGGGTGAGCGAGGACCTGCAGCATCGGCTCGGTCCGATGGAGCCCGTGCTGGCATTCATCGATCCCCTGCTGGCACGCCCGATTGCGCTGAACCGCTCGGAGTTCGCGGACCTGGTGCGGTTCGTGCGCGATGGCTTGCTCGACCATCGGGCCGGGCCACGGGAGCTGTGCACCCTGATTCCGGATGCCCTGCCCAGCGGCAGGCCGCTGCTGGCATTCGAAGGCTGCGAGGGACGGCGCTGATCAGGCGACCCGCCTCACCGTCGAGGCAAGCCGTCGCAACGTCGCGCGTCGACCGTCAGAAGCGAAGCTCGAGCTGCGCGCGCCATCCGAGCCCGTCGTCGGGCTCCACCGAGACCAGGCTTGCAGCCATGTCGTCGGGTCTTCCCTGGAACCGGCGCGGAACGACCAGCGACACGCCGGCCCGGTCGCGCACCAGCGACCCCGACAGCTTGACCCGCGTCATGGAGCCTTGGGGCGCGAGCAGCGTCTGGTTGCTCAGCGTCCAGCGTGCATCGAGCGGCATGTCGAGCATGACGGCCGCCGCATGCAGTGCACGCGACTGCTGGAAGTCGCTCACCTGATGGGACGCCGCGAGCGCGCGCAGTCGAAGGGCGCCCGCGGAATGCTCGGTGCGCACCTCCAGGCCGCGGAACCGCTGCGTGCCGGCGGCATCGACGGCGTGCGGTGCAAGCTGCTGCAAGGCTCCCTGCGTCATCTTCAGCGTCCAGGCGCCGGCCGGCTGCCACGCGAGCGCAAGACGCTGATGCACCGCGGCGCCGTCGGGCACCGCGACGACCCGGGCCCCGGCGGCCATCGACAGCGCAGACGACCACTGCCAGCGGTCCTCGACGAAGACGGAGGAGCGGCGATCGTCGACGGTCTGCCAGGCTTCGACGGGACCCGCCTCGCCGGGCCGGACCGCCAGCGACACGCCGGCCTGCAGCCGATGCGCGTCGAAGCGCTGGGTGGAGAACCGCGCCTCCATGCCGCCTTGCGGTGCAGCATCACCCGTTGGCGCCGGCTGCGCGTAGAGACTGAAGGTCCAATGGGTCCGTGGATCGATCTGCTGCTGGAAGGTCGCTTCCGGGGTGCGAACGAGATCGGGAGCGCCCGGCACGGCGCCGACAGCCAACTGCGCGAATGCAGGCGCGCTCGCGGCGAGGAGCAACGCGGCGGTGGCCTGGCGCAAAGCGGGGTTCGGGGCGCGAGATCGGGTCACGACGGACGAAGGAATGCGCGCCGCAGGGGCGCTGAACAGCGCCAAGCTTAGGGCCCCCGGCGCGGCTTTCGCACACGCAACGCGTGAACGACGACACGCTGCAGGTCACCACGTGATCCTGCTCCCCTGAGTCCCCGCCCTGGGTGTCAGCGTGTCGGGCGTGCGCCCATTGCGGTGAGCACGCCCAGGCCGATGAAAGACGTGCCGGCGAGCCGGTGGCCCCACACGGCGTGTCGAGCCGCCCGGCTCAGGCGCGGTGCGACGAGGCTTGCCGTCAGCACGTAGACGAGGTCGGTGCAGCACGCGACGGCGACGAAGACCGCGCCAAGCGCCAGTGTCTGCATCAGGGGGCTGGTCTGCGGGTCCATGAACTGCGGCAGGAAGGCCGCGAAGAAGAGCGTGGTCTTCGGGTTCAGCAATGCCACCACGAAGCCGTCGCGGAAGACTCGCCGCAAGGGCTGCGCCGGCGCAGGCGGCGTCGCGTCCGCAACGGCGGGCGCGGCCTGCCACATCCGGATGCCCAGGTACACGAGGTAGGCCGCGCCTGCCCATTTCACGACGGTGAACGCGGCCGACGACACGGCGAACAAGGCGGCGAGCCCCAGCGAAGCGCCCACTGCATTGGAGAGGTTGCCGAGCATCACCCCGAGGACCGAGGCGAGGCCGCAGGCGCGGCCCTGCGCCAGCGTCCGGGCCACGATGTAGACCACGGCGGGGCCGGGCGTGAGGGCCAGCGCCAGACTTGCGCCCACGAAAGCCAGCAGCAAGGGTGAGTCGGGAAGCATGTGAACTCCTGCCGTGTCGGGCTGCAAAGTATCGCAGCGGCATCGATCTCCGCCGCGCAACGAGATCCGCCGGCGGTGCCCGCGGCGGGCTCATCGCCGTGCAGCCTCGCCATGCAGCCATGCCAGAAATGCCTCGACCGGCGGCCGCTTCGCGTGCCGCGCCGGGTAGACGGCAAAGTGAGCCTTGACGCGGACGGCCTTGTCGGCACTGAATGCGGGCCGCAGCTTGCCCTCGAGGAGATGCTTGCCTGCCATGGTGGCGCTTTCCAGCGCCACGCCCAACCCCTGCGTGGCAGCGTCCAGCGACATCTGGGCCCGGTCGAAGCGCACCGTGAATCTTTCCGGGGCGCGCTTGTCGGAGAACTCGCGGAACCAGTCGGACCACTGCACCACGCTGACGTTGCTCTGGATAAGCGGCACATCGAGCAGCTGATCGATCCGCTTCAGTCGGTGCTCGCGGATGAACGCCGGGCTGGCCAACGGCAGGATGCGCTCCTCGAAGAGCGGCTCGACGACCAGGCCCGGCCAGTTCGGGACGCCGTAGCGGATGTCGATGTCGGCCTGGCCGAGCGCGAAGTCGCTGTGCGTGTGCGCGGCCGAGAGGTTCAGCGCAATGTCGGGACAGGCCTGCGCGAATGCCCGCAGCCGCGGCATCAGCCACAAGCCGGCAAGGCTGGGCGCGCAGTGCACGTAGAGGCTGTTGCTGACGCCCTGGCGCATGTCGTCGGTGGCCGCTGAGATGGCGTCCAGAGCGCCACCGATGCGGGCCATGTACCGCTCACCCGCCACGCTCAGACGCACGCCGTGCGCGCTGCGCTCGAACAGCCGCACGGCGAGCTGCGCTTCGAGACGCGCGACCTGGTGGCTGATCGCGGATGCGGTGAGGTGAAGTTCGGCTGCGGCGAGCGCAAAGCTGCGTCGACGTGCCACGGCTTCGAATGCCAGCAGATTGGCCAAAGGAGGAAGCGATGCCATCGGGTCTACCCGCAAGTCAGATGACGGAACGTCATCTTAGGGTGACAACACTTCGCTTGTCGTCATGTCCTTCGCCGCCGAAGATTTGCCCAGGACCCGAGCAGACGGGCCGCCACCCGGCACCCACGTCGGCTCGTTCGACCGTGACAACCCATGGAGACGATTCACATGCTTCTTACCGACAAGGTCGCCGTGATCACCGGCGGCGCAGGCCTCAACGGCCTCGGCTTCGCCACCGCCCGCCAGATGGCCGCCCAGGGCGCCCGCGTGGCGATCCTCGATCTGGCGCGTGCCGAACCTGCTGCCGCGGCCGCACGTCTGGGCGAGGGCCATCTCGGCCTCGTCGCCGATGTCACCGACAAGGCCGCCTGCGACGCCGCGGCGGCGGCCGTGCTGAATGCCTTCGGCCGCATCGACATCCTGGTCAACAACGCCGGCATCACGCAACCGGTGAAGACGCTGGACATTTCCGGCGCCGACTACGACCGCGTCCTCGACGTCAACCTGCGCGGCACGCTGTACATGTCGCAAGCGGTCCTGCCGGCGATGCGGCGGCAGCAGGGCGGCTCCATCGTCTGCATCTCTTCGGTCTCGGCACAGCGCGGCGGCGGCATCTTCGGCGGTCCGCACTACTCGGCCGCCAAGGGCGGCGTGCTGGGCCTGGCGCGCGCGATGGCGCGCGAGTTCGGCATCGAAGGCATCCGGGTCAACAGCATCACGCCGGGGCTCATCGAGACCGACATCACCCAGGGCAAGCTGACCCCGGAACGCAAGAAGGAGATCTCCGAGACGATCCCGCTGGCTCGTCTGGGCCGTGCCGATGACGTCGCCGGCGCCTGCGTGTTCCTCGCCAGCGAGTTGTCCGTCTATTGCACCGGCATCACGCTCGACGTGAACGGCGGAATGTTGATTCACTGATTCCACACCACAAAGGAGACAAGCCATGCAACGAAAGACATTCATCCGCACGCTGCTCGCGCTCGCCGCCGCGTCCGTCGCGCCCCTCGCAGCACATGCGCAAGCCGTCAAGCTGACGCTCGGCCACGGCGCCGCGCCTGGCAACCCGCGGCACGAAGCGGCAGTCCTTTTCGCCGATCGCGTCAAGGCCAAGACCGGCGGCCGGATCGAGATCCAGGTGGCGCACTCGGCCCAGCTCGGCGACGACGCCGCGATGATCACCGCGCTGCGCTCGGGCACGCTCGACATCTCGGCGAACAGCCAGGGCGCGATCGCGAACGTGGTCCCGGAATACGCCGCGTTGGGCCTGCCGTTCCTGTTCTCGGACGTGCAGAAGGCCTGGCAGCTGCTCGACGGGCCCGTCGGCGCCGAGCTCGCCAAGCGCACGGCCGCCAAGGGCATGGTCGTGCTCGGGTATTGGGACAACGGCATCCGCCACACCACCAACAGCAAGCGCGCGGTCAAGGCGCCGGCTGACCTCAAGGGACTGAAGATCCGTACGCCGCCGGACACGATGACCGTCGACATCATGCAGGCCCTGGGCGCCGACACCCAGCAGATCAAGTTCGCGGAGCTGTACGTCGCCTTGCAGCAGGGCGTCGTCGACGGGCAGGAGAATCCGCTCGCCAACATCGCATCGGCCAAGCTCTACGAGGTCCAGAAGTACCTCACCCTGACGGGCCACAAGTACGAGTCGAACCCGTTCGTGATGAGCAAGCGCTCGTGGGACAAGCTGAGCCCGGCCGATCAGAAGGTCTTCACGGAGGCGGCTGCGGAAGCCACGCAAACCCAGCGCAAGCTCTCCAGGGAGGCCGACGAGAAGCTCGTCGCCGAGCTGAAGGCCAAGGGCGTGCAGATCGACACGGTCGACCGCAAGGCCTTCGTCGAAGCCACCAAGCCGGTCTACGTGAAGTGGTCCTCCGGCCCGGTGAGCGACTTCGTCAAGCAAGTCGTCCAGCAGGCGCAGTAAGCGGAGCACCCTCATGGAAACCCTGCGGTTCATCGACCGCGCGATAGGCGCTGCCTGTCGTGGCGTGCTCTACCTGACTCTGGGCGTGGTGTTCGTCATCCTGAGCGCCAACGTCGCGCTGCGGTACGTCGCCGGCACGAGCCTCGCGTCGGCCTCCGAGCTGCCGGAACTGCTGTTCCCGTGGCTCATCATGGCCGGCGTCGTGCTCGCGGCGCAGCACGGCTCGCACATCGCCGTGGTGCTGGTGACGCAGAAGCTGCGCGGCTCGCGCCGCTGGGTGCTTGCCGGCGGGTCGCTGGCAGTGGCGGCGCTCTACGCGTCACTCGCCATCGCCGCCTGGCCTCTCATGGACATCGCGGCGGATGAACGTTCGCCCATCTTGCAGGTGCCCGGTTCGGTGAGCGTGGGCTGCCTGATGCTGGGCTTCCTCCTGCTGGCGGTGGTGACGCTGTGCAAGCTGCCGGCGCTGTGGGTCGGCGCGGAGGCACCCCACGGCCACGAAGAGCCCGAAATCGCCGCGACCCACCAAGGAGCCTGACATGACCGGCTTGATCATCGCTCTCTTCATCGGCACGGCGTTGCTGTCGATCCCGATCGCGCATGCGCTCGTGCTCGCGTCAGTGGGCGGCCTGCTGATCATCGACAAGGTGCCGGTGCACCTGGCGATCGAGCAGATGCTGTCGCAGACGCAGAGCTTTCCGCTGATCGCGATTCCGTTCTTCATGATGACCGGCGCCCTCATGGTCAGCGGCAAGCTGGGCCAGAGCCTGGTCAACCTGCTGTCGATGATGATCGGCCGCGTGCACGGCGGGCCGGCGCAGGTCGGCGTGCTGTCCTCGACGATCTTCGGCGGCGTCTCCGGCTCGGCGGTCGCCGACGCGTCGGCGATCGGGTCGATGCTGATCCCCTGGCTGAAGAAGCTCGGCTATCCCGCACCCTTCGCGGCGGGCACGCTGGCGGCCGCGGCGACGATCGACATCCTGATTCCGCCGTCGATCCCGATGATCGTCTACGCGCTGGTCTCGGGCGCCTCGATCGGTGCGCTGTTCGTGGCCGGCATCCTGCCCGGCCTGCTGATGTGCGCGGGCTTCATGGCGGTCTGCTACGTGCAGGGACGCCGGCGCAACTTTCCCCGCGACACCACGCCGTTCGAGTGGCCGGCCTTCTGGCGCCAGCTGGCGCATGCCGGCCCGGCGCTCGCGATGCCCGTGCTGATCATCGTCTTCCTGCGCTTCGGCATCGCGACGCCCACCGAGGTCAGCGTGATGTCGACGCTGTACGCGCTCGTCGTCGCAGGCGTGGTGTATCGCGACCTCACGTGGGCCAAGATCAGGCACGCGGCGATCGAGGCGGGCATCTCCACCGGCGTCGTGCTGCTGATCATCATGGCCTCCAGCGTGGTCGGGTGGATCGTCACCTACGAGCAGTTGCCTGCTGAGTTCACGCGGTACGCGAAGGAGACGCTGCAGTCACCCTGGCTGATCATCTTCGCCATGAACCTGATCATGCTCGCCACCGGCATGTTCATCGACTTGCCCGCCGCGGTGCTGCTGCTGACGCCGATGTTCGTTCCGCTCGCCTCGGCGGTCGGCATGGACACGATCCAGCTCGGCATCATGATGATCGTCAACCTCTCCATCGGCCTGTACCACCCGCCCATCGGCACGACGCTGTTCATCACGGCCTCGGTCGCCAAGGTGCGCATCGGCGATGTGGTGAAGGAGCTGATCCCGTTCTATTTCGTCGCCATCGGGCTGCTGCTGGGCTTCGCGTACCTGCCCTGGCTGACGATCCGCTGAACCCCCTTCGTGCTTTTCTTCCTCAGAAGGACCTCTCATGTCTGATCTCTCGACACTCGAAACGCGCGCGTACCGCATGCGGCGCTACGCGCTGCGCATGGGCGAAGTGCAGGGCCAGGGCTACATCGGCCAGGCGCTCGGCTGGGCCGACGTCCTGGCAGTGGCCTACGGCCATGCGCTGAACCTTCGTCCTGCCGATCCCGAATGGGAAGGTCGCGACCGCTTTCTTCTCTCCCACGGCCACTACGCGATTGCGCACTACGCCGCCCTGATCGAGGCCGGCATCATTCCGGAAAGCGAGCTCGAGACCTACGGCAGCGACGACAGCCGGCTGCCGATGTCGGGGATGGCCGCCTACACGCCTGGCATGGAAGTCTCCGGAGGCTCGCTGGGCCAGGGGCTCGTGATCGGTGTCGGCATGGCGCTCGGGCTGAAGCAGAAGCGCAACCCGGCGTTCGTCTACAACTCGATGTCCGACGGCGAACTCGACGAAGGCTCGACCTGGGAGGCGGCGATGTCCGCCGCGCACCACCGGCTCGACAACCTCATCTGCCTGGTCGACATCAACAACCAGCAGGCCGACGGGCCGTCCGGCAAGGTGCTCGGCTTCGAGCCGCTCGCCGACAAGTGGACCGCATTCGGCTGGCACGTGCAGCGCGTGAACGGCAACGACCTGCGGGCGGTGCTCAACGCATTCGACAGCGCGCGCGCGCTGAAGGACGCCAAGCCGCGCGTGATCCTGTTCGACACGCTGATGGGCAAGGGCGTGCCCTTCCTCGAGCAGCGGGAGAAGAACCACTTCATCCGGGTCGACCCGTCCGAGTGGCAGCAGGCCATCGAGATCCTCGACCAGTCGCAGCCCTACATGCAACCCGAAGGAGCCCCGGCATGAACACGACCAACGTTGCGGAGAAGAAGCCGCGCCTGACCACCTCGGCGATGATTGCGTCGATCGCCTCGGAAGGTCAGCGCGTGAAGGCCGCGCCCTTCGGCAAGGCGCTGGTCGAATACGCGGCAACGCGGCCCGAGGTCGTCGGCATGACCGCCGACCTCGCGAAGTACACCGACCTGCACCTGTTCGCGCAAGCCTTCCCCGACCGCTTCTACCAGATGGGGATGGCCGAGCAACTGTTGCTGGGCGCGGCCGGCGGCATGGCAAAGGTGGGCCTTGTGCCGTTTGCCACGACCTATGCCGTCTTCGGCACGCGGCGCGCGTACGACTTCATCCACCAGGTCATTGCCGAGGAGAACCTGAACGTCAAGATCTGCTGTGCGCTGCCGGGTCTGACCACGGGGTATGGGCCGAGCCACCAGGCCACCGAGGACCTGGCCATGATGCGCGCAGTTCCCGGGCTGACCGTCGTCGACCCGTGCGACGCGCTCGACATCGAGCAGGCGGTGCCGCAGATCGCGGCCCACCCGGGCCCGGTCTACATGCGCCTGCTGCGCGGCAATGTGCCGCTGGTGCTCGACGAGATCGAAGGCTATCGGTTCGAGCTCGGCAAGGCCAAGCTGCTGCGCGATGGTGCCGACGTGCTCGTCATCTCGAGCGGCATCCTGACGATGCGCGCGCTCGAAGTCGCACAGGATCTCGCCGAGGACAAGGTGGGCGTGGCCGTGTTGCATTGCCCGACGATCAAGCCGCTGGACGAGGCGGCGATCGTCGAGGCGGTGCGCTACAAGCACCGGCTGGTCGTCGTCGCCGAGAACCATTCGGTGATCGGGGGGCTCGGTGAGGCGGTGTCCAGCGCGCTGCTGCGCCATCGCGTGCAGCCGGCAGGCTTCCAGTTGGCCGGCCTGCCCGACGAATTCCTGGACGCCGGAGCGCTGCCGACGCTGCACGACCGCTACGGCATCAGCCGCGCCGCGCTGGGGGCTCGCATCAAGACCTGGCTGGGTTGACTTCGCGCGGGAGAGGCCGCGCGGGTCGCTTGCTCAGTCGGGAATCGTGGGCTCGACCAGCGTCGCGAGCTGCTTGAGCGACTCCTGCCATCCGAGGTAGCACATCTCGGCCGGAATGGCTTGCGGGATGCCTGTCTGCGTGATGTCCAGCTCCGTTCCGCACGACACCGCGCGCAGGACCACGGTGGTTTCCATCTCGCCCGGCATGTTCGGGTCGTCGAACTTGTCCGAGTAGCGAAGGCGCTCGCCCGGCACGAGCTCACGGTACTCGCCGCCGAAGGAGTGGCCGTGGGCGGTCGAGAAGTTGGTGAACGACATCTTGAACGTCCCGCCGACGCGGGCGTCCAGGTGATGAACCTTGCAGGTGAAGCCGTAGGGCGGCAGCCACTTGGCCATCGCGTCGGGGTCGAGGAAAGCCCGGTAGACCCGGTCGGGGGTCGCTCGGAGCACGCGGTGAAGTCGCACGGTGTTGGTCGTCATGATGATCGGGACGTGAAGCAGAGGAAGGCCCTCTGAGAGAACGACGAACGAAGCGGGGCGGAATCGACATCGGCAGGCGATTGTGCCTCTAGGGATATGTTCACGGCGTCCCGATGTCCGGTTGCATGGCGCGTTGCGCGTATCTCCAAGTGGGTGTCAGGACGATCCGTCCGATAGGCCCCGCTCACAGGAGATGACATGAACAACAAGCGTGCCCTGGCCCTGATCCTGGCGTGCCTGCCCGTCCTGAGCCTCGCTCAGGACGCGCTGACCGTCTCCGACAACAACTCGGCGGTGAAGGTGACCCGGGATCCGGCGATCTACTTCGGCTACGGCCCCAGCGACCCGCTGCGGCTGCCCAGGAAGATCGAATGGACGGTGGACGGAAGGACCATCCTGGTCTATCCGTCCGGACCGTGGGGGTTCATCGACATCGAGCATTTCCACGGCGGCGCGCATGTCGCCGCGCACCAGCTGCACGCCCAGGGCCCGATGCTCGGCTATGCGACCACCACCACGGAGGGCACGGTGACGGGAGGCGCCATCTACACCGTCGAAGGCGGCGCGGCCGGGTCGGGCACGTCGCGGCTCGTCGAGAAGGTGGACATCCACAACAAGACCGGCGCCAACCTCGCGGTCTCGCTGACCGGCATGGGCTTCAAGCCGACGCAGGCGAGCCTGCCCGTTCCCGACTATTCGGGACTCGATGTCACCGGAACGACCGTCGTCTTCTTCCAGGGCAACGAGACGAAGTACTCGATCGCGGACATGTCGCCCCCGGGCTTTCCGCCGCTGACGGTGCGTCCCGTCGTCTCGTTCTCGGGATTCAACCCGCTGCTCAACCAGAGCTTCACGATCCCGCCCGGCGCCGTGCTGACGATGATCACCGAGTTGAACGTGAAGCGGCACATCCTGTCGCTTTGCGAGCTGTATCCGGGGATCTGCGATCGGCCGATCATCGTGCGGTAGATGTCCTCATTCAGGTTCCTGGGCAGGGCCGGGGTGACGGCCCCCGTGCTTCACCGCCCCAGCAGCCTCGCCAGCATCCCCGTCAGCTCGTGATACCCCACCGGCCCCGCCCGCATCTGCTTGCGCGAGATGGGCGGCGTGACGATGCGCGCCGGCCCGGCGAGCGCGAGGGGCAGCGGCTTCAACGCCGGCGGCCGCGGCACGGACAGCCTCGGCGTCGTGGCCGACAGGAAGGCGTCGAAGGACCGCGACGCATGCACCCGATCGCTGAGGAAAGGCCGGCCCGGGCAGAAGCGCGCGAGCACGGTCTTCACGATCGAACAGTGGTCGAGCACGGTGTCCGGACCCTTGCCCGCCGGCACCCAGGGCGACACGACGAAGGTCGGCACGCGCACGCCGTAGCGCGTGGCGACGGTGGCGGGGACTTCGAAGGCGCGTGATGTCGATGTCCCGATGCCGTCGACCACGGGCGGGCGGCTGCGCGCCTCCGCCAGCGGCGGCACCACGTGGTCGTAGAAGCCGCCGTGCTCGTCGTAGGTGATCAGCAGCAGCGTCTTCTTCCACATCTCGGGATTGGCGCGCAGCGCCTCGTAGACGCTCTGCAGGAAGTGCTGGCCCCGGTACATGTCGACCGCCGGCGTGTTGTTCGAGCTGTGGTCGTCGTTCTGCGGGAAGTGGTGCATCGCCGGCTCGACCACGGTCAGCGCGGGCAGGTTGCCGGCGGCCGCGTCGGCCGCGAGATGCGAGATGTCGCGGATGTCGGTGTCGTTCGTCGCATAGCGCGCGAACATGCGCAGCATGGTCACCGACGGGAACGACTCGTAGATGCGCCAGCTCACGCCGAACCTCGTCAGCAGGTCGTACACCGTCGTCGCGCGCGACAGGCTGAAGTTGTCGCTGTCGTTGTTGTCGAGGATGGGCGCCCCGGTGCGGTCATGCTGCACGTCGCCGGTGAGCGAGAGCATGCGGTTGGGCAGCGTCGGTCCGGGGTGCGAGCAGAAGTAGCGGTCGCTGAAGCCGTAGTGCTGCGCCAGAAAAGCGGAGAAGGGCAGGTCCGCGGCCTCGTAGAAGCCCAGCACGTCCTCGGGCAGCAGGGTGCCGGCGCGCGACCGGAAGTTCTCGACGAAGCCCTTCGGGCTGTTGATGGTGCGCCCGCCCGGCGCGGCGAGCCGCGCCGACAGCTGCTCGGCGACGTCCTTGAGCTCATGACCGACGGCGCGCGGGAACGCGGTGCGCAGGCCGGCCGCATTGGGCGCGATGCGATCGACGCCCGAGAGGGCCTGCGCCGGGAAGCCCTGCTGCTTCAGGAAGTCGCGCAGTGCAGTGGTCATTCCGTCCGATGCCGCCGTGCCGGCGAGCTCGGCACGGTAGCCGAGCACGTGGTCGTACGAGCGGTTCTCCATCATCACGACGACCACGTGATCGATCTTCGCCAGGTTGCCGGCAGCCCAGGTGTCGCCCAGCGTCGGCGGCGTGATGCGCCACGCGCCGGGCCCGAGCTGTGTCGCCGAGCGGCCGATGATCGGCGTGTAGTCGGGGTCAGGCCTGGGCTCGTGCTCGAGCGGCGCGTCGTGCTCGAACACGATGTCGTTGCCCTCCAGCCGCAGCGCGCGGTAGGTGAAGTCGTCGCCGAGCATCATCGCCAGGATCTGCGGCGTGCGGCCCACCGCCTGCGTCACCACGCGCTGCAGCATGCGCGGCAGCATCGAGTTGATGCCGCTCTCGATCGCCTCGGCGGCGCCCTCGGCGCCGAGCAGGATGAGGCCGCCGGTCAGCACGCCGGCCGCCAGAGCGGCTGCCCAGTGCAGGTCCACGTCGACGAGGTCGTCGTTCATCCACGTGCGCGCGACGAAGCCGACGCCGGGCTCGAACGCCATGCCCGCTTCGAGGTCGATATGGCCGCCGCGCACTTTCACGGTGGCGAGCGGAAAGCCATGGAACTGCACCGTCGCCTCGCCGTCGACCTGGAGTCCCACCTTCAGCGCCGGCACGGCCGGCTGGATCTTCTGGCTCGCGCCGACCGCCAGGTCGATCGTGCCGACCTTCACGCCGCTGAGCGAGAGCTCGAACCCGTGGCCCAGGTCGCGGCTCTCGCGCGCCAGCGTGTAGGCGACGCCGGCGCGGATGTCCTTGTCGACCCCCGGGTCCTGCGCCACCGAGTCGATCACGCCGTCGAGCAGGCCGTGCATGTCGATCGTCTCGGCGCTCTCGGTGTCGAGGATGCGCAGCCGCGCCAGCGCTTCCTTGCCCTGGGTCTCGCCGAAGAGCTGGAGCTTGCTGCCGCGCGGGCCGATCATGCGGTCGATGCGGGCCTGCAGGTTCTGCACCCGCACGCGAGCCGACGCCACGACGGTCGCGTTGATGGCGCTGCGCGGACGCAGCGGCGAAGGCGACAGTGAGGGCAGCACTTCCAGCGTCCACAGGCGCGGACGTCCCTGTGCGTCGCGCGACTTCGCAAGCGTCGGCAGGCCCACGTCGAAGCGGACGCGGCCGCGCCCGCTCGCCACGCGCACGCCGTCGGGGTCGATCAGGCGCAGCTCGCGCGCATCGCCGGTCGGAAGCGGCGAGCCGATCGTTCGCGCGCTCGCGGTGAAGGCGCCCACCCGATGGAGGTCGAAGGTGTAGCGGCGCAGCGTTGCCGCGTCGATCGTGTCCGTGACCAGCGGCGGGGCGCTCTTCGAGGTCACCGTCTCGTCGATGGTGATGCCGACCCGGCCCGTGCCGTTGACGACCTTGAACTCCTCTGGATCTTCCTCGAGCGGCTCGCTCCGGCCTTCGACGGTGAAGCTCCACAGGCCGTGCCGCACGCCGCGCGGATCGCGAAAGCGCAGCAGGTCGGCCAGCGTCACCTGATCGGCCGTGAACGGCTGTCCGTCGGGCGTGAAGATCGACAGGGTCACCGGCATGGGACGCTGCTCGGTCTCCCAGCGTCCCGGCGGGGGTTGCGGCGCATCGACAGGCGCGACCGGCTCCACGAACACGCGGACGTTGAACGTGGCTTTGGCGAACTTGCGCAGCTGCCCCGGAAACCGGACATCGAAGGTGCCGCTCGCCGCGCAACGCACGGTCGCGATGTTGCCGACGCGCGTGACCCTGACGTCGAGCGCCCGGCCGATGTGTGGATGGACGATGGTGTAGGTCATGGCGATGCTCCTTGGCGGGTGATGACGACGGCTGTGTCGTCGTCATCACCTACGGGATGCGGCGCGGGACGTACGCGGCGATTGGGAGCGGCCCCAGCTAGGGAAAGGGAGCAATGCACCCGATGGCCCGCCTTGTTGCATGACACAGGGACCCTGGTCCCAGGCCGCGTGGCGTTTCCCCGGCGATCCGCGCCTCGGCGGGACCACGGTCCCGTCGACGCGTGCCGCGGGCTGCGCCCCAATGGAAGCACCGTCGGCGCGCCGGCGGCACGCCCCGGAAACCCACTGGAGAACACCATGCAGACTGCCACCCCTTCATCGACAACCGCGCATCCCCCGAGCGAGACCCATCGCTACGCCAAGTGCATCGAGGTCTCCAAGCGAATCCGCTGGGACATCGATCGCGATGTGATCCGCGGGCGCAGCTTCGACTTCAACAGGAAGTTCCTGCCCGACGGCCTGTCCAAGGTCGCCGAGCTGTCGTTCCTGGACGACGAGCACAGGCGCCTGCTGAGCCAGGTGCAGGGACGCACCTACGTCAACATGTTCGGCATGATCGAGCGCTACATCGGCGCGAAGATGCTGGAGATCAGCCGCGACCACTGGTTCGGCGACCAGGTCGCGCTGGAGGCGCTGGTGCGCTTCACCGACGAGGAGCTCAAGCACCAGGAGCTGTTCCGGCGCCTCGAGGAGATGATGGCGCCCGGCATGCCGGCCGGCTACCGCTTCATGCTGCGGCCCAACGAGGTCGCCGCCGCCGTGCTGGGCAAGTCGACCTGGGCCGTGCTCGCGCTGACCTGCCACATCGAGCTCTTCACGCAGGCGCACTACCGCCAGAGCATCGAGCCCGACCCGCAGCTGTCGGACCTGTGGAAGGACGTCTTCCTCTTCCACTTCAAGGAGGAGTCGCAGCACGCCATCGTGGACGAGCTGGAATGGGTGCGCGAGGACGCCCGGATCACGGCGGCCGAGCGCGATCGCGGCGTCGACGACCTGATCGCGCTGGTGACCGCCATCGACGGCATGCTGGTCGCGCAGGCGGCGGATGACGCCAGCTACTTCGTGCAGATCGCGCCGGGCCCTTTCGACGCCGCGCAGGCGAAGGCGATCGAGGCCTGCCTGCTGCGTGCGTACCGCTGGCAGTACATCGTGTCCGGCGTGCAGGTCGACCGGTTCCAGCAGGTGCTCGGCTCGATGATCACGCCGGCGCAGTTCGAGCGGATCGGCACGGCGCTCGCGCCGCTCATGGCGACGCTCGTGCACTGAGACCGCGGCGGGGGTGTAGCATGAATCGTCAGCGTCACCCGCCGCGACGATGCGCGCAGCCCCGCAACAGATCCGCTTCTGCCAAAGCCACGACGGCGTGCGGCTGGCCTACGCCACGGCCGGCCGCGGGACGCCCATCGTCAAGGCCGCGAACTGGCTGAATCACCTCGAGTTCGACTGGAACAGCCCGGTGTGGCGGCATCTCCTCGACGAGTTGTCGCGCGAGCACCTGCTGATCCGCTACGACGAGCGGGGCTGCGGCCTGTCGGACTGGAACGTGCCGTTCTCGTTCGAGGCGTGGGTGCGCGACCTGGAGACCGTGGTCGACAGTGCCGGCGTGGAGCGCTTCGCGCTGCTCGGCATCTCGCAGGGAGCGCCCATCGCCATCGCGTACGCGGTGCGGCATCCCGAGCGCGTCTCGCACCTGGTGCTGCACGGGGGCTATGCGCGCGGCCGCTATCGCCGCGGGGTGGATGAGCGTGCGATCGAGGAGGCCGACCTCACGATCCGGCTGGCCGAGGTCGGCTGGGGCCAGGAGAACGCGGCCTTCCGCCAGTTCTTCGCGACGGAGTTCCTCCCTCAGGGCACGGCCGAGCAGCATCGCTGGTTCAACGACCTCGCGCGCATCACCACCTCGCCGGCGAACGCAGCGCAGTTCCTGCGCGTGTTCTACGACATCGACGTCACCTCGCTGCTGCCGCAGGTCGGCTGTCCGACCCTGGTGCTGCATCCGACGCGCGACCTGTGCGTTCCCTTCGACGAGGGACGGCTGCTCGCCAGCAGCATCCCGGGAGCGCGCTTCGTGCCGCTGGAGAGCGGCAATCATCTGCTGCTGGACAGCGAACCGGCATGGCAGCGATGGTGCGCCGAAGTGCGCGCCTTCCTGCCTGCCCGCATGCCGACCGACCCGGCCTTTGCCAGCCTGACGGTCCGTGAACGCGAGTTGATCGAGCTGATCGCGCGCGGTCGTGACAACGCACAGATCGCCGCGCACCTGGACCTCAGCGAAAAGACGGTGCGCAACCACATCACCAGCATCTTTGCCAAGCTGCAGGTGGAGAGCCGGGCGCAGGCCATCGTGCTCGCGGTGAAGGCAGGATTCGGCGAGGACTAGGAGCTCCCATGGCGTCGACAGCCCCGGGCACACGGCGCGTCACGCCGTCGCGCCCGCCACCCGCGCTGCGGCCGAGTTCGTCCGCGGAAACGTCATGGCGATCCCCGCCGCCGCCAATCCGACCACCAGCGAGCCGAGGTACAGCCAGGCATAGCTGCCGTACCGGTCGTACAGCCACCCGCCGAGCAGCGGGCCCAGCGCCATGCCCAGGCTCGACAGCATCGAGGCCGCGCCCAGCACCGTGCCGAGGATCCGGGCGCCGAAAGCTTCGCGGGCCAGGGCTGCGTAAAGCGGCATGACGCCGCCGTACGCGGCACCGAAGACGAAAGCCACCGCGTAGAAGCCTTCGAGTTGTCGCACCAGCAGGTAGGACGCGGCAGCGAACGCCTGGATGAGCAGGCCCGCCACGAGCACGCGCTTGGCGCCCAGCCGGTCGGCGGCGATGCCGAACAGCAGCCGGCCGCCGAGGCCCGCCGCGCCTTCCATGCTGTAGATGGTGACGGCCGAGACCGTCGGCAGGCCGCATCCGATGGCATAGCTCACGGTGTGGAAGATGGGCCCCGAGTGGGCCGCGCAGCAGGCGAAGAATGCGGCGCCCAGCACGATGAAGGCGCGCGATCGCAATGCCTGCCAAGCCGACGGGCGGGGCTCGCCGTCGACGGAACGGGCCGCGCCGGCGGCCGCCCGCGGCGACGAGCGCACGAACCACACGGCGGGCAGCAGCACGAGCCAGGCGCCCAGCCCGATCAGCAACTGCGCATGGCGCCATCCGTGCAAGGTGACGAGCCAGCCGGCCAAGGGCGCTATGGTCATCGGGGCCACGCCCATGCCGGCCGACACCAGGGCCACGGCCAGACCCCGATGCTTGTCGAACGACGCGGCGGTGGCCGCGATGACCGGCGCGAAGAAGGCGCCGGCCGCGACGCCGGTCAGCACTCCGAAGCAGAGCTGGAAGGCCAGCAGGCTGCTGGCCCGGCTGGCGAGCACCGTCGCGAGTCCGAGCAGGACGACACCTGCCAGCACGACTCGGCGCGGACCGTGGCGGTCGCTCAGCGCGCCCCAACCGAACCCGGCGATGCCCATGCTGAGGAACGCGATCGTCATGGCTGCCGAGATTCCGGCGCGGGACCATCCCGTGTCGGCCCCCATGGGGTTCAGGAACACCGCCAGCGAGAACACGACGCCGATGGCGACGCAGGTCATCAGCGCGCCGGCGGCGACCAGCGCCCAGTTGCGGTCGGGGGCGAAAGAGGTATCAAAGCGCGTGGGCATGCCGGCGTCCTGGGAAGTGATTCAAGCCGATCGAGAGATCGGATCCCCCTCTGCCGCTCTGCGGCAGAGGGTCGGGGCGAGGGCCATCGCTCGCTCTCACCCCAGCCCTCTCTCGCGCGCGGCAGAAGGAGCGGGGGCGGACTCCCAGCGCCCCAGCACGACGGACTCCACCTGCACGGGCGGCTCGACACACCGCTCGCGGATCCCGGCAAGAAAGGCCTGGAACTCCGGCAACGAGGTCAGCGGATGCTGGGCCGGTGCTTCGTCCACGCTGGCCACGTGCGTGAAGGTCACGCCGTCGCGGCCGCGCATCGCCTCGTAGCGCAGGCCTGCGGGCTGCTGGCGCTCCAGCGCAGCGAACACCTGGGCGATCAGCGCGGCGTTCTCGTCGGCGCGTTCGGGGAAGGTCTTGTAGCGGACCACGGTCGTCTTCATGGGTGCCTCGTTCGGATGGATTCGATGCACGAAAGACGGACGGGTCCCGCGAAAGGATGCGGCGCCTTTTTATTCGTCCCGGCGCATCCTTTGCCCCCGCCCGAACGTCTGCAGCACATGCTCACCACAATCCACCCCATGGCCGACGCCGCGTCCGAAGACCTTGCCCAGCTGCTGGCGCGACTGCGGCCGCGCCTGCACCGCTACTGCGCGCGCATGGCGGGCTCGGCGCTCGATGGCGAAGACATCGTCCAGGAGGCACTGGCCAAGGCGGCCGTGCACTACGACCCGGCAGCGGTCGAGCGGCCGGAAGCGTGGATGTTCCGCGTTGCGCACAACGCCACCATGGACTTCCTGCGCCGCAGAACGCTCGAGCGCGGACTGTTCGTCGAGGCCGATGACACGGACAGTGCGCCTGCCGAGCCGGCCGTCGATCCGGTTGCGGCGGCCGAGGCCACCGGCGCGGCGCTCACCACCTTCATGCACCTGCCTGCGGCGCAGCGCAGCGCCGTGATCCTGGCCGACGTGCTGGACCATGCGCTCCAGGAGATCGCCGACCTGCTGGACACCACCGTGCCGGCGGTGAAGGCGGCCTTGCATCGCGGCCGCACGCGGCTGCGCGAGCTGGGCAGGCAGGCCGTGACAGCGGCGCCACCGGCGCTGTCGGCAGAGGAGCGCGCACTGGCCCGGTTGTACGCCCAGCGCTTCAACGCCCGCGACTTCGACGGCCTGCGCGCCTTGCTGGCCGAGGACGTCAGACTTCAGCTGGCCGGCCGCTTGAACCTCGAGGGGAAGGACGAGGTCTCGGTGTACTTCGGCAACTACGCGAGGCTGCACGGCCTGGAGGCGGTGCCCTCCGTGATCGAGGGCGCGAGCGGGCTGTGGATCCGCGAAGCAGGCGCGGCCGAGCCCGCCTACGCCATCGTGCTGGAGTGGCGCGACGGTCAGCTGGCGGTGATCCGCGACTACCGGTACGCGCGCTACGTGAGCGACCTGCTGCGCTAGGCCGACCTGCTGCCCTCGACGGTCGGCGTCTCGTCGTAAGGACGACCGCCCGGACGCAGCGCGCTGTGCTCGCGCTGCGAGCGCGACAGCGGATAGAACATCAGGTCCACCCAGTGCTCGTCGCCGAAGACCTTGTCGTCCTGCAGGCCGACGGCGCCCGGGTAGCGGCGCGTGATGTGGGCGGTGCCGAACAGCACGTCCCAGAAGAACAACAGGTTGCCGAAGTTGCCCTTGTAGTGGCCGATGCCGTCGGCGTCGGTCAGGGCGTGATGCGCCCAGTGCGTGGCGGAGGTCGAAAAAAAAGCAAGGCGCGCCGGCCCGTTCATCCCTCGGGCCGGGCGCAGCCTGCGCGGTCCGGACTCACAGCCTGGGGCCGCGCGGCAGGCCGGCTTCGTCGTAGGCGCTGCGATGCCGGCGCCAGGCCCAGAACCAGCCGGCGAGCGGAAGCAGCAGCACCGCCGCGATCCAGGGCCAGGACGCGCCCATGACGTCGACGGCGCGGCGCGGCAGCGAGACCGGGGCCGCGCTGCGCTCGATGGCGAGCATCGGTTCCGCTTGCTTGGGGGCCGGTTCCGCGACGCGCGCCGGATCGACCTGGCTGGTGCGAGCCGCCACGGGAATAACCGCCGAGGCGACAGGCACCGATGCGGCCGCTGCGGTCGCTGCCACCGGCGGGACGACGGCCAGCCGATCCGCCACGGGGGCCGGTCGCTGCAGCGCCGTGCTCGCGCCGGCCGATGCCCCCGCAGCGCCCCAGCGGCGGTAGACGATCTTCACCGCGCCGCCTTCGCAGGTGCCGATCACCTTCGCCCCGGCGGGCGTCGGCGTGCCGGCCGGCGCCAGGTCGAGGCTGTACCCGCGCACGCCGCCGGCTTCGAGGCGCGCGGCCAGCGCGCCCTTGAACGAGTCGCACGAGCTGCCTTGCGCGCGTGCGACGCCGGCGTGCAGCATCGACGCCGCGACCAGCAGTGCGAGCGCACCGCACGCGGCGGTGCCTGCAAGGCGAGTTCCTGCCCGAGCGCCCATGTGTCCCTCCCTGTCTCCGTGCGCGATTGTCGCAAGCTGCCCGGGAGGGCAGTGCGAATCAGCGAGCGCTGCCTGCAAAATCCGCCACACCTTCGCTGCTCGCCGATCACCCATGTCGCTGATGCATACCGCCGCACGTGCCTTCGCCGCCCTCGTGCTCTGCCTCGCCGTCGGCTCGTCGAAGGCCGCCGAACCGCTTGCCGACAGCCCCGGCTGGTACCGCATGACGCTGGGCCGCTTCACGGTGACGGCGCTGTGGGACGGCACGCTGGACATGCCCGTCGACCAGGTGTTCGCCCGACCCGGCGCACAGCGGCTCAAGGCGCTGCTGGCGCGCGCCTATCTGTCGCCGACGGTGCCGCTGTCGGTGAACGCCTTCGTGGTCGACACGGGACAGCGCGTCGTCATGATCGACACCGGCACCGGTGCGTCGCGCATGTTCGGCAACGGGCTCGGCAAGGTGCAGGCGCAGCTGCGCGCGTCCGGCTACACGCCGGAGCAGATCGACGAGATCTACATCACCCACATGCACACCGATCACGTCGGCGGCCTGACGGTCGACGGCCGCGCCGTGTATCCGCGCGCGGTGGTGCGTGCCGACGCGCGCGAGGCCGGCCACTACCTGAGCCCGCAGAAGCGCGCGGCCGCATCCGACGACAAGGAAGATTTCGACAGCGCGATCGCCATGCTCGAGCCCTACGTGCAGAGCGGGCGCTGGCGGCCCTTCGACGGCGGCACCGAGCTCGTCGCCGGTGTGCGCGCGCTGCCCGCGCCGGGTCACACCCCGGGGCACACGGCCTACGTGGTCGAGAGCGACGACGAGAAGCTCATCCTGTGGGGCGACCTGATGCATGTGGCGGCGGTGCAGTTCCCGCTGCCCTCGGCCACCGTCTCGTTCGATGCCGTGCAGTCGCAATCGGCCGCCCATCGCGCGCGCATCTTCCGCGAGGCGGCCCGCGACGGGGCCTGGATCGCAGCGGCGCATGTGGGCTTCCCGGGGATCGGGAAGCTGCGCGCCGAGGCCGTCGGCGGATATGGCTGGATCCCGATCTCGATGGTGCGGGGTCGCTGAGCGCGCCTTCGTGTCCGCGCACTGTCCCACTGCGGGACGCATCGCCCTGGCGCACTGCTCCAGCGGGAGTCTTGCCCCGCCTTGCGATTCGGGTGTACCCGCGCCCGATGTGAGGATCGTTGTCGTTTCGGGCCGTTGACGGGCCTGGCACGCGGTTCGCGAAGCATTGCGCGGCGCCCGCGCCCCTTCGCAACGCTCCGGTCCGGCGCCTTCACTTGGCCGGGGCATGCTCATCAATGGAGACTTGCATGGACATGCTGGAACCCGGCCGCTTCGGCTTCGCGGTGAATTTCAAGAAACGCTACGGCAACTACATCGGCGGCGAATGGGTCGCGCCGGCGAGCGGCGAGTACTTCGAGAACATCACGCCGGTCACCGGCAAGGCGTTCTGCGAGATCCCGCGCTCGAACGCCGAGGACGTGGAGCGCGCGCTCGATGCCGCGCACGCCGCCAAGGCCGCGTGGGGCCGCAGCTCGCCGGCCGAGCGCGCCGGCGTGCTCAACCGCATCGCCGACCGCATGGAGCAGAACCTGGAGCTGCTCGCCACCGCCGAGACCTGGGACAACGGCAAGCCGATCCGCGAGACGATGGCAGCGGACCTGCCGCTGGCCATCGACCACTTCCGCTACTTCGCCGGCTGCATCCGCGCGCAGGAAGGCTCGATCGGCGAGGTGGACCACCAGACCTTCGCCTACCACCTGCACGAGCCGCTCGGCGTCGTCGGCCAGATCATCCCGTGGAACTTCCCGCTGCTGATGGCGGTGTGGAAGCTCGCGCCGGCGCTGGCCGCCGGCAACTGCGTGGTGCTCAAGCCGGCGGAGCAGACGCCCGTGTCCATCCTCGTGCTGATGGAGCTCATCGGCGACCTGCTGCCCAAGGGCGTGCTGAACGTCGTCAACGGCTTCGGGCTGGAGGCGGGCAAGCCGCTCGCCTCGAGCAAGCGCATCGCCAAGATCGCCTTCACCGGCGAGACGACCACCGGCCGGCTGATCATGCAGTACGCGAGCCAGAACATCATCCCGGTCACGCTGGAGCTGGGCGGCAAGTCGCCGAACATCTTCTTCGCCGACGTGATGGCCAAGGACGACGGCTTCCTCGACAAGGCGATCGAAGGCTTCGTCCTGTTCGCGCTCAACCAGGGCGAGGTGTGCACCTGCCCGTCGCGCGCGCTGATCCATGAGTCGATCTACGACCGCTTCATGGAGCGTGCGCTGAAGCGCGTGGCCGCCATCAAGCAGGGCAACCCGCTCGACAAGAGCACGATGATCGGCGCGCAGGCCTCGAACGAGCAGCTCGAGAAGATCCTGTCCTACCTCGACCTGGGCAAGCAGGAAGGCGCGCAGTGCCTGATCGGCGGCGAGCGCAACGTGCTGGGCGGCGACCTCGAGGGCGGCTACTACATCAAGCCGACCGTGTTCAAGGGCCACAACAGGATGCGCATCTTCCAGGAGGAGATCTTCGGGCCGGTGGTGTCGGTGACGACCTTCAAGGACGAGGACGAGGCATTGGCCATCGCCAACGACACGCTGTACGGACTGGGCGCCGGCGTGTGGAGCCGCGACATGAACACCGCCTTCCGCATGGGCCGCGGCATCCAGGCCGGGCGGGTGTGGACCAACTGCTACCACGCCTATCCCGCGCACGCGGCCTTCGGCGGCTACAAGCAGAGCGGCATCGGTCGCGAGACGCACAAGATGATGCTCGACCACTACCAGCAGACCAAGAACCTGCTGGTGAGCTACAGCGAGCAGCCGCTGGGCTTCTTCTGAACCACCCCCCGCTCTTCGGAGCTTCGCACGCCGGCGGCCTTCGGGCCGGCCGGCGTCTTTTTCGAAAGGGCATCCGATGACGACCTCTGCACGCTCGTCCGTGGCGCAGGTGGTGGCCACCGAAGCGGCGCTGGCGCTGATCGAGCGGCTGGCCGCGCGACATGGTCCGCTGATGTTCCACCAGTCCGGCGGCTGCTGCGACGGCAGCGCGCCGATGTGCTATCCGCTCGGCGATTTCCAGGTGGGCGACGGCGACCGCCTGCTGGGCGAGATCGGCGGCATGCCGTTCTACATCAGCGCATCGCAGTACGAGTACTGGTGCCACACGCAGCTGATCATCGACGTGGTGGCAGGGCGGGGCGGGATGTTCTCCCTGGAGGGGCCGACGGGGTCGCGCTTCCTCACGCGGTCGCGGCTGTACGACGAGGGCGAGTGGCAGTGTCTCGTCGAGCGGGGCCTGGTGGCTCGTTGACGCCGGCAACCTCTCGATCGCCGGCACGCTGCTACAAGCGCCAGGGCACGCCGGCGCTCTGGAACATCGCGGCGAGCTGACCCGACCCCTGCAAGGACTGCATGGCGCGTTGCAGCGCCTCGGCCAGGTCGACCGCGTCTTTCTTGACGGCGCAGCCGATGGCCCAGCCCTCGCTCGGCGCGCGGGGCGCGGGCAGCGGCTCGATGGCGAAGCGCGCATCGGCGCCGAGCACGGACTCCAGCTCCGACGCGAGGCCGGCGGCCGCGACGACCTCGCCTTGCCGCAGCGCACGCGCAGCGGCGACACCGTCCGGCCAGTGCGTGAGCAGCGTGTCGCGCAGCGCACCGCCGTCGGCACCGATGAGCAGCCATCCGGCCAGCGACTGTCCGGCCACCGCCACCGGTCGGCCTCGCAGCGCGGCCAGCGAATCGAGCACCGGCAGCGCATCGAGCCGGCGGGCGATCGCGACCTTCTCGCGGTAGTACGGCGCCAGCACGCGCACGCGCGGATTGGCGTCCATCAGGGCGCGCTCCACCGGCACGTGCATCAGCACGTCGGCCGGGCCCCAGCCGAGGTAGTGGCCGCGCCAGACGACATGGCGCAGGTCGTCGGCCACGCTCTCGTCGGCATGGAAGGGCAGCAGCGAGACGCCGACCTCGAGCTGCGCGGCCAGCGCGCGCGCGAGCTGCACGTCGATGCCCTCGCCCTTCACGTGGAAGGGCGGCATGTCGTGATACAGCCCGACGACCAGGCTGCCGCGCTGGCGCACGCGCGCCAGCCCCGACAGCGCCTCGGCGCGCGAGGCGGGGGCGGCGACGGCGGCAGCGAGTGCCGCGAGGCACAGGCGGCGCTTCACAGCGGCTTCTCGCGGCGGGTCTCGAGGTAGGCCTTGATCGCCCACACCGCCTCCTGGTTGAGCGTGCCCTCGAACGGCGGCATGTACACCGCGCCATTGCGCGTGCGGCCGCGACGCACCGTGGTGACGAAGAAGTTGTCCATCTCCTTCACGCACGCCTGCTTCTTCTTCTCGTCCTTCAGCGAGGCGCATTCGTTGTCGAGCTTGCGCAGGTCCGGCGCGATGCCGCCGGAGATGGCCTCCAGGCCGTGACAGCGCGCGCAGTTCTGGTTGAACGCCGAGCTGCCGATCCGGATCGCATCGCCGTTCTGGCGATACGGGTTCTGATCGCGCCACTGCTCGCCGAGCGCCGGCAGCGCCTTGGTGTCGACGGCCTGCGGCGTCACGTCGCCGTGGGCCATGGCAGCAGGGGTGATCAGCAGGCCGGCGAGCAGCGCGGCGAGTCGATTCACGGCAGCCGCACGGCGCGGCGCAAGGTCAGGTCTCCTCATCTCGGTCTCCATCGAAGTCAGGGGTTGCGGGACCCTGCCCAACTGCAAGCGATATGCCACGCGTCGATAGGCTCCGGGACTCGGTGCAGTCACCGACGAAAGCGTTTTCGCCGGTGCCCGATTGCTCCACCTTGACACAGTGCTGCGTTGACGAATGTCAACCCGGAGTCAGATGTCACAGGGAAACTGCGCTGCACAGGTTCCAGGCCGGGACCTAGGATCAAGCCCATGGCGATTCAACACATCGGAGACAACGGGGCCACCGCCGTGGCGTTGCCCGATCCCGCGCACCTCGACTCGATCGTGCGCTCCCACGAGCGCTGTGCCGCGCTCGGCCTGAGCCGCGTCGATCGTCCCGATCACGGGTCGGTGGCACGCGCCGACCTCACCATCGCGCGCGAGCGCAACCTGCGCCTGTACGAGCATGCGGCCCCGGTGATGGAATTGCTGCTCGAGCAGATCCTTGCCACGCAGAGCATGATCCTGCTCACCGATGCGCAGGGCACGGTGCTGCATTCGGTGGGACACGACACTTTCCTGCAGCGCGCCTCCAAGGTGGCGCTGGCGCCCGGCGCCAACTGGTCCGAGCCGTGCAAGGGCACCAATGCGATCGGCACGGCGCTGATGAACGAGGCGCCGACCCTGGTCCATGCCGACGAGCACTTCATGCGCGCCAACGGCTTCCTCACGTGCTCGGCGGCACCCATCTTCGATCCGCGCGGCAACATGCTGGGCGTGCTCGACGTGTCGGGCGACCAGCGCTCGTATCACCAGCACACCATGGGCCTGGTGAAGATGTCGGCCCGCATGATCGAGAACCACTGGCTGAACGACGACTTCCGCCATGCGCTGCGGCTGCACTTCCACAGCCGCCCGGAGTTCATCGGCACGCTGATGGAAGGCATCCTCGCGGTGGGCCGCGACGGGCGCTTCCTCGGCTGCAACCGCAGCGCGCTCGACCAGCTCGGCATGAGCGGGGCCGCGCTGCGCATGAACAGCGTGACCAGCCTGCTGGGAACGCCGCTCGCGGCCATCATCGACCACTTCCGCTCGCCGATGGCGCCGCCGCTGCCGATGACGCTGGCCGATGGCCGCGTGGTGCACGCGCAGGCACGCTTCAACTGGCCCACCTGGCGTGCGCTGGGCAGCGCCGATGCCGCCGGCGACGACATGGCGGCGGCTGACACCCCGGGCGACGTCGCACCCGCCGTGGCGTCGTCCGCGCTCAAGCCACCGCCGGCCATCACCTCCACCGCGCTGTCAGGGCCATCCGGCCTGCGTTATCTGCAGACCGGCGACGCGCAGATGGAAGCCGTGATCGGCAAGCTGCGCCGGGTGCTGAACCGCGGCATCTCCGTGCTCGTGCTGGGCGAGACAGGCACGGGCAAGGAACTGCTCGCGAGGGCCATCCACCAGGACTCCGAGCGCGCACGCCAGCCGTTCGTCGCAGTGAACTGCGCATCGATCCCCGAGAACCTGATCGAGAGCGAGCTGTTCGGCTACGAGGAGGGCGCCTTCACCGGCGCGCGGCGCAAGGGCTCGGTGGGCAAGATCCTGCAGGCCAACGGCGGCACGCTGTTCCTCGACGAGATCGGCGACATGCCGCTGGCCCTGCAGGCGCGGCTGCTGCGCGTGCTGCAGGAGCGCCAGGTGTCGCCGCTGGGCAGCGCCAAGCCGGTGGCGATCGACGTGGCGGTGGTCGCCGCGACGCACCGCAACCTGCGCGAGCTGATCGAGCGGCAGGCGTTCCGCGAGGACCTCTACTACCGCCTCAACGGCCTGGTGGTGCGGCTGCCGGCGCTGCGCGAGCGCAGCGACCTCGTCACCATCGTGCAGAAGATCCTGCGCGCCGAATGCAGCGGTCGCCCGCCGGAGATCGCCGACGACGTGCTGGCGCTGTTCAGGCACTACCACTGGCCGGGCAACATCCGCCAGCTCGCCAGCGTGCTGCGCACGGCGGCGGTCATGGCAGGCGGCGACGGATTCATCACGCGCGCGCACCTGTCGGACGACTTCATCGAGGATGCGGACCTGTCGGCCCGGCCGGGCGCCGCCGTGCCCGAGGCACCTGTGGTCGCGGCGCCGTCGCCGTCGCCAACAACGCTCGAAGCGCTCGAGCTGCAGACCATCCGCCGCGCCGTCGACGAGGCCGGCGGCAACATCTCGGTGGCATCGAAGCAGCTGGGGATCAGCCGCAACACCATCTATCGCAAGCTGCGCTGGCGGCAGGGCGGCTGATCGAGATCTCTTTCTCCCGCTCGCCAGGAGAGGAAGTGTTCGCACCGAATGTGCCACCGCGCTGCGTCGCACTGCTCCCTGATGACACACCAGGTCCACTGCGGCCGATCATCCGCGCGGGTTAGCACGCGTTTTCCACGGTCTGTCGCACCGGCACACCTCTTGCGGTGATGCACTCGCCGAATCCCCGGCGATGCACGCACCCTCGAGGAGACACACCATGACCTGGACCACCCCCCAATACCAGAACCTGCGCTTCGGGTTCGAGATCACGCTGTACATCTCGGCCCGCTGAACGGCGCCGCGCCCGCGCCATGAAGATCCTCGTGCTCGGCTCCGGCGCCGGCGGCGGCTTTCCGCAGTGGAACTGCAACTGCGCGCAATGCGCCGGTCAGCGCCGCGGCACGACGCGTGCGCGTTCGCGCACGCAAAGCTCCATCGCGGTCTCGGCCGACGGCGCGCACTGGGTGCTCCTCAATGCCTCTCCCGACCTCGGCGCGCAGATCCGCACGCAGCCGGCCTTGCATCCGCGCGGCCGGCCGCGCGACACGCCGATCAAGGCGGTGGTGCTGATGGACGCGCAGATCGATCACGTGGCAGGACTGCTGAGCCTGCGCGAGGGGCCGCCGATCGAGCTGTATTGCACGCCTTGCGTGTTCGAGGACCTGACCAGCGGGCTGCCGGTGCTGCCCGTGCTGCAGCACTACTGCGGCGTGCACTGGCACCTGCTGCCGGTGGCCGGTGAAGAGCGCAGCGCCGCCTTCCACATCGATGCCCTGCCGGGCCTGCGTCTGCACGCGATGGCGATCGCCGGCAGGGCGCCGCCGTATTCGCCGCATCGCCACGACCCTGCGGTGGGCGACAACATCGCGCTGCTCGTCGAAGACGTCGCGACGGGGGAGCGCCTGTTCTATGCACCTGGCCTGGCGCACATCGGCGAGGCCGAGCGCGCGGCCATGGCCGCAGCCAGCTGCGTGCTGGTCGACGGCACCTTCTGGACCGACGACGAGATGATCGCCGCCGGCCTCGGCCCGCACACCGCGGCCGACCTGGGGCACCTGCCGCAAAGCGGCGTGCGCGGCATGGTGGCCGCGCTGGCGCCGCTGCCGGCGACGCGAAAGGTGCTCATCCACATCAACAACAGCAATCCGATCCTCGACGAAGACAGCGCCGAGCATCACGAGCTGCGCCGGCACGGCGTCGAGATCGCCCACGACGGCATGGAGATCGAGCTATGACACACCCCCGAGGCGCCGTGAGCACCGTCCCCTGAAGGGCGCAGCGCCGGCCGATCGGCGCCGCCGGATCCGTCGCAGTCGCCGGATGGGACGAGGTGGCGCCCCCCTGGTCCTGCGAAGACTTCGAAGCGCGCCTGCGCCAGAAGGAAGAGGGCTACCACATCCACCATCCGTTCAACCGGCGGCTGAACCGCGGCGAGCTCCAGCCGTTCCAGGTGCGCGGCTGGGTGGCCAACCGCTTCTACTACCAGGTCTGCATTCCGCTGAAGGACGCGGCCATCCTGTCGAACTGCCCGGACCGCGAGACGCGGCGCCACTGGATCGAGCGCGTGCTCGACCACGACGGCCGTGGCGACCACCAGGGCGCCAACGCGGGCGGCATCGAGGCGTGGGTGCGCCTCGGGGAGGCGGTGGGGCTGAGCCGCGAGGCGCTGTGGTCGCATCGTCATGTGGTGCCCGGCGTGCGCTTCGCGGTGCAGGCGTATGTCAACTTCGCGCGCCAGTCGCCTTGGCAGGAGGCTGCCATCTCGTCGCTCACCGAGCTGTTCGCACCGCGCATCCATGCCGACCGCCTGAGCGTGTGGCCCAGCCTCTACCCGTGGATCGAGTCCGACGGCCTGGCCTATTTCCGCAGCCGCATTCCGCTGGCCACGCGCGACGTGGAGCACGGGCTGCGCATCGCGCACGAGTGGTGCCGCACGCACGAGCGGCAGCTGCGGGCTCTGGAGATCCTCCAGTTCAAGCTCGACGTGCTGTGGACGATGCTCGATGCGATCGAGCGGGCGTATCCCGACGACCTGGCGGCAGACAAGAGGCCTTGAGGCGCACGCCTGACACCTCGGGTTGACGCGCATCAACCGCCACGGCCGGGTCGAACCCCAGAATCGATTCGAGTGCCTGACCGAGGACCCGCCATGAAGCCCAGCCCGCCATCGTCTGCATGCGACGCCAGCCGCACGTCCTCCGACTCCGACGAGGGTGCCCAGAGGACGCATTGGCTGTTGGTCATCGGCTCCGGCCTGATCGCGGCCGCGATCACGGCCGTGGCCATGCCCTCCATGGACACCGACGTCCCTGCGACGGCGCAGTCGAGCCAGCCGGCGACCCGGAGCCCGCGATGATCGCCGCGGCCTCGTTCGACGCGCGGCAGGAGAGCGCGCGACTGGACGGCCTCGACGTGCTCGATGCCTGCCATCGGCAGACGCTGTTCACCCTCGGCAAGCTGGCGGCGCTGGTCTCGCGCCTGCAGCATCTCGGCATCGACGAGGAAGCGCGCGCGATGGCAGCGGACGTCATCCGCCATTTCTCCACGACGGCGCGCCACCATCATGAAGACGAGGAGCGGCACGTCTTTCCTGCGCTGCTCGCCGGCGGCGAGCCGCAGGTGACCGACGCGGTGAGCCGCCTGCAGCAGGACCACCGCTGGCTCGAGGAAGACTGGAAGGCCCTGCTGCCGCAGCTCGACGCGATCGCGTGCGGGCAGTCATGGTTCGACGTCGACACATTGCGCGAGGGCGTGGAGATCTTCATCGCGCTGTCGCACGACCACATCGCGCTGGAAGAGTCGCTCATCTACCCGCAGGCGCGGGCGCGGATGAGCGGTGCGCAGCGGCGCGAGGCCGGCCGCGAGATGGCGGCACGGCGCCGCACCTGAGGCCGGCCCGCGGCGGCATGCCGCCGCGGTTCTCGCTCAACGCTGCGCCGTCGGCAGCTTGAACACCCACACCATGCCGCCCTGCTCGAGGTAGTTGACCTTCTTGGCGACGTCGCCGCCCCACAGCGGCACCGCACCACCCCATCCCGAGACGACGCTCACGTACTGCTCGCCCTTGTGCATCCAGGTGAGGGGCGGGGCCACCACGCCGGAGCCGGTCTGGAACTCCCACACCACCTTGCCGGTGCGTGCGTCGGCGGCCTTCAGGTAGCCCTCGGGCGTGCCCCAGAACACCAGGTTGCCGCCGGTGGCGAGCACGCCGCCCCACAGCGGCGCGCCATTCTTCACCTCCCAGACGATCTTGCCGGCCTTCGGATCGATGGCGCGCAGCGCGCCGATGTGGTCGTCCTGGACCGTCTTGATGGTGAACCCGGCGCCGAGGTAGGCCGCGCCCTTCTTGTAGGCGATGGGCTCGTTCCAGATCTCCATGGCCCACTCGTTGGCCGGCACGTAGAACAGATGGGTGTCGGGGCTGTAGGCCATCGGCATCTGGTTCTTGCCGCCGAGGAAGGAGGGCGCCGACACCACCGGCTTGCCCTTGCCCTCGGGCGCCGAGGTGGGGTCGCCCGGGCGGTTCTCGGGGATGAAGTTCGGCCGGCCGGTCTTCAGGTCGATGCCGCTCGCCCAGGTGATCTTGCGCACGAAGGGAAACGCATTGAGCAGCTGGCCCGTGCGCGCGTCGTTGACGTAGAAGAAGCCGTTGCGATCGGCCTTGCCGCCGACGCGCCGGCCGCCGAGGTCGAAGGTGACGAACTCGTTGACGCCGTCGAAGTCCCAGCCGTCGTTGGGCGTGTTCTGGTAGTGCCAGACGATCTTGCCGGTCTTGACGTCGATCGCGACGGTGGAGCACGAGTAGAGGTTGTCGCCCTTGCGCAGGTGGCTGTTCCAGGGCGCCGGGTTGCCGGTGCCGAAGTAGGCCAGTCCGGTCTGCGGATCGTAGGTGCCTCCCAGCCAGGTGGCGGCGCCGCCGGTCTTCCACAGATCGCCCGGCCACGACCGGTTGGTCGTGCCCGACACGCCGTTCTCCTTCGCGTTGCCCTCGGCATCGTAGGTGTAGCCCATGTGGCCTTCGACGGTGGGCCGGCTCCACACGAGGCGGCCGGTCTTCGCGTCGCGCGCTTCCACGCGGCCCACCACGCCGAACTCGCCGCCCGACACGCCGGTCAGCACCAGGCCGCCGGCGATGATGGGCGCGGCGGTGCTGGAGTAGCCCGCGGCGTAGTCGTCGATCTTCTCCTTCCACTCGACGTCGCCGGTCTCCTGGTTCAGCGCGACGAGCTGCGCGTCCAGCGTGCTGAAGATCACCAGGTTGTCATAGAGCGCCGCGCCGCGGTTGACGACGTCGCAGCAGGGCATGATGCCCTCGGGCAGGCGGTGCTCGTACTTCCACAGCTTCTTGCCGGTGGCCGCATCGAGCGCGAACAGGCGCGAGTACGAGGCGGTGACGAACATCTTGCCGTTGTGCACCACCGGCTGCGACTCCTGGCCGCGCTGCTTCTCGCCCCCGAAGGAGAACGCCCACGCCGGCGCAAGCTGCTTCACGTTGGTCGTGTTGACCTGCTTCAGCGGCGAGAAGCGCTGGCCCTGGGTGCCCAGCCCCCACGTCAGCACCTCGGCGCCGTTGCCGGGGCTGCCCTGAAGCATTCGATCGGTGACCGCGGCATGGCTCGCGATGGAGGCGCAGCTCATCGCGACAAGGGTGGGCAGTAGCTTGGCTCGCATGGGAATGTCTCCTCGTGTGGACGGACGCGCGCGGCAGGGTCTGTCCGCTGGACAACGCGTCGCTGGGTGCCGGAAGCGCAAGCGATGTGCCAATGCAGGTAGGGCCCCGCGCGAGGCCCGGCTCCATGGGTTAACCCCTGCGGTGCGAAGTCGCGGCGGCGCGCGGCTGTGTCGCGACGGCGCATCCAGGTGTCGCTGCGCCAGGCTGACGCAGCGCGGGCGCAGCCGTTCGCCGTCTCTTCGGCCACCGAACGGCCTTGCCTCACCGCAACTCCTCGGACGTCCGACAACCGGGGGGAAGCCCGGCCTTTCCGGGTAACCCCGGTGCTTGTCAGCTTGGCGTCAGGCGTAAGGTCGCGACCCTGACTTGCGCAAGGGAGAGTGATGCAGTCCTCCAACTTGACCCGCGCCGTGCTCGGCACCCTCGCAGAGGCCTATCCGATCGCGATCAACCTGAACGCGCTCGCCGGCGAGGTGCATTGCGAGCCCGAGGCGTTGCACCGCCACCTGCGCTTGCTGCACGACCTCGGAGCCGTGCACGCCAAGGGACGCGGCGCCCTGATGGAGTCCGCGGCGCTGACCGAAGCCGGCCTCGCGCTGGTGCGCCGTCATCCACTGGCATTCGACCCGGGAAGCGCGAGCCCGCACTGAGGACGTCATGCCATGGACGATCGCGACGCATTGCGGGCGACGGTCGAGGCGCTGGTCCAGCCCGGCAAGGGGCTGCTCGCTGCCGACGAGAGCGGGCCGACGATCGCCAAGCGCTTCAAGTCCATCGGCGTCGAATCGACCGACGAGAACCGCCGCGCCTACCGCGGCCTGCTGCTGTCCACGCCGGGGCTCGGCGAGTTCGTCAGCGGCGTGATCCTCTACGAGGAGACGCTGGCCCAGCTCGCCGACGACGGCACGCCGCTGCCCGAGCTGGCGAGACGCGGCGGCATCGTGCCCGGCATCAAGGTCGATGCAGGAAAGATCCCGCTGGCGCATGCACCCGGCGACGAGATCACCCAAGGCCTCGACGGGCTGGCCAAGCGCCTCGGCGGATACAAGGCGCAGGGCGCGCGCTTTGCCAAGTGGCGAGCCGTCTACAACGTGTCGGACACGCTCCCCAGCCGCCTTGCCATCCAGGCGAACGCCGATGCGCTGGCGAGCTACGCAGCGATCTGCCAGGAAGAAGGCGTGGTGCCCATCGTCGAGCCCGAGGTGCTGATGGACGGCGCCCACACGCTCGCGCGCTGCGCCGACGTGACCGAGGCGGTGCTGCACCAGGTCTTCCATGCGCTGCATCGCCATGGCGTCGCGCTGGAGCACATGCTGCTCAAGCCGAGCATGGTCGTTGCCGGCAGCGAGGGCTCGCCCGCCCCGGTCGGCGAAGTCGCCGCGCGGACGGTGCAGGTGCTGCGCCGCACCGTGCCGGCCGCGGTGCCCGGCGTGTTCTTCCTGTCGGGCGGACAGACGACGGTGGAGGCGACGGCCCACCTCGATGCCATCAACCGCCAGGGACCTCAACCCTGGCTGCTGAGCTTCTCCTACGGCCGCGCGCTGCAGCAGACGGTGCTGGAGGCGTGGCGCGGGCGGGCTGCCCACACGGCGCAGGCCCAGCAGGCGCTGCTGAAGCGGGCCCGCTTGAACGGCGCGGCGGCACGCGGTCGCTACGACCCCTCGATGGAATCGTAGGCGGGCGGGGGCACGTCAGGCACTGCGTCTGCCGCATGGCGGGAGACGCAGCATCCGACGCGCTCAGCTCTTCTTCGAGGTTCGGGCGAAGAACTGGGTCGGCTGGTGCTGGATGGCCTCGCTGCCGCACTGGGGACACTTGAGCTTGACGGCCACATGCTCGTCGACATGTTCCACGTGCTCGAAGACCTTGCCGCACTTCTCGCAGCGGTATTGATAGGTAGGCATGGCGGTCCTTTGTGGAGGCGGGCAGGGTCGCCCTCGGATTCATCTTAGGCCGGAGCTCACCCCATTCGCATCGCAGTCAATGCGCTCCATCGCCTTGCAGGAGCGCCAAGGTCCGCGGGTCGCGCTCGCCGCGGTAGTACTTGTCGAGAACCTGCCCGAACACCGGCTCCTGCGGCGCCGCCCGCTCGAACAGCGTCATGCAGGAGCACAGCTTCAGGTCGTCGGGCGAGCCGAAGATCTCGTGCGCCGTCTTGCCGTCGACCGCAAGGACCAGTGACGCGCAATCCTTGAGCCGCGGCCCGAGCACCGGGTGGCACCAATAGGCCTGGGCCTCGGCGAGCGACTCGATGCCGTAGTGCCGCGCGGTCGCGCTGCGTCCCAGCGCCCTGAGCTGAGGAAACACGAACCACATCCAGTGCGACGTCTTCGCGCCGCGCTGGAGCTCCTCGCGCACGCGCTCGATCAGCGGGTCCTGCGCCTCGGCGAAGCGCTGCAGGTCGTGGCTCATCCGCAGCTTCCGATGTGGCCGCAGGCGGTGCAGAACTCGCAGCCGTCCTTGCGGATCAGCGTCGCGTTGCCGCACTCCGGACAGCGCGCGCCGGCGAGGGGCTCCGGGGAGGTGGTGTCGCCGGCCGGCACCTGCAGGATCCCCATCTCCTGCACCGGATAGCCCGCCTCGTCGAGCACGCCGAGCATGGCGTGCCGATGGATGATCAGCCGCGCGATGTAAGCCACCGTCGACGGCCAGGTCTGCTGGCGGCGCTGGCCATGCGGCAATCCCGGCACGAAAGCCATGAACTGGCCGAGCGGCTCGGCGTAGTTCAGCAGCTTGCGCAGCTTCATGCCTATCCATGCCGGGTCGAGCACGCGCATGTCGAGCGAGAGGATGCGGGCCAGCCCGTCCATGGCGCGCGGGTAGTTGCCCGAGAAGCCGATGGCGCACGGCCGCGTGATGCGCGTGCCTTGCGCATCGGGCAGCACGACTTCCTTCAAGGTGAGGGTGAACGCCTCGTCGCTGGCCGGGTTGTGGATGTCGACCGTCCAGGCCAGCGTGCCGTTCGGGCCGGTGTGCGGCTCCTCGCGGCTGAACATCGCATCGAGCACCGGCGTGGACGCGGGCTCCGTCTTCCACAGCCCGAGCTGCTCGCAACGCCAGCGGATCACCGCGGCCGTGGCGGCCACCACGCCGGGGAAGCGGCGCGGCTCGCCGTGCGGCGGGAAGGGCATCTCGAACGATCGCTCCTCCTGCACCGTGGCCAGCGCATCGAGCTTCAGGCGCACCCAGGCGGGGTCCTTCGCACGCAGGTCCATCGACAGGGTCTTGGCCAGCGCGCCCAGCCCGCGCGGCTGCTCGGCGCCGTTGATCCACACCTCGAACGGCGTCGGCGCGCCCTCGTCGAGCTCGCCGATGAACAACGCGAACTCGCCGAACGGATGACGGACCATGTAGGTCCACGCGGCGTTGCCGGCGGGCATCTCCGGTCGGCCCGGCCAGCGCAGCGACGCCAGCACGGCGCGCGGCGTGCGCTCCAGCGCGAGCCGCTGGTCGGCGAGCGTGACCGGCCCGGGCGCGGGCGCCGGCTCGACGCTCAGCACCGAGCCGAGGACGCTGTTCGGACGGAAGGTGGCCAGGCCCTTGAGCCCCGCGCGCCAGGCCTGCAGGTACAGGTCCTGGAACTCGGCGTACGGATAGTCCGCCGGCACGTTGACGGTCTTCGAGATCGAGGTGTCGACGCAAGGCGCGACGGCGGCGACCATCTGCTGATGCGCCTCGGCGCTCATCTGCAGGGCGGTCACGAAGGCCGGCGTGAGAGGCGCATCGGGGCCCTTCAGATGCCGGTACAGCCGCCAGGCGTGGTCCTCCACCGCGTATTCCTTGAAGGTGCCGGCGGCCTCGCGCTTCTTGCGCAGGTAGGTCCACGAGAAGGCCGGCTCGATGCCGTTGCTGACGTTGTCCGCGAACGCGAGGCTGATGGTGCCGGTGGGCGCTACCGACAGCAGGTGCGAGTTGCGCAGGCCGTGCGCGCGGATGCGCTCCTTCAGCGGCGCCGGCAGCCGCGACGCGAAGCGTCCGCGCTGCAGGAACAGGTCGGCATTGAAGAGCGGAAACGGGCCGCGCTCCATCGCGAGGTCCACCGATGCCGCATAGGCCGCATCGCGCAGCACCTCCGCGATGCGCCGCGCCGCGGCGCGAGCGGGCTCGCTGTCGTAGCGCAGGTTCAGCATCACCAGCGCATCGCCCAGGCCGGTGAAGCCGAGTCCGATGCGGCGCTTGTTGCGAGCTTCGTCGTGCTGGCGCGGCAGCGGCCAGTGCGTCACGTCGATGACGTCGTCGAGCATGCGCACCGCGACGTGCACCAGCGCGGCGAAGGACTCTTCGTCGAAGCGAGCGCCGGTCTCGAAGGGATCGCGAACGAAGCGCGTCAGGTCGATCGATCCGAGGCAGCAGCTGCCGTAGGGCGGCAGGGGCTGCTCGCCGCAGGGGTTGGTGGCGGTGATGCTCTCGCAGTACGACAGGTTGTTGTCGGCGTTGATGCGGTCGAGAAACAGCACGCCGGGCTCGGCATGGTCGTAGGTGGACCGCATGATCTGGTCCCAGAGTGCGCGCGCCGGCAGCGTGCGGTAGACCCACGCGCCGTCGCTGCGCTGCCAGGCGCCTTGCTCGCGCTGCGCCGGGCCGGGTGTCGCGCGGTGCACGAGCTCGACCTGTGCGTCGTCCTGCACCGCCTGCATGAAGGCGTCGGTCAGGCCTACCGAGATGTTGAAGTTGGCGAGATCGCCTTCGTCCTTGGCGTGGATGAACTCCTCGATGTCGGGGTGGTCGCAGCGAAGCACGCCCATCTGCGCGCCGCGGCGGGCGCCGGCCGATTCCACCGTCTCGCAGGAGCGGTCGAACACGCGCATGTACGACACGGGACCCGACGCGCTCGACTGCATGCTGCTGACCCACGCGCCGCGCGGGCGGATGCGGGAGAAGTCGTAGCCGACACCGCCGCCGCGGCGCATGGTCTCGGCCGCTTCGGTGAGCGCGGTGTAGATGCCCGGATGGCCCTCGTCATCCTGCGAGATCGCGTCGCCCACCGGCTGCACGAAGCAGTTGATGAGCGTGGCCGACAGCGAGGTGCCGGCGGCGGAATGGATGCGGCCGGCCGGAATGAACCCCTGCTCCAGCGCCTGCAGGAAGCGCGCCTCCCAGGCGCCGCGCGCTTGCGGCGCCTCGGCTTCGGCAAGCGCGCGCGCGACGCGGCGATGCACATCCGCAGCCGTGCGCTCGTCGCCCTTGGCGTACTTTTCCACGAGCACCTCGGCGCTGATCGGCTGGGCGGGAAGGGCGGCGGCGGTGGTGAGCGGCGTCATGCGATGCAGCATGCCGCGCCCGTGCCGACTCGCCGCAAGCAGGGTCATACTCGCCCGATATGAGCGCCCCCCGCATCCCGCCGATCCAGGGACTGCTCGCCTTCGAGACGCTGGCGCGGGTGCGCAGCGTGACGCTCGCCGGCGAGGAGCTCAGCGTCACGCCGAGCGCCGTCAGCCACCGCATCCGCCAGCTCGAGTCGCAGCTCGGCTTCAAGCTCTTCGCGCGCAGCGACTTCTCGCTCAGCGTCGAAGGCGCGGCCTATCTGCTGCGCGTGCGCGAGGCCCTGAGCGCGCTGCAGCAGATCCCCGGACGCAGCGCCGCTGGCGCCGGCGCGACGCGCCTGCGCGTGGCGGTGACGCCGACCTTCTCCCGCCAGGTCCTCCTGCCGCGGCTGGCGCTGTTTCGCCATGCCTATCCGGACATCGACCTGATCCTGCAGGTGACCATCCCGCTGCTCAACGTGACGGCCGAAGAGGCGGACATCGAGCTGCGCTTCGGCACCGGGCCCTGGCCCGACCGCGAGTCTGTGCGGCTGCAGTCCGACGCGGTGTGCCCGGTGTGCAGCCCCGACTACCTGAACGAGGCGGGGCCTTTCGACGGATTCGACAGCGCCGAGTGCGTGCAGCGTGCCCGCCTGATCCGCTGTCCGCTGGAGCCCTGGCGCACCTGGTTCACCGCCAATGGCATCACGCTGGACGAGCCGGCCGGCGGCTCCCAGTTCAACGACATCGGCCTGGTGCTCGATGCCGCGGTGGCCGGCTTCGGCGTTGCGCTGATGCGGCTGCAGCTCGGCGCCGCCTGGCTCGACAGCGGCCGCCTGGTGCGGCTGTCGCAGCGAAGCGTCGCGTCGCCGCACCACTATTTCCTGTGCTGGAAGGCGGGAGCGCTGGACCGCTGGGAGTGCGCCGCGTTCGTCGAATGGCTGAAGCAGTCGCTGTGAAAACGCTTCACGCGACAGCGCAACGGGATTCACGCCGGGCGTTGCGGCCGCTGGCTACAGTACCCGGATGAGCCCCATCACCCACATCGAAGACCTGCGCGTGCTCGCGCAGCGGCGCGTTCCGCGAATGTTCTACGACTACGCCGACAGCGGCTCGTGGACCGAGAGCACCTACCGCGCGAACGAAGCCGATTTCCAGGCCATCAAGCTGCGCCAGCGCGTCGCGGTGAACATGGAGAACCGCAGCACGCGCACGACGATGGTCGGCGTCGACACGGCGATGCCGGTGGCGCTGGCGCCGACGGGCCTCACCGGCATGCAGCATGCCGACGGCGAGATCCTGGCCGCGCGGGCGGCAGAGGCCTTCGGCGTGCCGTTCACGCTGTCGACGATGAGCATCTGCTCCATCGAGGACGTGGCCGCGCACACCAAGGCGCCGTTGTGGTTCCAGCTGTATGTGATGCGCGACCGCGACTTCATCGAGCGGCTGATCGAGCGCGCCAAGGCCGCCAGGTGCGGCGCGCTGATGCTCACGCTGGACCTGCAGATCCTCGGGCAGCGCCACAAGGACATCAAGAACGGCTTGTCGGCGCCGCCCAAGCCCACGCTGGCCAACCTGATCAATCTCGCCACCAAGCCGCGCTGGTGCCTCGGCATGCTGGGCACCAAGCGACGCCAGTTCGGCAACATCGTGGGACACGTCAAGGGCGTGGCGGACATGTCCTCGCTCAGCTCGTGGACGGCGCAGCAGTTCGATCCCGCGCTCAACTGGGGCGACGTGGAGTGGATCAAGAACCGCTGGGGCGGCAAGCTCATCCTCAAGGGCATCCTCGACCCGGAGGACGCGCGGCTCGCGCGCGACAGCGGCGCCGACGCGCTGATCGTGTCCAACCACGGTGGCCGCCAGCTCGACGGCGCGCCGTCGTCGATCAGCGCGCTTCCGGCCATCGCCGAGGCGGTGGGCTCGCGCATCGAGGTCTGGATGGACGGCGGCATCCGCAGCGGCCAGGACGTGCTGAAGGCGGTCGCGCTCGGCGCCCGCGGGACGCTGATCGGGCGTGCCTTCCTGTACGGGCTGGGCGCGCTCGGCGAGGCCGGCGTCAGCAAGTGCCTCGAGCTGATCCAGAAGGAGCTCGAGCTGACGATGGCCTTCTGCGGCCACACCGACATCCGGCGCGTCGACCGCGGCATCCTGCTGCCGCCGCATGGTGCGGCGCCGCCGGCAGGGCCGCTGCCGGTGCGGGCCTACGGCTGACACGCGCCGTCATTCAATCCTTTCGAATGCCGGCGCCAAATCCTCTGGCGCCGTGCCCCGCCATGCCTGCGGACAATTCCGGCTGACCGGCGCCCATTGCCGCCGACGTTCATCCAGGACTTCCACCATGCTCGACTCCCTCAAGCTTCCCCTCGTGCTCATCGGCCGCATCCTGCTGGCCCTGATCTTCATCACCTCGGGCGTCTCCAAGCTCGGCAACATCGCCGGCACCGCCGGCTACATCGCCAGCGCCGGCCTGCCGGCGGCCTCGCTGCTGGCGGTGATCGTCGGCCTGCTCGAAGTCGTGGCCGGCGTCGCGCTGATCGTCGGCTTCCACGCGCGCTGGGCTGCGCTCGCGCTCGGACTGTTCACCCTGCTGGCCAGCGTGATCTTCCACAAGTTCTGGGCGGTGCCCGAAGCGCAGCAGATGGTGCAGCAGCTGATGTTCATGAAGAACCTCGCCATCGCGGGCGGCATGCTGCTGGTCGCCGCACTCGGCGCCGGTCCGCTCAGCGTCGACGCGCGCCGTGCGTCGGCCTGACCGCGGTTGACATCGTCGCGCAGGCCGCCCGCGGCTTGCGTGCGTTTTGCGCAAACTTCGCAACCCCACCCGACCCGCTCCCGCATAGCATGAAGCCCGGCGACGCGCTGCATCGGCGAGGCTCGCCCAAGAACGAGTCGGGAGTTTGCGGATGGTCGTGTGGCGCAAGGCGCTGGTCGCCGTTGCCGTGGCGTGGATGGGTGTGTGCGGCGCGCTGCCGGTGCAGGCGTTCGAGCGCACCGCGGCCAGCGCCGGCGAGCCGATGTCGGCCGATGCGCGCTTTGCGCTGCAGTGGATCCTGGCCACCCGCGACAACCACGGAATGCCCTTCGCGGTCGTCGACAAGAAGGACGCCCGCGTCTTCATCTACGACGCCCGCGGGCACCTGGTCGGCGCGACACGTGCGTTGCTGGGCATGGCCCGCGGCGATCACTCGGTGCCCGGCATAGGCGACGTGCCGCCGGCGCGAATTCCGGTCGCCGACCGCACCACGCCGGCCGGCCGCTTCGTCACCGAGCCTGGCGAGAACCACGTGGGCGAGCATGTCGTCTGGGTCGACTATGCCGCCGCGCTGGCCATCCACCGGGTACGCCCCGACGCAGCGCGCGACGCGCGCTTGCAGCGGCTGGCCTCTGGCCGTCCCGACGCGCAGCGCGTGTCGGCCGGCTGCATCGTCGTGCCGGTGGACTTCTACGACGACGTGGTGCGTCCCACCCTGGGCCAGCGCCGCGGCGTGGTCTATGTGCTGCCCGAGATGCGACCGGTGCGCGAGATGTTCGGGAAGGTCGGCGACCTGTAGGGGTTGCGCTGCACCCGATCTACAGGCCCGCCGAATCCTCCAGCAGGTCGATCGCCGTCACCACCGCGTCGCGCACGGCCTGTTCGGCAAACGCCTCGGCGGCCGGCGTGCCGGTCGCGATGGTGCCGTCGGGCGTGGCGCACAAGTCCTCTCCTTGCTGCACCTTGGCGCGCCAGCGGATGTCGGCGCCCGCGACCGAGTACTCGGCCTGGTAGGTGTAGAGCTTGCCGCTCTTGGCGTGCTGATGCGTGCCGTCGACTTCGCTAGCCACGAGAACCTCCGTCGTCAGAACGTGCCGTGGTACAGCGCGCAGGAACGGCACACGGTCGGCGGGTCGGCGCCGGCCAGCGCATGGCGGAACGCCTGTGCCGGCTCGCCGTGCCAGCGGGCCGCGAGGCCGCCCTGCGCGGCGCCCTCGCGGGTGAACACCTTGCCGAAGGTGGCCCGGTCGGCGGTGGCGACCATGCAGCAAGGCAGCAGGTCCCCGCTCGCGGTGATGTAGATCCCGTCCGACGGCCACGTGCAGCGCGGTCCTTCGCTGCCGGCGGACAGCCGCGGCAGGTGCAGGCGCAGGCCGAGCTCGTGGGCGATGCTGCGCGACTCGGCGAAGACGGCCGCGGCGCGCCCGAGATCCGGGCCCGCCAGCTCCGCGTCTTCGACGTAGGAGCGGATGGGGATGTAGCGCGCCGGCAGGTCGGGCTGGTGCAGGTCGTTCGACAGCCGCTGCACCAGCAGCTCGGGCACCCGGTGGGCGTGCAGCAGGCGCACGAGCGCCGGCAGGTCTTCGAGATTGCTGCGCATCAGCACCATCACGCCACGGACCTCGAGCGCGCTGCCGGCGGCGTCGCGCTCGTCGACCAGGCGGCCGAGGTTGCGGATCACCTTGGCGAACGAGGCCTTGCGGCGGATGTCCTCGTAGACGGCTGCGGTCGCGCCGTCGAGCGACACCGACAAGGCCGCGAGGCCGCTGGTGATGCAGCGGTGCGCACGCTGCGGCGTGAGCAGCGTGAGGTTGGTGTTGGCCGAGACGCGGACGCCGCGCGCTGCCGCAAGCTCGACCATGTCGAAGAAGCGCGGATGCAGCATCGGCTCGCCCAGGCCTTGCAGGTGCAACTCCTGGAGCTGCGGCATCTGGTCCAGCAGCTCGCGAAAGCGCTCGAGCGGCATCTCACCGACCTCGTCGCCACGGTGATTCACCGTGCACATTTTGCAAGCCAGGTTGCAGCGGCCGATCGGCTCGATCTGCGCAAAGCGTGGCAGCGGCGGCTCCGAGGAGGCGGCCGCGCCGAGCTGGGACTCCCTCGCTGCAATGTTCATGGAGCGAGACGAGGCAAACGGCATACCCCGGCACCGAGGTCCGCGCCAAGCGCCCCGCGCGGCCGGCCTGCGTCAGCGCGTCTGGTAGAGCAGCTCGACCCGCCGCTCGGCCGCAGCAACCCGCTCGCCACCGGGTTCGCCGCGATAGACGATCTCGAGCTGGCGCGCGGGCACGCCCAGCTGCCGGAGGTGCTTGGCGACGGTCTCCGCGCGTTTCTTGCTCAGCGCCAGGTTGTACTCGCGGTCGCCGCGGCTGTCGGCGTGGGCCTCGATGATCAGATGAAGGCGCGGCTCGGCCTTCAGCCGGCGTGCATGCGACTCCAGCAGTGCGCGATACCGGCCGTCGACCTTGTAGGCGTCCGACTTGAAGTAGAGGACGTCGGCCCGCCGGGGCGGCTGCGGCATGGCGACCGGCGTGGGCGCGGGCGGTGGCGCGGGCGGTGGCGCGGCCGCTTCGGCCTGCACCGTCGGCGCGGGTGGCTCGACGGGAGACGCCTCGGCAGGCGCGGGCGCTTCGCCGCGAGCGGGCGCAGACGCCGCCGGCGTTTCGGGCGGCGGGGCCGGCAAGTCGGCGGGCGGGGGGATGATCGCCACCTGCCTGGCCACCCGGGGATCGGGCGCGCCGCAGCCTGTCAGGCAGGAGGCGAAGAACGCACAGCAAACGAGGGTCGCAAGCTTCATCTCGAACCTGTCGCTGCAAACGACATTCCCGCAGGTATCCTCGATGAGATTCCCCCAGCCGACCCGAAAGCCTCCTCATGTCCACCCCCCGCATTCCCGCCACGCTCATTCCCGGCGACGGCATCGGTCCCGAGATCGTCGACGCCACGCTGGCCGCCCTCGACGCGCTGGGCGCGCCCTTCGAGTGGGATCGCCAGATCGCCGGCCTCGAGGGCGTCAAGACCGCGGGCGACCCGCTGCCGGCGATCACGCTCGACAGCATCCGGCGCACGCGGCTCGCCCTCAAGGGCCCGCTGGAGACGCCTTCGGGCGGCGGCTACCGGTCCTCGAATGTCCGGCTGCGCGAGGCGTTCAAGCTCTACGCCAACCTGCGCCCGGCGCACACCATCATCCCGGGCGGCCGCTACGACGACATCGACCTGGTGATCGTGCGCGAGAACCTCGAGGGCCTGTACATCGGCCACGAGCACTACATCCAGATCGACGACGACCCGCACGCGGTCGCCATGGCCACCGGCGTCAACACGCGCCAGGGCAGCCGCAGGCTGCTGGAGTTCGCCTTCGAGCATGCGATCGCGACAGGCCGCAAGAAGGTCACCATCGTGCACAAGGCCAACATCATGAAGGCGCTGACCGGCATCTTCCTGGAGACGGCGCAGGAGCTGCACGAAAGCAAGTACAAGGACCGCATCGCGATGGACTCCGTGATCATCGACGCCTGCGCGATGAAGCTGGTGCTCAATCCGTGGCAGTTCGACGTGCTGGTCACGACCAACCTGTTCGGCGACATCCTGTCGGACCTGGCCGCCGGCCTGGTGGGTGGCCTGGGCATGGCGCCCGGCGCCAACATCGGTGCCGACGCCGCGATCTTCGAGGCGGTGCACGGCTCGGCGCCCGACATCGCCGGCAAGGGCATGGCCAACCCCACGGCGCTGCTGCTGGCCGCGGCCATGATGCTGGACCATTGCCGGCTCCCCGATTCGGCCACCCGGCTGCGCCGTGCGATTGCCGACACGCTCAACGTCGACGGCGTGCGAACGGGAGACCTCGGCGGCTCGGCGAACACGGCGGCGTTCACCAAGGCGCTGGTGAGCCGCATCGCGAACGGGTAGATCGCGCGCAGACCCTGTCCGGATCCGCCGCGGGATTCCGTATGCCCTCGAGAGGAGGGCCGAATCATGAACGCACGACGGGCGCCGTATCGCGTCGGCCTGATCGTTCCCAGCTCCAACACGACGATGGAGCTCGAGGTTCCCGAGCTGTTGCGTCGGCAGCAGCTGGCGAGCGGGCACCGCTTCAGCGTGCACTCGGCGCGCCTGCGGCTGCGACAGGTCACGCCCGAGGCGCTGCAGAAGATGAACGAGGCGGCCGACAGCGCCGTCGACATGCTGTGCGATGCGCGCGTCGACGCGCTCGTGTATGCCTGCCTGGTGGCGGGGATGTCCGGCGGCAAGCCCGGCCTGCTGGAGACGCAGGCGCGCCTCACGGCGCGGGCGGCGAGCTGCGACACGGCGGCGCCGGCCATCGTCAGCAGCGCCGGTGCGCTCGTCACGGCGCTGCAGTGGCTCGGCGCACGGCGCATCGCGATGATCGCCCCCTATCGCCGCTCGCTCACCGACCGCGTGGCCGCCACGCTCGCCGAATGCGGTGTGCAGGTGGTGCAAAGCCGCTCGCTGGAGGTCGTCGACAACGCCGCGGTGGGCCGGCTCGATGCGGCCAAGCTGCTGTCGCTCGCCGCGCAGCTCGACTTCTCGGGCTCTGACGCGCTGGTCATATCGGCCTGCGTGCAGATGCCCTCGCTCGACGTCGTCGAAGAGGCGGAGCAGCGCCTGGGCCTGCCGGTGCTCAGTGCGGCCACGGCAAGCGTGTTCGCGCTGCTGCGCCTGCTCGGGATTCCACCGGCCATCGCCGGCGCGGGCGCGTTGCTGCGCCACGGCGAGCGGTCTCGCACCGCAGCTGCGCTGCCATGAGGCTGGTCGACATCCGGCACCGCGACGCGATGTCGATGGCAGTCGCCGAGATCCACGAGCGCCCCGTCGTCGTGCAGCTGCCGGCAGTGTTCGTCCTGCTGGCCGCGCCCACGACGGCCGGCGCCGCGCAGCTCGACCGGGCCAAGACACGATTGCCCGGCAAGCACTACGGGACCGCGATCGGCTCGCTGGACCGCTTCCTGGCGCAGGCGGATCCGGCGCACCTGCCGCCCGGCTTCAGCCAGGCCGAAGACTTCATGCGCATGACCGGCACTTTCAGCCGTGTGCGCTTTCGCGGCCTCGACTTCGATTCGCCGACGATACGCGGCGGCACGCATCAGGGCGTGCTGCTCAACGGCCTGCATCGATCGCTGTTCGAGCGCATCGAGGCGTCCTTCCTGACCGGCGCGCCCGACCCGATCTGGGGTGGCCACAACTATTGCGCCCCGCTGTGCACGAGCTGCAACATCAGCGGCCATCCGGACGGGTCCATCGTCGAGCTGGAGAAGGCGCTCGCCTTCGCCCGCGATCGCGGCGTGCGGCTGGTGATCACGGGTCCGCAGCGCAGCGCCGACCTCGGCTCGTATCCGATCTTCGGCTACGAGCGCGACAGGGTGCGCGTGCACCGTGTGGGGCCCGGCCTCGAAGCCTTCAAGCAGAAGATCCCGCCGGCGCTGCGCGCCTGGTGACCGCGGAAAAACACGGACCCCGCGCAGCGGGAGTTCGTGCTCTCATGCCTGTTCGACAAGAGGCCCCACGTGCGAATCCGGATCGTCCTGCTCTGGTGTCTGCTCCTCGCGGGCTGCGCGCAGGCGCCGCTGACGGCGCTGCCCGAGCCCCTGCTGCACGACCATCTCTTCGCTGCGCCGTCGCAGCCCGCGCGCGCCGACGACGTGTTCGCGATGAGCGACGCGATGCGCCTGTATCTGCGCCACGAGATCGCCCCGCGCTTCGGCAGCAAGGGCCGTCAGCGGGCCCTGGTCGACGCGCTGGTCAGGCCGGGGCAGCTCAAGCTGGAGTACGACGGCGGCCGCACGCGCAATGCGGCGGAAGCCTTCGACGCGCGTGCCGGCAACTGCCTGTCGCTGGTGCTGATGACCGCGGCCTTCGCCAAGGAGATCGGCCTGCGCATCGAGTACCAGAGCGCCTTTCTCGAGGAGATGTGGAGCCGCAGCGGCGACCTCGTCTTGCGCAGCGCGCACGTCAACGTGACGGTCGGGGCGCGGCCCATGGACTTTCGCAGCGGCGTCGACGAGCGCAGCGTGACGATCGACTTCCTGCCGCCCGACGATCTGCGCGGCTTGCGCACGCGCACGCTGTCGGAGCGCACGGTCGTCGCGATGTACATGAACAACCGCGCCGCCGAGGCGCTGGTGCAGAACAGGCTCGACGACGCCTATGCGTGGGCCAGCCAGGCGGTGAAGCAGGACGCCGCATTCCTGGCCGCCTACAACACGCTCGGCGTGGTGTACCTGCGCCACCGCAATCCGGTGGAGGCGGAGCGCGTGTTCACCGCCGTGCTCGCGCAGGAGCCGGCCAACACCCGCGCCATGCACAACCTGTCGCAGTCGCTGGCGCAGCAGGGACGCCTTGCCGAGGCGGCGGAGCTGAACCGCCGGCTCGCGCAGATCGAGCCGCATCCGCCGTTCCACTTCTTCGAGCTCGGCCTGCAGGCGATGGCGCACAACGACTTCAAGGCCGCGCGCGACTGGTTCGGCAAGGAGGTGGCGCGCGCCGACTATTACCACGAGTTCCACTACTGGCTGGCGCTGGCCAACTTCCGGCTCGGCGACGTCAAGCGGGCGAACCAGCACCTCGAGCGCGCGATGGAGAACAGCACGACGCGGCGCGATCACGACCTGTACGCAGCCAAGCTGGCCTGGTTGCGCGCCCACTGACGCGCCGAGCGCCACGGCCGGGGGGCGTCAGCGCAGCCTGCCGATGAGCTTGGCCGCCTGCTTCAGGTCCGCCAGCCACAGCCGGTAGCCCTCGGCCCTGTCCTCGTCGCGCAGCCGCAGCAACGCCGACGGATGCAGCGTGATCAGCACGCGCAGCCCGTCCTCGCGCTCGAGCCAGTGGCCGCGTTGCGCCATCACCGGCACGGCGTAGCCCATCAGCTGGCGCGCCGCCGTCGACCCCAGTGCGATGGCGGCCTGCGGCCTGACATGCTCGATCTCGCTTTCCAGCCAGTGCAGGCAGGCCGCGGCCTCGCGCTGCGCCGGCGTCTTGTGCATGCGCCGCTTGCCGCGCATCTCGAACTTGAAGTGCTTGACGGCGTTGGTGAGGTAGAGCGCCTCGCGCGGCCAGCCGAGCTCGGCCAGTGCGCGATCGAGCAGCTGTCCCGCCGGCCCCACGAAGGGATGGCCTTGCCGGTCCTCCTGATCGCCCGGCTGCTCGCCCACCAGCATCAGCGGCGCACGCACCGGCCCCTCGCCCCATACCGTCTGCGTCGCGTGAAAGCCGAGCGGGCATTCGCGGCAGCCGGATGCCGACTCGCGCAAGGACTCCAGAGCGTGTAAGTCTTGCGCGGTGTCGGCAGTGTTTGCCGGCGAAGGTTTGCGGATGGGGTTGGGCGCGGCCATGGTTCATGGGCCACGCAGCAAGGAAAGAGCCCGCCGAAGCGGGCTCTCGAGAGGGCTCGAAGGGCGGCTACTTGCTGGCCGCCGATGCCGAGGCGGCCGGCGCGGGTGCCGCGGTCGTCACCGCGGTCGGCGAGCCGTGCGCCGAGGTGCCGCTGGTGGCTGCGATGGGCAGCAGGGGCACGATCAGCAAGGCGACGATGTTGATGATCTTGATGAGCGGGTTGACCGCCGGGCCGGCGGTGTCCTTGTACGGGTCGCCCACGGTGTCGCCGGTCACCGCCGCCTTGTGGGCGTCGGAGCCCTTGCCGCCGTGGTGGCCGTCCTCGATGTACTTCTTCGCGTTGTCCCATGCGCCGCCGCCGGTGCACATGGAGATCGCGACGAACAGGCCGGTGACGATGGTGCCCATCAGCAGGCCGCCGAGCGCCGCCGGTCCGAGCAGCAGGCCGACCAGGATGGGCACGACGACCGGCAGCAGGCTGGGGACCACCATCTCCTTGATGGCCGCCGAGGTGAGCATGTCCACCGCGCGGCCGTACTCGGGCTTGCCGGTGCCCTCCATGATCCCCTTGATCTCGCGGAACTGGCGGCGCACCTCCTCGACGACGCTGCCCGCCGCGCGGCCCACCGCTTCCATCGCCATCGCGCCGAAGAGGTAGGGAATGAGGCCGCCCAGGAACAAGCCGACGATGACCTTGTGATCGGAAAGCTCGAAGCTCAGGTGGATGCCGCGTGCCTCCAGCGCGTGCGTGTAGTCGGCGAAGAGCACCAGGGCGGCCAGACCGGCCGAGCCGATCGCATAGCCCTTGGTCACCGCCTTGGTGGTGTTGCCCACCGCGTCGAGCGGGTCGGTGATGTCGCGCACGCTGTCGGGCAGGTCGGCCATCTCGGCGATGCCGCCGGCGTTGTCGGTGATGGGACCGTAGGCGTCGAGTGCGACGACGATGCCCGCCATGCTGAGCATGGCGGTGGCGGCGATGGCGATGCCGTAGAGGCCGGCCAGCCAGAACGAGACCCAGATGGCGATGCAGACGAAGAGCACCGGCCAGGCGGTGGACTTCATCGACACGCCCAGGCCCGCGATGATGTTGGTGCCGTGGCCGGTGGTCGAGGCCTGCGCGACGTGCTGCACCGGCTTGTAGTCGGTGCCGGTGTAGTACTCGGTGATCCACACCATGGCGGCGGTCAGCACGAGGCCCACGACGCATGCGCCGAACAGCCGCAGCTGCGAGCCGCTCTGGTAGATGGCGTTGTCGGGCATCACCCAGGTGGTGATGAAGTAGAAGCCGACCAGCGAGATGACGCCGGCCACCAGCAGGCCGCGGTAAAGCGCAGGCATCACGTTCTTCATGCCGGGCGAGGCCTTGACCGCGCTGCAGCCGATGATGGACGCGATGATCGAGAAGCCGCCGAGCGCGAGCGGGTAGACCACCGCGTTAAGCGGCGCCATCGCGACCATCAGCGCGCCGAGCGCCATGGTGGCGATCAACGTCACGGCGTAGGTCTCGAACAGGTCGGCGGCCATGCCGGCGCAGTCGCCGACGTTGTCGCCGACGTTGTCGGCGATCACCGCCGGATTGCGCGGATCATCCTCGGGGATGCCGGCCTCCACCTTGCCCACCAGGTCGGCGCCGACGTCGGCGCCCTTGGTGAAGATGCCGCCGCCCAGCCGCGCGAAGATGGAGATCAGCGACGAGCCGAAGGCCAGCCCCAGCAGCGGCTTCAGCGCGTTGGCCAGGCTCTTGTCCGGCGTGAGGTTGCCGTTGCCGGTGATGAACCAGAAGAAGATCGTCACGCCCAGCAGGCCCAGGCCGACCACCAGCATGCCGGTGATCGCACCGCCCTTGAACGCGACGGCCAGCGCGGGCGCGATGCCTTGCGTGGCGGCCTGCGCCGTGCGCACGTTGGCGCGCACCGAGACGTTCATGCCGATGAAGCCGCAGGCGCCTGACAGCACGGCGCCGATGACGAAGCCCACCGCGGTGGTGGTGTCGAGGAAGACTCCGATGAGGATTGCAAGCACCACGCCGACGATTGCGATGGTGCGGTACTGCCGAGCGAGATAAGCCGCCGCCCCGGTCTGAATGGCGCTGGCGATCTCCTGCATGCGCGGGTTGCCGGCGTTCTGAGCGAGGATCCAGCTTCGCTGCACGAAGCCGTAGACGACCGCGGCGACGCCGCAGGCGAGCGCGAAATACAGCGCTGCGGAAGTTGCTGTCAACGGAATCTCCTTCTCTCTCCGGGGAACTGGTTTGAGGTGTGCGCCCTTGTGGATGCCGTTGCGGCCGGGCGCTCGGATCAGCGCAGCGCATGCTACGGGAAGCCCCTGGACAAGGCAACGAGCCGCACATGGTGGTTTTCCACCGTGGCGCGATGCATCCGCGCCAGTCAGGACCTTGCAAGACCGGCACGTAAAATTCGGGTTTTCCCCGAAACCCCTCTTGCCGAACCACACCATGAGCCTGCACAACGTGACCCCCGGCGCGAAGGCGCCCGAGCAGTTCAACGTGATCATCGAGATCCCGATGAACGCGGACCCGATCAAGTACGAGGTCGACAAGGAGACCGGTGCGATGTTCGTCGACAGGTTCATGACGACCGCCATGCACTATCCGTGCAACTACGGCTACGTGCCGCAGACGCTGTCCGATGACGGCGACCCGGTCGACGTGCTCGTGATCACGCCGTTCCCGCTCACCCCGGGCGTCGTCGTCACCTGCCGGCCGGTGGGCGTGCTGCAGATGGACGACGAGGCCGGCGGTGACGCCAAGCTGCTCGCAGTGCCCATCGACAAGGTCCTGCCGATCTACACGCATTGGCAGAAGCCTGAGGACATCAACCCGATGCGGCTGAAGGCGATCACGCATTTCTTCGAGCACTACAAGGACCTCGAGCCGGGCAAGTGGGTCAAGGTCAAGGGCTGGGAAGGTCCCGAAGCCGCGAAGAACGAGATCACCTCCGGCATCGCGGCCTATGCGGCCAGCAAGAAGAAGTAGGCCGCGCGCTGCCCGCCACCACCAGGGGAGCCGATGGCTCCCCTTTTTCATGCGCGGAACACACGGCAACGGGCGCGCTCTACACTGGCCCGCATCTCCCACGCACCCGTACCGCCATGCTGCATCGCCTCGCCTGCGTCGTGCTCATCGCCTGCGCGTCATTCCTGCCCGCCGCCGCCCAGCCGCTGCCGGCCGGTGTCTCCAAGGTCATGTCGGTCGAGGGCATCGACGAGTACCGCCTGCCCAACGGGCTGCAGGTGCTGCTGGTGCCGGACGACTCCAAGCCCACCACCACGGTCAACCTGACCATCCGCGTCGGTTCGCGCCACGAGAACTACGGCGAGACCGGCATGGCTCACCTCCTCGAGCACATGATGTTCAAGGGCACGCCGAGCCATCCCAAGGTCTGGGCCGAGTTCCAGAAGCGCGGCCTGCGCGCCAACGGCACGACCTGGTTCGACCGCACCAACTACCACGCGAGCTTTTCGGCCGACGAGGACAACCTCAACTGGTACGTGGGCTGGCTGGCCGATGCGATGGTCAACAGCTACATCGCGCGCAAGGACCTCGACACCGAGATGACGGTGGTCCGCAACGAGATGGAGATGGGCGAGAACAGCCCCGAGCGCTCGCTGTACAAGAAGACGCTGGCGGCGATGTACGACTGGCACAACTACGGCAAGTCGTCGATCGGTGCACGCGCCGATGTCGAGAATGTCGACATCCCGCGGCTGCAGGCTTTCTATCGCACCTACTACCAGCCGGACAACGCATCGCTCGTCGTCTCCGGCAAGTTCGTGCCGGCGAAGACGCTCGCGCTGATCACGAAGACCTTCGGCAAGATCAGGAAGCCGACGCGCAAGCTGCCGTTGCTCTACACGCTCGATCCCGCCCAGGATGGCGAGCGCAGCGTGACGGTGCGCCGCGTCGGCGGCTCGCCGTTGCTGTTCGCCGGCTACCACGTGCCGGCCGGCCCCGATCCCGACTATGCGGCGATCGAGCTGCTGGCGCTGGTGATGGCCGACACGCCGTCGGGCCGCCTGCACAAGCGGCTCACCGAGAAGCAGCTCGCCGCCGGCGTCTTCGCTTCGACGCAAGCGGCCGCCGATCCCGGCTACACGATCTTCGGTGCCCAGCTCGCGCCGGGACAGGACGTCGACAAGGCGCGCGCCGAGATGGTCGCGACGCTGGAAGCGACCGCCAGCGAGCCGGTGACCCAGGACGAGCTCGACCGCGCGAAGGCCAAGTGGCTGAAGGGCTGGGAGCTCTCGTTCACCAACCCTGAAGCGGTCGGACTCGCGCTCAGCGAATCGATCTCGCAAGGCGACTGGCGGCTGTTCTTCCTTCTGCGCGACCGGGTGCGCGAAGCCAGGCTGGCCGACGTGCAGCGCGTGGCGACGCAGTACCTGCTCAACACCAACCGAACGCTGGGCGTCTACCTGCCCACGGACAAGCCGCAGCGGCCGCCCACGCCGGCGGCGGTGAACGTGGCCGAGCAGCTCAAGAGCTTCAAGCCAGCCGAGGCGGCTGCTGTCGCCGAGGCCTTCGAGGCCACGCCGGCCAACATCGACCGCCGCACGCAACGCTTCAGCGTGGGCGGGGTGCAGGCGGCGCTGCTGCCCAAGGGCACCCGCGGCGGCGCGGTCAATGCGGTGCTCACGCTGCGCTTCGGTGACGAGAAGACGCTGTTCGGGCTGGGTGAGGTGCCCGACATGGTCGCGGCGCTGCTCGA